>JAPKMP010000029.1 GCA_026645935.1 Candidatus Villigracilaceae bacterium | reverse complement strand
CGCCGCTGACTCGAATCTCAACCCAGAAGGATTTATTTTGATTCGAACCGATGCCGAAGGTCAAACCGCCGAAGTTCGTGGTCTTGAATTTCCAATAGCCGAAGTAGTGACCGGCGTTGGCAGGCGAAGTCATATCGACTGTGATATCGACCGTCTGTCCCGGGTTTACCGTCGTGGGCAGGGTGAGCGAGGCAGGCGCGTTCATACGCTCACCGCTGTCGAAGATCAGCGAGACGTCACCCCCCCATGCGCAGGAGCCGATGTTCTTGATGCGCCAGGTTTTCTTGAACGCAGTATTCGGGGCAAAGTTCGTCCCGTCGGGGATGGTCACATCCGCAACGAACTGCGCCCAATAACAACTTGCCGCGCCTGCGGTGGATGATCCACCCGGCGCAAGAGTCATCAGAATCGCAAGCAGGAGCAGTGTCGAAATCGTTCTTATAACAAGTCTCATTTCTTCCTCCATCAAGTCAACACGGGGTAAGGACGTAAAGGTTCTGCAAAATGTTCCGTTTTGACTATACGCTTGCCTAGTATAACTTTTCTTTAATAATTGTTCAATAATGAATTCAAAACAATTTGGTGGTCAATTTTTCCCGTTTTCGTCCGTTCTTGGGGCAACCCCGGCTGCACTATAATCATCTCATGGCCCGCACGATCCTTCATCTCGACCTCGATGCGTTCTACTGTTCCGTCGAAGAGATCCAGAATCCGCAGTTGCGCGGGAAACCATTTGCCGTTGGTGGTAAACCGGATGAACGCGGTGTGGTTGCATCCTGTTCGTATGCCGCCCGCGCATTGGGAATCCGCTCGGCCATGCCCATGTCCCGGGCTGTGCGCCTTTGTCGCGACCTGATCATCGTACCGGGAAGGCACAGGCTTTACGGCGAATATTCCGAAAAGGTGATGGAAAAACTGCGGAATTTGACTCCGCTGGTGGAACAGATTTCCATCGACGAAGCATTCCTCGACATTTCGGAACTTTCCCAATCCCCCGCGCGCCTCGCCCTGGACCTGCAAACTGCGATCCGAACCGAGTTGACTCTCCCCTCGAGTCTCGGTATTGCATCCAATAAACTCGTGGCGAAGATTGCGACGGAGGTTGGGAAGAAATCGAGCAAAAGAAAGAACGAACCGCCGTTTGGTTTTACAGTTGTCCCCGCCGGGGAGGAGGCAAAGTTTCTCGCTCCCCTCCCCGCAGACATGCTCTGGGGGGTGGGGCCAAAAACGAATGCGCGGCTCGCTGAACTCGGCATCCACACGATCGGGGATATTGCCCGCTGGCCCGAAAAAGAATTGGTCAGCCTCTTTGGCGAAAACGGACGCGACCTGTGGCGTCACGCCAACGGCATGGACAACCGCCCCATCGTCACGGAATACGAAACGAAATCCGTCAGCCAGGAAACCACATTCAATGTGGATATCCGTGACGAGAAAACCCTGCTCAAGACCCTGCGGGAACAATCACACGATGTTGCGCAACAGTTACGTAAAAACGATCTCGCCGGAAAGACAGTGAAAATAAAGATCCGCTGGCCCGATTTCACCACGCTGACAAGACAGGTCACATTGCAAACTTTAACAGACAACGAGGATGAGATCTACCGCGCGGCGGTCAAATTGATGAACGCCGTCCGCAAGCCCAATCAAGCCGTCCGGTTGATCGGAGTCGGCGTCAGCGGAATCGGGGCTCCGGTACGGCAACTCAGCTTATGGGATGTCGGAAGCGAAAAATCCCGTAAATTGCAGGAGGTGGTGGATGAGCTCCAGGCAAAGTACGGGAAGGATGTCATCCGAAAAGGGTAGGAAGGTTAGTATTTTCGTCTGCGGGTATATGTCATGATTTGACATATACCCGTTTTATATTTCTCAAGGATGTGACACATGCACACCACAGCCACCCGCCTCATCACGCTTATTTTCCTCCTGCAAAACCAGCCCAACCAGAAAGCGTCGGCACTGGCAGAGAAATTGGGCGTGTCTCTGCGCACCGTCCACCGATATTTCGAGATGCTCGATGAAATGGGAATCCCCGTCTATTCGGAGCGTGGACCGTACGGCGGATTCTCGCTCTTGCGCGGATACAAAATGCCGCCGCTGGTTTTCACCCTGGAAGAAGCCGTAGCCGTGGTGCTGGGAACGGGTCTGGTGCGGGAATTGTGGGGCGACTTATATCGTGATGCCGCTCAAGGCGCGCTTGCAAAACTGGAGAACCTTCTGCCCGAAGAACAGGCGCGTGAAGTGGCGTGGGCGCGCGGGTCGCTGGTTGCCACCGGTATGCACCGCGCGGATTTGAAGGCGCAGACGCCCATCCTCGAAAAACTCCGCCGCGCCATCCGCGAACACCGGGGCGTGGAAATGAATTACCAAAGCAGTCAGGTGCCGCATCCCGCCAAGCGCGGACTCGACCCATTTGCGCTCGTCCATCGCTGGGGCTGGTGGTACGTCATCGGCTTCTGCCATGTGCATAAAGAAGTCCGCACGTTTCGTATCGATCGGATCGCCGAAGTTTCGTTGTTGGTGACATCCTTCACCAAACCCGCCGATTTCGATTTGCAGGAATATCTGAAGAATGAAATGCAGGCACAGCCCCAGATCACCGCTCTCCTGCGCTTTGAAGCGGAATTCGCCAATCTGGTCGCGGGCAATCAATCCTACTGGCGCATCGTCGAGCCGCAAGCGGATGGCTCGGTGAAGGTCACATTCCACGCCCCCACGCTCGAATGGGCGGCGAGTTCCGCGTTGATGTATGGTCCAGCCGTGGAGGTATTGGAACCGCCGGAGTTGCGAACGATGGTGGCAGAATGGCTTGAAGAAACGAAAAGTAAATATGGCTGATAAAAAGGAAAGATCATGAAACGAAAATTTTTGTTCATCACTTTGGGAGTCATTCTCTCTGTGATAATTCTTGTCCTGGGCGGGATTTGGTATATGTCCACGCAGCCGTTGTACATGCCAGGCATGGTTCGGAGCGAAAAAAACCTATACGCGCCGCTCACACCGCCGGAACAATTGCAAAACTCCGAAACCTGGCTCGTCGAGCCGGGGATCGAACTTCATCACTTTGCCGTTGGAGAGGGTCGTAACGTGCTCGTCATTCACGGCGGACCGGGACTGCCCTTCCTCGAGCCGATGAGCGGACTCGCGCCGCTAACCGGTGAATTTCAATTCCACTATTACGACCAACGCGGCTGTGGCGAATCCACCAGACCGATCGACCGTTTCGAGTCGCAGAACATGTATGAAAACATGATGACGCTCGACAAGACTCTCGGTTTGGGGGCACAGATCGCGGACATCGAACGCATCCGCCAGATTTTGGGGGATGACAAATTGATCCTCATCGGTCACTCCTGGGGCGGATTTCTTGCATCACTTTATGCGGCGGAGTTTCCCGAACATGTCGAGGCACTGATCCTGATCTCCCCGGCTAATATGCTGGTCATGCCGCAGCCGGACGAAGAAAGCGACTTGTTCACCTCGGTGCGAGAAAAGCTCCCCGCCGATCAACAAGCCGAGTTCGATGAATTCATGGCCGAGTACATGGATTTCAACGCGCTCTTCCAAAAATCGGAAGATGACCTGGTGGCAATGAACGAGCAATTTGGGGAGTATTACATCCAGGTGGTGGATGTCCCCGCCCAGATGCCGCCCCAGGGAAGATCCGGCGGATGGATGGTGTGGGCGCAATACGTCAGCATGGGGCAGCAACATGACTACCGCGATGCGTTCAAAGCTGTCACCGCCCCCGTGCTGGTCATCCACGGCACAGATGACCTGCAAAGCGAAGCCGCCAGCCGCGGGTATCAAGAGGCAATCCCCAATGCCGAATTTGTCGTGCTCGAAAACGCCGGTCACTTCTCATTCAAAGAACAGCCGGACGAATTTGCCAAGATCGTCGCGGACTTTCTTTCCGCCGAGAAATAAAAGAGGTAACATGAAAGTAAAATTTGAAATCAAATCAGTAAATGCAGGCAACTTGGACGAGTCCGGCTTCTTTTGCTACATGAGCAAGCGCAAGGAACCGGGCTACAAACAAAAACGCGACTGGCTCGAATCGCGATTCGAGGAAGGCATGAAGATCAAGGTAATTCACGAGACCGGCGGGCGCGACACCGCCTTCATCGAATACATCCCCGGAGAGTTTGCCTGGCGCGCGGTCAAGGCAAAAGGATATATGTTCATCCACTGCCTTTGGGTGGTGGGAAAAGGCAAAGGCAAGGGCTACGGCAAGGCCCTGATCGATGAATGTATCAAGGATACCCATGCGCAAAAGTTGAAAGGGGTCGCCATGCTCACCAGCAGTCTCACCTGGCTGGTTGGAAAGGAAATCTTTGAACGCAACGGATTCACGGAAGTGGCTTCGGCGCCGCCATCGTTTCAATTGATGGTTAATCGGTTCGAGTCCGCCCCTTCGACTGCGCTCAGGACAGGCTCTGAGCCGACTCTGCCCAGTGACTGGGACGCACGCGCCAAAGCCTTCGGTCGCGGGTTGACGATCATCCGCACGCCGCAATGTCCCTATATCGAGAATGGGACGAACGCCATCCTGACCTTCGCAGAGTCGCGCGGTATCGAATCCAAAGTGGTCGAACTGAAAACGGCGAAGGAAGTGCAGGAACGTTCTCCGTTCGCATATGGCGTCTTCGGCACGGTATTGGACAGCAAGCCGCTCGCCTATCAATACCTGCTCGAAAAAGATTTCGATAAACTGCTGCAGGAAAGAAACAACGGAGGTTGACATGAAAGTCCTTGACCTAAAAAAACAGTACAAATCGCTCTACCAGCCCTCGGCGAAGAAGATCGAGGCGCTGCAAGTACCAAACCTGCAATTTGCCATGATCGACGGCTTTATCGAGAAGGGATCAGAACCAGGCAAGTCACCTGCCTTTGCAGAGGCGACTCAGGCGTTGTACAGCCTATCGTATACGCTCAAGTTCATGTTCAAGAAGCGCGAGACGAACGCCATCGATTATCCGGTCATGGCATTGGAAGGTTTGTGGTGGGTGGAGGACGGCAACTTTGACATCTTTAGAAAGGATAACTGGTTCTACACATTGATGATCATGCAGCCAGACATTGTCACTCCGGAGATATTCGAGGAAGCGCGCGAACAAGTTCGCAAGAAGAAAGGCGAGACAGATGCTCTCAACAAAGCGCGGTTGACCCACTTCGAGGAAGGTCTGTGTGTTCAAACCATGCACATCGGACCCTACGCCACCGAACCCGCCACCATCGACCGGATGAAGGAATTCATGGCAATGAACGGGCTCAAGGATACCGTCGGACCGATTGGCGGCAGGCATCACGAAATTTACATGAGCGACCCACGCAAGGCTGCACCCGAAAAGATGAAGACCGTATTGAGACACCCGGTTGTAAAGATATAATCGGGGCATGACGGTAAAATCCTTAAGCATTCATTTGTCTGCGCGGGGAAATGCAGACATTCATGATATTACTGATCAGGTCGCCAGCCAGGTCGCGCGAAGCGGGATCACGAACGGGATTGTAACGATCTTCTGCCAATCCTCCACAAGCGGCGTGACGACCATCGAATATGAAGCTGGTGCGTTGAGCGACCTGAAACGCCTCTTCGATGAGATCATCCCGCCAAATCGCGAGTATGCCCACAACTCGAGGTGGGGCGACGGAAACGGTCACAGCCATGTACGCGCCAGCATGCTTGGACCTTCATTAACCATTCCCTTCATTGCCAGGCGCCTGACGCTCGGCACCTGGCAGCAGATCATCTTCGTGGATTTCGATAACAAACCCCGCAAAAGGGAATTGATCTTGCAGGTGATCGGAGAATGATATGAACTGTTTCTACCATCCGGCTGACCCAGCTGTTGGCATCTGTAAATACTGTCAGCGCGGACTTTGCTCCGATTGCGCCGCTATGGCGGACGATGTGCTTGCCTGTAAAAACCGCCACGAGGAGGAAACCCACAAACTGGAAAAACTAACCGCCCGCAGTTTATTCCAATCGGAACGCGTCGGCTCGGTTTACATGCGAAATGCCACGTTCTATGGGCTGGTCGGTGCGGCGTTTGCAGGTTTCGGCTTGTGGCAGTTGAAATGGCTCGGCTTACAGGCGGCGTTGTTCATTGCGTTGGGCATGTTTCTATTGTATGCGGCAATCGCCAATTATCTGGAGGGAAGGAAATACAAATAACCCGCAACTCTTTTCGTTTGCCTGCGTAAAGCAAGTAGATATTACGAAAGGAGCGAACAATGAGCGATATCAAAGTACTCACGCGGAGCAAATCCAACCGTATGATCGCGGGTGTCTGTGCCGGTTTGGGCGACTATCTCAACATCGACCCCACCGTCATCCGGCTGTTATTCGTGCTGGGATTCTTCACCTTCAACGGCGCCATGCTGCTGGTCTATCTCATTATGGCGATCGTCACCCCCGAACAGTAACCACCATGTCATTGCGAGGAGCGTCCTTGCTCTTCGCAATGACATATCATTTCGCCAACGCCAAAAAGACATCCTCCAGGGTGGGTTCCCCCCTCTCGATTTTTTCCACCTGAATTTTTTTCCTCCTCAATAAGTTTTGCATCGCCTCATCGCTGACCCGTTGGCTGATGACCCGTAAATGGTCACCCGCCAACCCGACGCGTTCCACGCCTTCCAGTTCATGCAGGTGTTCCAATCCCAGCTCGAGCGGATGCGCAAACACTTCCCACACATCCCCTTTGATAATGGACTTTTTCAAATTCGTCGGCGTGTCCATCGCCAATAATTTGCCGTCGCGCATTACGCCCACGCGTTCGCAGTATTCGGCTTCGTCCATGTAATGCGTGGTGACGAAGATGGTCACGCCATTTTCGGCGAGTTGATAGATCAAATCCCAGAAGGCGCGGCGGGCGGTGGGGTCGACTCCCGATGTGGGTTCGTCGAGGAAGAGCAATTTGGGTTGATGGACAAGCGCGATGGCAAGCGCCAGCCGCTGACGCCACCCGGTGGAGAGATCCCTCGTCAGCGTGGATTCATGCCCGGTAAGGCCGACCAGTTCCAACGTCTGCGTGATGCGGCCTTTATCCGTAATGCCATAGACGCCGCCGTAGAAGGTCAGGTTTTCCAATGTGGTCAGGTCGTCGTAAATCGCAAACTTCTGCGACATGTACCCCACCCGCGCGCGGACTTCCTCGCTCTGACGGACGACATCATAACCAAGCACCGTCGCCTCGCCTTCGCTGGGCGCAAGCAGACCCAGCAGCATGCGGATGGTGGTGGTCTTGCCCGAACCGTTCGGTCCGAGATAACCGACCACCTCGCCCGCGTTCACTTCAAAGTTGACGTGATCCACCGCGACGAAATCGCCGAAGCGCCGCGTGAGATTTTCGACGTAGATGACAGGTAAAGACATTTACGCTCCCTTTTCAAGGACAGTTTTCAGGCGGGCAAGGTTTTCTTCCATCATGGCTTTGACCCGACCCGCAAGCACGCCTTCGGCAAGTTTGAACAAACCGCCAGGGTTGCCCTGCGCATTAAGATTGATCTTCGTGCCCGTGCCGACGGTCTTGAAGGAAAGCGTGATGTTGACCTGCATGGGTCCAGCATTGATCTGAAAGCCGCATTTCGTATCAGGTTCATAAGCGGTGATCTGCATTTCGCCTTCGATGCGGCGTCCCATCATTTCGCCGATGCTTTTGAATTTTATCCCTGTGCCCACTGCGCCCGGCGTAATCTGTTCCAAACCTACAACAGCGGAATTCCACTTCGACATGTTATTGGGGTTGGCAACAAATGCAAAGACATCCTTTTGAGGACGGTCGATCAATGCGTTGAAATCGAGGTTAATCATGATTCATTCCTTTCCAGGGTGGGCGACGCACCAACATATTCATGGTCCGATAACGCGATAAATACATCTTCGAGCACGGGCGGCACAGAGCGCAGTTCGTCCACACGACCGCCCGCCTGTTTGATCTCAGCCTTCAAGCGCTTCAGTACCGCCTTCGATTTTCCTTCGCCCACGCGGATGTGCAATCGATCTCCAAAGGCTTGCACGTCTTCCACATCCACATCCGCATGAGCGACGTGACGAAGCGTATCGAGCGGGGAGCCGCGCAGTTCGAGCACCCGCCCGTTGAGTCGCGCGCGCAAATTGGACGGCGTGTCTTCGGCGATGATCTGTCCGTTTTTCATAAATCCAACGCGATGACAGCGGGAGGCTTCGTCCATGTAGGGGCTGGAGATGATGACGGAGACGCCTTCCTCCCTCGCCCCTTGCCTCTTTCCCTCAGGGAGAGGGGTTGGTGTGAGAGGTGTCGCTACAAGTTTGATGACAAGCTGCCAGAAATCCTGCCGGGTGACGGGATCAACGCCAGTGGTGGGTTCATCCAACAAAAGCAAACGCGGACGAGTGACCAGCGCGGAGGCAAGCCCAAGTTTCTGTTTCATGCCGCCGGAGAGCTGCCCGGCGCGGCGGTCTTTGAATTTATCCAAGCCGACGAATTCCAATATTTCCATCGAACGCGGAAGCCATTCGGAGGAGGAAAGTCCACGCACTTCGGCGAAGAAGCGGATGTTCTCCAGCACGGTCAGGTCTTCGTACATGGAGAACCGCTGTGAGAGGTAGCCGATCTGCGATCGCGCATCTTCGGTTTCCTTCAACACGTCATAGCCGCAGACTTCGATGGAGCCGTAATCGGGTTTCAACGCGCCGACCAGCAGGCGCATGGTGGTGGTTTTTCCCGCGCCGTCAGACCCGACGAGTCCATAAATTTCGCCGGGGGGGATTTGGAGAGAAACACCGTCGACGGCATGGGTTTCGCCGAAGGATTTTTTGAGACCGGTTGCATTTACAAGTAGGTTCATTTTATGATCTTAGCCTGATCCGCCTTATAGCTCAAATTCAAAATGAACACCAGCATGGCTGACATCAAGGCAAGCACAAAGTAACTGTACCAGTCGGGAAAGGCATTGATATACGCGGTGCTCTGGGTCAGTAAGGTCTGTACATGGATCGGGATGCTGATCGTGAAGTAGACCAGGATGAACCCATATAAAAACTTTTGCCAGCCATGCTCGAACGAAACCTGTTTCCAGGAAATCCATCCGACGATCCCGGCATAGGTCATGGGGATTGCAAGCGCCATATCGAACCCTGGGGTCAGGATGTATTGCCGAAGCAAATCTCGCCCTATGAACAGGCTGGTGACGTGCAGATACATTCCTGAGATCAACGTGATGATCGCAGCCTGCCGAAAGAAATAACCTTTTGTTTGAAACGTCTTCATTTTTCAACTCCTTGAATATATCTAAAATGGATTCTCCATTGGGCGGTGGCTAAATGTTTATGTGTATATTCTGTTTGGACGAGATAATTCGTCATTTCAATTCTCATTCATCAACTTAGGCATGGCTTGATGTAAAGCGCTTCTCTTCCCTTCGCGATATCAAATAACATACAACCTGCAGCACAAAAAACGTGACGTGCAAAGAAGTAGCGACGATCCCGGCTGCGACCAACCCAACTTTGGAAAAGCTATCCCAAAAGAGAAGGTTGGAGCCTCCAAGTAATAAACAAACACCTGCCAGATATAAATGCCAGTGCGCATCCAGTCCTTTGAGCATAACCGAGAAGACAAGAATCCCGGTCAAAACCGCAAAGCCATGCGCTTCAAAAAAACCTATCGTGTAAGGGGTGTCTGTAAATATTCCATTCAACGGACCCATCCCGCGATAGTGGCTCAACAGTTCAAATATCATCTGGGCAAAACCGGTCAAGCTGAGAAAAAGGGCATTCGCAATCATTATCAACTTCCTAAAACGGTTCATGATTCATCCTTCAAACGGCATTGCCGCATTTTTATATCTTCTACGTGGATAAGATAATCTGCCATATCAATTCTCGCTAAACGATGCCGGGTGCAGGATCACGAACGCTTCGGTGCGTCCCAATTCTTCCAATTGCGCGCGGCTGGGACGCCGCGGCAAGCCATGCGCTTTTTCCAAAATCAACCCGATCATGCGAGGATGCCGCTGTAAACGGACTTCCAAAAAGTCTGCGATGCGTGATGGATCCGTGATGACCTCGGCAGTGCCATGAAATCTCTTCGCGCCCACGCGGACATCCACCTGGGGAAATGCCTGGATGTTTCGCACCCAATCCGCTTTGACTCCGCGCGCCGCACCAACGTAGTAATCCTTGCCGATCTTTTCATATTGCAGAGGCGTCACCCGCCTCAACCCGGACTTTCTGCCTGTGGTGGTCAAAAGAAGAATGATCCCGCCGATCAGCCGCCCCAGCCCGATGGCATACAGCACGCGATGAATCTTTTGGATGTTCTTCATCTTCGACCAATCAAATGAAACCGGCTTCATGCCATCTCCTTACGTGCCAACCGTTCGCTGCTTACTGATCACTTTTCACTGAATACCACATCGGCAGGCATCCCAATCTTCAATTTGCCTTGCGGGTCTTCCACACGGAGTTTGATGGCAAAGACCGTGCTCGAGCGCCCTTCCACGGTTTGGACATTGCGCGGGGTGAACTCGGCTTTATCGGCAATTTGAATGACAGTTGCATCGAATGTCATGTCCGGGAAAGAGTCCACAGTCAATGTCGCGGATTGCCCAAGCGATATTTCGCCGTAGCGGTTTTCGGGGACGTAGACCGTGATGGTCAGTTCGTTAATATTACCGATCGTCAATGTCGTTGCGCCAGGTTGGACGAATTCGCCGGGTTCGACGTTGCGCGTCAGGATGACTCCGTTCATGGGCGCGTTGACCGCCAGTTTGGCGACCTGCGCATCGATCAAGGCGAGGCTTGCTTCTGCCTGCGCGAGTGCGGATTTCGCCTTATCCAATTCCTTCGCAGCGGCGATCACAGCGGGAGAGTCAGCGCCGGTTTGCAGGGTCAGCAGGCGGGCATAGGCGGCGTCATATCGCTGCTGGGCAACGAGAACTTGTCCGCGCGCGTATTCCACGTCTTCCGCCTCATCGCTGTTCATCAGGTCGTTATAAGCTTCTTCGGCATCTTCAAGGTTCGAGAGAATGTCGTCATAGTAATCCTGCGCAGCTTCATTCAGCCCGCCGCTGTCGGACGCATTGGACGCCTGATCTTTGACCTGCTCGGCAATGACAAAGGCGGCGCGCGTTTCAGCAAGGTCCTGTTCGGCTTGGAGGAAATCGGAATTCTTTAAATCAGTGATGACCTTTTCAAGATTCGCATTCGCGTCGTCAATGGCGGCTTGCGCGGCTTTGAGTTCGGCTTGGGCGGCGGCGATCTGCTGTTCCTGTTCGATGTACCAGTTCGGCTGGTCAAATTCGCCGGGAGCGGTCACCTGCCAATCTTTGGCGCGTTGTGCGGCTTGCGCGGCGAGAGCAGTTTCGAGCGTCTGGTCATATTTGGTTTGGGCAGCGGCGAGGGCGGCGGTGGCAGAGTCCAACGCAGCGGAGGCAACGGCTCGCTGGGCATCAAGCAGGGTTGGGTCCAAGCGCAGAAGCGTTTGATCCACCGAGACAGATTGGCCCTCTTCGACGAGGACTTCGGTTACTTTTCCCGCAACTTCCGGCGCAATATTGACTTGTACAGCCTCGATCGCGCCGGAGGCCGTGAGACCGGTTTCATTTGCGCCTGCCGTTTGCGTGACGATAAAGTAGATGCTCAACGCAACAAGCAACAGAACAATGACAATCGCAGGAATGGGTGGACGTTTGTGATTCATGGAAATCTCCTTTTCCCTCACCCCTGCCCTCTCCCGGAAGGAGGGGGGAAGCAAGGGGAATGAATTTAATCGAGTCGTTTTCTAAATCGCAGCGCGGCAGCGGTCATGATGCCAACGGCAAAGAGGGTCATGGCGATGACATCGAATTGGATCATATCGAGACCGACACCTTTGAGAAGGAGCGAGCGGATGATGACCAGGTAATATCGCAAAGGCACCAGATACGAAAGCCATTGCAGAATTTTCGGCATCGCTTCGAGCGGGAAGAAAAAGCCGGAGAGGAAGATGCTCGGCAGGAGCGTCATCCACACAGTGAGCATGGCTTCCTGCTGGGTATTCGCAATGGTCGAGGCGAAAAGTCCGATACCCAAGCCGGTGACAAGGAAAACACTCGAAAGCAGAAGGATCAATCCGAGGTCGCCGCGAATGGGCATACCAAACCACCAATGCCCCACCGCCAACACTTCGATGGTATTGATAAAGCCGAGGATGACGTAGGGCATGAGTTTGCCGACGATCAATTCCCACGAACGGATGGGCGTAACGATGAGCTGTTCAATGGTTCCGCGCTCGCGCTCGCGCACGACCGATGTGGCGGTGAGAATGGCGGCGATGGCGTAGAGAATCATGCCGATCACGCCGGGGATCATGAAGTGGGCGCTGACCATATCCGGGTTGTACCAAACGGTCGTGCGGACTTCCACAGGCGGCTGGACGCGGATGCTCGAGCCTGTGCGTGAAAATTTTTCGGTGAGGATTTCGGTCGAATGCATCTGACTGATAAGCTGCGCAGCTGAAAGCGCAGTAGATGCGCTGGTCGGGTCGGAGCCGTCGAGGATGAAGGCAACCTGGGCATTCCCGTCGCTGAGACGCTGGGCATAATCCGGCGGGATGATGACCGCTGCGCGCGCCTCGCCGCGTGAAATGAGATCTTCGATTTCTGATTCCGATTCCACGCTGTAAGCGATGCGGAAATAATCCGCGGCGCGATAGGAATCGAGCAGCGCACGTGATTCAACGCTGCGGCTTCGATCCAAGACAGCAAGCGGAATGTTGCGGACGTCGTTCGTGGCGGAGTAGCCGAGCAGGAACAACTGCATGATGGGGATGACGAGAATCATCACCAACGTGCGCATGTCCCGAAATATTTGGATGAATTCCTTACGGATGATGGATGTCAATCGCGAGTTCATACCGGCTCCCTGAGAATGCCATGAAGGTAAATATCTGTGTAGGCAGCGGCGGTGTCTTTGGGCATTAGTTTTCCGATCACCGATTTGGAGATGAGCATTTCCGTTATAAAGTAGGAAATGATCATCCCGAAAAACGAACGCATGAGCAGGGCGGGGTTGGTCACGCGCAGTTCCTTCCTGCCTTTGATCATTCGTTCGAACACTGGCAGCACTTTGGGCGCAATCTCCGAAAGGATCGAAGCGCCGTGTTTGCCGTTGAATTCCACGAATTCGATGAACATTAATTTCATGTACATCGGTTCCGATCCAAGTTCCCCAAGCGTGACCTTGACCGCGTTCTGCAAAAAGGCTTTCATATCCTCCCCTTGCGCTTCAAGAACCAGCGGCAGGACTTTCTTGTATGGGTGCTTATCCAGGACGATGGCTTCGAAGATCTCTTCCTTGCTGGCGAAGTGGTTATAGATTCCGCCCAGCGCAAGCCCAGCCCGATCCGCGATCTGCCGCATCGATGTGGCGTGATAACCTTGTTCGATGAACAATTCGACAGCGGCGTCTTCGATCGCCAGCCGGGTGACCTCGCCCTTTGTCGGTGTTTCCTTAGCCTTTGTTGCCATGATTTTCCAATCTCCAAAAATGAACGAACGTTCGTTTTTATTTTATCTGAAATGGGATATTTGTCAAGCCGTATCATGTAGAATTCAGCCATGTTTCAATACACCACCCTCGAGAAAAATATCCGCGAAAACCTGAAACACAACATCAGCGCCAACCTGTGGGACGGCAGTCTCTTCGGCGCGGCACTCGGCTTCGCCTCGTTCAGCACCATCCTGCCCCTGTTCGTCGCCTCGCTGACCGACTCAGCCACCTTGATCGGTCTCGTACCAGCCATCCACTCGGCCGGCTGGCTCCTCCCGCAACTTTTTACCGCGAGTCATGTGTCGCGCCTCCGCCAATACAAGCGCACTGTTCTGATGATGACCATTCACGAGCGTATCCCCTTTCTTGGCTTGGCGTTGGTCGCGCTGGCGTTGCCGTTCATTGGCTTGAACGCCGGACTAATCCTTGCTTTTTTGATGCTGGTCTGGCAGGGACTCGGTGGAGGTTTCACCGCCAACGCATGGACCTCGATGATCTCTAAGATCATCCCGCCTGATTCGCGCGGGACATTTTTCGGGATGCAAGCCGGGCTTGCGAATCTTTTCATAAGCATTTCCGCCATAGGGGCAGGATACCTGCTCAACGCCCTCGCCTCCCCCTGGGACTTTGCAACCTGTTTCTTCCTTGCAAGCATTCTTTTCACCGCAAGCTGGTTTGCCCTCGCCGCCACGCGCGAGCCGGAAGACACAGAAAAAATCATCCCCGAAGAAAAAACCCATTTCTGGGACGATGCCAAACGCGTTCTGAGCCGAGATAGAAACTTCAACTGGTTCCTCAGCGTGCGCATCCTCTCGCAATTTGCCACGATGGGATTTTCATTCTATATCGTTTACGCGCTGCGGGAATTCAATATGACCCCGGTCATCGCGGGCTACCTTACCGCCACGTTGACCATCTCACAAACCATCGCCAATATCGGCATGGGCTGGCTCGGAGACAAAGTCGGCCATCGCGTCATGCTCATCCTTGGAGCCGTCTCGGCCGTGTTGAGCGCGTTCCTTGCATGGAACGCAACATCCATCCTATGGTTCTACCCAATCTTCATCCTCACCGGCATGACCAACGTTTCACTCTGGACGATAAGCATGACCATGACCGTTGATTTCGGAGGCGAATCCGAACGCCCCATTTATATCGGGCTGGCGCAAACCCTCACCGCACCGGCGACCATCATCGCCCCCATCCTCGGCGGCTGGGTCGCAGACAGCGCGGGTTTTGTTCCCACGTTTATGATCTCCGCCATCCTCTCATTGGCAATGCTTGGTATCCTTATATTCCTTGTCAAGGACCCGCGCAAACAAAAGATTTCCATCACATAAGGAGATACCCCCATGTCCCTCATTCAGGAAAAGGTCGACCAAGCCATCGAAATTCTCAAAGAGCAGGATATCGACCTCTGGCTTACCTTCGTCCGCGAGACAAGCGGAGTGCGGGACCCCGTTCTTGATTTTCTGATCGGCGGGAACGATCTGACGTGGCATTCCGCGATCATTTTCACAAAGAAAGGAGAAAAGATATTCATCGTCGGCAATCTCGAAAAGGATGCCATCGCGCGAATGAACGTCTATTCCGAAATCATCGGCTACGACAAATCCATCAAAGAAATCCTGCGCGAGACGATCCTGCGGCTCGACCCGGAGCAGATCGCTGTCAACACTTCGCGAAACAACGTCCACGCCGACGGCTTGACCCATTCGATGTACGAGGAGTTGTGGGAAACCCTTGCCGGGACTCTTTACGCAGATCGGATCGTCGGTGCGGAGCCGGTCATCAATGCCCTGCGCGGACGCAAAACCCAAGCCGAATTGGCGCTCATCCAAAAAGCGGTCGAGATCACGGATGAAATCTACAAGAAGACTTTCGCTTTCATCAAAGTCGGCATGACCGAGATCGAGATTGCGAATTACATGCACGGATTAATGAAAGAATACGGCGTAAGCTATGCCTGGTCTGCTGAAAATAATCCCGCTGTGAATGCGGGTCCAGACAAAGCCATCGGGCATACGGGTCCAACCGATATCAGGATCGAGCCGGGGCAGGTCATCCACTTTGACTTTGGCGTGAAATACCAGGGCTATTGTTCCGACATTCAACGCGTGGCGTACGTTTTGCGCGAAGGCGAGACCGAAGCCCCGCCCGAAGTCCAGCGCGGATTCATCACCATCCGCACTGCCATCGAGCAATCGCGCGGTGCAATGAAGGCAGGTGTCACCGGAAATTCGATCGATGTTATTTCCCGCGAGGTTGTGACTGACTCTGGCTATCCCGAATACATGTACGCGCTCGGTCATCAACTTGGTCGCGTAGCGCACGACGGCGGCGCATTGCTGGGTCCGCAGTGGGAGAAATACGGTGACTCGCCAAAGCAAAAACTGGAAGTCGGTCAAGTCTTCACCATCGAACCGGGACTGGCTGTCCCCAATTATGGCTACATCGGTTTGGAAGAGGATGTGGTGCTGACAGATAGGGGCGCATTGTATATCGGTGACCCGCAACGCGAGATCGTTCTGATAAAAGGCTGAATCCGACTGGAATAAAGGTACAATTAGTCCAATTAAGGCGAAAGTCATTATTGGGTTGAACTTATCTCCTCTTTGAAGGGAAGCCGGAAATGCCACCGAGGACATCTTCCAAAAGCACGAAGACGAAGGCAACTCCCAAAAAGAAAACAAATAACACAGGCGCGGACAAAATCCATGTGCTGGAGGAACGGCTCGCCCAGCGTGAGGCGGAACTTGCTGTGATCAACAGCATCCAATCTGCGCTCGCCTCCAAAATGGATTTTCAGGGCATCATTGATGCGGTAGGAGAAAAACTTAGCGAAATTTTCGAGGATGGCAATGTAGGGATTGGGTTTGTTGATGATAAGCGAAACATCGTCTTTTTTCCATATGTCGTTGAAAATAGAAAACGACTCGATTACTTTGAGATCAGTCTGGAAGTACCAAGTGTGCTGGCTCACTCCATTAAGAGGCGCCGCCCCTTGGTCATTAATAAAAATATAAGTAAACGGTTTGGGATAGATGTCTTCTTTCCAGGGCAAGATCAACACGAGCTCAAATCATGGTTGAGCGTTCCACTCATTAGTGGAAATAAATTCCTAGGTGGCATCGCCTTGCGGAATTGGCAAAGAGAAAATGCATATTCAGAGTCCGATGTGCGATTACTGCAAACCATTGCGAACAGCATGAGCGTTGCTCTTGAGAACGTCAATTTATTTGATGAAACCCAGCGCCTGCTCAAGGAGACCGAGCAACGCGCTACCGAATTGCAGATCATCAACAACATCGGGCAAACATTGACCGAAAGCAGCGACTTAAAAAGCATGATCCAACGGGTGGGTGAAAGAATACAGGAAGCATTGAACATCAACAACATCGCCATTTCCATCTTCGATAAAGAGACCGATCGTGTCATCGCGCCCTATATGGTTCGCAATGGCGAGCAAGTCAATATTACAGAAGAGATTTTCGACTTGCACAGTTATAAGATAATGCTTCGCGCTTCTGCCAGAAGGGGTGGCGTTTCATGGGTAGTCAATGGTGATGAAGTGGAGAAATTCTGGCATAGATGGCAGGGTTCGATTGGAAATGATGTTCCAAAATCTGTGGTGGTGCTCCCGCTACTGGCAGGCAAAGAAGTGATCGGAGGCATCTCCCTTGCAGATTATGAAAAAAAGAATGCCTTCACCGACCTTTCTCTAAACTTGCTTGAAACCATCGCATCCAATATGGGCACTGCCGTCCAAAATGTGCGACTGTTTGAAGAAACCAAACGCCTTTTTGCAGAAGCCGAGGAAGCACGCGCCGCGGCGGAACAAGCCAACAAAGCCAAAAGTACATTCCTTGCCAACATGAGCCACGAACTGCGCACACCACTCAACGCCATCATGGGTTTTACCCAGATCGTCAAAGGCAAGGCACAGGACGTCCTGCCTGAAAAACAGATCAATAACTTGGATAAAGTGCTCACCAGTTCCCAGCACCTGCTTGGTCTGATCAACACCGTGCTCGACATCGCCAAGATCGAAGCCGGACGCATGGATGTCATCCCCGGCAAATTCAGTTTGGATGGCTTCGCCGATCAATGCTTGGCTCTTGCAACTCCCCTCCTCAAACCGAATGTCACCCTTGAAAAACAAGTCGATGAAACCATCGGTTTCGTATTTTCCGATCAAGACAAGATCAAGCAGGTCATTCTCAACCTGCTCAGCAATGCCGCCAAGTTCACGCACGAAGGCAAGATTATTCTCAAAGTAGAAAAGCTCGCGGGCGAGATCATCAGCATCTCTGTAAAAGACAGCGGCATCGGCATCAGCGAAGAAGCGGTGGGTCGTGTCTTTGAGGAGTTTCAACAAGCGGAGACGACCACCACGCGTCAATATGGCGGCACAGGTTTGGGACTCACCATCAGCCGCAACCTCGCCCGTCTGCTTGGTGGGGATTTGACTGCCAAAAGCGTGTTGGGCGAAGGGTCAACATTCACCCTCACGTTCCCGATGCACTACGAAAAGGATCCCGCCTCTTCCGTAGCTATAGCAGATCCTATCCATCCAACCGAAGTCACCCCGACAACGATCGAACCACATACCAAAGAAACACGCGAGGCGCAGTCTCGAAAATCCATTCTGGTTGTAGAAGACACTGAACTCAATATCAATTTCATCACCCAATTACTGGAGGACGACTACGAACTGATCTTCGCCAAAAACGGGGCGCAGGGAGTAACATTGGCAGAGTTGGAAAAACCCGACCTCATCCTCATGGACATCTCGCTCCCCATCATGGATGGATACGAAGCCACACGCCGCATCCGTGCGAACATGGCATCTGTGCCCATCATTGGCTTATCCGCTTATGCCATGGTTGGCGATGCTGAAAAAGCAAAGGAGGCGGGCTGTAACGATTACGTCACCAAACCTGTGGACGGAAATCTTTTAAAAAATAAAATCAAAGAATATCTGAGGTGAGTTATGAGCAAAGCAAAAGTACTTATCGTGGACGATGAACCGTTCAATATCGAAGTTCTTGAACAGGCGCTGGACGGAACTGACTATCAAGTGGTCACTGCATCCAACGGGCAGGAAGCTTGGGAAAAAATCCAAAGCGAACAACCGGACCTTATCCTGCTGGACCTGATGATGCCTGTTATGGATGGTTTCGCCGTGTTGGCAAAGGTCAAGGACGACTCCATGCTGCGGGATATTCCCATTATCATTGTTTCCGCTGAACACGACTCGAAAAGCGTCGTCAAAGGCATCAAGCAAGGTGCCGAAGATTACCTGACCAAACCGGTGGATACGGCTCAATTTGTGAAGAAAGTAAAGGAATTCCTGGGCTAGGATCCGGGTTTTATCTCAAGTTGGAACACTTCATGGATTAGTGGAGTGTTCTTTTATTTCGCCAAATGATGTATATTGAAAGTATGAAAAGAACCGTCTTTCTGGCTTTGTTTATAAGTCTATTAGCGGCTTGCTCCGGACCCATCTCAACGAACAAAGCCGAAAATGCCATGCGGTCATTTTTTTCCGCGTTGGTTGAGCGGGATTACCAAACTGCCGCAAATCTGTACGGAGGCAGTTATACCGAACTCGCTCAAATGAACCCAGATACCTCCCCCACAGATTACGTCACCTTATGGCAGCGCGGATGCGAACAAAACGGCTTTGTCTGCATGGAAGTATTGGATATTGTCCGCGTAGAAGTGAAAGGCTCACAAGTGGAATTTGCGGTCACATTCAAGACGAAAGATGGAAAGCAGTTTGAATTCACAGGCTGCTGCGGTGAGACGTTGCTAATTGCCATCACAGAATATGTGATCGTGGTCGAAAAAGAGGCAGATGGAAATTACAAGGTCCTTTCTCTGCCGCCATATGTGCCATAAAGCTCCAACATGGAAGAGGCTTCAGAAAACCGAATCAACCAAAATCAAATGAGGAGGCGGATTGTCCTATTTCCCACATGACCTCCATCACTGGTTTGTCTGACAAAGCATCGCTATACTTCATCCGCGAGGTTGACTATGACTAATGAAGATCCGAGAATTTTGGAACTGAGAAAAGTCCGCGCGAAGGCGAAGGAAGGCGGAGGCGAGGAACGCATCGCCAAACAGCGCGCCAAGGGAAAACTGACTGCGCGCGAACGCATCGACGCCCTGCTGGACCCCGGGACATTCAACGAGATCGAACCGTTCATCACACATCAGGGCGATGAATTGGGGTTGTTGAAGGATAAGTTTTACGGTGACGGGGTCGTCACAGGCTACGGACAGATCAACGGGCGGACGGTATATTTATACTCACAGGATTTTACAATTTATGGCGGGACGCTGAGCGAGATGCAATCTCATAAGATCTGCCGTGTCATGGACCTGGCGGTCCGCAACGGTGTGCCGTTCATATCATTGATCGACTCGGGCGGCGCGAGAATCCAGGAAGGCGTGCGCTCGATGGGCGGTTATGCGGAAATTTTCCGACGCAATGCGCAATACTCCGGCGTGGTTCCCCAAGTGAGCATCATGCTCGGACCGTGCGCAGGCGGCGCCGCCTATTCCCCTGCGCTGACCGATCTCGTCATCATGGTCGAAAAGCAATCATTCATGTTCCTGACCGGACCGGAAGTGATCAAAGCCGTAACCGGCGAAGTGATCGACGCGGAATCACTGGGCGGCTCGAATGTTCATATGTCCATCAGCGGCGTCGCACATTTGAGCCTGAAGTCGGAGTTGGATGCGCTCGAAACGGCTCGACGATTCCTTTCGTATCTGCCTTCGAATAACGTGGAAAACCCTCCGTATGTTCAACCCATCGACGATCTTGCCCGCATGGACGAATCTCTCAACGACATCGTGCCGCTCGAGGCGAATGAGCCGTACGTGATGCACCAGGTCATCGAGAAAATCGTCGATCATGGAACATTTCTCGAACTTCAACCCGATTGGGCGCGCAATGCCATCATCGGTCTGGCGCGCATCGGCGGGCACAGTGTGGGCATCGTTTCGCAGGAACCGTCCATCATGGCGGGCGTGATCGATATCGACGCCGCCGACAAAATGACGCGCTTCGTGCGCATGTGTGACTGCTTCAACATTCCCCTGGTCACCTTCGTCGATTCGCCGGGTTTCCTGCCCGGCATCGCCCAGGAACATGGCGGCATCATCCGTCATGGGGCAAAACTGCTCTACGCCTATTCAGAAGCCACCGTGCCGAAAATCTGCGTCATCACGCGCAAGGCATACGGCGGCGCATATGTTGTCATGTCGAGCAAGTATCTTGGGACCGATGTGACTTATGCCTGGCCCTCCGCTGAGATCGCCGTGCTCGGCGCGGAAGGCGCGGCAAACATTCTTTACAAAAAACAGATCGAATCCGCGCCTGACCCAGTCGCCGAACGCAAACGGCTTGCCGATGAATATCGCGATAAGTTCAATAATCCATACTATGCCGCATCCACCGGCTATGTGGACGACATCATCGAACCGCGCGAATCCCGCCCGAAGATCATTGCCTCGCTTTCGGCGCTCCGCGATAAGTTCGCGCCCGCGCCGCCGCGCAAGCATGGGAACATTCCGGTGTAGCGAGTGAAAGGTGGAAGGAAATACCTGCCACTTCCGTTTTCAAGGCAAATACATATGACACCCGATCTTCAACTCTCACTCCAAATCACCGCCCTCGGCATGGGACTCGTCTTTGGCGCGATCCTTCTACTCTGGCTGATGATGGCTGTCCTGACAGCTTTGACCCGGGAAAAACCACCCGCATCAGACTCGCCCAAAGCTGGCACATCCACCCAGGCCGATTCCAACCTGCTGGTGGCTTTGCTTGCCGCAGGCATGGCATTGGAAGATCAGGAAGCTTCATCTGCGCGTCCATTGGAAATGCCCCCGACAGCGATTGTTTCCGCCTGGCAGTTGGGATTGCGAACAAGACAAATGGCGGAAAAAGGGAATCAAGCCAGACCTCCGAGGTATTAAAGTCCCCGGACGTCTCTGTGGAGACTTATGAAATACAGACTTACGGTCAACAACCAAACCTACGATGTGGAAATCGAAAATATCAACGCGCGGCCTGTCGTCGTTTATGTGGAGGGTCAGCGGTTCGAAGTCATGCCGGATCGAAGAAATCAGGTTGAGGTCCAGAAAGATGCGGGACCAAAGGCGGGATCAAAGCCCGTCATTCAAGTTCCGACTCCGGCGGCTGCATCGGCTCCCACACCCGTCGGAAACCACACCCTCACTTCGCCCCTGCCAGGGACCGTGGTGGAAGTGTTTGTGAAAGCCGGGGAAAAGGTGGAAGCGGGCCAGGTGGTGCTCATCATCGAAGCGATGAAGATGAAGAACAGCATCCGTTCGATCTACGGCGGGACCGTGGACAAGGTGCTGGTAAATCAGGGACAAAGCGTGGCGCACAAACAGGCGTTGATTCATTTTGCGGAGTAGGCATGAACCTTAACGAGCTGCTTCCTGAATTGCTGAAGGGCTTATCCAACTTTACCATCGGCAACGGCGTTATGATCCTTGCCGCGCTGATTCTGATCTATCTCGCCGTGTTCAAGGAGATCGAGCCGGTCTTGTTATTGCCCATCGGGTTTGGTTGTTTGCTGGCAAATATCCCATTGGCAGGCATGACTGCCGCCGAAGGCATGACAAAGGTCATTTACGACGCGGGAATCAAAACCGAATTGTTCCCCCTGCTCATCTTCATCGGTGTCGGCGCCATGATCGATTTCTCGCCGCTGCTGGCGCAGCCGCGCATGGTCCTGCTCGGCGCGGCGGGCCAGTTCGGGATCTTCGGCACGCTCATGCTTGCAATCGCATTGGGCTTCCCATTGAATCAAGCCGCGTCCATCGGCGTGATCGGCGCGATTGACGGACCGACTTCGATCTTCGTAGCGACCAAACTCGCGCCGGAACTGCTCGCACCGATCGCGGTGGCGGCGTATTCATACATGAGTTTAATCCCCATCATCCAGCCTCCGTTGATGAAATTATTGACGACGAAAAAAGAACGCATGATCCGCATGGAGTATGCGCCCAAGCCCATCTCGAAACGGACATTGATCTTCTTCCCCGTCGTGCTGACCCTGGTGGTCGGTCTGCTGGTGCCGGAAGCCACTCCGCTCATCTCGATGTTGATGCTTGGCAATTTATTGAAGGCTTCGGGCGTGGTGGACCGCTTGAGCAACGCAGCGCAGAATGAAATCATCAACATTGCCACGCTGTTTCTGGGTCTGGCAATCGGCTCGACCATGACAGCAGCCGGTTTCCTCAATATCGATACGGGTAAGATCATGCTGCTCGGTCTATTCGCATTCGCGCTCGATACAGTGGCAGGTTTGCTCTTTGGAAAGTTGATGTCGTTTGTAACCGGCGGGAAGATCAACCCGCTCATCGGCGCGGCGGGAATTTCCGCCTTCCCGATGGCGGGCCGTCTCGCGGCAAAAACCGCGAACGACGAAGATGCGGATAATTTCATTCTGATGCATGCAATGGGAGCGAATACGGCAGGCCAGTTGGGTAGTGTCATCGCGGGCGGGATTTTGCTTTCGGTCGTCAGTAAACTCTTGGGAATTTGACCAAGAATAAGTTCTCGCATGGAATCAAAAACAGGCGGGATTGAAGCCGCCTGTTTTTGATTCGTTTCTACTAGATTTTCCTCTTCGCCTGCTCAACCACCTCGACAACTTCGGGAAGGTCCATGTTCAATTCGCGAAGTTTTTCCACGGTGGGAATGCTGTTCTTATCCCAGCCGCGGCGTTCGTAGACGGCGTCCATCAGCAATTCATACTGCGCTTCACGATATTTGCGGAGATGCGCCATTTTCTCCTCCGTGGACAGGATCGCCGGGTCAATACCGATGAGTCTCTTCAATTGATCATCGTAGCGCTCCCGGCGCGACTCGTATTCAAGTTTGGTCACAGGTCCCATGGCGCGGTAAGGTGGAAAATCATGTCTGCGTCCGACGCGTCCCATACGCAGGGCGAATACTTTTTGAAAGTTATACACGCGCTCCGATTGCGCCAGCAAATCTTCGGCTTTGGTGGGCTTGCCGGTCACACCCTGATGAATCCACGTGTAGTTTTCGACGTGCTCCTGCACTTTGGCGGGTTCCTTGGTTTCCTTATTATTCGCGGGCGAAATATCGTTCCACGGGAGTTTGCACAGTCCATGCAGACTGAACCACGTCCGCCACATCGGGAAGTAGTGCAGCGCTTCGGCCTTGTCCTGAAAACCGGGCAGGAGGTTATGAACCTGATCCATGAAGATAAGCCAGGCTTCATCGTGCTGCGGTCCTTTTGTGGCGAGCCCGTAACCGCCCTGTTGGGCAAGCGATTCCTTGGTGAGGTATTCGGAGATCTCCATGCCCTTGATCTCCATGCCGATATCATGCATGAAGACCGGGTCGCCGCCGAATTCACGCGCAAAATATTCCTTCATGTAGCGCACGCCCTGGCCCACGATCACGCCAAAGCCTTCGCCGCGCGCCATTTGGTGAAGTAATTCAAGCGCCGCCGCTGCGTTGCCGAAGTTCAACTCCAAGCCGCCGGTGCGCTCCTTGTTCAAAATCCCTTCTTCGTAACATTCCATTGCGAAGGCGATACAGTTCGCCACCGAGATCGTGTCGATGCCGTAGGTGTCGCAGTAGAAGTTGAGTTCGAGGACCTTCTGTGCGTCAAAGTTTCCGATGTTCGATCCGAGCCCGGCAGCGTTCTCGTATTCAGGACCATCCACCAGAACACAGGTCCCGGCATAAGGTCCGGTTTGAATCGGGAAGTGATCAACTCCGTGCGAACAGGACATGGTACATCCCAGCCAGCATCCATCCGGCAGGCCTTGGGTGAATTTTTCCTTCCAGACCTTGGAATCGATCTTGTGCGTGTCAGGATGCGAGCCGAAGCGGAAGTTGTGCGTCGGCAGAAGGTCGAAGTGATCCATCACATCCACAATGTTGGCAGTGCCGATCTTCCGCATCTGATTCTGCGAATTGTCCAGTTCTGTGATCTCTTTGTTGATACGCTGCCCTGCCTGGCGGATGAGCGCCATATCTGCCACGCCGTTCTTGTCGCCGCTCATGTCGCTGAAGCGGCAAACGATGGCGGCAATCTTCTTGTCGCGGAAAACGCGCCCCGCGCCGCCGCGTCCCGCCTGCTTGATGCGCGCCTCTTTCCGGCGGACGTCGTACCAGGTGGAGTTGATCGCGGCGATGCGCGTGTGCTCCGCGGCTTGACCCGAAGATAAAACCGAAATCCCGCGTTTGCCCTTTTCGTCGCCGCCATACTTTGCGGTGAGGATGTTACCGATCAAATGCGAATCCTCCGCTTCGAATGAGTACGGCTCGATCGTGACCCGGCCGTTATCACCGTCGATGAAGATGATCACATCCCGAGCCGCTTTGCCCTGAATTTCAAGCGCGTCGAAGCCAGAGAATTTGAGGAACGGCGCAAAATACCCGCCCACATTGCTGTCAATGACGTTCCCTGTCAGCGGACTAAGCGTAACGACCGTTGATTTGCCTGTGCCAGGATACGCGGTGATTCCACAAATCGGTCCGTTGGCAATCACCAGTTCATTCCGCGGATCGTCCCAGGTGGTTTCAGGTGTAACGGCATCCCACAACAGCTTGAGCGCAAATCCCCGCCCGCCTGTGAACAGGTCTTTCATTTGCTGCTTGACCGGTTTTTCAGAAATCAGGTTGTTTTCCAAATTGATGTAGAGCGTTCGGTTGGCGTACCCGCGTTCGACGGCACGAAGTTCATACGAATATTCCCCCAAAAGAGTCGATTCTGCTGATTGTGCAGACAGTGTCATGTGCAATTCTCCTTTTTGTGTAACGGCGCGGAAAAAATGCCGTTTTTATTATGACAGAGAAGGCAACAAACGCATACTGATTATCTTCCCGTTTTGAGCGTGTCAGGAAGAACCTTGTTTTCAAGTCGTGCGATGGATAATCACACGAAGCTTGCCGGAATTTCTTGCTCCGATCGCGATGGCGGCGTATTTGCAAATGAGATTTATGCCCGTTCAAGCAGCCGCCGCCGTGGCTGGTCTGCTTTTTGGCAGGTTGAAGTCTTTTCTAACAGGCGGGAATCTCCGCCTTCCCGATGGCGGGCGGATTCGCCGCCAGGTTCGCGAACGATGAAGGCTCGAATAAATATATTTTGATGCACGCGATGGGAGCGACTACAGCGGGTCAACGGGGCAGGGTGGCCGCAGGAGGGATTCTCCTCTCAGGCGAGAGCAAGATACCCGGTTTGGGAACGCGTTATTGAAACCGCCGTCCCGTCTTGCTATAATGATTTCGAAGAAAGAGGTGTCGGATGAACATGTTCCTTTGGAAGAAAAACGGTTTGTTCTACACAATCATCGGCATTGTGATCGCCCTGGCGGCGTCCTTGGTGCTGGATGGGTCCAATGGATTGGGAGGTTCGGAGATATTCACAGGCATCGCCCTGCTATTGGCAGTTGGAACATTCCTATACCTCATGAACATGCAGGATGTATCCGAGAGGGAAGTCAATCGCAAAGTCCAGGCGGAATATCCGCCTGAAAAACAACCGCAGGTCTTCGAAGTCTATCGCCGTTTGAAAAGCAGGGAACTGGATGGGCTTTTTCTCAAAATTCTCGATGACGCAAAAGGCGACGTTGGAAAAGTGACAAGCCTCGCCAATCTTGCCGAGAATGTGGGGTGGAAGGCTTTTATCGAAAACAAATGGTGATCAAGGTTCTGGTGAATAATTAACCCGAGACGATTTATAAACGAACCGGCAGCGGTTCGCGCAATGTCGATATCGGACTTGACCAGGGTTTAATTGAGGCATTTCTGAACTCAAAATAAGCCATTATTGTGGTTTAATCCTCGAATGGACTCCCCCCTTCTGCCCTTCTTTCAACCCAGAGGCGTCGTTGTCATCGGTGCGTCCACATCGCCTGAGAAACTCGGCTACGGCGTGACGCGCAACCTCATCCAATGCGGTTACAAGGGCGCAATCCATCTCCTCGCGCAAAAGAGCGGAGAGGTTTTCGGGAGGAAGATCCATGCCCGCCTTCAGGATATCCCATATCCCGTTGACCTTGCAATTCTCATTGTCCCCACACAAGCCACACCTCAAATCATCGAAGATTGCGGCAGGCGCGGCATCCGTGCTGCCGTCATCGTCTCGGCGGGCTTTCGTGAAGTTGGCGAAGAAGGCGCAAAGCTCGAACGACAATGCGTGGAAGTTGCACAGAAACACGGCGTGCGATTACTCGGTCCAAATTGCATCGGCACCATTGATACACACTATCCCCTCGATACGACATTCCTGCAGCCTCCCATGCCCGAACAAGGCGGTATCGGTTTCATTTCTCACTCAGGCGCATTCGCTGCCGCCATCGTGGATTGGGCGCGCGGTCAGGGTTTCGGCTTCTCGCGCATCGTCAGCCTCGGCAATCAGGCGGATGTGAACGAAACCGATATGCTGACCATGCTCGCCGACGATCCGCATACTCATGTGATCGTGATGTACATGGAAAGCGTTTCAGATGGAAAACGATTCGTCCAGGCTGCGGGTGAAGTCTCGAAGCGGAAACCGGTCATCGCGTTGAAGGTCGGTCGCTTCGAGGCGGGACAAAAAGCAGCCGCCTCGCACACTGGAGCCTTGGCCGCATCGGATACCGCCTTCGATGCTGCTTTCGAAAAGGCAGGCATCCTCCGCGCCGAGACCGCCGAGCAGATGTTCGACTGGGCGCGGGCACTCGAGAGATATCCGGGTGGTCTTTCCACAGCAAGGAACGATCGCACCGCGTACTCGGACACCTTAAGCAGGATTGCAATATTGACCAATGCAGGCGGACCTGGTGTGATCGCCGCCGATTCTCTCGAGAATAACAACCTGATCCTTGCCCGTTTGAGCGATGACACGCTGAAAGTTTTATCCGCCACTCTCCCACCCGCTGCAAATATAAATAACCCGGTCGATATGCTTGCCTCAGCTTCGCCGGATCAATACGCCGAATGCTTGAAGATTCTCCTGCAGGATAAAAACGTGGACGCGGTGATGGTCATTCTCCCGCCTCCGCCGATGTTCAAAGCGGATGAAGTAGCGAAAGCGGTCAATGATGTGATCGAAAAATCCGATAAACCGGTCGTGATCGCCCTGATGGGCTCGAGACTGGTGGAAAAGGCGGTCGAATCATTTACACGGTCAAAGGTTGTCACATTCCCATTTCCGGAACGTGCTGCATCCGCGTTGGCGGCATTGGTGAAACGCACAAAGGGAGCACAAAACACCCCGAATTTACAAACGGAGGTAAAACCCAAAATAGGCAAGTCCTGGACTCCAAGCGAGCTGATGACCGCCTACGGCATTCCCACCGCCCCGATCAGACTTGCCAGGACCGAAGACGAAGCCGTCGAAATTGCAAATGAACTTGGATATCCGGTCGTGATGAAGATCGCTTCGCCGGATATTCTGCACAAATCCGATGTCGGCGGCGTGGTGCTGAACATCAATGATGCAGCATCGCTCCAAAGCGCTTTTACGAAGATGTTGACACAGATTCGATCCCGCGTCCCTCCGCCGAGGGTCGACGGCGTTCACCTCCAATCGCATATCGCTGAAGGGCAGGAGGTCATTGTCGGGATGATGCGCGATGAACAATTCGGTCCATTGATGATGTTTGGTTCGGGCGGGGTCGAGGTGGAAGGGCTCAAGGATGTAGCCTTCTGCCTGGGTCCGCTGGACCAAGCCGAGGCGGAGGACATGATGCGCAAAACATGGGCTGGGAGGAAGTTAAAGGGTTTTCGCAGCATCCCGCCGGTGGATGAGGGATCGGTCAGGGATGTCTTGATCAGCCTCTCGCGCCTCGCTGCCGAACATGAAGAGATCGAAGAGATCGAGATCAATCCCCTGCGCGTGCTTTCCAAGGGGGCGGTAGCTCTTGACGTTAGAATCAAACGGATTGAATTGAAGCCCTAAATATCGTATAGTGTTCTTGAAAGGAGCGAATCATGGCAGAAAGTGTTTACAAAGTGATCGAACTGGTCGGCACCAGCACGGAGTCCTGGGAGAAAGCCGCCGCTGCGGCAGTGGAACGCGCGGCGCAATCCCTGCGCGACCTGCGCGTTGCCGAAGTCGTCGAAATGGATCTGGTTATCGAAGAAGGTAAAGTAACCACGTATCGCACAAAATTAAAACTCTCCTTTAAATTCGAGAGCGGCGAATAATCCGCGTAAGAAAAAACGGTTGAACAGGAATCGAATCCCTTCGCAGGAAGGGATATTGCAGGTTTTGGATATTATCGAATGAAGGTTGATTACAGACAAGACCATGATCCCGAATTGATGAATCTCGCAAGAGCGCGTTATTCAGACGAGATCAGGCAGCTGCGAGCGGTTGGATTTTCAGAATTCTGCTGTTATACCGAACTCCTACCCAAATACAGCGCGATCACCCAATTGCCCATTCTCATCCTCGCAAAGCTCAACCGCGAGATCATCCGGGTGGAATCGCCGCTGCGGCTCGCGATGGTCCAGCCGATCCTTGCGCATCGCGAACGGGGCGCATACGCGCTGGTCTTTGGGATGGGAATAAAGTTCTATACGCTTTTTACGGACAGCACAGGGTTGATCAGCGCGAACTTTCCGTCCCAACCCATTCAGGATATGACCCTCAAAATTTACAAGACCGCCGAGCCGCGCAGCATCGAGGATTGCTGGCAGGCTCACAACGCTGAAGTTGCGGGTTTTCAAAAGATGGGCAGAGAAGTCGAAAACCTCATTCGCTTCGAAAGTTACATGTCCATTTCCCGGCGGGAGGAAGCAACAGCATGATGCAGTTGGAAAAATTCATCGACCGGTTCGACGGCAGGACCATCAGCGTGGCAGTACACGACCTGAAGACGGGAGAGCAAATCCTCGTCAATGCAAAATTGATGATGCATCCCGCCAGCACGATGAAGGTGCCGGTGATGATGGAGGTGTTCCGGCAGGCGGAGGTGGGTTTGCTTTCATTCGATGAACGTCTGTCGGTCTACAACTCGTTCAAAAGCATCGTGGATGGAAGCGAATTCGCGCTCGAAGAAGCCGACGACTCGGATAAAACGCTGTACATGCGGATCGGCGAAACCGAGACCATCCGCGAGTTGAACAGATTAATGATCGTGCGCTCCTCGAATCTTGCTACGAATCTATTGATGGAGCGGATCGGGGCGGCTCGAGTGAATGCGTTCCTCAGCGAACTTGGAATAAATGACATGTCCGTCATCCGCGGATTGGAAGATAAAAAGGCGTACCGCCTCAACATCAACAATTCCGCCAGTGCGCGCAGTTCCACCCACATGATGCGACTGATCGCGGAAGGCAGGGTCGTTTCCAAGCGGGCAAGCGATGAGATGATCCAGGTGATGTTCGGTCAGGAGTTCAACGAAAGCATTCCAGCCCTGCTTCCCGCCGAAGCGAAGGTGGCGCACAAAACCGGGTGGACGGGCGAGTTCTACCACGATACCGGCATCGTTTTCCCGCCGGGACGCAAACCATATGCGATCTCCCTTTTCACGCAGGGGTTCCCCGAGAACGACGAGACTCAGGCGCACGATTGCATGGCGCAAATATCGAAAATGATATACTCTGCCATGACAACCGGGCAATGATCTCTACTCCGTGATTCCCAAAGGATTTTCATGATCTCTGTTTCAAACCTCACCTATTTCCCCATCAAAGCCTGCAAAGGCTTTGATGTTACATCGGCATATATCGACCGGATGGGGCTGGAAAACGACCGCCGGATGATGGTCGTCACGCCGGATGGCAGGTTCCAGACCCAGCGGGAATATCCGCGCCTGGCGCTGGTCACGCCCACGCTGCAGAACGAGGCGGTGGTTTTGTCCGCGCCGGATTTCGATTCGATCCAAATCCATATACAAAGTTCGGGAACACCCATCCCGGTCGAAATTTGGTCAAGCAAAGGTGTGGATGCCATCGATCAGGGCGATGACGCCGCCGGATGGCTATCGGATTGGCTAAACGTTTCTGTGCGGCTTGTGCGCATCGTCGACGGCTTCAAGCGCAAATTAAATCCAGCCTATGCCATCAACAGCGACGATCACACCGGATTTTCAGATGGCTACCCGATCCTGATCATCTCTGAGGAATCGCTTCAAGACTTAAACTCGCGGCTGGATTCCGCAGTCCCAATGAATCGATTCCGCCCGAACCTGGTGGTAAAGGGATGTGAACCGTTTGCAGAAGATGCCTGGAAGCGCATCCGAATCGGCGGCGTGGAGATGGCGCTGGTCAAGCCTTGTCCGCGCTGCGTGGTGACAACGATCGACAAGGAAACACTGGCGAAAAGCAAGGAACCTCTCAAAACGCTGGAAAAATACCGCAGGCACGAACTCGGCGCGATCTTTGGAATGAACACCATCCCGCTGAACGAAGGGAAGGTCGAAGTTGGGATGGAAGTGGAGGTGATCGGGTAATGGAGCTGTTTATCGACATCCTCGGTTGGATCGGTTCCGGTCTGTATCTTCTGGCATTTGGCTTGAACTCAGCCAGAAAGGTTAAAAGCGATTCTCTGACGTATCAGGGCATGAACATTTTTGCAGGCATCATCATGACGTATTACACATTCAGCCACGGCGCATATTCGGCAACGGCGTTGAATACTGTTTGGGCGTTAATCGGGGTGGCGACGTTGATAAACAAAAGATACGGCGGTCGGGTAGTTTCGAACGACAACGAGGAACGGATCAATACCAATAATTGAAGGCAAAGATCAAAAGATGATCATTACTTGTTGGCTTCTATACAAGTGAGACAAATACTCACCCTGCTCAACCCATGGAGAATTCATAAAATCGAATTCGAATATTTATCCGCAAACAGCGCCGGCTGACCGCCCGTGTGCCAGAAAAGAATCGACTCGCCCTTCTTGAAAAATCCCCTGCGAATGAGATCGATCATCCCCGCCGCGGCGCGCCCGGTGTAGACGGGGTCAAGCAATAAGCCTTCGTGGCGGGCGAATAGGTTGATGGCTTCCCTTTCTCCTTCACCAAAAACTCCATAACCCGCCTGGCAATAATCCTCTGTCGCAAGCACATCATTACGTGAGAAGGTAATCCGCTCGCCAAGTTTTTCACTGGCACGAGAAGCGAGGTCAGAGACGTGTGATTTCAGTTGTTCTTCGGGCTCGTCAATGCTAATTCCCAATACCTTGCCTTTGTAGCCAAATTTGCGCTGACCCAACACCAACCCGGCATGTGTCCCACCGGAGGATGTGCCAAACACGATCCAATCCGCGTGGACCTTCTGGTTCATGAACTCTTGCACTGCAAACGCGTAGCCCAAGGCGCCAGTCGGGCTGGAGCCGCCATACGGGACAAGATAAGGCTTCCTCCCCGCCGCAACCGCGTCATCGTAGGTTTTTTGCAAGGTCTGGTCGCGGAAGGCGCGGTCTTCGACGGTGACGATCTCCGCGCCAAAGAGTTGATCGAGAAGGAGATTGGCGGATGCTTGTCCCGGTTTTACGCCTGTCAGCACGAGTTTACATTCGAAACCGAACTTCGCCGCAGCCGCCGCAGTCTGGCGGCAGTGATTGGATTGCATTGCCCCGCCGGAGATGAGCGAGTCCGCGCCTTGATCGCGGGCTTCCGCCACGAGAAATTCCAATTTGCGAGTTTTGTTTCCCCCGAAAGCCAGCCCAGTCTGATCGTCGCGCTTGACAAAGATGCGCGGTCCGCCAAGAGCAGCAGAAAGGTTTGCCAATTCCTCGATCGGCGTTGGAAGGTGGGCAAAGTTCAACCGGGCGATTTTTTCCATGATACGACTCCTTCGATGATTCTTCTACAAAGGAAATAGACGGCGATCAACGCTGCATGATTGACCGCGAACAGGATCAAATAATTCCGCCATGTCGTGTCCAGCCCGCCGGATCGGGCAAATCGAGCCGCATCGTAAAATTCCGGCAGGGAGACATATTTCCAGATTTGGATCAGGCGTTCGCCTTCCTGCGAATACTCGCGCAATTCGGTGATCAGAGGGAAGACCGGCAGACGAACAAGAAAAAGTATAACGACAACCGAAAGGATACTACCCAGTACTTTAACTTTCATGTTTCAGGATTGTACCGTAATAAAATCGCCGCATAAGAATATACGATGTCAAAGGTCAAGGATCTGGCTGAACATCGTGCCAATAATATTCCAGCAATCTGTCGTAATGCCCGGTATTGAAGCGAACGATCTCCTGAAACCGTCCCGGAGCGGACAGGCTGCCATGGATCAGGATGGAGAGTTTCTCGTAATAAAGATGAAGGTCCGGGTGTTGGATCAAGTTCTGTGAAAAACCGGTCTGGATGGTTTCGAGATAACCTGCGGGCATTGTGCGCTCATAATGTCCGATTCCCCTGCCGTGGTCCGCAGGCAGATGCGCCCGAAGCGGATCCGCCAGGGCGTGGGTATCGATGATATAGATGTCGGGTCCCGCATAGTAACCAAACATGCCGATCGTGTTCATCTCCACGGGGGAGATTTTTGCCTGACCGGCTTCCAATCCCTTGGTTGCGAGGTCATGACGCCCTCCGTGTTTGACATAGTTTATCCAGCCATTGGCATCGAAATAATAAAAGCGTTCACTGACGATGTCGTATTGATCCGAATAAAGCCCGGGCTGGCCTGAATGGGTCGAGATCGGCGGCCGTTCTGCAGAAAGACCCGTCAAAATCAACATCAGGAAAAGGAGTCGAATAACCCGGGGCGGGATCTCTCCAAAAAGATTACGTGCGTTGAAGGTCAGCAACAGCGTCAGCCCGATCAGGAAGATGGCAGAGAAATACCTTCCGGACATGAAGTCACCGCCGATCCATAGCACATAAGCGATGTATAAGACGCAGCTAACAGCCAGGCTGATGCGTTTTGAATCATGTTGAAAAAAGACCGACAATATCCCAAACAGAACCGTTCCCAATGTCAACGGATCCCAATGAAAGGAATTTTCAATGTATGCAATCCCCTGTTTCAACAACAGGTCCGAGGGCAGATGCGTAGCCGCCTTCGCATAATAAGTGTTCGGGAAGGGAAACCCATAATAAAAGAGTGCAAATAATTCCCAGGCGACGAAGGGCAGGAAACCAGCCAGCAACAGGATGACCGAGCGTCCGAATTGATTCCCGCGAGCAAACAGGAGCTGGATCAAAGCCGGGAGGAAGAGCAGGATCGTGTCCATGCGGTTTAAGACCCCCAAACCTGCCAGAAGGGATAATTGGAAAAACCCCTTCGATGTCAACGGTTCGAGCCGAAAATAAATCACGAGAAAGCCCGCCAAAAGCAAATGCGTCAGCGGATTTTCCAGCCCGGACGACGAATAATCGACAAACGCCGACGAACTTCCGATCAGAATCACAGCAAGGGCGAGTTGAATTAAACCGGGAGCGAACATGCGGAAAAATATCCAAAGTGTCCAAACGGAAAGGACAAGGGAAGGGATGTAAAATACATACAACGGATCAGCGATAAACATGCCGACCGGGATCAACAGGATCAACCATAAAGGATGGGTAAATGCCTGTACCCGTTCCCCCACATTCCAGACCAACCCGTACCCATGCAGAAAATTATCGACGGTCCTCAGCGTAATAAAGGCATCGTCGGAAACCCACAAATTCCTTATCAGAATGAAGACAAGCAGGGAGAGCCCGAGATAGCGCAACGTCGATATGGGATTCTTGATGTTTACTTTTAACTCCATTGGGTTTTGCCGATCTTCGGACATTGCCGCGTTCCTTGTCATTCCATTCTCTCGATGCCGGGCAAATTATACCCAAGGGTATCGATGCTTGACCTCGTCCACCGAGTTCCAGAATATTCAAATCAGAAAGTCGATTGGCGGTATAATCGCAAAAATCCTATTTTACGGAGGCAGAATTATGGACTTCTTCTCGATCATCGTTTGGATTGTCTTTGGTGCGCTGGCAGGCTGGATCGCGAGCCTTATCATGAGGACCGACCGCCAGATGGGTGCGCTCGCCAACATCGTCGTCGGCATCGCAGGCGCATTCATCGGCGGCTTCATCATGAATTTTTTCGGGAAGGCTGGCGTGACCGGATTCAATTTTTACAGTTTTCTCGTGGCAGTAGGCGGCGCAGTGGTCTTGATCTGGCTGGTCAATTTGATCCGCGGCGGGCGCAGACGCAGATAGATCGCAGGAAATAATGGTGAAAGCAAAATCCCAGTCCATCACGGCTGGGGTTTTTATTAGAGCGTTGGGAGGATCTTCGCCGTCACCTCGCCAAATCCGATTCGGTAACCGTTTCCCTGGCAATATCCCTTCATTGCCACCGTATCCCCATCCTGTAAAAATGTCCGTGTTTCGCCGCCCGGCAATTGGATCGGTCTTTCGCCGCGCCAGGTCAGTTCAAGCATCGAACCCAAACCATCATCCGTTGGTCCGCTGATGGTCCCCGTGCCGCACAAATCGCCGGGACGCATGTTGCAGCCGGTAATGGTGTGATGAGCCAGCATCTGCCCGATGCTCCAATATAAATGTTTCATATTCGAGCGGCTGATGGTTTGCGGAGCATCCATCCGTGCGGATTGAAGAGTCACTTCGAGCGCAATATCGAATCCGGATACAAAGTCCGCTTTCAGGTAAGGGGGAGGCGCGGGATCCTGTTCGGGTCCGCGCACGCGAAATGGTTCCAACGCTTCCATCGTCACCACCCAGGGGGAAATGGACGTCGCAAAATTTTTCGCTAGAAATGGCCCCAGCGGTTGGTATTCCCATGCCTGAATATCACGCGCGCTCCAATCATTGAGCAGGACCATACCAAAAATATGCTCATCCGCCTTATCGATCGAAATCGGTTTTCCCAATTCATTGCCCGTCCCGATAAAAAATCCCACCTCCAATTCAAAATCCAACTGGCGCGTTGCAGCAAATTCCGGCGACGAACCACCGCCCTTCATCTGTCCGCGTGGACGAATCACATCCGTGCTGGAGAGAATCACCGAACTTGCGCGTCCGTGATAGCCAACCGGAAGATGAAGCCAGTTGGGCATGAGCGCATTTTCCTTACCGCGAAACATGATGCCCACATTCGTGGCGTGCTCGCGGGATGCATAGAAGTCGGTGTAATCGCCGATATTCACAGGAAAATGCATCTGGACCTGATCGATGGAAATCAGCGCCTCCTTCTTAAGGGACGCCTGCTCCTCGCCAAGAATCCTGACCAAACGCTGACGTATTTCCCGCCATACCTCCCGTCCCGATGCCATGAAACGATTCAAGGACGAGTCGGCAAAGAAGCCGTGTCTTTTTCCGAATAGGTTTTCATCGTCAAGCAGGGAGAGGTCAACGACAAAATCGCCAAGCCTTGTGCCAACCCGCGGACGCGGATTCGCAATCGTGGAAAAAACCCCAAACGGCAGGTTTTGAATCGGAAAATCGGTGTCGGGGTGGATATCGATAAAAGGCATAAATCATCCTGGTGTTAATTATATTTTTCCGCGCGTCGATGCGATCACATAAGACCAAGATTTCTCAGGTCTTCCCGCGGCTCGTCAAAACTGCAACTCCCAAATGAAGTCACGACCCCTCTGGCACTGACGATTTCAGATACCGGTGCGCGCAGACCCTTCCATTCGAATCCGGTTTCATCAAAAACAAAATTCGAGGGGTCTTCGTCCTCAAGGATTTCCTGGACTTGAGTAGGGGGTATTCCAACTGCCATCGACAAAATTCCGGCGCTAAACACATTGAGAAAACCGTGCATCTCTGTTTGGACGCTCCCGTCATAATGCCGCAGCGGATGATGCAGTCCTGCCGTGCATTTCATTGGGACGCCTGAATCCCGGACTTCTGTGATCGCCCAAGCCACCTGCGCCGGGGAAGGGAACGCCTCCGCAACCACGCCTCCGGTGCGGAGTTTGAATCCGACATGCTTATCCCTCACTTTCCGCAAAGCGCGAATCAATTTTTCTGCGCGCTCATCCCAGCCTTCGCCAAACGGCGCTTCGAAAAAGATGGTGATCCCGTTTTTGTTCAACGCGTCGGCGGAACGTGTGACGGCATCATTGGCGGTGAATCTATCCGCCAGCGTTGATGCAGGCAGACTCGCTTCGTAGGTATCGACATTTGCCCTCGATCCGCGCGCTTCACGAAAGGAAAGGATGTCGTCAATATCGAGGTTCACATTTCCAAGGAATTCATCCAGGTCCCTGCCGCCGCGCCCCAGGACGGTAAAGGACAGGTTTGAACCGAATTCCTGCAACTCACAAAGCCGTTTTGCAGGGACGACGAAGCGTGAAAGCATCCAGGCATCCGGGCTTGACTGATATAAAATAAAATTATTGAACGCTTCTCCCAGCGGTAAATTTGCGGGCGGGTAGGTCCCCGCATAGTCGATGATATGTGACAAGAACGCCTTGAACGATGAATTCTGCGGATTCATGCCCGCAATTATAGCCGGAAAAATATGGGTAAAATTGGAACATCATGCCCCGCCTGCTCATCCTCAGCAGGGATGCCGAAGACTATCGGAAAATTCTTGCGTCGGCGGATCTCCCTGATCTGATCATCGAAAACAGCCCTTCCAAAGACTGCGAGATCATCTTTGGCGCGCCTTCCATGATCCCAGGTGTTTTAAATGATCTGCCCAATCTGCGCTGGGTCCAGTCCATGTGGGCGGGCGTGGAGCCGCTGTTGATTCCATCGCTTCGCAAAGATTACGTCCTGACCAACGCGCGCGGGGTTTTTGGCGGGCTGATGTCTGAGTATGTAATTGGCTATCTACTCGCTCATGAGAGAAAGGTCTTTTCACGAAGACAGGCGCAATTGAGCAAAACGTGGGATAAAACCCTCACGGGCACGCTGCATGGAAAAACCATCGGTTTGCTCGGCGTCGGCTCCATCGGCGAGGAAGTTGCAAGCGCGGCGAAGTTCTTCGGGATGAATGTGCGCGGATTTACAAGGTCGAGCGAAACATCCCCGGATGTGGACAGGTATTACCATCACGGTCAACTGTCCGAATTCGCAACAGGATTGGATTATCTTGTCAGCATCCTGCCGGACACGAAAGAAACTCATAAAATTGTGAACACAGAGGTTTTGAAGACCCTGCCGTCTCACGCTATTTTCATTAACGTGGGACGCGGTACTTCATTGGATGAAGCTGCACTGGTGGATGCATTGAATCAAAACAGGATCGCCGGGGCGGTACTGGATGTCTTCGAGCAGGAACCGCTCCCACCGAATCATCCATTTTGGGATGCGAAAAACCTGATCATGACCTTCCACACTTCCGCGCCAAGTTTCCCGGAGGATATCGCAAAGATCTTCATTGAAAATTACCGGCTTTATCTGGCGGGTAAAGCGCTGAAATATCAAGTGGATTTTGAAAAGGGATATTAGCGCGGAAAGTAGAGATTGGAGAATTAATGTCAGTTTCGTTGGACAATATCAAATCCGCAGCCAGACGCATCGCGCCGTATATCCACCGGACGCCAGTCCTGACCAGCCAAAGCCTGGATCAACGGGTTGGCGCGCAAATCTTTATGAAGTGCGAAAACCTGCAGAAAGTGGGCGCGTTCAAGTTTCGCGGGGCGAGTAATGCAGTCTGGTCGCTGACGGACGAGGAAGCAAAGCGCGGAGTAGTCACCCATTCGTCCGGGAATCATGCGCAGGCACTGGCATTGGCGGCAATGATGCGCGGCATCCCTGGATATATTGTCATGCCGGAAAATGCGCCGCTGGTGAAGAAAAACGCCGTCGCAGGTTATGGCGGAAATATCACATTCTGCGAGCCGACGCTCCAAGCAAGGGAAAGCACGATGGAGAAGATCAGGCTCGATACGGGCGCGAGCGTCGTCCATCCTTACAACAATGAATATGTGATCGCAGGTCAGGGCACAGCGGCTTTGGAACTTCTTGAAGATATCCCCGATCTGGATGTGATCATCTCTCCGGTCGGCGGGGGCGGATTATTAAGTGGAACATCAATTGCCGCGACAGAGATTAAAAAAGGTATACGGGTAATCGGCGCAGAGCCTGAAAAAGCGGACGATGCTCTACGCTCCATGAAAGCAGGAGAGATCGTCCCATCGTTAAATCCCAAAACGATCGCCGATGGGCTGCTCACTTCACTGGGCACGCTGACATTTCCGATCATCCAGAAACGCGTCGAGCAGATCGTCACAGTCAGCGAAACAGGGATCATCGAATCGATGAGATTCATTTGGGAACGCGCGAAAATCATCATCGAACCCTCTGCGGCGACTGTCATTGCCGTTCTATGGGAGAGCAAGATCGACCTGAGCCGATTAAAAGTTGGAGTAATCCTCAGCGGCGGGAATGTGGACCTCGAAAAATTACCCTGGCAAAAATAACCAATTCCTTTACAGCCAAGAAGATCAAAATGCGGGATTGCATGAATAGGCGGTAACGAGCGCGCAGGTGGCCTTACTATTGCAACGGTATAATGTATCTCAGAAAGCATGAAGCGTTCGGCAATCCTCTCGCGCGCCTCGCCACATCTTTTCGCACTCGGCATAATCGCCCTTGTCACGGCGGTCCTGTTTACCTTGCGCGACGAGCTTAACACAACCCTCGTTGCCCTGCTGTACCTTATTCCGTTGGGTTCGATCACAGCCTTTTGGGGGCTTGGAGCGGGCATCACAAGCGCGCTGGCGGAATTCCTGATGTTGAATTATTTATTCATCCAGCCTTATTACAATTTCGGAGTTCACCAACCTGCCGATGTATTGATCCTTGCCGTATTTTTGATCGTGGCGATAGCCATCAGCCAGTTGGTCGGCCGGCTGCAATCCGGCCTCGCCGCTGCCACAGCCCGCGAACGTGAAGCAACCCAGTTATACGAACTCAGCACGGCGCTCGCAGGCATGCATGATCCCAAAACCATTGCGGAGATCCTTTCGAACCATACGCAGGCCGTTTTGCGCAGTGAAGCAGTGGAGTTGAACATGCGGGGAATTCCTCCGATCATTTGCCGCCTGCCGGATACAAATCCGCCTCCGCGTCCGCCGGAATGGACGGTTCCCATCCAATTGACTGAAGATATCCTTGGTGAGATTCGACTATGGAGAGCCAAGCCATCCCTGACCGCCGCCGAAAAACAGTTACTGCAGATATTTGCCAGCCAGGGAGCGCTCGCCTTCGAACGCGCACGCCTTGCACAGGCGGAATCCCGGACGCGAATCCTCGAAGAAAGTGACAGACTGAAATCCGTGATTCTCTCATCGGTCTCGCATGAATTAAGGACTCCGCTCTCGACCATCAAAGCTGCAGCGTCGAGCTTGAGAGGAAATGAAGTCAGTTGGGAATCGCCTGCACGGGCCGAACTTATCGCCGCCATCGACGACGAATCCGACCATTTGAACATCCTGGTCGGCAATCTCCTTGACATGTCGCGGATCGAATCGGGCGTACTCAAACCGAAACGCGAATGGAATATTCTGCCCGAGATCATTGGTAGTGTCCTCGCCCGCATGAAACGTTGGACCGGCAGCTATCGCATCGAAGTGGATGCGCCTGAGAATTTACCCCTTGTCCCCGTTGATTATGTGCAGATGGAACAAGTCTTCACCAACCTCCTAAGCAACAGTGCGAAATACGCGCCGGAGAAATCCGTGATTCGCATCCGGGCATTTGTGGAAGGTGATTTAATGCATGTCATCCTCCATAACCAGGGACCGCATGTGCCTCAGGACCTTCTCGAAAAGATATTCGACAAGTTCTTTCGACTGACTGCCACAGACCGCGTGACCGGTACGGGGCTGGGGCTTTCCATCTGCAAGGGAATCATCGAAGCGCATGGCGGGCGACTCTGGGCGGAAAATGTAACTGACGGGCTTGCGTTCAATTTCACCATTCCACTGAAATGGGAAGGCATGCCGCCTCCCAAAATGCCGATCGACCCGGAGGATGAATGAGCAATGCCCCGCTTATCCTTGTCATCGATGATGAACCCCAGATCCAGCGCGCGATCCGCACCATCCTGACAGAGAAGGGATTCAACGTCACGACAGCTAGCCGGGGTGAGGAAGGGCTTACTCTCGCCGCTGCGAAGGAGCCGGATATCGTGATCCTCGATCTTGGATTACCCGATATGGATGGCGTCGAAGTCTGCACGCGCCTAAGGGAATGGACACAATGCCCGATCATCATCTTATCCGTGAGGGATAGCGAACAAGACAAGGTTAGAGCCCTCGACAAAGGCGCAGATGATTACCTCACAAAGCCGTTCGGAATCGAGGAACTGCTTGCGCGCGTGCGCGTGGCACTGCGTCATTCCGCGGCGAAACATGGCGCACAGAACAAGGTCGTCAAGTCCGGAAATCTCACCATTGATCTTGCATGGCATATCGTCAAACGCGGCGACGATGAGATCAAACTCACCGGCACCGAATACAAATTACTCGCCTTTCTTGCGGCAAATCACGGTCGTGTGCTAACCCACCAGAGCATCCTTGCCCATGTATGGGATCCCGCCGATGCAGACCACACCGAATACCTGCGTGTTTACATGCGCCAGCTTCGAAAGAAACTCGAAACCGATCCCGAAAATCCGCAGATCATTCTCACCGAGCCGGGAATCGGATATCGCTTTATTGCGGATGATTGACAAATGTCACGTTGAAATAGGACGATGATATAAAACCCTTTATCACATAAGTCGCCTTACAATTCCCCTGCAAAGGGGAATTTTTATTTGTCCTTAACGCGATTGCCGGAAATTTTTGTCACTGCTTTATGCGAGTTGGATACGATTCGATCATCATAAGAGGTGACATGAAATCTATCGACACTCATCCGCGCGCGTTCGTTGTACCGCCCGCCTCCCTTCCGGACCTCAAACCTGCATCCCGCCTGATCGCCCTTGTGCCTGATTTGGATGTGGATTTCCCGGCGTTTGCGCAAAAACTCAAAGGATTGGCAAAAGCCATTGAAAGCCGGGTCCAACTCCTCGGTCTAGGCAGGGATGCGGCACACGAACCTGGAATCCGCAGACGACTGGTCACAATCTCCGCCATGGTGGAAGAAAAGGATATCTTCGTCGAATCGACCGTGGAAATCGGCAGGGACTGGGTGGATGCGGTCAAGTCATACTGGCGTGAAGGG
>JAPKMP010000028.1 GCA_026645935.1 Candidatus Villigracilaceae bacterium | reverse complement strand
CAATCCCGCCACATGTTTCGCACCGGCTTCCCAACGTTTCGTCAGGTTTACATATACGCTCAACGCCGTATGCCAATCGTTCGCATGTATCACATCCGGTTGAAAGTTGATATGTTTCGTCAGCTCGATTGCCGCCAGCGAGAAGAACACATATTTTTCCGTGTCCAGTTTTGTGTCGAGCGAATAGACCGAGCCTCCCGAGCGTATGGGGTCGCCGTTGATCAAATAGACGGGCATGCCGTCATGCGACGTCTCGAACGCCTCCACCCCGACCTCGGAATCGCCTCGCGGTATGGAAAAGAGTTCCACGGGACGGAGATTCTCCGCCTTCACAGATTGGTGATACGGCAACACGAGCCGCACGTCGAGCGTCACTTCATCGGTGGAAAGCGCGCGCAGTTCACGCGGCAGAACCCCCGCAACATCCCCCAAACCGCCGACCTTGATGAAAGGATCCGCTTCGGCGGCGAGGAATAGCACATTGATGGTTTTGGGCATGGAGGCTATTTTACATGAAAACGGCCTTCCTGCTTGACAACCACCCTGCCGATTCTGTAAACTACTGTATATCCAGCCCATCGGATAAAACCAATTCTTGAGGAGAGTGCCATGTCTGCACGCGCTACCCGCACGCAATTGCTCGTCCTGTTGGTCCTGATTGCCCTTGCTGCACTAACGGCAGCAAACATGGGCGCATTACCTCCCACCGGGGAAGAAACCCCTGCAAAAGCCAAACGAAAAACAGTGGGTCCTCTGGCATCCGTCATCGCCGCGCCGATTCCCTCGGGAGTCAAAGCGCCACCCGCACCGCCCAGCGGATTTTCAACCCAGACGCGCCTTGGATTCTTCGATGGCGATCAATGGGAACCCGCCATTGCAGCGGACCGCTTCGGACACGTTTACATGCTTTACGCGCAATACTACGGCGTGCCGGGATGCAATACCTGCGGCAATCCCACCCAGGTCATTCAAATCAGCAACGATCACGGATCAACCTGGGGAGCGCCCGCTCCGATATACACCGACGGTGCGAACACCGGTCAATGGGATTCTCAAATCGCCGTTGATCCTCTTGATGGAAGAACGGTCTATGCTGTGTGGATGGAAGCGAATAAGAGCGATATCGCAGTCGCCAAATCCACCGATTTTGGCGCGACCTGGTCGGTTGTGATCGCCGACTCCACCAATGCCGCAGTTGACAAACCCATCCTCGCTGTGCGCGGGCAGGATGTGTACATTTCCTATACGCATACCCAGAAGTTATTTGTCGCCTCATCGCACGATGGCGGGCAGACCTTTACTCAGACCGAAATAAAATTCAAGGGAAAACTTGGGTGGCCAATGGCTGGAGGCGGCTATGTTGCCCCAAACGGAACCGCATTTATGTCATGGGCAGGTTATGAGCAAAATGGCGGCGCGAAAGGAAATGTAAATCTCGTCATCAGCAAATCCACTGACGGCGGCGCCACCTGGACAAACAAAGTCGTCGATGTCTCCCGCGCCCCTGAAAAATGCCCCGCCGATTACTTATGCGGATGGGCTTATCTCGGGGCGCAGATCGTCATGGCAGGCGATGAAGCAGGCAATGCGTACGCCCTGTCGAATGCGAACAATGCGGATTTTGGACCAGCCCGCATCTACTTTTACAAGTCAACAAACAATGGAAGTACGTGGAGTTCACGTGTAGAAGTCTCTACTGCCGGTCCTAACATTTCGCATAACTTCCCCGCCATCACAGCAACCGGCAACGGCGACGTACGCATCTCGTGGATGGACGAAAGGACCAATGGCTGGTGGAATACCTATTACCGCTCATCCACAAATGGCGGCTCAACCTGGACAAACGAACAGGACGTTTCCGCATTCGTGGACGGTTATTCCAGCTACATCACTGCAGATGGATTCCGCTTTCCCTTCGGTGATTATTATGAAATGGATATCGACGAAGAAGGCACTACCCATATCATCATGGGCGAAGGCTACAGTTATGATTCGCCCGGATCGATATGGTATGTAAGAGGAGAGTAGAGTTAAAAAAGACATCCGAAGTGTTTGGCTTCGGATGTCTTTTTTTCAGGGCGGATGATGGGTCTCGAACCCACAACCACCTGAGCCACAGTCAGGTGCTCTGCCATTGAGCTACATCCGCCATACAAAAGCGGTTGCTATTTTACCACAAATCAACGTAGTTTCAGCATCGCTTCAGTCTCATCGTCAACGATTCTGCCGGTCTCCTCGAATCCCAAACTTGCATACAACTTTCGAGCGACTTTGTTTTGCGGCGCATAAGAAATGCCCACTGCTTGAATCCGCTCGTCGGCATGGAACAAGTCCAACATCCACTTCATGCCGAACTTTCCATAGCCCCGGCCCTGAAACTTTTCATCCACCATCAACCGCTGAATGAATGCTTGATGGGTGGGATGCGAGAAATTAACAGCATACATCAAAAACCCCACAGGCTTGCCTTCATCGTCGTAGATTCCAAAGGGGTACAAATCCCAGTGCCCCTCGTATTCATCGCCGAATTTTGATTGGGCAATCGAATATAAATTTGAAGCGACAAAATGATTCTGATCTTCGCGAACTTTCAAATCGATAAGTTCCCGCCAGTTATCGATCAAGACGGGGCGAATCTCAGGCATTTTTCAAAATCCCCTTAATCGACTCAAGAACCGCCTCCCTCTTGACTTGTAACTGATCTCCCGTCCCAAGGTTCTTGACCACGACCAGGTCTTTTTCTACCTCGTCCGGTCCAAGCACCATCGCGACCCGCATCTTCATTTTGTCTGCAAACTTGAATTGCTTCGGCAATTTGACGGGTTCGGGATAAACCATCACATTGAGTCCCGCCTGGCGTAATTCGGACGCAAGAGAAAGGGACTGCACCCATAGGTTCTTATCGAAGACGGTCACCAACACCTGTGCCGGGCTGGGTTCGAAATCAGGGACCAGCCCCGCTTCCTGCAAAACAATTCCAATGACCACATCGCCCATTGCAAATCCCGTTGCCGGCAGGGAATCACCGCCGACATCTTCCAGCAGATTGTCGTACCTCCCTCCGCCCAGGATCGAGCGGCGGACTGATCCAGTGAGATCGAATGCCTCGAAAACGGTGCTGGTGTAATACAGCAGTCCGCGCATGACTGCAGGGTCGAATTTAATATATTCTCTAACTCCCAGCGCGTCCAGTGCTGCAAAAACCCTCTGAAGATTATCGCTTTGTTTCCAAAGGTTGTAATCTTCAAGCACTTGCTTCAGACCATCGATCTGCCTCTGGCTTAATCCCATCTCCAAGCCGTATGCCTCCCAGGCATCCGGCTTCATTTTCGAGCGTCGGTCGATCAGGTTCGACGCATCGACGCGTTTCTCAACTGAGACGTCCAGCCTGTCAAACTGGGAGGTCATCAGGCTGCGATCATTCACGAATATGGAAACACGCGTCGGGTCCAGCCCGACCGAGCGCAGGAAGGTCGCGGCAATGGCGATCATCTCCGCGTCTGCTTCGGGGGAATCTGCTCCGACCATATCGATATTCCATTGAAAAAATTCCCGCGTGCGGCCTTTTTGCGGCTGTTCGTAGCGCCAGAATGGACCGAACGACCACCAGCGGACGGGAAAAGTCAACTGTCCCTGTTTTGCCGCGATCATGCGTGCCAGGCTGGGCGTCAACTCGGGACGTAAGGTCACCAAGTCCCCACCGCGATCCTCGAACACGAACGATTGTTTTTTCACCAGTTCTTCGCCAGATTTTGCCGCGTAAAGATCGATCGTCTCGATGAACGGACCATCCCATTCCTGATAGCCAAATGACCGAGAAGCGCTTCGAACTTTCTCATAAAGATAGTTTCGAAGCGACATGGTTTCGGGATAGAACTCGCGCACACCTTTTACGGTCTGAACGGTTGTTTTCATAATGATTCTCCAGATGAATTGTCCCGCATTGTAGCATATTTGAACCAGTGAATTGGTATGACAAGTCGCCTATTGAGTAGAGGAAGGAACGCACTATCACAGCTTGTGAAAAATGGTACAATAAATCAGGATTGGCTTTATCCCTCCAAAGACAAGGAGTCCACTATGAGGTATGACAAGGCAGATGTGAGCAGGGAACTTGAAAAAATTCCCTGGTTCAAGGAGATCGAACGCAAACACTTGCAACGGATTTCAGACATATCACATTTAAGACATGTACGGGCGGGGGAAATCCTGTTCCGCGAAGGCGACCAGGAAGACTATCTTTACATCGTTATCGAGGGGCGGGTGGCACTCGATATCTTTATCCCCCACCGAGGCAAGATTCGAATCTTTACCGCCGAACCTTGGGACCTGTTCGGTTGGTCAAGCGTTATCCCGAATATCTACCAACGAACGGCGGGAGCCGTTGCCGTGGTGGATGGTTTGGTGGTCGGCATCGATTCCGCAAAATTACGCGAAGCCTGTGACGCCGACCACGACCTGGGCTATCTTGTCATGCGGCGATTATCGAACATTGTCGCCAGCCGTTTGCTGGTCACCCGCCTGCAATTGATCGATATGTTTGCATCACCGGAGGACAAAAATGCCAAATGAGCGCATCCCGGACATGGGAAGCACCATCACGATCGAAAAGCCGGTTTTTAATTTGCTCTTATCCCGATTGAAGGAGGAAGGATATTTGCCGATTGGGCCGCGCGTCAAGAATGAGACGCTTGTTTATGATGAAATCGAGAGTATCGATGACCTTCCACAGGGATACAGCACCAAGCAAAAGCCAGGCAACTTTCGATTGGTGCATGAAAAACATTCCCGCTTCTTCGATATCATCCCCGGAGCCCAGTCCTGGAAACAATTTCTTTTCCCGTCACATACGGAATTGTTCGCCATGCGAAAAAACGGAAAGAGCTGGGAAATTTCCTCTCAACCAATGGAACCCCCCAAGTATGCGTTTATTGGGGTCCGCGCCTGTGAACTGGCAGCGATCCAGATACAAGACGGGATATTCATGCGCGAAGATTTTACCGATCCACACTACCGGGCGCGGAGAATACACGCATTCGTGATCTCAGTTAACTGCACCCAGCCCGCTGGAACCTGTTTCTGCACATCGATGGGCACCGGTCCGCGCGTGAAGGAGGAATTCGACGTGAATCTGACCGAGCTTGATGATGTGTTTGTATTAACCATCGGGTCGGAGGTTGCACGAAGATTGCTGGCTGGAATTCCATTTGATGACGCCAGCGGTTACATCCTCTCGAATGTCGAGCGGAAACTTGAGCACGCCGAACATCAAATGACAAGAAAACTCGATAGCTCCGATCTGCCAAACCTCATTATTGATCACCTCGATCACCCCTATTGGCTCGAGATCGGAAAGCGGTGCCTTAGTTGTACGAACTGCACCCAGGTCTGCCCGACATGCTTCTGTTGGGATACACAGGATGAGATGAGCCTCGATGGAAAGACCACCAGACGCAACCGCTTGTGGGACTCCTGCTTCAACCCCGGGTATTCACACCAGGCAGGTGGTAATACCCGCCCGACGATCTATTCCCGCTACCGCCAGTGGCTCTCTCATAAGCTTGGCACATGGAAAGAACAATTCGGAACCCTGGGTTGTGTTGGATGCGGACGCTGTATTACATGGTGCCCGGCAGAGATCGATATCACGGAGGAGATCGCCGCCCTGCGAAATGAGGTGAACCGATGACCATGCTTGCCACAGAAATTGTCAGAACGCACGCTGACCTGCTGCTCGAACCGCACTGGGCGGAGATTAAATCCATCATCCCCGAGGCAGCCGACATCGCTACATACTGGATCCGCTTCGTAGATTCTGACGAACAAGAGGCATTCCGTTTCGAACCGGGTCAATTCAACATGCTGTACCTGCCCGGGTTTGGCGAATCTGCGATTTCGATCAGTTCCGATCCGCAAGATCACGAGAAGATCGGGCACACCGTCCGCTTCGTTGGGAATGTCACACGCGCGGTAAGTCGCCTGAAAGTCGGTGACATCGTTAGCTTGCGTGGACCGTTCGGCTCTCATTGGCCCATGAAAGAAATGGAAGGCAAGGATGTGTTCATCGCATGCGGCGGCATTGGCCTGCCTCCCCTCCGCCCGGCGTTGTATCACATTATTCAGAACCGCGACAAGTACGGGAAGGTCACGTTACTCTACGGCGCCCGTACTTCCGGCGACCTGATGTTCCCGAAGGAATATGAGGATTGGCGCAAAGCCGGCATCGACGTCGAGGTGACGGTTGACCGTGGGGACGCCAACTGGAATGGACGCGTCGGCGTGGTTCCGATGTGGTTTTACCAGTTCCGCATCGACCCGCACAAGACCACCATCCTCACCTGCGGACCGGAGATCATGATCCGGTTTGTCATCTTCGAAGCCATGGCGCGCCGCGTTCCGCTGGATCGCATCTACGTCTCGCTCGAACGCAATATGAAATGCGGCCAGGGCTCCTGCGGTCACTGTCAGTTGGGACCCTACTTCATCTGTAAGGAAGGACCGGTCTTTCGTTTTGACGAATTACAGTCCTTCTTCAATGTCGAGGAGTTTTAATGACCACGAAAAAACCAACCGTTGCCGTGTATAAGTTTTCATCCTGTGACGGGTGCCAGCTTTCGATCTTGAACATGGAAGATGATCTGCTCGATCTTGCCGACGCAATCGACATCGCATATTTCCTCGAAGCCACACGCGCACAGAAACCCGGACCTTATGATATTGCGATCGTCGAAGGTTCGATCACCACGCCGCATGAAATTGAGCGCATCAAGGAGGTACGTGCCACCGCAAAAACGGTGGTCGCTCTTGGTACATGCGCCACTGCCGGAGGTATTCAGGCGCTTCGCAATTTTGCCAATGCGGAAGAATTTGCCAGAGTGGTGTACGGGCATCCTGAATATCTTCACTATCTCGAAACTGCCACACCCCTCTCCGAGCACATTCCCGTCGATCTCGAACTGTGGGGCTGTCCGGTCAACAAGGCACAGGTGATCGAAGTCATCGTGGCGCTGCTGAACAACCGTCTTCCCAACCTGCCGCCCTATTCTGTCTGTTTGGAGTGCAAGCGGCGCGGAACCATTTGCGTCCTTGTGGATAAAGGTATTCCCTGCATCGGACCCGCGACACAGGCGGGATGCGGCGCGATCTGCCCAACCATAGGACGCGGCTGCTACGGCTGTTTCGGTCCTGCACGCGATGTCAACCCCGGCGCGATGGCAACCATGCTCCGACAACTGGAACGCTATCCGGGTGAGACCGCCCGCCTCTTCCGCGGCATCAGCGGCTACGCTCCGACCTTCCGCACCATTGTCGATGATATTCTTCCGGCAAACGAGGAGGCGCAATGAAAAACATAAAAGTTCCCGCCCTCGCGCGCGTGGAAGGAGAAGGCGGTCTTTACATCGGCTTGAAAAACGGCAAGGCAGTGGAAATCCGCCTCGACATTTACGAGCCGCCGCGATTCTTCGAAGGTTTTTTAAAAGACCGATACCTGCAGGAAGTTCCCGATATCACCGCCCGTATCTGCGGTATTTGCCCAGTGGCATATCAGATGAGCGCCGTGTACGCGCTCGAGAATGCATTGGGAGTGAAAATCTCCCCTCAGGTGCGTGCCCTCCGCCGGTTGATGTACTGCGGCGAATACATCGAAAGTCACGCGCTGCATATTTATATGCTCCAGGCTCCCGACTTGCTAGGCAAAGAATCTGTTTTGGAGGTGGCGGCAGAAGCGCCCGATGTCGTGAAGACCGCCCTGCGTCTCAAGAAGATCGGCAACGAACTGCTCAAGGCCATTGGCGGACGTTCCGTACATCCCGTCAATGTGTGTGTCGGCGGTTTTTACAGCTGGCCTGATGCGAGAGTGATCAAGGCTTTGCTCCCCGATATGGAATGGGGATTGAACGCCGCCATCGACACGGTCAAGCTGGCGCTTACGCTTCCCTACCCGGACCTGGAAATTGACTATGAATTCGTAGCCCTCCACCACCCCGACGAATACGGCGTGATCGAAGGCGATGTCCTTTCGTCAAACGGGCGCAAGCTTTCGATATCTGAATACGAAAACGGCTATATCGAAGAGCACGTCAGGCACTCGAACGCCTTGCACAGCCGTACCGTGGATAACAATACCTATCTTGTCGGACCGCTGGCTCGCCTGAACTTGAACCATGAACAATTGATGCCGAGAGCGAAGAAAGCCCTACAGGAGTTTGGCATTCGGCTGCCGATCAAGAATCCGTACAAGTCCCTGATCGCACGCTCCATCGAACTGGTCAACTTCTACGAGGAAGCCATCCGGCTCATCAAAGAATACAAACCAGGCGGACCTGCCCACCTTGACCTGAAACTCATAGCCGGTGAAGGCTCTGGCGCTACCGAAGCCCCGCGCGGACTACTCTATCACCGCTACAAGATCGATGCCAGAGGCATGGTGCAGTTTGCCAAGATCACCCCGCCCACCGCGCAGAACCTGCCGCGCATCGAAGCCGATCTGTTCAAACTAACTCCCAAGATCGTCAGCCTGCCTGAAGCGGAGGCAACTCTCATTGCCGAACATCTTGTGCGATCATATGATCCTTGCATCTCGTGTGCGACGCATTTCTTGAAATTGAAGATTGCAGAGAAATGAAGAAGGTCGCGGTAATCGGCATCGGTCAAAGTCTTCGCGGCGACGATGCTGCCGGGCTGGAAGCGGTTCGCCGATGGCAGGAAAAATTCCCTGAAACCGCAAACAGGCTTGAGGTCCAGGTCGAGGCGTGCGAGCTGCCCGGTCTCGCGCTGATCGACCTGCTAAACGATATCGATGCGGCGATCCTGGTGGATGCCGTCCAAAGCACCGGGAATCCGGGTACCATCCATCGTCTTGATGAAAGTGATCTTGCTTCCTTTGGGTCGGGTTCAAGATCAGCGCATGGCTGGGGCGTGGCAGAGACGCTTCACATGCGAAACCAACTGACCGACGCGGAAGTCAACATCCGCATCATTGGCATCGAGGCTGAACAAATGGAACTTGGCGCCTTGTTGAGCAAACCGGTCGAAGATGCCATGCCTGATCTCTGCGATGTGATCGAAAACGAGGTACACGCGTTGCTGTAAAAATAATTGCCGGTTGATCCGGCAATTATTTTTTATCCTTCAAAATTCAGTGGTTGAATTTTGATTTTATTTTGGTATAATCCAAGCCACTATTGTTCAAGGAGAACCACATGGAAATCAACTATCAGGAAACCAGCAACGACCTTTTGACTCGAATTCGGATCCATGAAACCTATGGCGCACGCAATATCGACCAATGGAACACAGAGGTGCTCAATCCCACCGCCGGGATGAAGATTCTCGACGTGGGCTGCGGCGCAGGAAAACAATGCTTCCTCTACAGCGATTTCACGAATCGCCAGGCGGATATCACCGGCACTGACTTTTCCGACGAATTGCTTGGCAAGGCAATCGAGAAGCTCGCCTTGCGCGGCGATAAAAACATCAAGTTCGGTTTTATGGATTTCAACAAACGCTTCGACTTTGAAGATAACAGTTTCGATCTTCTTTCAAGCGCATTCGCCATTTATTACGCCGCCGACCTGAAATTTACATTTACCGAGGCGCATCGCGTGCTTAAGCCGGGCAGACGGCTCTTCGTCACCGGACCCCTTCCGGAAAACAAGCAGATGTTTTACGAGATCATCAAAGAAGCCACAAGCCAGCCCATCCCACCGATGCCGGGTTCCTCGCGTTTCAAAGGCGACATCTATCAGACGATCGAAAGTATTTTTACAAAAACCGAATTGCTTAAATTCGAAAACCCGATTACGTTCCCCGCAGTGGAGCCGTTCATCGAGTACGTCCGCGCCTCACTGAGCGAAGATCGCAAACTGTGGACCTCCATGTTCAACGGCAAGGACGAGTATGAAGCGTTGATCGGCAAGATCACCGATGTGGCCACACGCTGGTTCAACCGTGACGGCAAGTTGGTGATGACCAAGGTCGTCGGCGGGATTTTGGCGGCAAAATAAATTGACGATGGACCATAGACGATGGACGATAAAAGCCATCATTCGTGGTCCAGTGTCCATCGCCCATTTCCATGAACTTCTTTGGCAAACGAGTCCTTTTCCTTGGCGCACACCCGGACGATATCGAGATTGGGTGCGGGGCTTTGATTCACAACATCGTCGACAAGACGGAGATTATGTGCGTTACGCTCTCGGACAACCAGAAGAATCCCCAGTTGAAGAATGTGAAAGATGAACATTACGCTTCGATGAATGTGTTGGGCGTGACGGAGGAGAAAATCGTCTTCGGCCGGTTCGTCACGCGCGTATTCCCTGATTCCCGGCAGGATATCCTCGAGTACTTCCTCGATCTGCGCAGAACGTTCAAGCCTGACCTGATCTTCACCCACTCGAAACAGGATGTTCACCAGGATCATCTCACGATGACGGACGAATCATTACGCGCTTTTCGCGGCATCACCGTGCTTGGTTTCGACGTGGTGCGTTCATCCTACGGATTCTTCCCCCATTTCCTGGTCGAGGTCACGGAAGACGATGTGAATAAAAAGATCGAAGCGTTGGCGAAATACGAAACCTACCGCGACCGTTACTACTTCAACGCTGAATTGACTCGTTCCATCATGGTGCGTCACGGCGCATTGGCGGAGTGCCCGTTTGCAGAGGGATTCGATATCCTCCGCATCGTCGGGAAATTCGAATAAGATGGATTTCAAGACGCTATATCAAGAACTTACCCACAGCGCGGAAATGATCCGGGCTTTGCTGGCAGGCGTCGGTGAGAAGGAGGCGCGAATCAAACCGAACCGGGGCAACTGGTCAATCCTGGAAGTCGTCTGTCATCTGTGCGACGAAGAGCGCGAAGATTTCCGCGAGCATTTGGATTTCATCCTTCATCGTCAACACGAGGAATGGAAATTCATATCGCCAATGATGTGGGTGAAGACTCGCAAATATAACGAGCGGGATTTCAAAACAATGGAAGCAAAGTTCTTCCGCGAACGGGCAAAGTCATTGACCTGGATCAAGAGATTAAAGAACGCGGATTGGAATGTTACATACAAATCGAAATGGGGTCCGATGCGAGCAGGTGATATGTTCGCTTCGTGGGTCGCGCACGACAATTTGCACATCCGTCAACTTGTGGAGTTGCGCAGGATGTTGATCGAACGAAAGACCAAGCCTCATAAGATTCGATACGCCGGGGATTGGTAAAAAAGACAGTTACCTGTCGTCAGCTTCCAATCGAGCGAAGAGGGGGCGTTCCGTGCCACATTTCGATTCTGCGAAAAGATTCGACATATCCCATTTTATAGAAGCCGAGCAGGTGCGGGTCGTTGATCCGAATATTCTCGATATGCGCATCAAGGCGCGGATACAGATGATGCAAATGAGAGAGAAGGGCAATTGCCACGAGTTCCGGATCGCCTTCTTCAGTTTTGTAAATGAAATGGGTCAGCGTATTTTTTTCGCGTTGATATACAAGAGATCCGCGGCTGCCATCGGGAAGTGCGATTCGCATCCCTGATACATTTTCGGCATGCGCCATCGATTCGAATTGATTCGTCCAGGGTTGGATTCCGCGATCAAGTCCGATAAGGTCGAGCGCTTCGTTACGTCCCAACCGATGGGATTCGGCAATGACCGGCTTGATCGCCTGCCTGGCAGGAGACCGACGGAGAATCAAAAGTTCCCCAACTTCATAAAACCCGAGTTTCGAAAACAGGTGGTGCGCGGGTGTGTTGTTTTTGATGACTTCCAACATCGTGAAAGCGATTCCCAACGATCTGGATTGTTCGAGCAAACTTCGGCTCAACACTTCGCCCACGCCGCTCCGCCGTGTTGACGGTATCACTCCAAGACGGGTGATCCAGGTTCGGTCCACGCGGACTCCCAGCAAGGCAATTCCGCGCAAGCTGCCCTTGTGAGACGCAACCAGGGAGTGATCCAGGTCGACGTCATATTTCTTTATGTACTCCGCAAGCGTTGCGGCATCCATCGGCATGGGAATCATATAACCCACCCGGGTCTGGTTATAGATATTAGTCAGCTGGTCGATCGAAAATTTGCCGGCTGAGATCAATTCATATGCGTTGCTTATCGAGGATGGCATTGGCGGAACCGTTATCTGATCATTCTTTCAATAAACCTCTTGCATGATTGCTCCCGCCGCAGTCCCCGGCGGCGGGGACGCCGCCTTGAGCAAGATAAAATTGTGACTCTTGCAGGAAATCGTATAAAATTTTTTCCACCTGGACTGCGAATTCCTCAGGATGGACGGGTCATCACGATTTTGGAACCCCGATGAAGATCGTCCCATCCCGCACGATGACCGGGTAGGCGGGAATATCCACCACCGCGGGCATTTGCATCACCTTCCCTGTGCGAATGTCGAATTCGGCTCCATGGCGCGGACAAACCACATTGAAACCCTCTATCACCCCATCTCCGAGCGGACCATCGTCATGAGAACAAACATCGCCAATGGCAAAGAACTGCCCGGCGATATTGAACACGACGATCGGTTTGTCGCCCAACTCAACGAACAGCCGCTCCCCATTCGGCAACTCGGATGCCGGCGCGATTTCTACGAAATCCGCCTTTGATTCATCGAATGACGTGTAATTGAACATTTTCGTTATTTTGTCACCTGAAAAGCCAAAGTGGAGTTGTAACAAACGGGTGGACAATCTTCACCATTAGGCTGGAATTTTTCGTAGGCAGGGACAAACTCCCGCCGGTGGGTTTCGCCATTCACGATAATTTCGACAGTGACAGTCACCGGGGGTTCAACATCGGGAGGGAGGGCAAAAAATGCGCCGGATCCGTGACACAATTTTTCAAAGCCATCTTCGGGAGACTCATCACATACCATGGCGATCATTTCCCCATTTGGGAAAATCAGGTTTACTGTATTTCCATTCTTCAGAGATATGCCTGTAATATCGATGGAAATCCCGCCGACGCAGCCCGCCAATGTGCATATTTTACCTAAAGGTTCACCCAGGTCAGGTTTGCAAGCGGGGAGGAGAACAGCCGCCAGAACGAAAAACAGGTTATTCCACCAGCGAGTCACTCGCTTCACCCAAACCATATACGCCGGCCTTCAAAACTTTCAAGGAAAGCAGCGCGCATTTCAAACGGACGGGACCCAGGTCTATCCCCAGCATGTCAAGAATGTCCTGTCGATTCAGTTCCTTCACTTCCTCGAGCGGTTTCCCGATGATCGATTCCATCAACAGGTCGGCGGAGGCTTGAGAGATGGCGCAGCCGTGCCCGTCGAACATCGCCTCGGTGACGATGCCTTCTGGATTCACCCGCAGATCGATCTGGATATGATCGCCGCAAAGAGGGTTGTTATCCGCAAAGGAAATATCGTGCGGATCAAGTTTGCCTCGATACGAGGGGTTCTTGTAATGCTCGATGATGACTTCACGATAGAGGTCGTCCATTTTTCATTTACCCGAAAATTTCCTTTACTTTATACAAACCTTTTATCAGTAAATCCACTTCTTCTTTTGTGGAATACAGGTAGAAGGACGCGCGGCTTGTGGCGGGAATGCCGAATTTTTCATGCAATGGCTGGGCGCAATGATGACCTGCACGAACGGCGATCCCATCCTGATCCAGGATCTGCGCTACATCATGTGGATGAACCCCCGCAAGCGTAAATGCGGTAACGCCGCCTTTCTTTTCCGCAGGGGGGCCGAAGACCTTCACGCCGGGAACCTCTTCGAGACGCTCAAGCGCATATTCAGTGATCCCGTGCTCATGTGCCGCAATATCATCCATGCCCACTTTCGTCAGATAATCCACCGCAGCGCCAAAACCGACTGCTTCGGCAATCGCAGGTGTGCCCGCCTCGAACTTGTGCGGAAGCGTGTTCGCGCGAAAGGATCTCAGTTTCACTTCCTTGATCATATCGCCGCCGCCCAAAAACGGCGGCATTCCCTCCAATAAAGCAGATTTGCCGTACAAGACACCGATCCCCGTGGGACCGCACATCTTGTGCGCCGAGAAAGCATAAAAATCTGCATCCAGAGCCTGGACATCCACAGAAAGATGAGGAACGGACTGCGCCCCATCCACGAGGGTTAATGCGCCTGCCGAATGAGCCAGATGGATGATCTCCGCCGCAGGGTTGATCGTCCCCAACACATTGGACATGTGCGTGAATGAGACCAGTTTTGGGTTCCGGCCTAGAAGCGATTTGTAAGCATCCAAATCAAGCAGGCCTTCATCGGTCACAGGGATGAACTCTAGTTCGATTCCGCGCTCCATTTGAAGCATATGCCACGGGACCAGGTTGCTGTGATGCTCCATCTCCGTCAGAATAACAAGGTCACCGGATTTCAAATTCGCACGAGCCCAGGAATAAGCAACAAGATTAATTGATTCCGTCGTATTGCGTGTGTAGACAACCTCACGGAAAGAGGCTGCATTGATGAACCGGGCGATCCGTTCGCGCGCGTTTTCATACAGTGCCGTCGCTTCCTCCGCAAGCGTATGCACACCGCGATGGATGTTCGCGTTCGACCGACGGTAGTAATCGTTCATCGCATCGATCACTTCGAGCGGCTTGTGCGATGTCGCCGTCGAATCGAGATAGATAACGCGCCTGCCGTTAGCCGTTTCGCGTTCGAGGATGGGAAAGTCTTTCCGAATCTGATCTACATTTATGGACATGAAAGGGGTAAGCGTTCGCGGCACGAAACCTCCAAACGCACTAATAATCCGGGATGATTTCTTTCTTCAAGGCGGGTTTCTTGCCAGTTGAAGCCGGCCGAATGTGTTCCGAATTCAGCGGATACCAAAGGATGCGGTCAGGCACCATCCAGCCGTCGGTAAGAAAAACATTCGAACGGAACTGCACCGCAACCATCTTGTTATCAACCTGCACCACAATCCCCTTTATCCAGCCGCGCACGCGTTCGCGTCCCTTTTCGTGATCGCAGAACACGTCCACTCCATCGCCCACTTCGAATGCATATTCGGGACGCGGGGCTTTCATGAAATTGAATACGTTCGAATTTGTCGAGCTGACGTTGACCGACGACCTGCGCAAAACAGGTTTAACAGGCTGGCGAATTTGATTCGTCAGATTTATGGACCGGGTCACTTCGACTGGTTTATCGCTGAAAGAAGAACGTCTGCGGGAAGGCGCTTTGAAAGACCCTGCCAGAGTGGACTTCTTAACCGATGCCTTCGCCTTCGACGTGGTTTTTGACGCTGCCTTCCGGATGGCCTGGGTTTTCGCCTGCGCTCTTTTGATCTGCGGTTTTCTTCCCGCCACTGGTTTCGTCAACTTTTTCCTGGCGGGCGATTTAACCTTGACCGCCGCTTTGATTTTTCTCTTTGGTTTCGTTTTGGATTTTATAACCATCACTCACATCCTGATTATGAACTCGAGACGCCCTCCGCCTCATTTTGACAGGGGAACTGCCGCCACCATCCGGCCGTACCCCACGCTGACAACTCACCTGCAGTAAACCCGGCAGGCTCTACTTCAAAAACCTACCCCGACAATTTTTTTTCGATCGCCTGCTGAAATCGTTCGCGAACACCTTCAAACGGGATACGCTGCATGATGGGGTCGAAGAATCCCTCCACCACGAGACGCTCCGCTTCCTTTTGGGGAATGCCGCGAGACTTCAAATAGAAGAGAGGCTCCTGCTCCAGCTTACCAACAGTCGCGCCGTGTGTGCAACGCACATCGTCAGCAAGAATTTCAAGACCTGGAATCGAGTCCGCGCGCGCCAGGTCGTCGAGGACAAGGTTGCGGTTGGCCTGATAGCCGTCGGTCTTTTGCGCGCCGGGGGCAACGTAGATCATCCCCTGCCAGACAGAACGGCTTTTTCCTTTCAATGCGCCTTTGAATAGTAAATCGCTCGTGCAGTGCGGAGCAAGATGATTCTGCTGGGTATCATGATCGAGGTGCTGGGTTCCATCCGTAAAGTAGAAGCCGGACATACGCCCCTGGGCGCCCTCGCCAGCCAGATCAAGATCGGAGAAGTTCTTGGTCAGGCGCGAACCGACAGCGCCAAAGATCCAATCGAGGTTGCCGCCACGTTCCACACGGGCACGCTCGTGCGAGAAGTTCCACACATGTCGTCCCCAGGACTGCAATTCCACAAACCGCAGATTGGCATCCTTGCCAACGTAAATTTCGACAATGCCTGCATGGATGGCATGACCGGTTTCATCGGGTGAAGCCGCTTCATGGACGTAGGTTACTGAAGCGCCATCTTCTATGTAAACAATGAGATGTGAGAAATGAGCGAGGTCAGTTCCCGGTCCCCACAGCACGGAGTGAAGCGGATATTCCACTTCCACGCCTTTTGGAACGTAGAGCAAAACGCCATTTTCAGAAAGTGCCGATGCCATTGCGGCAAATTTGCCGTCTTCCGGCTTGACGATCTGACCGATCAGTTTCTTGAGCAGGTCGGAGTGAATCTTTTCTGCGGTGCGGAAGTCGGTGAAGACCACACCTTTTTTGGCAAGGGTCTCATCCAACTCCACGTTGGAGCCGCCGGGGAGCAGAGTGATCTGCCCGCCGTGCTGCTCGCCTGTCAATGGCTTGAGCAATTCCTCGGGAACAACAGGCAGGTCTTCGAATGCGTCTGCTTTGGGAAGTTTGAAATCCGACGCCGGCAGGAGACGCAAGTCGGTGCGGCGCCAGGCTTCGTCGGTGGCTACGGGGAGGGAAAGCTTCTGAAAGGAGTCCCAAGCCCCGGCACGGAATGAAGCGAGTCCGTTCGCGGAGGGGACATCTGCCTGCGTAAATTTAAATTCCTTGGCGGCCGCCTCGGCGCGTCGTCCTCGTGATACGGTAACTTTTGGTTTCTCTTGCATGTTTTATCCGTTGAAGGTTTAAGGTTCAAAGTTGAAGGTTATTTTTCAACCTTCAACCTGTAACTTTCTAACCGATGGAGCCTTCCATTTGAAGTTGGATGAGGCGGTTCATTTCGACCGCGTATTCCATGGGGAGTTCTTTGACGAGCGGTTCGATAAAGCCGGAGACGACCATGGTGGTGGCTTCTTCTTCAGAAAGACCGCGAGACATGAGATAGAAGAGTTGCTCCTCGCCCACTTTGCTGACCGAGGCTTCGTGACCGATGGTCACATCGTCTTCGTCGATCTCGATGTAGGGATAAGTATCGGAGCGGGATTTGGGATCGAGCAACAACGCATCACAAACGACGTTGGACTTGACGCCCTTCGCGCCTTTATACACTTTGAGCAAGCCGCGATAGGAAGCGCGCCCGCCGCCCTTGGAGATGGACTTGGATGTGATCTTGCTGGTGGTGTTGGGCGCGAAGTGAACCATCTTGGAGCCAGCATCTTGAATTTGACCTACGCTGGCAAACGCCATCGAAAGCATCTCTCCATGCGCGCCGGGTTCCATCAGGTAGCAGGACGGATATTTCATGGTGACCTTGGAGCCGAGGTTGGCATCCACCCATTCGTGAGTGGCGTTCTCGAAGACCTTGGCGCGCTGGGTTACAAGGTTGTAGACGTTGGTCGACCAGTTCTGAATGGTCGAGTAACGAGAACGTGCGCCTTTCTTGACGATGATCTCGATCACGCCGGAGTGGAACGAGTCGGTGGTGTATTGTGGAGCGGTGCAGCCTTCCACGTAGTGAACCGAAGCGCCTTCATCTACAATGATAAGAGTCCGCTCGAATTGACCAACATTGGCGGTGTTGAGGCGGAAGTACGCCTGCAAGGGCAGGTCGACCTTTACACCCTTGGGCACGTACACGAACGAACCGCCAGACCAAACAGCAGAGTTGAGTGCTGCAAATTTATTATCTTCGATGGGAATTACGGTGCCGAAATATTCGCGAAACAAATCGGGATGTTTGCGTAATCCATCTTCGATGGAAAGGAAGATCACGCCTTGCTTTTCGAGATGTTCCTGAATGGAGTGATACACCATTTCGGATTCGTACTGAGCACCCAAACCCGCCAGGAATTTGCGCTCCGCTTCGGGCACGCCGAGCTTATCGAAGGTGCGCTTGATGTCGTCGGGAACATCATCCCAGGATTTTTCCTGCTTTTCGGTCGGCTTGACGTAGTAGTAGATATCATCAAGATTTAATTCTTTCAGTGAAGGACCCCAATTGGGCATGGGTCGTTTAAGAAAATGATCGAGAGCCTTGAGACGGAAGTCGAGCATCCACTGCGGCTCGCCCTTCATACGCGAGATCTGTTCCACCACTTCACGGTCCAGCCCTTTTCGGGACTTGAACGTGTAGTAATCGTCGCGGTCGTGAAAGCCGTATTTGTATTCGCCGATCTCATCGAGAATCTTGGTATCGTCAGACATTGTACATTCCTATAAATGTTGAGGATTGCTTGCCAGTATGCGGGCTAGCAATGCCTTACGCTAGGCGGTTTCTTCAGCGGTCTTTTCGCGCAGCCAATCGTAACCGTGCTCCTCAAGGTGCAGGGCGAGGTCGGGTCCGCCGGATTCGACGATGCGCCCGCCCATCATCACATGCACGAACTGCGGCTTGATGTAATTCAACAGGCGTTGATAATGCGTGATGACGAGCACCCCAAGTTCGGGTCCGGAAAGAGCGTTGACTCCATCCGCTACGACGCGCAGCGCATCGATATCCAGACCTGAATCTGTTTCATCCAGAATTGCGAAACTCGGTTTAAGGGTCGCCATCTGAAGAATCTCCGCGCGTTTCTTCTCACCGCCGGAGAAACCGTCGTTGAGGTAACGGCCGGCAAAGTTATGATCCATCTTGAGCATGTCCATCTTTTCCTTTAGCATCTTGCGGAATTCGGGAATTGGCATGCCCTTGTCTTCGGGGTTATCGGCACGACGGCGGGAGTTGATTGCGGAGCGCAAGAAATTCGCCACGGTCACACCGGGAATGGCGACCGGATATTGAAAAGCGAGAAAAATACCTGCGCGCGAGCGTTCATCCGGTTCCATTTCGAGGACGTTCTTGCCGTCCAAGAGCACTTCCCCACCGGTGACGGTATAATTGGGGTGACCCATCAACGTGTATGCCAACGTGGACTTCCCCGTCCCGTTCGGACCCATAATGGCATGAATTTCTCCCTGCGCGACGTTGAGAGACAGTCCCTTGAGGATCTCCTTATCTTCGATGCTGACGTGCAAATCCTTGATCTCTAACTGCGACATTCTGGTACTCCTGAAAATTACCGCATTTACGGTACAAATTAAGCCAAATCTGGCGTTTTTAATTTAAGTCGGCGGCATTATAGCAGGGCTGGGAGGAATTGTCAAATATTTATGATAATTTTCTAGTATATTGACAGGAGGTGGGGCTACTGATATACTGCCGTCCATGAAATCCACGCGAGACAAGATTTTACAAACCCTGCTAAAAAAGCCCAAATCCACGATCAACGACATGGCAGAGGCGGTTGGGATCAACCCCATCTCTGTCCGCCACCATTTGAACAACCTTCAAATGGAAGGTCTGGTCGAATCGCAGGAGGAACGGCACGGGGTTGGACGTCCGCGCCTGGTCTATTTGTTGACAAGCGAAGGGATGGAGCGCTTCCCCACGCGGTATTTGAGTCTCACCACCCGGTTAATTTCGCAAATGAAAGAATCCATTCCCGGACCAATGGTCAACAAGTTGTTCGGGCAGATCGCTGAAGACCTTGTAAGTGAATATGCGAAAGACATCAAGGGCTTGAGTATGGAAGAGCGCCTCGACCTCGTCAAGGAAATGCTGGCTCAGGAAGGCTTTACTGTGGAATGGGAGAAGAAAGACGGGCAATACCAGATCCACGAGATCTCATGTCCCTATTACCAGATCGGTGTGACGCACCCGGAAGTCTGTACGGTGGATCAGACCCTGATCTCCAAGATGCTGGCTCTTCCGGCAAACAAGGTGCAATGTATTCTCAGCGGCGGGTCGCATTGCACCTATGTGGTTCAGCCTGTCGGTAAAACAAAATAACGAAGAGGTTTTTTATGAGCGAATCTCAAGTGAACGAAATCCAATGGACCATCCACGCCACTCATCCTGATTTGGTCAAACCCGCGCGCGCAAGCCTTTCAGAGGTCGTGGACCCTGAAATCGGTATGAACATCATCCAGCTAGGATTGGTGCGCAATATTGAAATTGAGAATGGCATGGCTCGCCTCAAAATGATCCTGACCACTCCTTTCTGCCCTTACGGACCTGCCATGATCGAGATGACCAAAGCCAAAGCCACGGAAGGGCTGAACATGCCGGTCACGGTGGAAATGGGAATGGACATGTGGGATTTCTCCATGATGGAAGATCCCTCCGCGCTTGATTGGGGAATGTACGCGTAATAGTTCGATGGTTGGCTAGTCAGGTGGTTTAATAGTCGAAACGCCGTCCTTTCGGGCGGCGTTATTTTATTTCATCCTATTATTTCTTCCAGTGCATTGCATGGGGTTCTTCACCCTCGGCAAAGCCCGAGATGATGATCAGCGCGTTCGTGACCGTGTTGGTGGGATTCTTCCAGCGATGACGAAGCCTGGACGCGAAGAGCAGGCTGTCCCCCGCTTCGAGGCGGTACGTCTGCCTTTCGACTGTGTAATCCAGCTTTCCCCGCAAACAAAAGACAAATTCATGTCCGGTATGGACAATGTCATGCGGGCCGCACGAGGCACCGCTTTCCATTGTCAGCATGAACGGTTCCACACGCCCCACGAAATTTTCGCCGCCCAAGGCTTCGAACACGCCGCGAGTGAAAGACAGACGCGTACGTTCATCGCCCTTCAGGAAAACCACCTGTTTCTTTTCGTTCTCAGTGCTGAAAAAAGCAGTGATCGAAATCCCCAAGGCGCTTGCCAGCTTGTACAACGTGCTCACCGAGGGTGACGTTTTTCCCCGCTCGATCATCGATAACGCATTTGCAGAAAGCCCGCTTCGAGCGGCAAGTGTGCGCATCGAAATGCCGCGCGCCTCACGGAGTTCGCGCAACCGGGAAGACACATCCACAGAAATAGCATCCCGCTGAAATGATTCCATAATCGCCTCCAAAACCTTGGGTCAAATTTTACTAAGTTCCTCAAAATTATACAATCTTTTTGTGACATTAAACGAAACTTAATATGACACATCTCACTATTGTACAAACTGTCACAATATTATGATGCTGTTGTAAATATTCGTTTATATGTATATAGGAAGGTGAGCATGGTAACCCCCACTCTCAAACAGGAAATCACCCAGCTCGAAGCCAATTTTTGCGCGGCGCTCTCCGATCCAAACCGGCTGCTCATCTTGTACGCGTTGAATGAGGGAGCCCACAATGTAACAGAGCTTTCCGGCGAACTCGGCTTGAACCAACCCACTGCGTCGCGCCATCTCAAGGTTTTACGCGAGCGCGGCCTGGTGACCGCCGTACGCAGTGGGACAACCATCACGTATCACCTGAGCGATAACAGACTCATCCAGGCGCTGGATTTGATGCGCAGTATCATGCGCGACCGGCTTGCGTATCAATCCAACCTGATCAACGAAAACATTCAGGAGAATGTATGAAAAATCTTCGCCTCCCTTCCTGGACACTGGGACTGGTCGGCATTCTTTTGCTGATTCTCGCCCCAATTTTGTACTTCCTACCCCGCACTCAAACCAAGAATGATCCTGCAGCGTATCTGCCCGAAAAACCAATCCATGTGGACCACGCCGATATCGTTCAGGGTGAATTTATCACCGGGCAGGATGTTACCCGCGCCTGCCTCGAATGTCACGAAAACGCCGCAACTGAATTAATGGCTACCACCCACTGGACTTGGGAATCGAAGGAATTCGATGTTCCCTGGCGCGACGAACCTGCCACCATAGGCAAAGCCAATCAGATTAATAACTTCTGCATCGGCTCACAAGGCAACGAGAACAAATGCATGGCTTGTCATGCCGGATACGGCTGGGAAGAAGGACGTGAAGTTCAGCAAGCCAACCCAGAAAACGTTGACTGCCTCGCCTGTCATGCCGACCTTGGCGTTTATGGGAAAGGCGAATTCGGCAATCCTGCCGCAGGGATCGACCTGCTCGCCGCGGCGAGAAGTGTGCGCGCGCCAACCCGCGATAACTGTGGAGCCTGTCATTTCGACGGTGGCGGCGGCAACGGTGTCAAACATGGCGATCTCGACGAGAGCCTGTATTTTCCCTCCAACAATCTCGATGTCCACATGGGCGGCGAACTGAACTTGCTATGCACCGACTGCCATTGGACAAAAGATCACCAAATCCTCGGACGATTGCTCCCTGATAATTACACCATTGACCCACAAGAACAGGTTTCTTGTGAGCAATGCCACATCGACCAACAGCACGAAGACGAACGCATAAACACCCATCTTGCTTCCGTTGCCTGCCAGACCTGCCACATTCCTGCGCTCGCGCTGGAAGATCCCACCAAAGTCTACTGGGACTGGTCACAAGCCGGTCAGGATGGACGCGAAGACGATCACTTCATCTACCTCAAGATCAAAGGCGAGTTTATTTACGAGAAGAACTTCGCGCCTGCCTATCTCTGGTTCAACGGAAACAACGAATACCGTTATCTGCTCGGCGACCCGCTCGGCAAGGATGGCATTACCTACATCAACAAACCCGCGGGTGGTATCGACGACCCCTCAGCCAAAGTGTTCCCTTTCAAACTACACATTGCCAAACAACCCTACGATGTCGTGAATAATTACCTGCTCCAACCCATTACTGCAGGCGAAGGTGGTTACTGGAGCGAATTCGATTGGGATGCCGCCTTCGAACTTGCCGAACCTGTTGTCGGACTCGATTACAGCGGCGAATACGGATTTACCACCACATACATGTACTACCCCTCCACCCATATGGTCCAGCCGGCAGAGAACGCCTTGCAATGCGAATCCTGCCACGGCGAGAATGGCCGCATGGATTGGGTAACTCTTGGTTACCCCGGCGACCCAATTGAATGGGGCGGGAGATAAGCCATGAAAAGATACACTCTCATCACACTTGCCGGATTAATTGTCCTCGCGCTTGCCCTCGGAATAAACGCGGCTCTTGCCGCGCCGACAACTGTCCCGACTTCTCAAGCCTCGGTATTGCACCCAGACTTCCTCCTGCTCGATGCGGATGGCGTCAGCGTTCTCGAGAGCGGAGGCACCGTATCCGCCATGCAAACCTGCGGGCAATGTCACGACACCGGGTTCATCCAATCGCACGCCTTCCACTCTGACCTCGGTTTGAGCGATTATTCTCCCTCCAGCGCAAATTTCGATACAAGTAACGGTCTCTTTGGCGAATGGAATCCGCTCACCTATCGATTTCTTTCAACAGGGAACGATGAACGACTCGACCTGAGCACCGCCGAGTGGTTGATGCTTAACGGCTCTCGCGTTGTCGGCGGCGGACCCGCTGAAATCTCCCGGGATGGACAGCCTCTCATCGACTTGAAAACAAATAAAGACGATCCTGAAACCGCCATCCTCGAAGAGAACGGAAATGTCACTGCTTGGAATTGGGATGAATCAGGCACGATCGAAATGAACTGCTTCCTTTGCCATCTTGAAACGCCAAATAATGATGCCCGCGTAGCAGCGATTCAATCGGGCGAATTCGGCAACGCCACCACCGCAACCTTGCTTGGCTTGAACATCGTCAGTCAAACCGCGGAAGATTGGTCATACAATCCCGAAATTTTCAACGAGAACGGCGAGATCAAGAACGAATCGCTTGGTATTCAAGACCCAACCAATGAAAACTGCGCCGCCTGTCATGGTGAAGTCCATGCGGCGACGGAGATTCCGCTCACCATCAATGCCTGCGATTTGGATTATTTCCAGACCGCGACCACGGGTCAGGTCATCGCTTCCCAAAAGATCAGTGAATCGGGCATGAATCTCTCAAATAAAGCCGATCTGACCCGCTCGTGGGATATTCACGCGCAACGTCAATTGAAATGCACTGATTGCCACTTTGCACCCAATAATCCTGCGCATGTGCTCGAAACTCAGGAGGATAACCCCGACCATCTTGTTTATGATCCGCGCAAACTGGAGATCGGCGAATATCTTGAAAGACCCGATCACAATTTCGCCCGGGGTGTGAGCGCGCAGTTCAATATCGCGCCTGAATTAAAAAGCACCATGCGCCGCTGCGAATCATGCCATGACACCAACAAATCGCACGCAGGCTGGCTCCCATACAATGACCGCCACATGCAGGTCATCGCCTGTGAGACCTGTCATATTCCGGAAATGTACGCTCCGGCCTTCTCCACCATGGACTGGACCGTATTGCGCCTGGATGGGTCCGCCCGTTCTGAATGTCGCGGCATCGAAGGTTCGAATACCACGACCGATCTCGTTACCGGCTTCCAGCCTGTATTGATGCAACGCGAGGACATTATTGACGGAAAAATCCTCTTCGCACCGTACAACCTGATCACCTCGTTCTACTGGGTGTACGAAGACGCAAACGGAAATCTTCGCCCGGTTCGCAAAATGGACCTGGAAACTGTTTACTTCGACCGCAGCAATTATTCCGCCGATGTGCTTTCCGCCTTCGATGCGGACAGCGACGGCAAACTCTCCGATGAAGAGCTTGTCCTGGATACCGAAGGCAAACAAAATCTCATTGCAGATAAGCTCGAGGCGCTGGGACTGAAGAATGTCCGCATCGAAGGTCAGGTTCAACCCTATTCCATCAACCATAATGTGGTCGACAGCACGGATGCGACGAGCGACTGCGCCACCTGCCACAACACAGACTCGCGAGTCACTGCCCCGATCCTGCTGGCAGACTCAGCACCAACTGGTGTTGTGCCCGAATTTTCACAGGGCGTAAACGTTACGCCAACAGGGAGCATCATCAATAACAACGGCTCGTTATATTACAACCCTGTCAACGAGAACGATAAGACATATATCTTTGGCCACAACCGCGTCGCATGGATCGACTGGTTCGGCGCGCTGCTTTTCGTCGGCACCGTCTTCGGCGTGGGAGGGCATGCCACCTTCCGCTTCCTTGCAGCGCGCAAGCTCAGACGTCCAAACGTGGCAACCAAAACCGTTTACATGTATGAAGCGTACGAACGCTTCTGGCACTGGCTGCAAACCGCCGCCATCGTCATCCTGCTGTTGACCGGGCTTGTCATCCACCGTCCCGACCTGTTCGGCGCATTCTCCTTCCGCAATATCGTCACCATCCATAACGTGTTGGCGGTATTGCTCGCTCTCAATGCGCTGATCTCGATCCTCTGGCATTTTATCAGCGGCGAGATTCAGCAATACATCCCGCACCCTTATGGGTTTATCGACCAGATGATCGCGCAGGCAAAATACTACATCATGGGTATCTTCAAGCATGAACCGCATCCATTCCACAAATCGAAGCAGAGAAAGTTCAATCCCTTGCAAATGGTCACATATATCGGTTTGCTCGGTATTCTGCTCCCCTTACAAGGCATGACCGGCATGTTGATGTGGCTGGTTCAAAAAGTTCCCGCCATCCAAACCTGGTTCGGCGGCCTGCCATTCCTCGCCCCCATGCACACCCTGATGGCCTGGTTGTTCGCGTCGTTTATCGTCGGGCATGTCTATCTCACCACGACAGGCGCAACTCCGCTCGAGGCGATGCGCGGGATGGTGACGGGATATGAAGAGGTGGAAGTGCCTGTATCTGAATGATGAACAATGAAGAATGAATATCAATCTTAATTCTTCAACCTGTAACATGCAATCTTCAACCTTGACCTTTTAACCAAGGAGAACAAATGACCGCACAAACACGAAAACCGCTCTTCCCGAAAACACCCAAGCCTTTTGTCCATCCATACTTTGGCGGGTCGGTCCTGGGAATTGTGCTCTTCCTCGCTCTCTTGCTGACCGGCAACGGATTGGGCTCCTCCGGAGCAACCAGTCGCTTTGTCACCGCCGTGACCGACGCCGTTGATCCTGCACATGTGGACCGCACTCCATATCTACTCAAAATGGCGGGCGGAGACAAAAATCCGCTTGATGACTGGATCGTCCCGGTATACATTGGTGCGCTGATTGGCGGGTTTGCCTCGGGATTGTTCAACGGCCGTTTGAAATTTGAAACCACCAAAGGTCCCAATGTATCGAACCGAACCCGCTGGTTGATGGCGTTCCTCGGCGGCGTGATCTTCCTCTATGGCGCTCGCATGGCCCGCGGATGTACATCCGGGCAGGCGTTAACGGGCGGCACAACGCTCTCGGCTGGTTCGTGGGTTGTGATGTTCGCCATCTTCGGCGGCGCGTATGGGTTGGCATATTTCGTCCGCAAGTTGTGGAACTAAAGGAGAACTATCATGAACTTCCCTCTCCCTGAATTTGTAGCGGTCAGCACTTCCAACCCTTGGACATATATCGTCTTTGGAATGATCGGCTTCGCGTTTGGCTACACGCTTGAGATGTCCGGCTTCGGTGACTCGCGCAAACTTGCGGCGCAGTTCTACTTCACTGAAATGACCGTGCTCAAAGTAATGTTCACCGCGATCGTCACCGCCATGGTGTTGACCTTCGGCGCCGTGGGGTTAGGCATTTTGAACTTCAACCAGGTCTGGGTCAATCCCACCTACCTATCCTCGGGTATTCTCGGCGGTTTGATCATGGGTGTCGGCTTCATCATTGGCGGATTTTGCCCCACCACGTCACTCGCCTCTGCTTCAACCGGCAAGATCGACGGCATGTTCTTTATGCTGGGCGGCTTCGTCGGCGCATTCCTTTTCGGCGAGACCGAACGTTTCTTCACCAATTGGTGGAACAACTCCGGGTACTTTGGGCGCGTCACACTCGACCAGGTTTTCAACCTGCCGCTTGGTGTAGTCGTCTTGTTGGCCGTGCTGATGGCGCTCTTCATGTTCTGGGGCGCAGAACAACTCGAGCGCATCTTCGGGAAAAAGGATTTGAGCAAAGAACCCAAACCCCGCCTGGTCGGAGCAGGCGTTCTTTTCGCCGCCGCACTTGCCGTCGTGTTCATCGGTTCCCCCTCGCTCGAAGATAATTACGCCAGTCTGGCTTTTACTCGCACCGAGACGATCCCGCAGGAAAACGCAGACCCCATCGTTAATACCCATACATACACTGCGGATGAAATGCTTCAAAATCGTATTGCCTTCATCACACCGGCAGAAGCCTTCAAGGCAAAGTACAACCAGGCGATGAATCCGGTTTATCTCGATGTGCGCAGCGAAGCGGATTACAACCTCTACCACATCGAAGATGCGGTGAATGTTCCGTTCGAACGCCTGGCGGAAGTCGTCCCCGTTCTGCTCACAGAGCCGCCCGCAAACACGGTCTTCATACTGATGAGCAACGACGAAACGGCAGCAGTTGAGGCGTGGAAATTTCTTTCAGCGTCTGCCGTTCCGAACGTATACATCCTCGAGGGCGGCGTAAATAACTGGATCGCGTTTTTCGGCAGGGATGACAAGTCGCTCACGGCTCAACCCAAGCCGAATCCGGGTGACGATGAATTGGGTTACATCTTCCCCGCGGCTTTGGGCAGCCGCTACGAATCCTGCTCGCCCGACCCGATCGAATATGAAAAACTGGAATTTGAAGCCAAGATCCAATTGCAGTTGAAACGGGACAAATCGGGCGGTGGTTGTGGTTAATTGACAAATTTCACGGCTCGTGAAATATGAATAAAGGCAGCTTTCTCCGGGAGGCTGCCTTTATAATTTTATTTTGGCATAAGTCAAACTGGAGAGCCTCATCATGGGAGTGTCCAATATCAAAGATAAGAAATATCATTGCGAGCCCAATAAGGCGAAGCTATCTTAGATTCTAGGGAAAGATTCCTTCGTCGGGCTGCCGCCTTCCTCGCAACGACATAATCTGATGTGTCGGATGTTAGACTCTCCCCTCATGATATTCTCAGCGATACAACAAAAAAGACGGGTAAAATTCAATCCCAAACCCGGAGACAACAAATGAGACGCGCAAAGTTATTTCCCATTCTGGTAATTCAAGTTTCAGCAATTTTGTCCACATCGTGCGCGCCGCAACAATCGAACGCAGCGCCCACGGTCGATGTGATTGGAACGACCGCCGCCCAACTTGCATCGATAATGCTCACTCAAACGGCCGCGGCCTATACCCCCACCCCTCTTCCGCCCACTGATACGCCGATTCCCCTCTTCACCGATACGCCAACTATCGAACCCACACCCGCTGTGACGAGCATTCCGAAAATTTCAGGTAATACCGCCTGCTACGCGGGTCCCGGCAGCCAATATGGGCTTATCAGCAACCTCTCGGATACTGAGGAAGTATATGTGATGGGTATTGGAAGTGTGCCAGGCTGGTATGTTATCGAAAACCCCATTTACGGATCGATGTGCTGGGTCAGCGCATCCTATGTGACCTTCGACCCTTCCTTCGACGTATCAACCCTGCCCACCATGTATCCACCCTAAACCGAGGAGAATGCCATGAACAGCCTTGAAAAAATTGTCATGGAGGAGATTTCTTCCCTCGATGAGATGCGCCTTATCGAGGTGATTGGATTTATCCGCTATCTGAAGGCTGAAAAACCCATCAAAGATACCCGGATCGCTGGATGGTTCGAAAATGCCCGCAGTGAGATCCATGACCGGAAAGAAGAATTGAAAATCACCCCGGCGAGCCTAAATGTGAAAACGCGGCGGCGGGCAAAATAATAGTCCAAATGGGTGAAAGACGGCTGGATAACCCATGCTAAAATTCCACAATTCATTCCATGACCACCCTTCGCACCCCCGCAAAAATCATCCCGCGCGCATTCCCCGGCATCACTCCTGATGAAGTGCAGGAAATCATCGTAAACAGCCAGATCAAATCCTATCCGGCTGGGACGATTCTTTGCCAGGAGGATGCGGTCGAATTCACGTTTTACATGATCCTTGAGGGCGAATTCGAGGTCACCAAAACCATCAACAACATGGAAGCGCGCCTGCTGAAGACATTAAGCGCCGGAGATTTCTTCGGTGAGATGGCGCTCATCCATAACGCTCCGCGAGCCGCAACCGTAAAAGCGACGACCCCGGTTGTCGTGCTCGAACTGGAAAAAGACGGGTTCAACCGTGTATTAAAGCATAGTCCCAGCGTGGCGACCGCCATGGTTTCCGAGATCAGCAACCGGTTAAGAGCGAACGATCAGCTCGCCATCGAAGACCTGCGTCTGCGCGCGCGGGAGATCGCAGATGCGTATCAAAAACTCGCCGAGCAGGAAATGGCGCGAAATGAATTCCTCACCAATATCGCGCATGAATTAAGAACGCCCCTCATGGTCGCCAGCGGATACTTGCACACCCTTAAGAAGGGTGTGTTGTCCGGTGAACAACTTCAATCCACACTGGAGATCGTCAGCCGCAATATCGACCAGATCGTCAACCTTACAAATGACCTTCTGTTTCTTCAGGAGCAGGAACTCGTCCTGCGCGACTTTCAACCCGTAAACCTTGTGACACTCGTGGAAAAGGTATTGGAAAAATACAAGGATAAGACGAAAGACCGCCGGGTAACCATCAAGGTTCGGGGGAACACGAACATTCCTCCAGTCCAGGGAGACGAACCGTCTCTGGAGCGCGCCATCACGGGACTGATTGACAATGCCATCAAGTTCAGCCATCAAGGCGGGACCGTTGACATCCGGTTTGCAGATCTCGGAAAACACGTCAGCGTAAGCGTGGTGGATTATGGCATCGGCATCGATCCCGCGATCCGCCCGCGCATCTTTGATCGTTTCTTCCATCTTGAAAAGAGCGGCGAAGAAATTTTCTCCGGCATCGGCATTGGACTATCGATCACCCGACAGGTCATACAGCAACACCGGGGGATGCTGGATATTGACAGCGCACCGGGCAAAGGAAGCACGTTTACCATATCCCTTTTGAAATAATGTCGGGGCCATCATTTCTTACCCGGTCAAGACACCCTGATATCCAACGCCGCGCACAGGGCGACGTTTTTCAGATGACGAAATCAACCTGCAAGATTTCATCCTTATAAAACGACCTCGCGGAAAAGGGCGGAGCGCCGCGTTTCATATGATGGATTTGCTCGAGAAGGATCGGCAGGTCTTCCACAACAGGCAGTTGACTCAGCGCATCTTTCCTGATCCATTCCGGTGTGCCTTCTTTCGAGCTTTTTATTTCGCCTTGGGGATTCTCTCCCACCAATACAAACAGACAGATTCCCACATCTCCAGCGTCGACGATAACCATGCCGCAGAGCCATAAATCTGCTGTGATTCCCGCCTCTTCAAGCAGTTCACGCCTTCCAGCGGAGAGGATATCTTCCCCACGCTCCACATGCCCGCCTAATCCATTGTATTTCCCCGCCCAGAGACGTTTTGCTTGCGAACCTCTTAGCAATAAATACTCATCCCCGCGTCTGACGAAGATCGCCGTGCGGGGGATGAGCATATATCGATCCGTTGTAATGCCTTGATCTGAGACTGGCATCTTGATATTCTATAAACGACGTGCAAGGAGCCCTCTTGTAAGGGGGTTTAATCCGACAAGTCGCTCACATCTTCCGCGGTCACAGCATCTTTGACGTAATTTGCTAGCACAGGCTGAACCTTGACCGGCTTGATGAATTTATCTGTGAGCAGGCGCGTGTCCTTGATCCCGAGTAAATTAAACAATTTTGCGAATTGAGCCTCCCAGGCATTGGATAATTTATCGAGCGTTTCCAGGGGCAAAGCATAAGATTGTGCCTTGAAGGGACCGATGGCATTCTTGCGGGTCTTATAGTAGAACTGCTCGTCCGTCATACCGGGTTTGCGATCTCCCGCCGAGTTGACATCGAGCCAGGCATACATTTCTCTCTTGAATTCCGGCGGCACATTATCGAAGAACATCGTGGCAAAGTTCGTGGCGAGGTGCACTTCGATCGCCTCATGTTGGACGAATTTATTGAAATTCTCCTCCGGCACCGTCGATGCGCCATGCTGGACCGTGCCGCCCATGCCATAATCCTTCCGGGCAACACGGCTGAGATCGCGCAAGACATCGAATGCGATGCTGACATCCGCTATCGAGCCATCAGGCAGGACCGTACCTCCGTGAGAGGTGCCCGTCAGTACACTGATCTTGCTCAATCCGGGTTTTCCCGGCGCAACCTTTTTCATTTCTGCGTTATAGGCATCCATATATGCTCGGAGTTCCGGTTCCGTGGAGTTTTCCGTTCCCACCTCTCCGATCTCGCCGCCAATGGAGATCGTGACACCCGCAGGTTCGTGAACGCGAATGTACGCGGAAAGCTCGGCGGATAATCTGCTGTTCAAAGCTTGTTGTTCCGGGATGGTCGGCAGACCAATATCCACCAACGTGGACGTATCGACGTCGATATTGAAAAATCCCGCGGCGATGGCTTCAAGGCAAAGATCCCTTACAGCAGATATTTCCTCTTCAGGATTTGCCTTGAACTTTTTTGCCGATACCTGGAAATGATCGCCTTGAATGAACACCGGGCCGGTAAACCCCTCAGTGATGGCTGCGGCTAAAATATTCGTCGCATATTCGGAAGGGCGCTGATCCGTGTAACTCATTTCGGAACGGGCGAGTTCGAAGATAAATGCGCCTGCGTTTATCCGCTTTGCCGCGCGGAACATGGCGCATGCGGCATGGTAGGACAGGGCACGCAAATTGAAGGCGGGGGTTGTGAAGGTCATCGGCGCATCACCGCGACCGCGAGCCATATACAACTCATGGATCGACGCCGGGTAGATTCCCATTTCGAGGGCTGCACTGCGAATCAGGAAACGGGACCAGCCGGCAGTAGAGTCGGAGGCGAGAGCAGAGCGTTCCACCAGCTTGCGGATATTCTTCCGGAACTCCCCCGCGTCTAGGACGCGCACCCGCGCGCCTTCGAGTGAAATACTGTTCCCGACAAGGTCGAGTAATTGTGTAACAGGGTCGGACATAATGATCTCCTGGGAAATATGTAACTTGATTATAACTTGAATTAAACGATATAATCGAAGGGTGGAAACGAATTGAATCCTTGCACGTATATTCTGGCAGGAGGCTCCCATGAGCGATTTTTTCGAGAAAGTCAGCAGTCAGATCGATCCGTTCAAAAAACTGGCATCCTACATCCCCGGTTTCGGCGGATACGTGGAAAGACAAAACCGCCGCGACGCGGACAAGCTCCTTCGCGACACCGTGGCGCGACGCTTCGAGGAGCATTGGGGTCGCGCTTCCAACCTGCAGGCGGAGATGGTCAGCAAAAGTATGCTTACTTCCGTGGACGACATGGAAAAGGCCTCTCTCGCCCTGCGTACCTTCATCGATAAGATCAGCGGCGCGGCGCGCGGATATTCCGGGCTGTTCGACGCCGTCAAGATCAACGAAAAGGAACTCGAAGCCATTTATCAGTTCGATGCAGCGTTCTTCGACCTGAGCGACCAGGTCAAGAATGCTCTCGACAATGTAGAGGCGAGCATGGGCGATGAGACTGCCCTGCCGGCCGCGATCCGCAATATCACCTCCCTTGCGCGCCTCGCGGTGGAAACCTTTGATCGTCGGTCTGAGGTTGTGACAGGCAGCCAATAATCATGAAGCAGGGGCGAGTTATAGCTCGCCCCTGCAGATATCAATATGTGGCATAACTACATAAACGCAACTTCCATTGACGAGGTAATTCGCGTCCTCGCGGAGAAACGCGATCGCGCGCGGGTGGTGGCGGGAGCCACCGACCTCATCCTTGAACTCGAGCGAGGGGTTCGCAAAGGGGTGGATACACTCATCGATGTGACCCGAATTCCCAGTTTGAATCAGATCACCATCGACGAAGACGAAGGAATTCACCTTGGAGCGCTTGTTACACATAACGATTGTGCTGCGTCAAAACTTATTCGCACGCGGGCATATCCGTTGGCAAGGGCGGCATGGGAGGTTGGTGCTCCGCAGATTCGAAACCGGGGGACGATCGCCGGAAATGTCATCACCGCCTCTCCCGCCAACGACACCATCACCCCATTGATGGCGCTTGGCGCAAAAGTGACCCTGGTCTCCGCCAGGGGAGCGCGAGTGGTCCCGTTCAAGAAATTCTATCTCGGCGTGCGCAAGACTGTCATGGAACCCGACGAAATGCTCGTGGATATTTCCTTCCCGGCGATGTCAAAAAGTCAACATGGGACGTTTGTAAAATTGGCATTACGCCGCGCACAGGCGATCTCCCTCGTCAACGTGGCGATCATTCTCGATCTTAAAGGAGAGACCGTTCGGTCGGCATCCATCACACTGGGCGCTGTGACGCCGATCATAGTCCATGCGACCAAAGCGGAAAAATTCCTCATCGGAAAGAAACTCAACGAAAAAAATATTGACCAAGCCGCGGAATTGGCGGCGAAATCTGCAAAGCCGATCGACGATGTGCGCGGCTCGGCAAATTACCGCAGTGAGATGGTACGCGTCATCACCCGCCGGGGCCTGACCGCCATCCGCGATGGGAAGGAAGAAGCGGGGATGCCAAAGAAACCGGTGTTGCTTTCATCCGCACTTAATGGAAACGGACAATTGCAGGATCCCGTTTATTTTCCAAGGAATAACATCGAAACAACGATCAACGGCAGGAAATATACCTTTGCGAGCGGTCACGAAAAGACGCTGCTCCGATTATTGCGCGAAGAAGGTATGTTGATCGGGACAAAGGAAGGCTGTGCGGAGGGCGAATGCGGCGCATGTACTGTCTTCTTGGATGGACAGGCGGTCATGTCCTGTCTCGTACCCGCACCCCGCGCGCATAAGGCGGAGATCGTGACGATCGAAGGATTAGCCGACGGAGAAAAGCTTAATCCGGTCCAGGAAAAGTTCATCGAATATAACGCCGTGCAATGTGGATATTGCATCCCGGGCTTTATCATGTCTGGCGCAAAACTACTACAGGAAAAACCGAATCCGACCCGCAATGAGATCGAACAAGCCATCACTGGAAACCTATGCCGTTGCACCGGATATTACAAGATCGTACAAGCCATAGAGGAAGCGAGCAAGGTTTAATAGAGGCGATCATGAGCAAATACAGAAGTTCAGCCCTTGTAAAAGTCAAGGAAAGGACACGACAGCCTCATTATCTATGGCGGGGGATCGGATGCGTGATGATGATCGTGATCCCGGCAATGTCCATTGCGGCTGGGGTAATGACGATCGATATAGCTCTCGAGCAGGGATACACCATCCCTTATCAACTTCTCGGCAGACCGGAATTGCCCGCCATATTTTATAGATCGAGCGGTTTGATGACTATCTTTGGTCCGATCGCTCGAATCAACAATTTCTATGCCTACGCTGCGGCAAGTTTCATATACATGACCTTGATGGGCGGTGTTCTGTCCTTCGTCTATGCCTTGATCTATCGTTTGGTTGGTCCCTCAACGTACGGCCCGCTCGACGCGCCGCGACCGAATGTAAAAGTGAAAACGTATAAAAGATAAACCATGTCCATCGAATCAGTAGGAACTTCTCTCAACCGCATCGATGCGCTTGGCAAGGTCACAGGCGAATCACAATACTCTGGCGACCGTGCCGTGACCGGCATGCTATTCATGAAAGTACTGATGGCTGAGCGTCCTCATGCGCGCGTCCTGGATATTCGAATTGACAAAGCGCTAGCATCGCCCGGTGTCGTCGCTGTCTACACCGCAAAAGACCTGCCTGTAAATGAATATGGCTTGCAGATTCCCGACCAACCGGTATTATGCGGTCCCGGCGCGGACAAACCATACACAGATATCGTCCGTTTTGTCGGAGACCAGGTGGCAGTCGTCGTCGCAGAGAACGAAACGCAAGCAGCCGTAGCGATGAAGCTCATAGAAGTGGATTACGAAGACCTCCCGCCTCTCACGGACCCGGTCACTGCGATGCGCCCCGATGCACCTCTCCTCCACCCGGACCGGGGCGACTCGAACATTTGTGTCCATTACAAAATCCGCAAAGGGGATGTGGATGCAGGCTTTAACCAAGCGGACGTCATCGTCGAAGGCGAGTATCACACACCAGTGCAGGAACATGCCTTCCTCCAGCCCGAGGCGGGATTGGCGTACCTCGATGAAGAAGGAAGGATTGTCGTCGAAAGCGCCGGTCAATGGACCCACGCCGATCGCAAGTCCATCGCGCACGCTTTGGATGTGCCGGAAGAGCAGGTGCGCGTCATTTATCCCGCCATCGGTGGCGCATTCGGCGGCAGGGAAGATCTATCTGTACAGATCATCCTTGCATTGGCAGTGATGAAATTGAAGAGACCAGTGAAAATCATTTGGTCGCGGCGCGAGTCGATCATTGGACATGGCAAACGACATGCTGTCATATTGCGCGCCAAATGGGGAGCGACGAAAGACGGCAAGCTGGTCGCGGTTCAAAACGAGATCATCGGCGATGGCGGCGCGTACATGTACACAACGAACAAAGTGCTCGGTAATTCCAGCATTACTTCCACAGGACCGTATGCAGTACCGAACGTCAAAACCGATGTGTACGGCGTTTACACAAACAACATCCCCGGGGCGGCCTTCCGCGGTTTCGGGGCGCCGCAGGCTTTGTTCATGGCAGAAACACAGATGAATAAGCTCGCTGAAAAACTCGGTATGGACCCGGTGGAGTTCCGACTTAAGAACGCCTTGCGGGACGGTGATACCCTTGGGGTCGGCACGCCGACCCCGAATCCCACCAGCATTGTCCAGTGTATAGAAGCGGCGCGGGACGCATTCAAGTGGAAGAGAACGACAAAACGAAAATCAAAAACATCAAACGAAAAAAATTTGAAAGGAATTCTGAAAGGTCGCGGATTCGCTGCTGGTTTCAAGAACGTCGGTTTTTCCTTCGGCTATAAGGAAAATTGCTGGGCAAAAATCGAGATCCACGGAAATACCGAGATGGAACGTGTCGTGCTCCATCATGCGGGCGCTGAAGTTGGGCAGGGTTTCCAAACTGTCATGGTGCAGGTCGCATCTCAAGTCCTCGGTGTGCCGATCGGCATGATCGAGATGAAGACATCTGACTCGGCAACACAGGGAAACCCGGGTTCGGCATCCGCATCACGCCTGACGTTTATGGCGGGCAACTCTGTCAAAGGTGCGGCGGAAGCGGCGCTGGAAAAATGGAAGGCGGAAGAACGACCCGCAGTTGCCGAGTTCCAATATTTTGCCCCGCCGACGACTCCTATGGATAAGGAAACCGGCTATTCGATGCCGAACTTCCAATATGCTTATGTGGCGCAAGCCGTGGATGTGGAAGTGGATATCGAGACCGGGCACGTGCGCGTGAAAAGGATTGTTTCAGCGGACGATGTAGGCAAAGCCATCAACCCGGACCTGGTCGTCAGCCAGATCGAAGGCGGAATCGTACAGGCGCACGGCTACGCGGTGATGGAAGAATTCAAGACGAAAGACGGACGCGTTTTAACCGATCAACTCAGCACCTACCTCCTGCCCACAATACTGGATATTCCAGAAAAAGTGGAATCCATATTGGTGGAAGTGCCGGACCCGAACGGTCCGTGGGGCGCGCGCGGCATGGGTGAACTTCCCTACCTTCCGGTGGCTCCGGCAATCGCGGCGGCAATTCACAACGCGACCGGTGTGTGGATCGACGAGTTCCCATTCACGCCGGAACGCGTATTACGTGCGTTGGGAAAGATAAATTAATACGTATTAGACCTGACAGGATTTGAAATCCTGTCAGGTCTTTCCTGAAAAAAATGACTTCAATCTTCCAAGCCTTATCGGAACTCGAAAAGAACAATCAACCTGCCGTGCTATGCACAGTGGTGAAGAGCGAAGGCTCCACGCCGCGACACGTGGGCAGCAAAATGCTCGTCTACCCGGACGGCAAATTTGTCGGCACTGTCGGCGGTGGAGACCTGGAACACCGCGTCCTCGATGAAGCTTGGATGGCGATGAGCGATGGGAAACCGCGGTATCTGCACTACAACATGTCCGACCCATCGCGCGGAGACCCCGGTGTTTGCGGCGGCCAAGTGGAGGTGTTTGTGGAACCGATCCTTCCGGCTCCGACCCTTGTCGTGATCGGCGCGGGTCATGTTGGGAAAGCTGTCGTTCACCTCGCCAAGTGGCTGGGATTCAAGGTTGCCGTCAGCGACGACCGAGAAGAATTTTGTACCCCCGTAGCAACCCCCGGCGCGGATGAATACCTCCCAATCGAGATGGGAAAATTGGCAGAGTCGCTCAAGATCACGAATCGAACCTATTTGGTGGTCACAAGCCGCGGGTCCAGCGTGGATGCGCACGGTTTGCCAGGTCTGCTGAAATCGGATGCGGCGTATATCGGCGTCATCGGTTCGAAACGCCGCTGGGCAACCACCGTAAAAGCGCTGAAAGAAAAGGGTGTGACCGACGATTTGATCGCAAAGGTCCATTCGCCTATGGGTCTTGAACTGCAAGCGGAAACGCCGGAAGAGATCGCCGTCAGTATCATGGCGGAAGTGTTGATGCTGAGAGACAAAGGAACGGGAAAACAAATGGGAAAGAGGTAGGAAGCGGAAACGGAATCACAGCGCCGTCGTAGATGAATAGGATAAACGGTGCTTGACCGGAGAAACAGTTGGACTATAATCAAATCGCTATTCACTCAAAGGAGAGTAACCATGGCTAGAATTTTTGATGTCATTGAATATCCCAACGAAATGAACGACGAAATCGTGCATCGCTTCCCCGAGGAGGGTTTTGGCGATTTCCGCATCGGTTCACAGGTGATCGTTCGCGAAAGCCAGAGCGCGGTATTTTTCCGTGATGGCAACGCATTGGATGTCTTCAAACCGGGCCGGCACACCATTGCCACGGCGAACATCCCCAAACTGATAGATTTCATTGGCAAGGCTTTCAATGACCGCACGCCTTTCCCCGCCGAGGTGTATTTCGTCTCAAGGAAGGAATTCACCAACAAGAAATGGGGAACATCGGCTCCGATCCTAGTCGAAACTCCTGGAAAGGGTCTCGGGTATTTGTTCTTGCAGGGCTTTGGCACGTATTCCTTCCAGGTGAAGGATCCACAGCAATTCGTTACGCAGGTCGTTGGTGCGACCGGTTCCTACCGCACAAGCGAGATCGAGGACCGGTTGAAAACGATGCTTGTCTCAAAACTGACCGATGTGCTGGGCGAATTCAGCAATACCACCCAAAGCTTCGCCAGCAAGTTGAGTGGCATGAACGAGGAAGTCGGCGCGGCGGTGCGGTCGAAAGGCAAGGATGATTTCGAAGCGCTTGGTCTAACTCTCAAGACATTCTATGTCGGCAATCTGAAACCGAGCACCAAGTCGGCTCAGGAACTGCGAGACGCAGGTCTGCTCGACCCGGCGATCTACGCCCAGTTGCAGGCGGCAGACGCGATGCGAGAGGCGGCGAACAATCCCAGCGGAGGCGCAGGCCTTACCGCAGGCATTGGCGCTGGCATGGGAATCGGAAATATCATGGGGCAGGCGCTTCAAGGCGGCTATCAAGGTCCCGGAACTGCGGCTGGAGGCGGCGCAAAGATTCCCGATATCATGACCCCGGCTGAGGCGGCGCAAGTGATGAAGGTGACGGAAGACGATATCATGGCAGCGATCAAGGATGGCAGCCTGAAAGCCAAGAAGGTTGGCAAGGCTTTCCGCATCAGCAAGGATAATCTTGAAGCTTTCATGAATGGCTAATAAAGTAAGAAGCGATTAGAGGTTCGAGATAAGTAACGGAAAGTGAAAAACAGGCTGTAATGAAACAGCCTGTTTTTGATTGTGTTTTGAGCTTGATATTGAATTTAATAATCCGCCTTGTTCGGTTCAAGTAAATTCCTCAAGTTCCGCAATCACATCAGAAACGCAATCCAACACATCGCTTGCCAGCACTGAAGCTGTGGTGCCGAGCAAGTCCGCAGCGCGGAGACCCGCCTGGGCATGGATATAAGCGCCCGCAACCGCGGATTCATAAGCATTCAAACCCTGCGCGCGAAGACCAACGATGAGACCAGCCAACACGTCGCCTGTCCCGGCGTGAGCGAGCGCCGGTGTCGCAACAGGAATGATGGTCTTTCGTCCATCCGGCGCGGCGATTACTGTAAACGCGCCTTTCAATACGACAACATGACCCCACTCGTTTGCATATTTTCCCGCAATTTCCTCGCGATTCGATTGGATCTCGGCGCGCGATAAACCTGTCATGGCAGACATTTCGCCGGGATGCGGTGTGAGAACCGCGGATTGTTTTATTTTTTCCTGCCAGCCGGGTATGGAGGCGAGATGCCGCAAGCCGTCTGCATCGAAAACAACCGGGAGGTCGAGAGTTGGCAGGAGATGTTCGATGAATAATTTTGTGGTGTGCTTGCCCCCAAATCCCGGTCCGATCAGGATTGCCGTGGCGCGCTCAAGACCAACCGACACATGATATGCCGCTCCTTCTGATATGAAACCATGCTCATGGGGCAGGATGATCCAGGTCGCTTCGGGAAGATGACCCGCAAGCGCGGCATGCAATGGCTCGGGAACAGCCATTGTCACGAGTCCCGTTCCGACTTTACAGGCAGCTTTGCCTGCAAGCAAAGCCGCTCCTGAATAGGATGTGGAACCCGCCGTCACGAGGGCTGTACCAAACGTCCCTTTGTGAGAGGCGGGGTTTCGCTCCGGCAACAAACGAGCAGCCAGCTTCGGATCCGCCACATCGGCATCCAAGATTTTCCAACTGTCGAGTCCATCAGGCAGACCAATGTCAACAAGTTCGAGATTTCCGATATGTTCGAATGCGGGAAATTTTAATAAACCCTGTTTGACCGCAGCCATGGTGATAGTCAGGTCAGCTCTCAAGGCTTCATCCGCGCAAGCGCCGGAATCGCAATCGACCCCGGAGGGGCAATCCACGGCAATGACAAAAGGCGGGTCCTCCAACTTTTGGAGGATTAACGAAGTTTCACGCAGGAAAAGCGCCGCCTCATTCTTTAACGGAAGTTTGAATCCCGTCCCAAGCAGGCCGTCCATCAGGATGTCTGAGTCTTCCAAAAAAGCGAGCAGGGATTCCCGGCCTGGATCAGCGGAAAACTGGGTCAGTTCGCCCCCGGATTCAAGATAGCGTACGGTGAGTGGATCGTTGGTAGATTTACGGTTGACGAGATATGCATGTGTGCGCCAGCCTGCTTCGGCAAGCCACGAAAGGGCAACAAGCGTATCGCCGCCGTTATTCCCCGACCCGACAATGCCCATGACGGAATCCCACCCGTTTTCATTTCCCAACGAATGGACGATCTCTGCGAGACCCCGCCCGGCGTTTTCCATCATCTGCGAATACGAAAGGCCTGCCGCGTCGGCTTCTCTTTCGATGGCGCGCATTTGGTTGACCGTGACAAGTTTCATTGGTGATAGTGATAGTTTAACTTTACAAATCGAATGATTTACGACTCATCTCGCTGGGTTTATTGTAACCCAAAGGTCTTGGGGAGCGCATTAATATTGGAGAACATCTCTCCAGATAATCATTCACTGTGATCTTTAAGACGGAGAAGACAGGGTAAAATTACGAACCCGATATGATCAAACTTCAAAACATCCAGGCTTTGCGGGGGATCGCCGTGCTCTCCGTCGTGCTGTTCCATCTGGTAGTTATCGAAAAAAAATACGGGGGGACGAATACCATCCTCCCGGACTGGCTGCGATTCGGCATGTTCGGCGTGGACCTTTTCTTCGTCATCAGCGGGTTTGTGATGGTCACAGTGACCCGCGGGAAGTTCCGCGACCTGAAACAAAGCCTGCTTTTCCTTTACCACCGGGTTTCCCGAATCTATCCCCTTTATTGGGTGTACACCACGCTGGCGCTGATCGTGTTCATCGTCCAGCCCTCATGGGTGAACAGCGCGCAGGGAAACCAGGTGAACATCGTCGCCTCCTATTTGCTCATTCCAAGCAACCTGCTCCCAATCGTTCTGGTCGGATGGACGTTGATCCATGAAATGTATTTCTATCTTGTTTTGTTTTTCATCCTTCTCCTTTTCCCGGAAAGGTTACTCGTTCCCGCACTCTTGATCTGGGGGGCGATCATCGTGTTTTTCCATTCGCCAGGCGGGAATCCGTTCGAATTTGTGATTTTTCACCCATTGACCCTTGAATTCATTGCCGGGTGCCTGCTCGCTGTGCATTATCATGATTATAAAGAAATCAAGGCGAACGGGATTTTGTTGTTTGTCATTGCCGGAATCGCCTTGATCGCGGCAGTATTTGGCTATATCCAATACAATAAAGTGACGGGTCTCTCGCCGCTCGAATGGTCGGAAGCTTTGTATTACGGAGTCCCCGCAACTGTGATCGTCTTTTGCGTCACCCACGCCGAGCGAAATGGAACTGTCCTTGCACCTTTTTTGATACAAGCGGGGAATGCTTCATATTCGATCTATCTTTCCCATCTCTTTACCGTGAACGTTGTGGGCAGGGTTTGGAGTCTTTTCGCAATCGATCCAATCATTGACAATCTCATCGGTTTGAGCGCGGCTTTCGTTCTCGCCTTGGTCGTCGGGTTCATCAGTTACCGGTTTATCGAAACCCCTCTGTTGAAACTGACCAGGCGATCCATCTGAGAGTTAATATCTATCTCGCATACTGGTAGAGCAATATGCCTGCCGCCACTGAAAGGTTCAACGAGCTGACCCTCCCACGCATGGGCAGGGAGACGGTCACATCACAGGCGGAGGATTGTTCGGAGGAAAGCCCTTTTTGTTCGTTCCCCAACACCAACACCCAGCGTTCCTGCGGGACGAGGGTGTGATAATCCACATCTGCCCTGGATGAAGTGCCGATCACCTGGATGTTGTTTTTGCGCGACCAAACCATGAAATCGCCAAATGACGATTGAATGACCCTTTTCCAGAATATTGTTCCCATACTCGCACGGATCACGGTCGGATGATAGAGTTCCACTCCCCCATCGAGCAGAAATAGACTCTCGACACCTACCGCATCCATTGTCCTAAGGATCGTACCAAGATTACCAGGGTCCTGCGGTGAGACCAATGCCACGCCAAGTTCCAGGGTTTTCAGATCATCGAAAACAGAACGCTTTTGCTTAACGACCGCCAGAATGCCTTGCGGATTTTCCTTGTCTGCAAGGGATTCCATCACCTCTATAGACACGGGCTGAATCCTCAAATTGAGGTGACGGGCACGGGAGAGCAGATCCTTTGCAAAGCTGCTCGTCAGTTGCTCCGGCGAATATAGAATCGCCTCCACTTCCCAACCCGCCTCAACGGCTTCCCCGACGTGATGTATGCCTTCCACGAGGAAGGAACCGGATTCGCTGCGCGCCTTTTTCTGCCGCAAACCGCGGACGTATTTGACAAACGGGTTCGAGGCGCTGGTAAGCAGGTCCATACGGGGAATTGTATCCGAAAAGGAACCGGCGATGGCGTTTATAATTGCACTTATGGAACTGTATCGTTTGCAGGCGGTTTTATTTGCCGTCATTCTAATCGGCTGCAGCGCGTTCACGCCGCCCACAGTCATCGTCATCGACGGGGATTCGACGACTACGGTCACAACCAATGAAACCTTACC
>JAPKMP010000027.1 GCA_026645935.1 Candidatus Villigracilaceae bacterium | reverse complement strand
CCCAGCAACGACAACACGCCCACCTTCACATTCAGCAGTCCCGATGCAACGGCGACCTTCCAATGTAGTATCGATGCTGGCGCCTTCGCCGCCTGTACCACACCCGATACCCTCGCGGCTTTGGCTGATGGTTCACACACTTTCCAGGTCCGTGCGATTGACCCGGCTGGCAACACCGATGCCACCCCCGCCTCTTATACCTGGACAATCGATGCCACCCCGCCTGATACAACCATCGACTCCAACCCGACGGACCCAAGCAATGACACAACCCCCACGTTTACGTTCAGCAGCCCGGATCTGACTGCAACCTTCGAGTGTTCGATGGATGGAGGTGTGTTTGCTGCTTGCAACAGCGGTGATACGTTCGGTCCGTTAAGCGCAGGTTCCCATACCTTCGAAGTCCGCGCAGTGGATACTTTGGGTAATGCGGACCCCACGCCTGCATCCTACACTTGGAACGTCGACGCTGGCGCTCCGGTCGTGACCAATGTCACCTCCACCACGGCAGACGGCACGTATTTTGTGGGTGCTGTGATCAATGTCAATGTGGTCTTCAATGAAGTTGTGAACGTCACCGGCACGCCGCAGATCACACTCGAACTGGGCGCAGTCGACGGGGTCGCCAATTACTCATCTGGCACGGGTACTGCCACGCTTTCCTTCACCTACACCGTGGTGGTCGGAGATGTGACCCTCGATTTGGATTATGTCGCGACCACTTCGCTTGCCCTCAACGGCGGCACTATCCGCGATGCCGCACTGAACAATGCCGTTCTAACCCTGCCTGCCCCGGCAGCGGCAGGCTCACTTGGCGCGAACAAAGCCATTGTGATCGACGCAGCCCTATTGCAGGTGAACCCGAACGGAATCAATTCGAATCCAGATACCGGCGATGGCTTCCTTGCTGAAAATGAGATCACTTCCACTGCTCTGGGGATTACCCAATTGCTCGTCAGGTTCAACAAGGATGTTTACAACCCAATCGGCGATTCCGACCCAGATGACGTCACCAACCCGCTCAATTACAGACTCCTTTACTCTGTAAATGGCGTCTTCAACACCTTGGGATGCGGATTAGGAGGAGTTCCCCTCCCGATCGTCGCGCCTGACATTCTGCAACCCGGTAGTGTCACCTACAGTAATGGCGGCGGCTCCGGTCCGTTCATTGCCACAGTCAACCTCAGCGCTCCGCTGAACACGGTAGGTTACTACCGTCTGTACATCTGCGGCACCACTTCCATCGTGCAGGCAAATAATCCTGCGCTTGCTCTTGCCGGAGATGGGGTTGCGAACGGCACCGACTTCGCCCGCAACTTCCAAATCACTGCACCTGCCACGGGTGGAGGTGGTGGAGGGGGTCGAGGTGGTGATGATTCGAGAATCTCCGCTCGCGATCTTGCCGCATTGCCCGCCACCGGTTTTTCTCCGAACCGCATCACAATCCTGCCTGAGCAGCCAAAAGAACTTGCATACGGCGACCTCGGCGACTTGTGGATCGAAATCCCAGCTATCGGCGTGAGAACCCCGATCGTCGGTGTGCCGCTTTCCTCAGAAGGCGATTGGGATGTGACCTGGCTCGCCAATAACGTCGGCTGGCTCAATGGAACTGCGTTCCCGACCTGGGAAGGCAACTCGGTCGTAACAGCTCACGTCACCAATGCAGACGGGATGGATGGTCCGTTCGCGAACTTGAAAAAACTCAAATACGGCGACCAGATCATCATCCACTTGTACGATGAGAAGTACATCTTCGAAGTGCGCAATTCGCGGCTCTCGCGCCCCTACACCACCAGTTTTGCCTTCGAGCATCTCGAAGACCAATCCTATCTCACCCTGATCACCTGCCAGTTCTATCTGCCTTCCAGTGACACGTATTTCTTCCGCCGCATCATCCGAGCCGTGCTGGTGGAAGTGCAAAGCGAATAAAGACCGGGCAGATTGATGATTGGCGGAAGACCTCCGAAAGCATGCTTTCGGAGGTCTTCTTGTCATATCCCTTTATTATCTTTTGTGGGTCCTTTCTACACGTCCTGTTGCCTGACCGCACTTTTATCGGTAATTCTCAACGCTTCATCCAGCACGGTCATTCCCTCCATCAACTCCTTTTCATTGATGATCAACGGCGGAATGATCAATACCGTATGCCAGTGTGTGTTCAGAAACAAACCGTGGTCAAGACAATATTTCCTGAACGCTGTCATTTCCGGCGACGAGCCGTTCCACGGCGCCATCGGCTCCTTGGTTTCCCGATCCCTTACCAACTCGAGGATGCCGAATAAACCGATGCTGCGGACTTCACCCACCGAAGGGTGCGACTCTCCCAGATCGGATAACATGCGCCTCAAGACTCCGCCCAAGCCCGCCGCATGCTCGACAACTTTATCCTCCCTCATGGCTTGGATATTCGCCACCGCCGCCGCCAGAGAAATGGGATGCGATGTGTACGTCAAACCGCTTTCGAAGGCGTGCTCATTAAATGCCGCCGCGATCTCAGTCTTCATCGCCACCGCGCCCAGCGGCGCATATGCGGACGTGAGTCCCTTCGCCATGGTGATGATGTCCGGTATCACATTCCAGTGTTCGACGGCAAACCACTTCCCCGTCCGCCCGAAGCCGCTCATCACCTCATCGCAGATCATCACGATGCCGTATTTGTCGCAGAGTTTCCGGACGCCTTGCATATATCCATCCGGCGGGACGATGATTCCGTTGGTGCCTGTCACGGATTCGATCAAAATCGCCGCAATGGAATCTGGTCCTTCATAGAGGATGATCTCCTCCAAATGATCGACGTAATCCCGAGCGAATTCCTCTTCAGAGATGTCCGGGTTCGCGCGATGGAAAGTTGAACGGTATCGATACGGGTCGAGGAAACGCACCACGCCCGTCATCAGGTTTGGCTCCCATGCCACCCGGCGCGGATCACCCGTCGCTGCCATCGCCCCCGCCGTTGCGCCGTGATACGAACGATATCGCGTAAGAATTTTGTGGCGTCCGGTGTATCCGCGCGCGAGTTTGATGGCGTTCTCGTTCGCGTCCGCGCCGCCGAGCGTGAACAAGACTTTGCTCAAGGCTTTATTCGGCGTGACATCTGCAACCGCTTTACTCGCCAATGCGCGAATCTTCGTCGTCATGCCGGGAGCGGCGTAAGGAAGTTCGGCTGCCTGCACCTGCATGGCTTTGATGATGCGCTCGTCGCCGTGCCCGATGTTGACGCACATCGTCATCGAGTTGAAATCAAGATAGCGCTTGTCGTCCACATCCCAAAAATAGACGCCTTTGGCGCGTTTCACCGCAATGGGGTTTACCTTAGCCTGCGCAGACCAGGTCCAAAAGACATGCTCTTTCGAGAGAGGGAGGATCTCATTATCGGGGAGGTCAAACATGGAGGGGTCCTTTTTGATTTACGATTTTGGATTTACGGTTTCAATGCGCTTTAAATTATAATCCCCTGCCCATGAAACCTTTTCCCTATAAACGCATTGTTGTGATTGGAACCACATCGTCGGGAAAATCCACGCTGGCAAAGGCATTGGCAGGTAAATTTGGCTATGCGTTCATCGAACTGGACGCACTCTTCTGGGAACCGGGGTGGGGGCAAGCAAACCTGTTCGAGTTTCGGGAGCGGGTCGAAGCCGCCATTGAACCGGATTCCTGGGTGGTGGCGGGAAATTACAGCCGCGTGCGCGACCTGATCTGGGAACGTGCCGAACTCATCCTCTGGCTCGATTATCCCTTTCACATTGTGTTCTGGCGTTTACTCACCCGCACCATCCGCCGCGCATGGACTCAAGAAGAGTTATGGAATGGCAACCGTGATTCTTTTTGGTCGCATCTCAAACTCTGGTCAGAGGACTCGCTATTCCATTGGTTGTTCAAAACCTACTGGCGCAGGAAGCGCGAAATTCCGATCCTTTTATCGCTGCCGGGTTACAAATATCTCAAAGTATTCCATTTTAGACATCCGCGCGAGTTGGAAAATTGGCTTGAAGAAATTTAACGATTCCGAGGGGAAACTACCCATTTACCCAGACAATTGCCTGCAAACAGCCGATCAGGATGATTATCAAGAGAAACAATCCCCAATCGTTTGTAAATCGGCCCGCCCAAAAAATGATCAGGGAAACAAAGGCTAGTCCCATTAACAGCAGGATACTGATTCGCAATATGCGGCGGCGAGTTCTGCCTCGAACATCCTCCCGTCTGGGCATGAATTTGAGTTTTTCCCGGTATTCCGAAAGGTCCCAGGCGATCAGGGCAAATGCCACGCCGCTGAAAATCCATCCGGGATGGAATTCGAACCAGACACCGATCGCGGCAAGCAACAGGGATAATCCCAATGCAAAGGTCGGAAACCATTTCCATTTACGCCAGTAAGATGCCAGCCAAATAATGCCAAATGCTGCGATCCAGCGCGATACGTCATCATAACCGGCCTGCCAATAACCCCATGCAAAGGAACCCGCCGAGATGGCAATGCAAACGAACAACGCGAACGAAATCAATTGTCCTCCGAATTGGATTTTACCATCCGGTTTAAACCCGCATGTTATACTCGCGCAATGACGCAGGGAAGAAACCCAAGCGATTGCAGCGGGAGGCTCCATCCGAATGCTGGAGAGGGAATACGGCTATTCAATGAGGGAAAATACTTCGAAGCGCACGAGGAACTGGAAATCGCATGGAATGAAGAACCGGGTCCGATCCGGGACCTATATCGGGGAATCCTGCAAGTGGCAGTGACGTACCTCCATATCACACGCGGAAATTACGACGGCGCGGTCAAAGTCCATGCGCGGAGCCTGAAGTGGATACAAGGCTGGAGCGACATTTGCCGGGGAATCAACGTGGGAAAATTACGCAGCGATATGGATATCGTGATGAGCGAAGTGGGACGGCTCGGAAGGAACGGGATTGGTGATATCGACCGGTTTCTGATCAAGCCGATCCTGTGGAATGAAAAGAGGCGATGGGTATGCGATCGCTGCGGGGGTGAGATGCAAGAGTCGAATTGCAAAGTTACCTGTCCGAACTGTGGCAACCGCTTCGACTGTTCGGATTTGAATTTGTATTTCGATTGAACGGCTTCCCGATCAACTAAAAAGGGTGGGGACTCTGAACCGGCGGGGAGCTTAATTGATCCGCTCAGAATGACATAAATCTCATTCCCTGCTTCGCAAACGGTACACCAGCGAGCTGATGCCCCAAATACCCAATAAGGCGAAGACCAAAGCCGATCCAAGTGTGAGATCGATCTGAATCAGAGTGGAAAATGCAACACCCGCCGCACCAAGCCCGATCACGATGGCGAGGCGCGTGAAATGCGCGAGTTCCATCCGGCGAATATCATCGCGATCCGATATTTGTTTCAGTCCTTCTTCAAAGGCGGTCAAATCCCATGCGAGGAGGGCAAGGACCATGCCTGCCAGCGATATCCAAACGGAAGCGCCCATCCACAGGGTAAAAACTGAAAGTATTCCAAACAAAAAGAATGCGAATCCTGTAAAGCGGGTCAGACCGCGCAGGTGAAACACCAGCCAGGCCAAGCCGAGCAAAGCAGTTGTGATCCCCTGAATCGCGAATCTGTGAGAAACGAAGGCATATGTCATAACGGATGCACAACCTGCAATGGACAGGAGAACGGTATATCTTGTCACCTGCGCGCCCTTATCCCGCGATGGATGGCATGAACCCATGCGGCTGGTTTGCTCAACGCCGCAAAAGCGACCTGCTCGAACGGCCTGGTGACATCCCAATTGACAACCTGTATGCCCAAATGACGCATTTCTCGCAACGTGCTTTCGCGCTGCAACCGCAGGATACGCTTGGCAAGCTCGACGGATGGACGATGGTCGAGCCCCTGCGCTTCGAAAGTGACCGGGTTCGGGCTGATGACCAAAAGTAGAAAACCACTTGCGCGCAATTTTCCCAAAAGCAATACATCCTCGGCCATAAGCGGACTGATCAGCACGATCAATGAATTTGGAGGAAAGAGACGCCGGGGAATGGCAAGGGAATTAAAACTTTCATCCCCGCCCATTTCGGCGAAGGCAAGATCGTGCAAGATGCGCTCGCGTTGATACTTGCCATAACCGGGCGACGTCCATTTGCTGTGCCTGCCGTGTACAAACAAACCCACCCGATTTCCTTCTGCAAGGAGGGACGAGGAAACCGCCACAGCCGCGCGGACCGATTCTTCGAAGATGGTGCGCCCGCCTCCAAACTCGTTCACGCTTTTTCTTCCATCCAGAACGATGCCCACATCGGCGACCCGCTCCTGCTGATATTCGTTCGTATAAAGCGCATTCGGCTGCCTGGCGGAAATTCGCCAATTGATGCGGCCTGGCGAATCTCCCGCTTGATATTCGCGTACGCCAAAGAATTCGATTCCGGTCCCGCCCTGATTGGCGGGGATTACGCCGGAGTATACGCGGGTTTGCCTTGGGAGGATCGAAATGCGGCGGACGCGAATCAGACCCGGAAGGACAAGCACCTGCCCCGGCGCGGGAAGAAGCGCGCGTTTACTCACCAATCCCAATTGGTCTTCTGTTGTTGCATGAATCCCATCGAAGGAATGGCTTCCGCGTTTGCCCAGCACGGTATACGACCAGTCAACCCGTCCGGCTGCAGGTATCGAAACCAGTCGGTTCGGCGACCCCTCGACGACTTCGAGAAATTTCGGAAGCGGATCGCTCAGATGGACCTGCTCCAAACGTTTGCCATGATTCACAACCGTGATTCGAATCGTGATCATGCCGCCAGGGGAAATACGTTCCTCGCTCAAGGTTCGTTCCGCTGAGAGGTCGATATCGTCCGGAGCGCGCCATAAGCCTGCAAGCAAGTACAGAAACAAAGGCAATGTCAGCGAGACAATGCCCCCGTTCAATGAAGCGACCCCGATGAGAAAGACAAAATAAGTCAGCGTGGCGAGCAGGGCGATGCGACTCATAAAAATATCTTCCGCCATCCTACGTCTAAATGCAGATAAATCACCCCGTCACCGGCACAGGGACTTTACGCAGCACATCATTGATGACCTCGCCCACAATATCGCGCGCCACCCAATACTCGGGCAAAAGGATGATGCGATGTGTCAACACGGGCGCGGCGTACCGTTTGATATCGTCCGGCAGGACAAAGTTGCGCCCGCTCAAGGCGGCGTGGGCGCGCGCCAGTTTAAGGAACGCCAGTGATGCCCGCGGACTTGCGCCTACCGCCACCCGGCGGTCGTTGCGTGTTTCATGGACGATCCGCACAATATACTCATCGAGATCGGCGTCTACATGAATGGATTCGATCGCGTTGCGGAGCTTGAGTATCTTTGAAGCCGACATGACCGCCTTCAACTCAACATCCTCCCGCCTGCGGATGCGGCGGCGATTGAGAATCTCGCGCTCATCCGCGATGCCGGGGTACCCAATGGAAAGTTTCAACATAAAGCGGTCCAACTGCGCTTCAGGCAATGGAAATGTGCCTTCGTATTCGATGGGGTTCTGCGTCGCCATCACCAAGAACGGATCGGGCAGGGGCATGGATTTGCCTTCAAGAGTCACCTGTCCCTCCTGCATCGCTTCAAGCAATGCAGATTGGGTCTTTGGCGAAGCGCGGTTGATCTCATCGGCAAGCATGATGTTGGTGAAGATCGGTCCCTGCCGCAGCTGGAATTTATTTTCCTTTCGATCAAGGACATATCCGCCCGTGATATCGCCGGGCAAAAGATCGGGCGTAAACTGAATGCGTTTGAAACCGAGTCCCAGTACGGTGGCAAAAGACCGGGCGATCAGGGTCTTGCCCAGACCGGGAAAATCCTCCAGCAAAACATGCCCGCCAGCCAGCGTGGTTGCCATAATCATTTCGAGTAAATTTCGTTTGCCGACAACGGCGCGTTCCACTTCCTCCAATACATCACGCACTGCCGTCGCAACGTCGGTGAATTTATCGCTCATGGGGAATCTCCATTTGCTCTTCGAGATAATCCAGCACAGGTTCAAGGTCGATATCCAACGCGGTGGGTTCCTTCTTCCTGAAAAGGTCCGGCGTCGGGAAATCCACATACGAACGGTTCAGCCCTGCATCGAGATATGCTTCGATCTCCTTCGAGGGAGATTGAAGCCGCCCGGATGTATTTCGATTATGTGCCGCATGCACCCGCCCAAGCAGGTGGGCAATCCGCCATTTGAAATAGACACCGCGTCCCCGTTCCTCGATCCATTCCGCCATCGCCTCGACCGGACCCTTTCTTGCAGGCGTGTCCATTCGGCTTGTTTCGTCCCTGGAGCCCTTCCCGTAAAAACTGCCCACCGCCACGTAGACGATCAAGATCAATAGCGCGATCCATATCCCCTGCGGAGGAATGATCCGCCCAAATAAGTCCAACGACCAGACCAGATAGGAGAAGGCATAGATCAGCCACCCAGCGATCTGGTTCCGATAGATCAGGAAAACTGCCGCGAGCAGGAGCATCAAAGCGATGGATGACCATCGCTTGAAGTTTTTTATCGATTTTTCGTCCCGCACGCCTTGAGAATACCCGTCAGGCATCGCCTCGCCTCCTCGATCTCCTCCGCGCTGACATCCTGCCCTCCGTACCGTACGCGCTCGAACACATCGGTCAATCCTTGTACTGCGCTGCGCGGAAGACCCATCCCTTCGAGCCGCGCGGCAAACTCAGCGGGTGTCATTGCCGCATCGCGCACCACCCCGCGTTTTTCACCCACCACCTTGTTCATTTCGAGATAACAGCGGATGATCGCGTTTTTGGATGGATTCATGCCAGAAATATCGTCCAATGTCGTTCGCGCGATCTCCGCTATCTCGTTCATCTCCGAAGTGGATTTGAACCAACGGTCGAACGCGCGGTTGAGGACGAAAAGAAGGACGAAGCCAAAAGCGATGGCGAATAGGCTCGAGATCCAGAACGCCCAGCCCGAGGTCAGGGATGGAGGCGAAAATTCGCCTGGTCCCAGCTCACCTGCGCCTGGGGCGGGCATCCCTTCTAATGCCTCTGCGGATAAAAATCCGCCCTGCCGCGCAAGAGGACCAAGGACCAATGTAAAGAATAGGATAAAAGCGATCGCGCGCATGAGCGCATTCATCACGCTATTTCCTCGTTGCGGGCGGACGGGCCCGAGCATCAGGAGGAAAATCACAAGGAACAAACCCGGGACCAGATAACGAAACCATAGGGTTCCTTTTCCCGGTTTGATACCCGAAAAATCGAGTGGAGCGGTGCTTCTGTCCAGCCTGACCGAAAATGGTTGAGCAAATTCCATGTTCCCCAAGCCTGAAGCGAGGATCACCAATGCGATAAACGCCCCGATGGCAAGCAAAATGATCCATAACCTATCGCTGAAAAAAGATTTCATAGGGATGGCGGTATTCTACCATCGCTCCTTTTTCACATGTTATACTCGCGTATTATGCTTCAATCCGTAACCCCCACCCGCTTCGATCTGCGTTTCACCATCGCCGGGATTCCCGTGCGCGTTCATCCGTTGTTCTGGCTGATCGCACTTCTGCTTGGCGCCAACTCGGGTCATCCGCTTATGATTTTGGTTTGGGTGGCGGTTGTCTTCATTTCCATTCTCATCCACGAATTGGGACATGCTTTTGCCTTTCGCAGATACGGACAGCCGTCCCACATTCTCCTGCACATGACCGGCGGATTGACCGTCCCCGAATCCGTGCCGTGGGCGGGCGGATACACCAGCGTTGGGCTGACCCCGAACCAGCACATCTTCGTCTCGCTTGCCGGACCGTTTGCCGGATTCGCCCTCGCCGGGCTTGTCCTTGCTGTTGGCGCAGCCCTAGGCGGGACGATCATTTTCACTACCCTGCTTGGACTCATCCCCTTCCCGCTTGTGATCATGCCTCAGGGGTTTGGCGTATTTAACGATATATTCGTTACGTTTTTATGGGTCAATATCTTTTGGGGGATCATCAACCTCCTGCCCGTCTTTCCGCTCGACGGCGGGCATGTCACCCGCTACTTTCTGATTCAGCGCGATCCGTGGAACGGCTTGCGCACCTCGTTATGGATTTCCGTCATTGCAGGCGGCACGCTGGCTGTTTTCGGATTTATCTTTCTGGGCAGTATTTATATGGCATTCCTGTTCGGCCTGCTTGCCTTCCAAAGTTTTCAGATGGTGCAGGCAATTGCAGGGCGGTATTGATTCAATATTAATATGGGTGGAAAATTACCGGAATCCCCTTTCTAAATTACTGCAACGATCTTAGGCGCCTGCTCAGGGAGTGTAATATTTGATCGTCAATCGCGGGCGGGCGGATGCGACTCCATAATTCCCGCTGAAGAAGGATAGATAATCATCCTTGCGGTCGTCGTCATCGTCCATTAAGAATCCGAGCCGGAACTGCGTCACCCCTTTTAGGTTGACGAAGGGGAAGGACTTCGCATCCAAATTCGACCAGTACCAGCCGTCGATCGCATTATCCAGAATCGTTCCCGCATTGTAGAGCGATGCCGGTGCTTGAAAATCCGCGGCTTGTAATGCGCCGACCTGAAACGGACCGAAACTACCGAACGCGCCCTGGCGTATGTCGATCCATATATTTCGATGCGTCGGGAAGGGATTCGTCCCAACGATGGTCTCCAACTGCAATGTCAGGATCGCCTGCGTAATTACGGCATTATCCGGCAGGGTGGCGGTGGGAAAATGCAATATCGCGCGGTATTGATTATCCTGCGCATTATCGCCGATCCGGATCGTTGCAGCCTTCGCGTTGTACGTCCCGCCCTTATTACTGGTTTCTTTCGATTCCATCACCCAGCCGTCGTTATCTCCATCCGAAGAAAAAACTGCTGTCTGGATCACGGGAGTAGCCCGGTCGATAACATAAGTCTCGCCGTTGTAAAAATTCGCATTGCCCAAGCCCGCGCCGCCCAATGGCGTCGAGGCGGCGTCGAGAATACTATCGTCATCCAGTAGGTCGAGGCGGATCGAACCGTTCCCATTCCCCGTATTGACCATAACTGTATAATCCGAATCAAAACCGGTTACGGAGGCTATCGCCGCCTCGCTCAAGTCGTTGACTGTCAGTGCGAAATCAGCCGCATTCACACCGGTGACGGGCTCGGTGAATTTGACGGTGAATCGCACACTTGCAGCGGCGGTCGGACTTGGGTCGGCGCGCAGGATCGAGGTCACGCCGGGGGCTGTCTTGTTAATCACATACGTCTCGCCAGCGGTGAAATTCCCGTTCCCAAAACCGATTCCACCCAGTGGCAGGGATGTCCCATCGAGGACGCTGTCGTTATCCAGGAAATCGAGGCGCAGCGTTCCATCGCCGGTTCCCGTGCTGGCTGTGACCGAGTATTGATTGCCCGAGCCGAGAACTTCTGTGATCGAGTAATTGGTAATCGAACCGGTGGCAGTAAAAACGAAATCGCCTGCATCCACGCCAGTGACCTCTTCGGTGAAATTAACAGTGAAGTGGATCAAATCCATGTTGTTGGGTGTTGGGTCGACCCGAAATATTCCGCTGACCGCGGGCAGGGTTTTATCCATGGAATAGGATTCACCTGCGTTGAAATTTCCATTTCCCACGCCAAAGCCCCCCAATGGAATCCCTGCCGAGTCGCGAATCGAATCGTCGTCCAGCACATCCAGCCGCAGGTTTCCACTGCCGGAGCCCGTATTCGCCGTCACATTGAAAACAGAATCGGAAACCGCCGAAACATTGACAATGGATGCGCCTGCGATGGATGGATCAACGGACAAAGTGAAATCCGCCGCATCCACGCCGGTGACAGGTTTGGAAAATGCAATCTTGAAATTAACCGCCGCCGAACCGTTGGGGTTTCCATCCACACGCGTGACCGATGCGACGACAGGCATTGTGTTGAAATACGATTCGATTGCGCCCAGGTCCGGCGCGGACCCGAAGAATATGTCATTGATGCCGGGCACGAGAGTGCCGCGGTCGATATTCGGGCTATTTTGTAAAAGCGAGAGATCGCCCGGAGGATTCGCCAAGCCTGGCGCGCCTTCGTGCCCGTTACATTCCAAACCGGATGCGCGGCAGAATTGATCGATCCTGGCGTAATCCAGCCCTTCCCATTTGAAATGATAACCGCTGCTGGTCGTATACCAGTTATCGTAATTCCAATCGTGCCCGATTGAACCGGGATTGCGCGCTTCGACGGAATAGATGCCGCCTTGAAAGATATTGTTGCGCATGATCGAATTGCTTACAGTGCGGATGAATTCCAATGAATTCGGCGCGGCGTGGTTCGTCCAGCTTGTGTTGTGATACATCAGAACCCAGCCGTCCGATCCGCGATCCCATTTGACGCTCCTGCCTGTGTAATTCGTGAATGTATTCCTCAGAACCCAGACCGGTCCCATGGTTATGGGCGCAAGGGAGATCCCCACAAGCATCGAATCGATCGTGTTGTTCCGGAAGCGGTGGTTGACGCAGGTCCCTTCGGGCTCGAAGGCGTCGTCGCCGATGGCGTAGATGCGGTTGTTGTAAATGTCCGCGTCGAACATCACGCCGGGGTTATCCAGCGCGGCGGACGAGCTGGTATAGATGCCGTTGAAATAATGATGGATGGTATTCCCGCGCACGATCGCGCCGTTATGACCCCGCAACACGACCGCGATCGATTCCATCGAAGTTCCCTTGACGGCGTTCCATGCCCAGTCGCCATTCGGCGCATCATACATTTCGTTGAACTCGATCCGTGTATCGTCCCCCCGCCCTTCCACGCCCGACCATTCCAAGAACACCGGGTTTTGCAGGTTATGGATTCTGTTCCTGCGAACAACGATATGCGAAGCGTCCTTCAAACACGCGCCGCATCCATACCCTGTGCCGTAATAGCGCATCTCGAAGCCTTCGATCCAGATCCAATCGCGCCCGTCCACATAAAATGCCCGGTTGAAGATGGGCAGGTTCCAGGTGTATTTATTCGGTTCGCGCTGAATGCGCACATACAGCCGCCCGGTGGTCGGGTCGTAATACCAGCCTTCGCTGATCGAAATGTTGTTATGCCCCCGCGCTTCGAACAAGCCCTGCAGGTCGTCGTATTGATACATACGCTTGCCGTCACGAGCGAGATATTTGATCCAATACCCGATCTTCGTAAAATAGACAAAGGATTTCGCCTCGTGCGCTGTCCATGCATCGGGGCTGATGACATCCGACCCGTCGAGGATCGCGCCTCCGCCCTCCGCTTTGACTTGAATCCAATTCCCCGGCATCCCCGAAGCCGGAAAAGTGACTGACTCTTTATACAAACCATCTGCAACCAATACCTGAGTCCCGGGCGTGGCGCGATTGACTCCCTCTTGAATCGTTTTGAACGGTGCGGCGAACGAACCATCTCCGCCTGCGGGCGCGTCATCGTTGACGTAAATGATGTTCGTTGGCGCGAAAACCAGTTCGTCCGCCTGGGTGGTGAACGTCCCTGCGATTGCTCCCGTCGCGTCCGAAACCCGGACTTCATAAGCGGTCGATGGGGAAAGGTTGAAAAGACTTCCAACCAGCCGTCCATCTTTGATTCGCAGCAGGTTGTGCCCCGTCCGCCAGTTTGCTTCGCCGATGCCGCGGAATTGTAACTGGGCCGTCGAGGGAAGCCCCGCGCCGTTGACGACGATTCCCGCAGTCTCGATATTCGGAATGAAAGAGATCTGGCTGAATGCGATTGCAGGGCTGGCGCTCGCTCCACTGACAGGTGTCAGCAATGATGAGATGATACATCCGACCAGAATAATGAAAGCCGGGCGATGAAAATATTTGGAATGGGCTAGGGTCTTCATGGAACCTCAACACGGCGGGCTTGCGCGCCCGTCTGCTATTACTATAGCACGGCGTGAACTTGATTCAATTTGAAAATCATGACAAAAGAAAACATCATTAAAAGAAAAATCTCCGGCTTTCCGGAGATTTTCATCAACCATACAGTTCTTTCCTGAAAAATTCGGGCAGGGCAAACGCCGCCTTGTGGATTTCAGGGTTGAGATATTGATTCTCGCCGGGCGGATACGGCGTTTTCAAGCCGTTCTCCCAGGGCGTATCCGAGACGTACATGAAGCCGATCCCGCCGCCGGGGTAGGTGGGAATATTGGCGTAGTAATAAGCGGGATTCGTGACAAGATTTTTAGCGGATCGATAAATGATCTTAATCAGTTCGGCATCGAAAAACGGCTGTTCACATTGGGTCGCCGCCGCGCCGCCGGAAATCAAAGCTCGCACCATCAATTTTTGGAATTCGTCCGAAAACAACCGCTCCGCCATGCCGATGGGATCGGTCGTGTCCGAGATGATGACATCGAATTGACCGGAGTTTTCCTCGAGGTAGCCAAACGCGTCCCGGACGAGCAGCCTGGCACGGGAATCAGACCACGGGTCCCCGAACGAGGCAGTGAAAAATTCACGGGAAAGGTCCACCACACGCTGATCCAATTCACAGACGACGGCTTCCTCCACCGAAGGGTATCGTAATACTTGCTTCAACGAGCCGCCATCTCCACCGCCGACGATGAGCACCCGTTTCGGTTTCCCTACAGCCAGCATCGGCACATGGACGATCATCTCGTGATAACCCATATTGTCGCGTTCGGTAAGTTGGATGATTCCATCGAGGATCATGGCGTTGCCGAAGAACTCGGTCTCGACGATTTGCAGATGTTGGTATTTCGTCTGCTCATCGGCAAGAACCCGTTTGACACGGATGCCCTTGCGGTAATATGGATGTAATTCTTCCGTAAACCAGATGCTCATATATTCCTTATTATAAGATCTGACAGGATTTAGAAAACCTGTCAGGTCTTATCCTTTATACCGCAACCGGCATTTTCGTTTCTACAGACGCTTCGCGGTCGAGTTTTCGCACGGAAAAATCATCCGCGCCGAATGCTTGCTTTAGGCGCATGAGTAGGGGCATGAAGTCCTGCCCGAGCGCGCAGGTGAACAGGTCGATGGCGCAGTAATTGTGTTCGGGCCAGGCATGTAGGCTCGCATGCGATTCCGCCAGGAGCATGAAACAGGTAAATCCGTGCGGGCTGAATTTATAAAATCCTTCATCCACGACTGTCAGTCCGCTATCACGAACAGCCTGGGCAAACAGCGCGTAGGAGCGCTCGCCGTCCATGAGGATCTCGCGGTTGCAGTCGGAGAGGTCGAAAATGTAATGCTCTCCCAATTTCAAACTAGCGTTCATTCACACCTCCGGGTGTTAAAAAGTAAAGAACCCGCCCGGAAACCCTTCCCATTGATCCGCAGGATGTATCCCTGAGTAACAAATGGAACCGTCTTCGAGCAGACTCTGTTCCCGCATTTATACTATGGTCCGCCGGAGTGTCAATCTTTTTGACCTGTGAATATTTTTTACTGCGCCGCCTTGCCTAAATCAAAATCATCATTGATAATCCTGCACAGTACATAATGATGATTCGGTAAATCCTTTCCCTGCCGATTTAATAATAGCGGCTGCAGCCATCTCCACCTCGCGCTGTGCGTCTTGCGTTTTCTGTATCGCTCATCGCCATTTACCACCCTCCCATGACCATCCACTACCTCAACTGCTTCACGTGCAACTCCCGCTTTTCGCCCAAAATGGAGACCGGCACCCTCTGCCTGCTCATCGAAACGGATCAAGGTCTCGTGCTTGCCGATACAGGACCGGGATTGCAGGATTACTCGAATCCAACCCGGTTCACAAATTTCTTCCGCGTCATCACTGTCATGCCCTTCAACCCTCAGGAGGCGGCAGTTCATCAAGTGCGGCGACTCGGCTGCAAACCCGAAGATATTCGCGACATCGTCCTGACCCACATGCATTTCGACCACTGTGGCGGACTGCCCGACTTCCCTCATGCCAGGGTTCACATTCACAAACGCGAGTATGACGCATTTACGAACAAACAGATCCTTCACTGGAGCAAGGCCGCTTACATCCCGCGCGATCTCGCCCATAAACCGGAACTTTCACTATATGAGGTCGATTCAAAATGGTATGATTTCGACTCCATTTGCCTGCCGTTCATGCCGGAGATGTATTTGATCCCTCTTTACGGACATTCCTACGGTCATTGCGGGCTGGCGATCAAGACCGATAAGGGCTGGCTTTTTCACGTCGCCGACGCGGGCGTGGACATCGAGAACAACATCGCGCCGGATTGGGTAATACGTCTCTTCCTCGGCTCGCACTGGCCCCGCCTGCGCGACTTTGCCAAGTCCCATCCCGAAATTACCCTGACCGCGAGTCACATGTATCGGAAATTTTTCGAAGATCATGAAATTTGGGAGATGAAATGAGCGGAAGCCAGCTAAACAAAGAAACTCGTGAAGCCTGGGAGGACAACGCTGAAATTTGGGATAAACGCATGGGCGATGAAGGCAATGATTTTTTCAACATCCTCTGCTGGCCCACGCTCGCTTCTTTTCTTGACCCAAACCCGGGCGACCATATCCTGGATATTGCCTGTGGGAACGGACTCACCGCCCGCCGCCTCGCGGAATTGGAAGCGCAAGTCACCGCCTTCGATTTCTCATCCAAGTTGATCGAATACGCCAAAAACCGTACATCCAATCTCCGGTCGCTAATCTCCTACCACGTCCTCGACGCCACGAACGAATCCCAACTCCTTGCCATACTCCAACCCCTCGCCCCCTTCGACTCCGCCCTTTCCAACATGGCGCTATTCGACATGGCCGACATCGAGCCGCTCTTCCGCGCCTTGCCAAAACTGCTCAAACCCCGCGGGGGGTTCGTTTTCTCCATCACACATCCTTGTTTCAATAATGCCTCAGGCATGCATGTCGTCGAAGAAATGGACGATGGCGAGATAAAAACCGTGTATTCGGTCAAAGTTTCACGCTACATGACCACCTACTCTGCGCGAGGACTCGCCTTGCGAAACCAGCCCAAGCCGCAGATCTATTTTGAACGCCCGCTTCAGTATTACCTCAACCTCGGTTTTCAAAATGGATTTGTCCTCGACGGTTTCGAAGAACGCGCCTTCCCGCCGAACGCGCCGCAAGCCACCCCTCTTGGCTGGGGAGGAAAATTCAGCGAAATACCCGCCGTCATCGTAGCAAGGCTGAGACTGCGTTCATGAGTTATGTCTATCTTCTGATCGAATTCATCGATGAACTTGTCTTCGGTGTGGGCGAAACCGCCTGGCCCCTCATCCGCGACGACCTCAATTTAAACTATACCCAGATCGGTTTGCTTCTCAGCCTGCCGGGGATATTCGCGACTTTCATCGAACCGTTCATCAGCATCCTCGGCGACGTGTGGCGCAGACGGCTGCTCATCATCATCGGAGGCGTTCTCTTCACCGCCTCGCTTTTTATAACAAGCATCAGCCATTCCTTCCTTTTGCTTCTAATCTCGTTCGCTCTTTTCAATCCATCATCGGGCGCGTACGTTAACCTCTCCCAAGCCAATCTCATGGACTCAGACCAGGCACGCCACGAACAGAACATGGCGCGCTGGACCTTCGCCGGTTCTGTTGGAGTCCTGACAGGACCCATGCTGCTCGGACTTTTCGTCTATCTCGGTTTGGGATGGCGCGGAACCTACGCCTTTCTTGCATCAATCTCGACTTTGGGCCTGGTCATCGCCATCCGGAATTTACCTCCTGACAAAAAGTCCGCTCCCTTTCCCTCCCTTCGCGAGGTCTTCGACGGATTCAAAGCCGCATTCTACGCGCTCAAACGCAAGGAAGTCTGGCGCTGGCTGCTCCTGCTCGAATTTGCCGACCTGATGCTCGATGTGTTGTTCAGTTTCCTCGCGCTTTATTTTGTTGATGTTGTCCGTGTAAGTGAAGCCAGTGCAGGCATCGCCGTCACAGCCTGGCTGGCGATGGGATTGATCACAGATTTTTTATTCATCCCCTATGTTGACCGCCAGCAAGACACGCTCAAATACCTGCGCCGGACCGCAATCATTGAACTCCTTGCATTCGCCGCATTTTTGCTTGCTCCCGGATTCATCCCCAAACTCATCCTTGTTATATTCGTCAACCTGTTCAATACGGGTTGGTATCCCATCCTGCAGGGAAGGTTATACTCCAGCCTGCCCGGGCAGAGCGCGAGCGTCATGGCAATCGGCGCTGTCACCTCCCCGCTCGCAAAAATGTTCCCCATCCTCATCGGCATCCTCGCCGATCAGTTAGGCCTTCACATCGCCATGTGGATTCTTATTCTCGGACCCACCGCCCTTCTCATCGGATTGCCCAGAAAAGCCTCAACCCCTGGAACCTGACACTTGATATCTGGAACCTCAATTTATCTTCACATCCCCTTTTGCGCCCACCGCTGCGCCTACTGCGACTTCAACACCTACGCCGGACAGGAGGTGATGATTCCAGCCTACGTTGAAGCCCTCATCAAAGAAATAGATTACGTTGGTCGAGTAGCGGTTGAGCCGCATATCGAGACCAAGACCATTTTCTTTGGAGGAGGAACCCCTTCGCTTCTTTCCGGACCTCAATTTGACTCCATCATGTCAGCCTTATCCTCCTCCTTTGACATTTCCCCCGGTGCGGAAGTGACCATCGAAGCTAATCCCGGCACGATCTCGCCCGATAAACTCGAAGCGATCCGCAAGGCAGGTATCAATCGAATTAGTCTTGGAGTGCAATCATCGATCACCGAAGAACTGCGCATGCTCGAACGTTCGCATGATTTCTTCACCGTCATCGAAGCCGTCTCATCAGCAAGAAAAGCCGGATTTAATAATCTCAACCTCGATCTGATCTACGCCCTCCCCGAACAAACGCTACAATCCTGGCAGACCACAGTAAAGCGCGTCTTGGATCTGCAACCCGAGCATATTTCCGCTTATGCGCTCACCCTCGAACACGGCACTCCTTTCGGAAAATGGGCAGACCGCGGACTTCTCCCACTCCCCGATCCCGACCTGGCTGCGGACATGTACGAATGGACAATGGATTGCCTCGAGGAAAATGGGTATGAACAATATGAAATATCAAATTGGGCAAGATCAAATTCAGGATTGATGTGCAAACACAATCTCCAATATTGGCGTTCGCTCCCATATCTCGGTCTCGGCGCAGGCGCACATGGATACGCGGGGGGCTATCGTTACTCCAATGTCCTCCGCATCAAAACATATATCGAACGCTTAACCGATCACGCATCACGCATCACGAATTACGTATTTCCCCTCACGCCCGCTGTGGTCAATAAACACAAACAATCCCGCAAGGACGACATCTCGGATTACATGATCAACAACCTGCGGCTGGTCAAATCCGGTGTCGCTGATTCAGGCTTCCGGTCCCGTTTTGGAGCCGGGCTATTGGATGTCTTTCCCAAAGAGGTCAAGGAACTCATCCAGGCGGGATTGCTGGAACATACAAAGACCTCCGATGGGTCGGAGGTCTTCAGGCTGTCACGACGCGGAAGATTATTGGGAAATCAAGTCTTCCTGCGGTTCGTCGAATAGCTTTACTTCCTCGTTTTTCTTGACGCTTTTTTCACAACTTTCTTTGCTGCCTTTTTGGGCAGGTGCTTCAACGCGGCATGTGCCGCAGCGAGACGCGCGATCGGCACGCGGAATGGGGAGCACGAAACGTAGTTATTGCCGATCAGATGACACCACTCGATGGATTCAGGGTCGCCGCCATGTTCGCCGCAGATGCCCACTTCAAGTTCGGGGCGGGTCATGCGCCCTTCGCGGATGGCGCTCTGCATCAGTTTACCCACACCGTCGCGGTCGAGGGTTTGGAAGGGATTCGTTTCGAGGATTTTCTGTTCCTGATATGTAATGAGGAAATTGCGCTCGGCATCGTCGCGCGAATATCCGAAGGTCATTTGTGTCAGGTCGTTGGTGCCGAAGGAAAAGAACTGCGCCTGCGAAGCGACATCCGACGCCGTGACCGCCGCGCGGGGGATCTCGATCATCGTTCCGAACTTGTAAGCGAACCTGACTCTCTTTTCCTTCATCACTTCCCTGCCGATGCGTTCGAGGCGCGGCTGGATCCATTCGAGTTCCTTGACCGTACCCGTGAGCGGGATCATGATCTCCGGCTTGACCTTGATTCCGCGCAGGGTGCAGTCAGCCGCAGCTTCGAAGATCGCGCGCACTTGCATCTCGACGATCTCCGGCATGGAGATGCTCAAACGCACGCCGCGCAAACCCATCATCGGGTTGGATTCATGCATATTCTTTATTGCGGCAAGCAGTTTCTCCCTGTCTGCCAACCCGGCCGTCTCACCCCTCACGCGCATGGTGATGACCTCTTCCAATAGTTTCTCTTCGTCGGGCATGAACTCGTGCAAAGGCGGATCGATCAAACGAATGATGACTGGATAGCCATTCATCGCCTCGAAGAGTCCGTCAAAATCCTTTCGTTGATATGGCAGGAGCAGGTTCAACGCTTCCGTCCGGGCTTCGCTCGTCCCGGCGAGGATCATCCGCTGGACAATGGGCAGGCGCTCAGGTTCGAAGAACATGTGCTCTGTGCGGCAAAGACCGATACCCACCGCCCCATACGAACGGGCACGATGCGCATCCTTTGGATAATCGGCATTCGCCCAAACCTGCAAACCGCGGGTCGGGTAACCTGCGGCAGCTGCCTCACGGACATTTTCGCGGGCGCATACTTCATCCGCCCATTTGAGCAGGGTCATCAATTCCTTTTGTTCTTCGAGAGAAGGTTCGGAAGTCGGGATCTTTCCCGAGAAGACCTTCCCGGTCGTCCCGTCCACTGAGATCCAATCACCTTCTTTAAGGGTTATTCCACCCGCGGTCATTGTGCGTTTTTCGAGATCGATCTTGATCGTCGAAGCTCCAACCACACAGGGAATGCCGAATTGTCGCGCCACCACCGCCGCATGAGAAGTTGCGCCGCCTTCACTGGTCAACACGCCCTTGGCTGCGATCATGCCATGGACGTCGTCCGGCTTGGTGAAGGGACGAACCATAATGGTGTCCTGTCCCTTTTCTTTTGCAATGGATTCGGCTGTATCCGCGTCGAAGTAGATCTGACCGACCGCCGCACCGGGAGAAGCGTTCACGCCTTTGGCAAGGAATTTACCTTCCTTCTCGGCGGCATTCATGGCTGCATCGTCAAATTGGGGATGGAGCAAAGCGTCCACCTGTTCGGGGGTAACGCGCAAAACAGCCTTGTCGCGTGTGATCAAGCCTTCGTTTGCCATATCCACTGCGATCTTTACGGCGGCTTTGGCGGTGCGTTTGCCGACGCGGGTTTGCAGCATCCATAGTTTTCCGCGCTCGATGGTGAATTCGACATCCTGCATATCGGTGTAATGTTTTTCGAGACGGTTGGTGATGTCCATGAATTTCTTGTACGCATCGGGCATGTACTTTTTGAGGTTTTCCACCGCGTCCGCATTGCGGATTCCCGCCACCACATCTTCTCCCTGCGCGTTGAGCAGGTACTCGCCCATCATTTTCTTTTCGCCGGTGGATGGATTCCGGGTGAATGCCACACCGGTCGCCGAGTCGTCGCCCATATTGCCGAAGACCATCGTGCAAATATTGACGGCCGTCCCCAGCGTATCGGGGATGCCTTCCTTACGGCGATATGCAACAGCCCGTTTTCCGTTCCATGATTTGAAGACCGCCTCGGTCGCCATCGATAACTGTTTGTATGGATCCTGGGGGAAGTCCTTGCCGCAGGCTTTTTTATAAGCCTGCTTGTAGATACCGACAATTTCCTTCCAGTCCTCCGCCCTCATTTCGATATCGAGCTTATAGCCTTTTTTCTTCTTGTATTGAGCCAGGGGATGTTCGAATGCCTCATCCGGTATATCCATGACCACCGTCCCAAACATTTCGACCACCCGGCGGTAGGAGTCCCAGACAAAACGCTCATTTTTCGTCGCTTTAATCATCCCCTCCGCAACCTGGTCTGTCAAACCGATGTTGAGGATGGTGTTCATCATCCCCGGCATCGAGAATTTTGCACCGGAACGGGATGAAACCAGCAAGGGTTTCTTCGGATCGCCAAACTTCCTGCCTGTCTTCCTTTCGATCACTTTTAGCGCCCTGATTTCCTGTTCCCACATTCCCTTCGGAAATTTCCCGGTTCTTTGATAGGCAATACACGCTCCGGTCGTGACAGTAAAAAACGGGGGTACAGGCACATTGGCGCGTGCCATATCGAGCAGGCCGGCACCCTTCCCGCCCACGATGGCTTTCACGCTGTCCCATGATCCTCCGGCTAATTTTTCGACCTGTTTCACCTCATTGTAGAGATAAACCCATTTCGTCATGACGGCCTCCTGATGCAGTAAAGCATTTCCTTTCTTTTATGTAATTGTGAAATATTGTACCAAAAAGAGGGGGGATTGTATCTGACGAAAATCACATCAGGGAAGGATTTCAGTCCATGAATCGGATTAATTGCCCCTCAATACCTGTAAATATACTGCAAAGTGAAAAGATAAACTATTGGATGATAATGAGAACACTGCGCATCAAGATAAACCACGCAGGGAACACTAAAGATTATGACAAGCAACCACAAAATCCTCGTGATCGACGACGATCTCGCCATCACTGAACTCATGAGCATGTTACTGAAAACCTTCGGTTTCGACGTGCTCACCACAAACAACGGAGAGGAGGGGATCCGCCTCGTTCGTGAGTTCGAGCCGAACGTCGTCCTCCTCGATCTAATGATGCCGGATGTGGACGGCTGGCAAGTGTGCAAAACGATCCGCAGGACAAGCAATGTGCCGATCCTCGTCCTCTCGGCGCTCAATGAACCTCGCATGGTTGCAAGCGTACTGGATGCCGGGGCGGATGATTTCCTTGTCAAACCAGTTCCAAGCGGGGTTCTGGTGGCGAACATCAAGAAACTGATCAGGCGCAACACGGGTACCTTGGATGCCGCGCCGCTAAAAAAAACTAAACCGTTAGCCCAGACAAATCAACCGCTCTCCTCCTGATTGAAGGAATTCGGAAAACAAGCCGCCCATCATGACAAACAGATGGGCGGTTCGGTTTTATTTGAGATGTTTCAACAAAGGTGCGGTCTGTTCGGGCATTTCCATCATCGGCATATGGCCCGCTCCGGATAGTTCGAATAATAGAGCCGGAGGCAGCAGGAATTTGATCTCCCGCGCGCGGTCCACAGGAATCAACTCATCGGCGTCGCCGTGAATGAGCACGAGGGTTCGTTCGAACGATGCGACAAACGAGGTCAGGTCTTCGCGCTCCGCCATTGCTTTGAGCGCGCCAGCGACACCGGCAACGCTCTGTTTTTGGATAAGCGGATGGAGGCGGTCACGAACCTTCTGGTCGGCGGTAAGTTTTTCGGTCATGGTCTCTGCAACGACTGAGACTCCCTTCTCAACCACATCAGCGGCTGTTTTGTACCTGCCTTCCCTGCGCTCGGGGGTGTCGCCCGCGGCTTGCGAAGAGACAAGGGCTAGCCCATTGACGCGGTTTGGATATGCCTTGGCGAAGGCAAGGGCAACATACCCGCCCATCGAATGACCTGCAAAAGATGCTTTATCTACGCCGAGAAAATCAAGCAGGGTTGCCAGGTCCCCAGCAATTTCCGCCATCGAATATGGCGTATCCACTGTGCCTGATCCGCCAAATCCGCGCAGGTCGGGGAGGATGAGATCGAAATCATGTTCCAGCAGGGAAGCAACATCATCCCAAATGGAATGATCCAGGGGGTAGCCGTGAATTAGTACCAACGGCGACCCTTTGCCTAACCGCCTATACGCCAATTCAATACCATTAACATTTACCGTATCCATGTCATCTCCTGATTTTCAATAGATTTGATTCGCCGGGCCAACACGCACAATTTACAACCCGGCCTCGATCTTCGCCAATTCCTCCCGGGCAGATTCAATCGCCTCGTCCTTACTGTTGATCTTTCCCGCAGCCTGATTCTCACGTATGAACTCAAGCAGTTGTCCCACAATGCGCCCCGGTCTGAGATTTAATTCTTTCATCAACTCGTTGCCATCCAGGATGCGCGGAGGATTCACGGTCTCCTTCGGACGCTCCCAGTAATTTTCAAGCAGGATTCGCGCAATGTCGAGATACGCTGCCCAGATCTCCTGGGTAAGCGTGTTGCCCCATACGCCGCGCACGTCGGCAAGCGCAAGCAAAACCAAATCCACGCCAGCCCCGCCACTATCGCGAAAATAACGGTAGATCGCTTTTCGGGAGGGAGGTTGGCTTTCCTTCAAGAGTCTTTCCGTAAAAAAATGGAACCGCATGTGATGTCTGACGATGGAATCCAGTCGTTCGATCTCATCGTTGCTCAGGTTGAAGGAGCGTGCGCGTTCAGCGACGACCTCCGCTCCTTTTAGGTCGTGGTCAAAGAAACGGATTCTTCCATTCTCATCGGCGAATTTCGTCGACGGTTTGCATACGTCATGGTACAGCGCGGAAAGGAAGAGAAGGGAACGATGCAGCCGGTTTGGGTTGAGGGGTTTCGTCATATGCGCTGCGATCTGTTCACGGTAACGCCCGATTTTGAGACTGATCAAACCCATGAACAGGTCACTGGTCTTCTCCGCATCGAAATCGGGGCTAAGGGACGAGAGCAGATCATCGAGGTGATCCAATACGGAAAGGGTATGTGTCCAGACGTCATGGATGTGGGGTGGCGATTGCGTGACGCCTTTCATCTCCAACAATTCGGGCATCAGGTGTTGCATCGCTCCAAGCATCTCCAATGCACGGAGGGATGCGCTGGCTTTGGGTCCGCCCAGGATCTTGAACACTTCGTCACGCAGGCGTTCAACGGTTACTTTCTCGATTCCCCCGGCGGCTTCTTTCATCCATGTGCGGGTATTTTTCTCGATGGCGAATCCGAAAGCCACTGCCTGGCGGACCCCGCGTAATATCCGTACGGGATCGTGAGATATGGAGGTGGGCGCACAGGCGCGGATGATCTTTGCCCGGATATCATTCGCACCGTCGAGCGGATCGATGATGGTCATATCGCGTGGATTGAGCGCAAGGGCGTTGATGGTGAAGTCCCGGTCTCGCAAATCTTCTTCCAGGGCCTGTCTTGAGTCTGTCATAGGGGTTGTTCCGCGGAAAGCGGCAAAATCGAGATATGTGAATGACCCATCTTCGTTCGTGAGGACAACCCTCCCGGTATCGCGTTCTTCGTCCAATACCATGAAGTCTGCATTGAGGGAATTGGCAACGGATCGGGCGAGGGAAATGCCGCTCGAAGGCAGGGCAAAGTCGAAATCCGGAGAGAGGCGGTTCATCAACAAATCCCGGACTGCGCCTCCGACAAGATAGACCTCTGCTTGGGAGGGGAGAATCGTCAAGATCTTTTCCAAAATAGGGGGAAGGGTAAAGGCGGCAGACACGAATCGGATTTCAGGTTTTTCCTTATGGCGGCTGGATTGCGAGGCTCGCAATGCCTGTTCGGGAGTGCCGCCCTGTGCAACGACCCTTCCCCGCACAAGTGCAACCCAGCGGCCGGAATATGGCGATTGCGGTCTCTGATCGTGATTCATTCATATCCCCTGCATCCGAATGCTCATCCGGAAGGTTTGTATTTATCCAAATCCACAACGCCGACAAACGGCAGGTTGCGGTGATATTCATCGAGGTCGAGACCATACCCAAAGACAAACTTGTTCGGGATGGTGAAGCCGAGGTAGTCAATCGGCACATGCGCCTCGCGCCGTTCGGGCTTGTCGAGCAATGCGCAAACTTTAAGTGAACTCGGCTGGCGCGTGCCGAGCATTTGCAGAACAGCAGCAATGGTGTGGCCGCTATCCACAATATCTTCCACAAGCAGGACATTGCGTTCGCGGATGTCTGTTTGGAGGTCGAGAGTGACGCGCGCAAATCCCGAGGATTCGCGCTTGCCCGCACCGTATGAGGATACCGCCATGAAATCCATCATGTGCGGGATGGATATATGCCGGCTGAGGTCCACCATGAATGGGACAGCCCCGCGCAGGATGCAGATAAGCAAAAGGTCCTCCCCACTATAATCCGCGCTGATCTGTTCGCCGAGTTCGGCGACCCGTTTCTGCAGGGCTTCTGCTTCGATCAGGATTTCAGAAAGAACATCCTTGTAATTTTGCATTGCAACAATGCTTTTAAGCGGCTACTTGAAGCCAAAAGAATGTGCCAAATATAGTTGCAGAGACAAAGTAAATTGCTATTAAAAAGTTTTGTGTTGTAAATAAACGTAAACCTTTTCTAGTTTTAAATAATTCAAGCTGATCCATTCCCATTTTGTTCTCTAACTTTCTAATTACCGACATTTTCTCCGAAAATAACTGCTTGTGTCTAATCGTAATAAAAATCGCCAAAATACTCAGTATTATGAAACTTCCCGAAAGAACCAAAAGAAGGATATTGGCGTTTGTAAATGCTCTCAAACCGCTTACACTTAAAAAGCCAGCAAGGATTAGTTTTGATAGCTCCCAATCTTGATTCCTAGAATGATGAATATCTTGCCATTGAATTTTATAGTATTCAATGATTAATGAATTCTGAAGCCTTCGTTGTGATGTCATTCTTTGCCTCCATTTATCTTGGCACTTCGTGATGCAGGCGACAACGCGCCTCGTACAATTCAGATGCACCAACGATAACCACAGGCTCATTATACCGGGCGGGCTTGCCATTGACCAGTCTTTGCGTGCGCGAGGCTTCCCCTCCGCAAACCATGCAGATGGCGTGGAGTTTCAAGACTTCCTCGGCTTTCGCCATCAACACCGGCATGGACCCGAACGGTTCGCCGCGAAAATCCGTATCCAGTCCGGCAGCGATGACCCGGACTCCGCGTTCGGCGAGTTCCTGCGCCACGCGCACGATCTCAGGATCGAAAAATTGCACTTCATCCAAACCAACCACTGTCGTGTCCCTATCCACCCGCTCGCGAATTTCGGATGCTTTCTGAACGGGAATTGCATCGTAGGTGGAGCCAGCATGCGAAGCGACCTTTTCCACTGCGTAACGCACATCGATGGCGGGTTTGAAGACCTGCACCTTCTGTTTTGCAATGGTCGCCCGCACCAGCCGGCGGATCAACTCATCCGTCTTGCCGCTGAACATCGAGCCGCACACTACTTCGATCAAGCCGTGGGTATGCATCATGAAAATTATCTCCTGGGAATTTTGTCCGCAACTCTGCGCGGCTAATGAATGATCTTCTGATTCCGTTATTACTTGTAAAAACAGGCAGACGCTTTCTGCATCTGCCTGTCCAGTTTACCGGATAAAAGACGGTGCGCCTACTCCGCCGCTTCGGCGGCTTTTTCAGCCTTCTCTGCCTTGGGCGCCTCGGGGAGTTCAAGACCCAGCGCGCGCAATTTCTTCTTCGCCGCAGTCAACGCTGATTGTCCAAAGCCGTTGACCGCAAGGATCGCGGCGTCGCCTTCCGCCAATTTATCGACAAGCTGCCCTATCGTGAGCAGACCGGCGCGTTTGAGTCCGTCGGTGGCGCGGGGCGTGAGGGCGAGGTCATCCACCGAACGATTGTTGACGTTCATGGATTCTTCGCGAGCCTTCTGGTCTTCCACATAGGATTGGCGGGCGGTGAGCTTCTTATAGAAACGGTCCACCTGTCCTTCCACATCGAGAAGCCTTGCCGATTCGCCCGTATAGAACGGATGGCAGTTGGAGCAAACGTCGATGCGCAGTTCCTTTTTTGTGGATGTCGTCACCCAGGTATTGCCGCACGAAGCGCAGGTCACCTTGGCTTCGAAGTTTGCGGGATGGATATCGGTTTTCATGACTGCACCGCCTCGACCGGCACGATATTGACGCGCTTGCGTCCGCGATAGACATCGAACATCACCATACCGTCGGCGGTCGCGAACAAAGTATCATCCTTGCCGACCATCACATTCAGACCCGGCTTGATGCGTGTTCCGCGCTGGCGGACCAGGATATTACCGGAAAGCACGAACTGACCGGCGTATCGCTTCACGCCCAATCGCTGGGAATTGCTGTCTCTTCCGTTACGGGTTGAACCGCCACCTGTTTTATGTGCCATTTTCTACCTGCCTTTACTTCTTTTCCGACTTCTTTCTCGGAGTGGGTTTCTTTGCTGTGGATGCCTTCGGCTTCGCTTCTTTCGCGGCTTTGGCTGGTTTCTCTGTCTTGGGTTTTGCTTCAGCCTTGGGTTTTTCCTTCTTATCGCCAGCCTTGCCGATGAATTCGATCATCAGGCGGGTGAAATGAGCGCGGTTCCCGCCGCGGACACGGATGCGTTTCTTTGGGCGGTACTTGAAGAAAAGGACCTTGGGACCTTTGACGTGGTCCATGACCGTGGCAGAGACAGCGATCCCACTGACGGTGGGGGTTCCGACAGAGACCGCATCTCCATCTGCCATGAGCAGGACGCGGTCAAAATCGAAGGTCTCGCCCACTTCGCGGGCCAGGCGATCCACATCGATGGTGGAGCCTTCAACGGCGCGGTACTGCTTGCCGCCGCTTTCGACGATTGCAAATTTCATTTTCTTATATCTCCAGTCATTCACTTCACCGAGGAAGCCTGCGGGTTGCCTTGCACCCTGCGCCTGCTCCTGGGGAAGCTGGGGTTGAAACAAACAACTACCCCGGAATTCGTCCTCCGGGGTGGAAGCGGACTGCATTATACATGCAGACGCGTGGAAATGTCAACAAATTTTCAGACAGTAGAACAAGCCGACGGCCTGTTCTACGCCTTCGGGATGATGGCTGTAATGGTCTTGGTGACAGCCTGCAGCTGACCCGCGTGAGCCTTCAGCTTGTTGGCATCCCCGGTCTTCAGGCCCGACTGCACATCCGTGATCGTCTTGGTCGTGGATTTTTCGTTATCGATGATCTTCTGGGTCAGGCTCTCGAGATTGACCAACATCTGCATGACATTCCTGGGAATGAGCGGCAGGTTCTTAAGAATGGGAAGCAGAACGTCGAGAATCTGGTTCGCAGTGCGGGCGTATTTCACGGTCAGGGTATGAAGCGAGCCGATGGACCCGGTCAACTCGATGGCAACCTCCTGAATCGAGTCGATCATCTCCTTGTGCTGTTCGATGATCTTGGCAATGTCCGTGATGGACGCTGTAAGCTTGTCCGAGAACCTGACGTAGGAAACCGCTCCTGACCTGGATACCGCAGAACCGCTTTTGATTGCGCCTTTGATCGGGGTGGGCATGGGGAAAACCTCCTGGGGTTGAATTTGAAATCGCCTGCGCGGCAGGTTCATTCAACTATACTTTATAACGTTTCGCAGAACAACCTTGTTGACAAAGCAGATTTTCTCGTATATGCTGATAACTAAGTTCACAACAACCAAAGGAGAGTACCATGAGCGAAGCAGATCAACGCTGGGAACGGATACGGAACATCCTGCTCTGGCTGGTGATCCCATTGATCCTCGGTTTACTGGCGGCTTCAGCGGTTCCACGCCCGGTTGTGGGTGTGATCCGGCTGGAAGACGCCATTTACACATATTCAGCCCAAAACACCATCAAACAGATCCAATATGCGATCGATCATCCGGAAGTGCGGGCGGTAGTCCTGGTCATGGACAGCCCCGGGGGCACGGTGGTTGATACCGAATCCATTTATATGGAACTGACCCGCCTGCGCGAGAAAAAGCCGGTTGTGACCGTTGTCAATGGTATGGCTGCCAGCGGAGGATATTATCTTTCCGTCAACACCGATTACATTTACGCCAAACCAACCTCCCTCGTGGGCAATATCGGCGTGATCGGCTACCTGCCGCCCTCGCCCTTCGTCATCGAAGACATCATCACAACAGGTCCGTATAAACTCTGGGGCGCGCCGCGCGATTCCGACATGCGCCAGATAGAGATGATCAAGGAAGGATTCTTCCAGGCGGTCAAACTCGGGCGCGGAGACAAACTCACCGGCAGCGATGCGATTACGTTCAGCGGGCAGATCTTTTCCGGCATCGACGGGTTGACGCTCGGCATCATCGATGAGTTCGGCACCGAGAACGACGGCGCAAAGAAAGCCGCCGAATTGGCAAAGGTCGCCAACTACGAAATCCTCGACCTCGCGGAACCGGCCGGCGTCGTAGCGCCCACCTATTTCTTTTTCATGACCGACGCGGACGGCATCACCCTGCCCTACCCAAGGGAAGCGGGCGTGTATATGCTGTACATTCCGCCCCTGCCCGTCAGCCAATAGGAGGATGACATGAAAAGGCAAACCATCGTTATTGCGATCCTGGCGTTGATCCTCCCCTTGCTCGTACGCGGATTATGGTTCTATCGCGGAGTCCCGCAGCGCTCCGAGATCGCCACACCAGATTACGCATCCTTCGAAAGGCCGCAAGCGCCCATCAATACGCCGGACCTTGAAGACATCGAGCAGATGGGCGGCACCGTCCTGATCGACGGATTTCACGGCAATCAGTTCACCCTGAACGAGATCGAAGCACTTACCTCCGCCATTCGCGCGCGCGGAGGAAATATGGAAACAGTCTCCGATTCCCTGGCTTTGGAATCCCTGTTGAAAACTGCCGGGGCTTTCGTTTCCGTTTCGCCAAGCATCACATTCACCCAATACGAGACCACTCTTCTCGAAAACTTTGCGGAACGCGGCGGCAGGATCCTCGTCTTCACCGACGCGACGCGCAATACGCTCTACTTTGATTACATCACCGGCAATCCCATTGCCTACGGCGACGCCAATGCCGCAAATTCGCTCCTGAAGCAATTCGACATTGCGGTCAACAATGATTATCTTTACAACACCGAATCGAACGAGGGCAACTTCCGCAATGTTCTGTTCGACGAATTCGGCAAGAGCGAATTGACCTTTGGCTTGAAAGAGATCGCATTCTACGGGTCACGCTCGGTCGGGACGGATTCGGGGCTGCTCCTGCTCCAGGGCTCAAAGACCAACTTCTCGTCGCTGAACGATGCGCACGATCCGAATGCGGGAGGCGCGGCGCTGAGCGCGGATGGAAATGTCGCGGCATTTGGCGATTTCACCTTCCTCTCTGCGCCATACAGCACGTACACTGATAACGCATCGCTCATCCAAAACCTTGCAGACTTTGCGCTCTCGGGTGTCCAGAGCAAAAGTCTCGACCTGTTCCCCTACATCTTCACACAAAGAACCGTTCAGGTCTTCGTCTCGCCGGATGTGGAAAAAGACCCGAGCCTGATCACTGCGCTGGGAGGCTTGCAATCCTCGCTGCGCTTCCTTAACTTGAAACTTCAATTCGTGGATGATATCCCCTCGTCCGGCGACGCCATCCTGATCGGCTCCTTCGACGCCACGGAGGACTTCGACAACTACCTGTTGAAAGCCGATGTCGAGATCGGCGACGAATCCATCGATACGGTCGCATTCGGAGAAATTGGCAGGTTCGGAAACGGGCTTATGTTGTTCGCATCGGGCAATAAAGGCAACACGCTTGTTCTGTTGGCGGGCTCCCCGGAAGACATCGTCTCGCTGATCGGCGTGGCGAGCTATAACAGCGTAAGTTCATGCCTGACGAGCGAAACGGTGGCGGTCTGCAGCGTCGGTTCTGGTGACTCGTATCTTTACGAGGAAACGACCGATGAATTCTCTGACGAATCGTTGACAGATTCCGCCGATCAATCGACCGAATCCGAACTCGAGGTCGCACCCACGCCAGGTGGATAAGATTTAACAAGCTTGATCGAACAAAGCCCCCGACCCATTTGGAGCGGGGGCTTTTCATTGACAAAACATCCGCGATACCTTACATTCGCTTCATGACTCAATTCAATCTGCTCCAGCGCCAGATCATCGAGTCTCCCCTTGACTCCCGTCTCTTCGTCTCGGGATCGGCAGGCACGGGAAAAACAACCGCCGGTGTGGAACGGATTCGTTTTTTGCTTTCTCAAGGCGCCCCCGCAGATTCGATCCTCCTGCTCACTCCACAGCGAACACTCCAAGAACCCTATTTCGACCTGCTGGAAAGTCCCGAACGTATTGCGGGCGGTGAGGTGACTCCTGCCACGGTCGGCGGATTGGCGCGGCGCATGTGCGACCTGTTCTGGCCCCTTGCGGCGCAAGAAGCCGGATTCAATAACCCCGACCGCCCCCCGGTTTTTCTTACGCTTGAAACTGCGCAATATTTCATGGCTCACTTGGTCCGCCCGTTGATCGAAGAGAAGGGATCTTTCGAGTCGGTCACCATCAATCGCAACCGATTGTATTCGCAAATTCTCGACAGTCTGAATAAAGCCGCCATCGTCGGGTTTCCGCATACCGAGATCGGTTCGCGGCTCGACTCCGCCTGGTTTGGCGACCCCGCTCAGCGGCGGGTCTATGCTGATGTGCAGGAATGCGCGAATCTCTTCCGCCAATTCTGCCTCGACCATAACCTGCTGGATTTTTCCCTCCAACTCGAAATCTTCAATTCCATTCTTTGGCGGAACGAACAAGCCCGTTCCTTTCTCACGCAGACATATCGCCATCTCGTTTACGATAACATCGAAGAGGACATCTCCTGCGCCCACGACATCATCCGCGAATGGATGGCGGATTTCGACTCGGCGCTCCTGCTTTACGACGAGGCGGCGGGGTATCGAAAGTTCCTGGGCGGCGATCCAATTTCCGGTCTGGATCTGAGGCGCGAATGCGATCAGGTCATCGAGTTGACCGAGTCCTTCGTCTCCTCCACCAATGTTCTCCAACTATCGAACGCGCTTGTTTCCGCCATTGCCAAAGAGGAAATTACTGAAGTGAATGAAGGGCGGCATGCGATGGAATTTATCCTCGCCCATTTCCATCCCGAAATGCTGGATGATATAGTGAAAAAGATTCGATCGCTGATCGAAACAGGCACGCCGCAGGGAGAGATCGTCATTCTCGCGCCGTATCTTTCAGACGCATTGAGGTTTTCGATCACGAATCGACTCGAAGCGGCGGGAATTCCCTGGCGAAGCAACCGCCCGTCCCGTTCCCTGCGCGACGAACCCGGAAGTAAATCGCTGCTCACCTTGTCCGCGCTTGCTCATCCCGGTTGGAACATCCATCCGCCGAAATTCGACGTGGCGCATGCGTTCATGTTCGCGTTGAACACAGACCTGATCCGCGCCCAATTGCTAGCCGATATCGTCTATCGCCAGCGCGACTTAAGGCTCTCGACATTCGACGAGATTCAACCTGACACACAGGAACGCATTACCTATTCTCTTGGCGAACGGTATTCCGCGCTTCGAACCTGGCTCGAAGAATACCGCGTAAACGAACCCCTGCCGCTCGATTTCTTTTTGAGAAAATTATTCGGCGAAGTGCTCTCCCAGCCCGGTTTCGGTTTTCATTTGAATCTCGATGCTGTGCGCGTCGCGGCGAGTTTGGTCGAATCCATCAAGAAGTTCAGGGTTGCAATGGAACCGATAACAGACCTGTCAGGTCTTAATCTCGGAAAAGAATATGTCTCCATGCTGCAAGACGGCGTGATCGCGGCGCAGTATCTGGAAGCGTGGCGAAGCGAGAATAAGGATGCCGTGCTTGTTGCACCTGCATACACATTCCTGATGATGAATCGCCCCGCCTCTTATCAATTTTGGCTCGACCCCGGCTCGGACGGCTGGTCGCAGCGCGTCTCGCAGCCGCTCACCCATCCCCACGTCCTTTCGCGGCATTGGGATGCCTCAACAGGCCGTCTCTGGCTCGACTCGGACGAGGTTGCGATGGAAACTGAAACTCTTGCGCGTCTCACAGGCGGTTTGCTGGCTCGCTGCCGCGAAAAAATCTTCCTCGCCATTTCCGACCTCGGCGCGGCAGGCTTCGAACAACGCGGCGCATTATTGAAAGCGTTTCAGAAAATTTTGGTGAAAGAATAATCCATTGAAAGCTATGTTTTCCGGCTTCACCCCTCGCCCCTCCCAACAAAATATCCTCCGCTACACCGGCGGGCGGCTCGGCATTGCCGCCGTCCCCGGCGCGGGCAAGACACACATCCTCTCCGCGCTGGCGGCGCAGATCATTCACAGCGGCGCGTTGCAGGACGATCAGGAAGTGCTGATCGTCACGCTGGTCAACTCGGCGGTGGACAACTTCGAAGCGCGCATCAAACGCTTCTTCGACAACCCATTGCAGGCGCTGTACAAATATCGCGTGCGCACGCTGCATGGGCTGGCGCATGACATCGTGCGCGAGAAGCCGGCGCGCGTGGGGCTGGAGGAGCGTTTCAGCATCATCGACGAGCGTGAGGCGGGCTTTATCCGAAAAGAGGCAGTCAATGCGTGGCTGGCGTCGCACTCGCTGGATGACTACCTCGACCCTGCCCTCGATCAGTCCAAAATGGATTGGGTCAAACGTCAGCAACTGCCTGATCTGTTGGACTCCCTCGCCTTAGCCTTTATCCGTTCATCCAAAGATCGCCTCCTGACTCCCGAAAGCCTGCGCGCCAAACTCGACGCCTCTCCTGCGCCGTTGCCTCTCGCCGAACTCGGCTGGAGCATCTACGCGGACTATCAACGCGCCCTCGCCTATCGCGGCGCCGTGGACTTTGACGACCTCATCCGCCTGGCACTGACCCTGCTCGAAAACGACGAAGATTTTTTAGCTCGATTGCAATATCGCTATCCATATATTTTGGAAGATGAAGCGCAGGATTCGAGCCTCACACAAGAAAGAATACTTTCGCAACTTTCTGGTGGTCGAGTAGCCCGAAGCGATAGCGGAGGGCATATCGAGACCACAATGACTAGTTTGAATGAAACCTCTGGTCTCGATACGGGTTTCGCCCACTCGACCAGCGATTTGGGAGGCAACTGGGTCCGTGTCGGTGACCCAAATCAGGCGATATTTGAAACATTTACCACCGCATCACCAGAATTATTGCGGGCGTTCATTCAAAATAATCCAAGTGTTGATATGCCCGAGTCGGGGCGGTCGCAACCGTCCATTCTTGCGTTGGCGAATCATCTCATTGACTGGGTGATGACCTCCCACCCCGACCCCAACGCGCGGACAGCATTGTCCGTGCCGCATATTGTCCCTGTGCCTGAGGGCGATCCGCAACAGAATCCGCACGATGACCCGAAGGCAATCAAGTTCATCAGTAAAAAATACAAGCCCGAAGAAGAACTCGAAGCAGTGGTCAAGTCGGTGAAGGGTTATCTTGATTCGTTCGCGGACGTTCCCATAGAAGAACAGCCGACGGTTGCAGTTCTTGTCCCACGTAACCAACGCGGCGTGGAGGTGGTCAATGCGTTACGTCAAAAGGGAATCGAACCGATTGAGTTAATCTCGTCCACGTCAGAGACGCGCGCGGCGGCGGGGTCGTTGAGTTATTTGCTGGCGTATCTGGCGGACCCGCAGTCGTCGCGGAAGTTGTCGAAGGCGTATGATGTGTGGAGGAGAGATTGGCGCACTGACGCGGAGAAGATGGCATTGGTCAGTGATGTTGAACGGGTGTTGCGGAAGATTGGGAATGTGGAGGATTATGTCAGCCCCCTCACCCCTAACCCCTCTCCCGTTGGAGAGGGGGACTCTGGCTCCCTCTCCCGCTGGGAGCCCCTTTCAGGGATGATAAGGGCTGGGGTGAGGGAGCAGGCATCGGCTGAGTCCGAGGCGGAGCAAGTTGTCCAGGAATTAAGTGCGTTCCGAGTCAATGTCCAGAGATGGTTGAATGCGGTGACTCTGCCCATCGATCAACTGGTGCTGACGCTGGCGCAGGATGTGTTCAGCGAAGCGTCGGATCTGGCTCTGGCGCATAAACTGGCGCTGGTGCTGAGACAGGTCGCGGACGATCACGCGGATTGGCGCCTGCCGGAGTTGACGTCGGAACTGGCGGTGATCGCGAAGAACGAACGGCGCTTCATCGGGTTCTCGTCGGACGATTCGGGCTTCGACCCAGAACGCCATCGCGGACGCGTGGTGGTGACGACGATGCACAAGGCGAAGGGGCTGGAGTGGGACCGCGTGTATTTGATGTCGGTCAATAATTATGACTTCCCGTCGAACATGCCGAATGACCGTTTTATTTCGGAGAAGTGGTTCGTGCGGAGCGGATTGAATCTCGAAGCGGAGGCGCTGGCGCAGTTGACCGCGTTGGGAGTCGGGTCTCGATACGGCGGCGGAGGTCGAGTAGCGTTCGATGCGTATCGAGACCCCGCCGCCTACTCGACCACCGATCCTACTCGACCACCGAACGATGAATATGACTGGTACGAAGAAGGCGCGGCGACATTGCGCTCACGGCTCGATTATGTGAAGGAACGCCTGCGCCTGTTGTACGTGGGCATCACGCGCGCAAAGCGCGAGTTGATCGTGACGTGGAACACGGGCAGGCAGGGCGATGCGACGCCGAGTTTGGCGTTGAGTGAGTTGATGGGCTGGTGGGAAAGCAAATGATGAAGGATGAATGCGGAATGATGAATTCGCACAACGAGTCGAATTCACACTGCACCTGACGCAAGTGCAGGTGTTCGACTTTCACGAACTGAGGAAGGACTTTAGTCCGCCGATTCAAAGATGTAAAACGGTCTCGGGACGTAATGTCCACGAGACCGTTTTTTGGGCATCGTAGCCCATGTTTCGTGTTAAACTATGGCTATGGATTTCGAAATCATTGGGAACATTGAAGCCATAGAAATCATTGCCGTCGGTTCCAGTATCCGCGTTCTTGATTACCTGCAAAAGACACACGGGCACGGGCGATGGCGTAAGTTGAAAGGTCTTGCCAGCGTCAGAATCCCGAACGGACAAATCCGCCGTGTGGAACTTCACTGGTATGAAGCCCACGGAATTGGTCGAAAAGACATTAAGATCAAGCGATATTTGGATGAATAACCATGAAAACAAAAAAACAATATGCCCTCTGTATTAATAACAAGGATTACGAAGCATCTCTAATTCCGCGTAAGATTTACGAAATCATCCCCGATGAGCGCGCAGAAAAAGATGATTTCGTGCGAATCGTTGATGAAAGCGGCGAAGATTATCTCTTCCACAATAGTCATTTCGTCTTTCTGGAATTGCCTTTAGAAGTTGAGCAGGCTTTGATTACTGCATAATCACATGGTATAAGGAAAAAAATCTCGGAGAGTTCCGGGATTTTTTATTTATACGCGCGGTCTTGGGGTGTGACAATTAATGTTCATGGCTCAGCGCCTGGGTTGCAAGCGAAGCGACCTGATCCTTGTCCACTTCAATGGGCGGAGAGACAAACGCAGTTCCATCGGCAAGGTCTTGTTGGATGCGTTGACGCAGTAGTTCCACATTCTTGTCAGTTTGCGGGGCAAACATGATCTTCTGAAGCAAGTCACTTATCATGCACATGATCCGCGATCCGCGCGCCTTTCCATACAAGTTGATCAAACGCGTCCCATTTGCGGTGGGCTCCAAATTGTATGTCATGTTAAAGTTCACACCGAGAGGAGTTGTACTATTTATCGTATACCCCTCGTAGGGCTGCCAGTCCAAGATACATTGCTGAGATTCCATCTTGCCGTGGTAGCAGAGATAAACCGAATCGACCGCCGTGCGTCCCTGTGCCTGATTTCGAAGCTCCACGTTATGCACTCCAAGCAGGATGGCACGGTATTCGGGCTTCGTCATGTACTCCCACAAAATGGAAGCAGGGATGGGGAACACGTACTCACGAATGAGCACCGCCTCTTCTGGTCGGACCTCGATCCTGACTCTTTCCTTCAAGCGTTCCCACACTTGATGCATATCATGCACGTACATTTGCACTTCGCCCACGTCCGCGAAGGTCTCGCGATGCGGCGCCAGGCTATTTTGAAAATCAGCCAGTCCCAACGAATCCATCACCGGCTGGGTAAAAGCGGCATATGCCTTGAAGCCCATCTTTTCCTTGATCTGATTCTTCGCCAGGCGATGCACCAAATTGACGTCATTCCCCACTAGTTCAGTGAAGTTTCCCAATTTCTGGGTTATGAAAGAACCATAATGAACGAAGAACTTCAAGTCGAGGTTGGGCAGGTTTCGGCAGGCATTGCATGGGCAGGTCGTATTGAGCACCATCAGTTCCAAGGCTTTGCGAAAAGATACATAGGTGGTCTCGATCATATCCAGCAGGCTTTGTCCCTGAAAAAATCCGCCCGCGGGCGCATACGAAAACACCGCATCGCCCTCCAGTTTTGAAATCACCAGCGGAGATTGCGTGTGCCGAATCAACAGATTCAGCAGAGCGGTCAGGCTGTCACGCGCGTGTTCAAGCTCCGATTCGTTGACATACTTCGAATAGCCTGTAATATCAGAAATGATCAAGAAGCCTTGTTGTGTCATGCCAAGGTTTATATCATAGGTTAATGAAAAACGGTCCCGGGATGTCAAGTCCACGAGACCAATTTAATTCGAAATCGCATCCTGATTGCCACAATCAACCTGAATGACAATCCTGAAACAAAGGCGGGCTAAACCTGTTTTTGCTGTTGGTTTCTGACGATCGTAACTCCGGAGATCAAATATCCGTACCCCAGTACGAAAAGGATATGCAGCACCAGCAGGGTCCAACCGTTCGCGCGGATCACATCCACCCAGACCATTCCCACCAATGTCAGAATGAAGCCGACAATCGAACTGACCAACAACATGATCGCCATGGTCCTCTCGGCGCGGCTCTCCACCAGGTCCTTCGCCATCCAAATGAACATGCCCGCCAGGAGCAACGCGCTGCCAAGGACACGCGCCACAAAGATGGTTGCCTCGTACGTTTCGGTGCCGAACAATTCAAGGGCGAACTGCGGCATGATAAAGAACATCGCACCGAACACGGCAAGGGCGATCGAATTCATAAGGGATAGAAATCGGTAGGTCATTTTATTCTCCTTTTTATGACGAAATGCATCGATAATTAAATATACAATGTCCTGGGATGTCCGCAAAGAAGTTTTGCGTGCCAAACCTTACATTTGCTTTGCATGCGACCAGGATTCATATCACCCATTTGGACTACTGGTCCATATTCCTCCCAATAGGAATTAATCTGGGCTGTCACGTTCGTAAGACCGGTTTTACAATAGACCTCTTAAAGGACTGCTCCCGCCGCAGTCCCAGGCGTTGGGGACGCCGCCTTGAGCAAGATAATGGTATGACTTTTGCATGAAAATTATTTAGAATCGCTTTACCACGCCACTGGAGACCTCCATGTTCAAATCCAAACGCAGAAAGATCGTCACCCCGCAGTCGGAACATCTCAAACTGGTCGGCACGCTGGCAATGCTCTGGGGCAATGACCTCTTCGATTCTCCGCCCATCGAGCGGGATTCAATGATCATGGGCATGGGCTTGCACGACAGAGGCTACGGCTATCTCGATACCTCCCCCATCGGCTCCATCCCCGATGAAGAATGGGATGTCATTGCCCGCTGCGGTTTCGACATGGAATGCTCCGACATCATCGCGGACACCATCGTCAAATATCACTTTCGGCGGCTGGCGGGTCATGGAACGTCCGGGGTCCGCAGGAAATTACATGCGGATTTTACGAAAGGGATCGACGAGCAGCTGGAGAAACATAACCTCTCCCGCGTTCTCTTCGACCGGATGGACCGCATCACCAACCTGTTGGATACCCTCTCGTTTCAATTCTGCTTCGATGTTCCCGCCTCGGGCAGTATCTCGATCTTTCCACGCAACGGCGAAGATGAAGAATTAGCCGTCGATTACCATGTGGAAGACAGCGAGATCAACGTCTCACCCTGGCCCTTCTCGGTGGAGGAGCATCGCGGCTACCTCGTCGCCTATCACATCGACGGTTACCCGGAAAGACTCGATCCCTTCATCCTTTCTTATCGGTTGAAGAGAGGATAAAACCACAAGTCCCGGCACCTTTCGCCGCCGAGGCATCTTCAAAACCACAAATCCATATCAAGGCAAAATTTCAATTGGATGCGTCTCTTCGAATTCGCCGACTCGCACGACGATCTTGCCTGTGCCTTCACTGGTGTTGCGGTTGATCTTCCAAATCCAGGCGCATCTTCTGAAACTATCCGGACTGATTGGACCCAAGCCATCCGCCTCACTCTTATTTTCGTCGGGAGTGTAAAATTCGAGATAACACAACGCCCCTTCCCACGCTTGGACAATGACCCTTACATCGTTGCCCGCGGTGATTTGTTCCGGGCGCTCGATGAAAGTGAGAGGTCCGGGAGTGTACAATGGCGTGGGAGGAGGGGTCAGAGAGGGAGTCAAAGTTGGGGTTGCTGTGGCGATCATAGCGGGTGTCAGGGTCGGGCTGATTTTCAATTCAATGTCGATCCAACTGTTGATGATGGCGACGACCGCCGCAAGGATGGCAAGAATCCCCGAGGCAATGCCGACGTTCGTAAGCAAGGAGTTGGGTGAATTATTTTTATCCGCCTCTTTTCCTTTGGCAGGTTTTTGTTTTGTCTGTTGAGATCTGACTTGATTGTTATGTGCCATGGGTCCCTCGAATGTCAATTCCATCCTAGCAAAATCGCGCGTCAAAGTCAACGAGGGCAAATAATCGGAGATAGCGGATGAAGCTACTCGGGAAATCAAGGGTAAAATCCATCATTCATTTTCCAAACCGGCCAATTTCATGACAACCAATCTCTGCTTCCTTCCCGCCGTCGACCTTGCACGTATGCTGCGAAATAAAGAAATCTCCGCGCGCGAAGTCCTCTCCGCGCATCTGGCGCAGATCGAGCGTGTCAATCCGAAGGTCAACGCGATCGTTACACTGACAGCTGAAGGAGCGATGAAAGAAGCGGACCACGCAGATACCGCCATTTTGCGCGGAGAAAATCCCGGCATTTTGCACGGTTTGCCGATCGCACACAAGGATCTGCAGCTCACGCGAGGCATCCGCACCACGTTCGGTTCGCCGATCTACAAGGATTTCATTCCCGATAGCGACTCGCTCGTTGTCGAACGCATCAAAAGCGCAGGCGCGATTTCGGTCGGCAAGACAAACGTCCCTGAGTTTGGAGCCGGGTCGCAGACTTTCAATCCCGTTTTCGGCGCGACGCGCAATCCATTTGATCCAGGCAAAACCTGCGGAGGAAGCAGCGGCGGCGCGGCAGCGGCTCTGGCATGCGGCTTGATCCCCATCGCCGATGGAAGCGACATGGGCGGCTCGCTTCGGAACCCGGCAAATTTTTGCAATGTCGTCGGGCTGAGACCCTCGCCCGGGCGGGTCCCTTCTTACCCATCGGAGATGGGATGGTTCACATTGTCTGTGGATGGACCGATGGCTCGTACTGTTTCCGATGTGGCACTGCTCCTCTCGGCTCTCGCCGGACCTTCGACTCTTTCGCCCATCTCATTGCTTGACCCCGGCTCGAAGTTTTCCCTGCCATTGGAACGCGATTTCAAAAATACGCGCATTGCTTGGATCAATCTGGGATTGCCGTATGAGCGCGAAGTGCTGGCGGTCGTGAATTCAGCCCGTCCCGTATTCGAGGCGCTGGGCTGCATCGTCGATGAATCGGAACCCGATTTTTCCGGCGCCGATGAAATTTTCAAAGCCTGGCGCGCGTGGAGCTTCGAAGCGGGTCTAGAGACAGAATACCGGGAACATCAGGATAAACTGAAAGACACCGTGATCTGGAATATCGAACAAGGCAAATCCCTTACTGGTCCTTATCTCGCCCGAGTGGAAATAAACCGGACGCGGTTATTTCATCGCCTGCGCGAGTTTATGGAAAAATACGAATTTTTGGTTCTGCCAGTGAGTCAAGTCCTGCCGTTCGATGTCGAGAAACCTTATCCTGAAATGATCAATGACGAAGAAATGCATACCTATGTTGATTGGATGAAATCCTGTTATTTTATTTCCACGGTGGGAAACCCGGCAATTTCAGTCCCGGGTGGGTTCTCATCATCGGGTTTGCCCGTCGGATTGCAGATCGTAGGGAGGCATCAGGATGATTGGGGAGTCCTGCAACTGGCGTATGCCTTCGAGCAAGCGACACACCATTGGAAGCATCGCCCAGCATCTGTCTTATAAAAATGACTGCTATCGACAAATCTTTCTCAATCACTTTCCTTAAGTCAAGAGTTAATCATCAATTTGACTACGCGCAGTACTCGTCTTACCACTTACAAAGGTGAGAGTCGGGAAACAGTTTCATGCGCAAATGAAAGGATTTCCAGACAAGACGAGTCCGTTTCGGGAATATCTTGAAAGTCAATCCTGATAGTCTTTGAGAGTCGCGCTGGATAGAATAGAGTTCGAGAAAGGAACAACAAGAACATGGAAATCCCCCGACATTGGCGCCTCAAAAAACAGCGATATGGACTGGTTGGGGAGGTTTGCCCGCATTGCGATCACAAGATCTTCCCCCCACGCGACGTCTGCCCAAACTGCGGCGATGAAGCCAAAGATTTATATACTTTTAGCGGTAAAGGTGAAGTGTATTCCTTCACGACCATTTACGAGGCCCCTGCCGGTTACGAATCGCAGGCTCCCTACACTGTGGCGCTCATCAAATTGGATGAAGGACCCATGCTCACAGCTCAATTGACCGATGTGGATAATTCCGAAGTCCAGATCGGCATGCCCGTCGAAATGGTCACCCGCAAGATGAGGAACGACGGCGATGAGCGCGGGTTGATCGTGTACGGGTATAAGTTCCGACCTCAAAATTTTGTACCCCAGCAGTAGAGCCTCCGGACT
>JAPKMP010000026.1 GCA_026645935.1 Candidatus Villigracilaceae bacterium | reverse complement strand
GTTCGAAGGCTGTTCGACGGCATTGGATCTTTTCTGCAGACGCCTTTCGGTGTCCTTTTCGTGACCGTCGTCGTCTTTCACGGCATCCTCTTTTTTCTGGGGGTGGACTACACCAATGTTGCCGTCCTCGGCGTCGCCGGGTTCATCCTTCTTGTGGACATCATCGCCACGAATTTCATCCTCGACAAACTGGTCTACTTTTTCTCGCAATTCGTCCTGCCCGTCCAGACCCCCAAAGACCGGCGGGAGATCTACGCGCGCGTCAGCGCTTTCGACGGCAAACGCGGCCCGACCCTCTTCGTCAAGAACGGACGGTTGATCACCCACGCAGGCGAGACGAAGAAACAAGGTCCCGGTGTGATCGTATTGGATACCGCCAGCGCCGTCGTGTTGCAAACTGAGACGGAGATCATCGGGGCGGCGGGACCTGGAATCCGCTTTACAAGAGGAAAGGAAAAGATCACCCGCGAAGAAGGCGTGGACCTGCGGGCGCAATGGCAGTTCATCGGTCCGCTTGCGAGCGACCAGCCCTTCCTCAACCCGGTTCCGATCTCCGACCCGAAAAAATACAACGAGTTACAAGCCCGCCGCCAGCAGACTGCCGGTCTCACCCGCGACGGTTTCGAGATCTCCCCCACCATCAGCATAAAATTCCGCATCAAAAGACCTGAAGAAAAGGTCCCGTCGGAAAGCGGCGTCGTTTCGCAATACGGTTATAACGCCCAGGCTGTATTAAACGCTGTCACGCGCGAAGTGATCGAACTGGTCACGGCGGAAAACAGACGCAGCCGAATGGAATGGTATCGGCTCCCCGCCCATCTTGTTGTGAACTTGTGGCGGGAATATGTCCGCAAGTTCAAACTGGAAGACCTGTTCAAAGCGGACGGCATCAGCGGCTTGCAGACCATCGAAGAGATGCTCAACCGGCGGTTGAAACGTCCGTTTGTAGTGGCATTGGACGATACGGGCCTCCCCGAGACGACCGGTGAAGCCATCCCCAGCCTCGAATACGAACAACTCGAAGCGCGCGGACTCGAGATCATGGACGTTCGAATCCATAACGTTCTGTTCGACCCCGTCATCGAGGAACAGACGATCAAGAACTGGAACGCGGAGTGGATGAAGATCGCCCAACGCGACGCAGACCTGCTGAACGAACACGAGAAATTGATCGAAACTGCTGCGCACAGCGAAGCCGTCAAGAACTTCGCGCGGCTCGCCTCGCAGAAATTCCACAATCCCATTTCCCCGCCGGAGGATATCTTCTCCACCCTTCAGAACCTGATCGAGCCAGTGAGGGAAACCATCCTGATCGAAAGCCGCGCGAACAACCAGATGGAATCCGAGATCAAGAAATTGGATGAGATCTGGAAGTGGCTGCTCGTCAATAAACTGGACGCCTCCATGCATCGTGAAGAGGGCGGGTCATGAAGCGCATCCGTTTCCAACGCGACCAGGTGATGCCGCGCCTCTTCGACCTGAACGAAGAGAGCGTCGAGTATCGCAACCGGATCCGCACCTACGCCGGGTTTGCAGCATGGGCTGTCCTGAGCGGTTTGACGCTGGCGGCATTTATCTTCCTTGCCGCAGACAACCTTCAACGCATGGCTATCGCCGCGATGAGCGCCGTAAAATACCTGCCCCTGCTTGCCGTGATCTATGCGCTGGCAAAGACCAAAGCCGCTGCCTATCTCGCAGACATATTCGAATTGGAAGATGAGACCGTCGCCTACGATTTCATCGAGAATGTGTCATTCGGACAGGGTCATGAACTCATCACCATCAACGAAGGGAAGATCTCCGAAGAGGACGAAGGGTCACCGATCATCCGCATTGGCGGACCGGGATATGTGCAAGTCAACCTCGACAGCGTCGCCCTGCTCGAGCGAGTGGATGGAATCCCGGAGATCATCGAGCCGCGCCAGGAGGCGTGGAAATTGGGACGCTTCGAACGCATCCGCGAGATCGGCAAAAACGACGAAGCCGGAAAGCGCGAATATGCCATCATCAACCTGCGCGACCAGTTCGTTCGCGGACTATCCGTCAAATCGCGCACCAAGGACGGCATCCCGATCGAGGCGCAGGACGTCAAGGTCATGTTCAGCATCCTGCGCAAACCAAAGGAATCAGCGCCTGAAAACGATCCTTATCACTACGACGAAACCGCGGTCTATTCCCTTGTATATGACCAGACCATCATCTCCCCTGCGCCCGCAAAAATTTCCGGCGTTTCCTTTCCATGGGATACCACCGTCCTGCCGCTCGTCACCGGAGAATTGGAAAACCTGATCACATCGCGCAACCTGAGCGAGATCCTTGCCAGCATCAGCCGCAGGGAACTGGACGAACTGAGCCTGAACGAAGCCACCAACAAACAAATACGCATCGAAATGACCAGCGAGCAAACCCTTGCCAGCCAGCCGGGAGCGTCCCGCGCGCCGGAATTCCTTTCGCGCTCCAAGATCACCGCGCATTTCTTCAGCGACGAATTCAAAGCCAAAGCCGCAAAACTCGGCGTCGCCGTTCATTGGATCGACATCGGCACATGGCAATTGCCGAGCGAGATCATTCTCGAGGAATTAAAAGCCGCATGGAAGTTGATGGGCGATAACGCGAGGCGCCGTGCCGGGGTCGAACGGTCCGCGAAACAGCACGAGATGAAGGAATTGATGGAACTCGTCAACAATGTCATCATCGCCAGTTACAGCCGCTCCGGCGGTTCGGGGTCGAACCGCAAACTCACCGAAAAGGACTACCTCGAACTGGCGAAGATCCTCGAGGGGAATCCCGAGATCGCATACAGCCCCATGTTCCAGCAGCGTTTTTCGCAAAACGTTTCCAGCAAACGCGATGCGCAGTCCATGGCTCACGACATCCTCAAAGCCTTCCGCAGGGAACTGATCGCCGCGCGCGAACTGATCGAAAAGGAAAACCGTTCCTCCATCGATAAACAGGCCGAGATCGCCAAAATAAACAAAGCCCTTGGCGATATCGACTTCCACGTCTTCCATTACGTCAAACCTCCATCGCCATGAAACATCCACACGTTCAACTCTCCGTCGAAATTGCGCGCGCGCTCAAATTGGGTTCGCCCATAGTCGCGCTTGAATCCACCGTCATCACGCACGGTTTACCCCATCCGCAAAACCTTGACCTCGCGCGGGATATGGAAAAACAGGTCCGCAGTGTCGGGGGGATTCCGGCCACAGTTGCCTTGCTCGACGGGAAGATCCGCCTCGGTCTCTCGGACGGGGAACTGGTCCGGCTTTCTGAAAGTGATTCCTCGCTGAAGGTCAGTCACCGCGACTTCGCCACAGCCATCGTCAAAAAAATGGACGGCGGAACCACCGTCGCCGGGACGATGCTCGCCGCGCACATGGCCGGAATCAAGGTCTTCGCCACAGGCGGCATCGGCGGCGTTCACAAAGAATTCCCCTTCGATGTTTCGACGGACTTGAAAGCATTAGCCGAAACGCCGATGATCGTCGTCTGCGCCGGGGCAAAAGCCATTCTGGATCTACCCGCCACTTTGGAATATCTCGAAACGATGGGCGTCCCCGTGGTCGGTTATCAGACCGATGAATTCCCGGCATTTTACTCACGCGAAAGCGGACTGAAAGTCAGCGCAGGGCTTGATTCGCCAAAAGAGATCGCTGAGTTCGCAAAGGCGCATTGGAGTCTGGGACTCCGGAGCGCTGTCCTCGTGACGAACCCGGTCCCTGAAACAGAATCCATCTCAAAGTCGGGGATGGAGCCGGTCATCGCCAAAGCCTCGAAGGAAGCCATGGAGAAGGGCATGCATGGCCAGGAATTGACTCCCTTCCTGTTATCCCGTATCAACGAATTGACGGAGGGAAGGTCGCTCAAAGCCAATCTTGCCCTTTTGTTGAATAATGCCCGCCTTGCAGGTGAGATCTCGAAAGAGATGTATGCAAGGAAAAACGATTGGGCGATTTAGTCTTTCAAAGGGATGCGGCAAGGAAAAACATGAAAAACGAATTTACCCTGACTGCTGAATTCATTACCAACACGGAAACGATCTATAAAGCCTGGATATCCACGCAGGGGCATACGCTCATGACGGGCAGCCCCGCCAAAGTGGACGGGCGCGCAGGCGGCGAGTTCACCGCCTGGGACGGCTACATCTGGGGCACGTTCCTGGAATTGGACGAGAACAAACGCATCCTGCAATCGTGGCGCACGGGCGAGTTCCCCGAAGACGCCGAGGACTCTCAGGTGGAAATCCTATTGGAAGAACAGGATGGCAAGACGAAACTTACGCTGGTACACACAAACATCCCCGTCGGTCAGTCAGAAAGTTATAAACAAGGCTGGGAGGATTTTTATTTCAAGCCGATGCGGGAGTACCTGTAGCGCGTATTTGGCGTTCTCCAACGCTGTATTTGTTCTGGAGAACGCAATTCACGCAATGTTTTTGATCTACCAAGTATTTCCAGACTCCAACATGCGTTCCCGTATCTCTGCGTTTTGAACGCCCAACCCGATCAGCAAGCCGGTGACCGAATCCGCGCCGGAGGAATGACCGACTCGCAAGGCGGATTCGGCGGTCGATTTTATATCTTCGCCTGCCGCAATTGCCTGCGCAAGATTCGATAGGCTGCTGGAAAACTGCCCCCGGGTCGCATGATGCAAATAGGTGCGGCTGATCTCGCTTGTTCGATCAGCAAGCCGCATGATCATATTGCCAAACGATCGGATGAAAGATAATTTCTTTTGATCTTTGCCAGCCGCGCTCCACAACCCTGCCAGGAAACCTAACAAAATGTCGTCGCCGGATGGAGTGACGCCGGGACCGAGACCGATCATTTCTTCCGTGGCGCGAAACGCCCCCTCGTTGTCGAATTGCATGGCCGCATCGATTAGCCGCATGATGGGCGGACCGATTTTCCGGTTCAATGGAGTCCCAGAGTTCAATTGAAATATTTCCCCGGCAATGATCCCGGTTTTTCTTCGGCGTTGTTCTTCGTTAAGCAAAACCCACACAGCAGACCATGAGCGCATGGCGAAAACGGCTGACATTTCCGCCGAGAGTTCAGGGATGGGGCATTTCCAAACGGGAGCGCCGCGCAGGTCAATGGAATGCGGGGACGAGTCGAAGCTTAAGATCCCGCCCTTTGTAAACGCAGCCAAACCCACCCGTAGTGATCGAAGCGGAATCTCCTCTGAAATCCGAATCCCCTGCGGTAATTCGTTTTCATCCGAAAGAAAGACCGTGAGGAGCCGGTCTTCATCCGCAAGCCGCAGATTGACCGCCGAATCGAACACGGATCGGACCTGCGCCTGGAAGGATTCGCGCGGGACAGCCTCCCCTATGGATACGGCACGGAGTTGCATGGCGAGATCAATTCAACTTACAAATTTTTTTCGAGAAGTGTTATAAGATCCTGACGGTTCTTTTTCTCTCCGTCTTCCCTCAACATGCGCGCCGAGGCGGTGAAGTAAGTATGCAATTCGAGAAAAGCCAGTTGACGGCTGTACCATTCCGCGTCGGTATATTCCGTGCCGTACAAAGCGAGTTCTCTTCGCAGGTTGCTGTTGCCCATTCTGTAATCCTCGCGCCCGAGCACATCGAGGTCGGCGTCGGTGAGGATCGCTTCAAGCAGGTTTTGCGGCTTTTGTGGAAGGGCTGTTGCCAGGATCGCCCATTTCACAGTTTCCACCTGATCGTGGGCGAAACCATAATCCGGCAAAACCTCCGTCGCGATGCGGACGCTGATCAATTCGTGATATTGGGGTTGTTTGACGAAACCAAGATCATGAAACCATGCCGCGGTGATGAGCAATGATAATTCGGTCCCATCAATTCCTTCCATCGCCGCCAGCCGCGTTACGCCGGGGACGACGTCATCGCGCGTATGAGAAACGCTGTGATATAAAAGTTTCGGCGAAAGCCCGTTCTCCAGGCGATGCAAGGCGTACGCCCAGGCTTCTTCGAATCGCGGGGTGTCCATGATTCACCCCGTTCTCCGCACCGCCAGCAGAGTGATGTCATCGAATTGAGGCGCGCCCTGCTGGAACTCCACCGCGGAGTCGAAGATTCCCTGGCAAATATTCTGCGCGGGGGTTTGAGTCCCGAGGCGCTGCATGGTTTGGACGACTCCGTCCAAACCGAAAGGCAAATCATCCTCGTATCTGGCATCGGCGGCGCCGTCGGTATACAACAACAGCAGACCACCCCGGGGAATCATTACCACTTGCTCCTCGAGCAGCGGCCGATCAAAAAGGCCAAGCACCATGGTTTTGCCCATTTCGGGGAAAAAGGCTTCGCCTCGCGCATCGAGGACCAGGGGAAGTTCATGCCCCGCGCGCGTATATCGGAACTCCCCTGTAGGTTTGTTCAATATCCCGTAGATGACCGTGACGAACAACCCGCTGGCGTTCATCTCACATAACAAACTGTTGACCCTTTCGACCACATTCTTTACGCTCACACCCCTCCCGATTGAGGAACGCAACAGCGCGTGACATTGCGCCATGAAGATGGCGGAAGGAACGCCTTTATCCGAGACATCACCGACGATCAACGCCATGTTCTCGTCATCGAGCGGATACACCCCGTAGAAATCGCCTCCCACCGCCTGGGCGGGAATCATCAATGCCCCGATGTCGTAGCCTCCCATCTGGGGAATCCTGGTTGGCAAAATGCTGTACTGGATCGTGCGCGCGACCCGCAGACTGTGTTCCAGTTTTTCTTTTTCGATGATCTGAGCCTGGGCGGCGCGAAGATCGTCGTATGCTTTTTGCAATTCCTCGTTTTTGCCCCGCAGGTATTGGATGGTCTCGTTCAGGGATTCAGTCAGCCGCGCTCCCAACGCGCTGGCCATTTCATACGCCAACTCGGGGTGGACCTTGAGAAGTTCATTGAATTCGGAATACTTGACGGTCATCAGGCGGGCGTCTTCCGCCACCCTTGCCGTTGCGGTGCGCGGCGAACCCTGGTTCAACAATCCCACCTCGCCGATGAATTCGCCCGGATAGCGCATTCCCAAAAATGATTCTTCGGGCGTCCCCAATGCGCGCACGATCTCGACCCGCCCTTTCAAGATGACGTAAAACTCGTCGCCAAGATTCCCCTCCTCCAGCACATGCGAACCGGCTGGGGCATCCCATGTTTTGTACGTCTTTTTGATTCGGGTAATGGTCTTTTGCGGCAGGGAGCGGAATAAAGGAATGCCGCTCAGATCCAAACTATTATTCGTATTCTTGTCAATGCTCATCATCTAAACCTTTTACGTCTTCCACTCAGCAATTGTCTGTTTCTTATTCTACGCCATTCTTCAATAATTCCTTGACCATCTCCTCGGGCACCTGCACAGCGACCACTTCCCCTTTAACTGTGATAACCCCGTTCGCTTGAATCCATTCTTCGACCACCACCTTTCGTCCCTTTACTTCCTTAACCCGCGCGCGGACTTCGAGAGTCGGTCCCATCGGCGTGGGCTTGAGGTAATCCACACGCAAAGATGCGGTAAGGTAACGAAGCGGGGGCTCGGTATCCATGGCGCGATTTTCGGCGCGATAACCCGCCGCTGCGGCTGTGCCCGTGCCGTGACAGTCGATCAATGACGCAAGCAATCCGCCATAAACATAACCGGGAATGGCGGTGTGATATGGCTTTGGTTGAAAACGGCAAACGGATTCGTCCCCATCCCAGTAACTTTTGATCTGGTGACCGAGATCGTTCAATTTGCCGCATCCATAACAATGGGCAAGATGTTCGGGGTAATAATCTTGAAAAGCGAGAGTGGTCATGAGTTCCTCAATTGAAGGACTGCACTATTTTTTTCTCGACCCTGGTTTTGGATCAGGGCGTACCAGTCGGGGAAATGGTGATCGTTAGGTCCGGCGTCCCACTAGGGGTGACCTGGGGCGTCAGACTCTCCAATACAACGAAGCGCCCTACGACCTTCCATTCATAACCCATGAAGATCTGCACTTCGTACTGCCCCGCCTGCCAGCCGCCGATGGGATTCGAACATTCGGTAAAACCGCCGATGCCGCCGGTGCCCCATTCCAACCGCCAAGGTTCGGTCTCATAACAAACAATTTCCCCGTTGCGATACCAGAGCGCGGTCCACTGCACGCCGGGCAGGGTGTTGTTGTAATCAAAACCGCCGTATATCGTCTGGATCGGAAGTTCAAACACGGTTTTCGGATTCACAGGGTTGACGCCGTCGAATTCGGTGGAAAATTGGATTGCCGTGAAAACCGCATCCGGGTTTGGGGTGACGGGTCCGGCGAACAGGGCTTCGATGGCAACGGGTAAAAACGGCGTGGTGGTTGACGTGGGCGTATCGGAGACCAGAGGCGTGACGGTCAACGTTGGTGTAAGGGTTATTGTGGGCGATAGCGTGATCGTCGGCGTAAGCGTGATGGTGGGAGTCAGCGTGGGCGTGGCGGTGGGCGGAAAAACCCGATACATGACCTGTTCACCTCCGGTCGGAAACCAGAATGCCAGCCCGATGAGTATCAATGCGAAAATCACAAGTCTCCATGCCGCGGCGTTGTACCGTTTGCGCAAACTATAGAAGGAGATCCTGCGGGCGGCTTGCATGCTGCGGATCGCCCCCCGAAAGGAAAGAAACGCTCCAACGACCGCAAACAAGGCAAGAACGATGACTCCCGTGCGAATATCCATGTTTAAATTATAGTCGAGAGTGTGGTAAAACAAGTCCCATGACGAACGAACTCATTCTTCTGAAACTGGGCGGATCGCTCATCACCGATAAAGATAAAGATTACACCCCGAGATTGGACAAACTGAAGGAACTCTCGCTGGAGATCAAAGCGGCTCAGGACTCCGCTCCCGGCTTGTCTCTGATCCTCGGGCATGGGTCAGGTTCGTTCGGCCACGTCGCCGCGAAAAAGCACGGAACCCGAAACGGAGTCCATACAAAAGAACAATGGCTGGGCTTTGCCGAAGTCCGTTACCAGGCGGCGGAACTGAATCGGCATGTCCTGCAATCCCTGCTCGAAGCAGGGATCCCCGCCCTGCCCTTCCCGCCGTCCGCTTCGATGATCTCCGATAGGCGCAAGGTGATTCATCACAACGCGGAAACGATCCGCCGCGCTTTGAAAGCCGGGCTCCTGCCCGTGGTGCAGGGAGATGTCGCGTTCGATGATTCACTGGGCGGGACAATCCTTTCCACCGAGGATGTCTTTGCCTTCCTTGTCGCTGAATTTTCCGCATCCCGGATTCTTTTGGCAGGGCTGGAAGCGGGCGTATGGGAGGACTTCCCGGCGAGGACAAGGCTGGTGAAACAGATTCGACTCGCAGATTACGAAGCGATGCGGGGCGGCATCCAAGGCTCAGCCAGCACCGACGTCACCGGCGGGATGAAAGCCAAAGTGGAGGAAATGTTCGCCCTGATCCAAAAACACAAAGGGCTGACCGCCCAGATCTTTGCCGCCGAGGAACCCGGCCAGCTCACCCGCGCCCTGCGGGGTGAAAATGTGGGTACGCTTCTCTCGTCATAATGTGACAAAAAAATGACGGATTGCTCTTGCATTTTTATGAAATTACCGGATAATTGAGAAAGACAAATTATATATAATCTTCAAGGAGATTCTATGGCAACCAAAGTCAAGTCCGCTAAAAAGGGTGCAAAAGCGAAAGCCAGACCCAAAAAGGCCGTTAAAAAGACACTTCCGAAAACCGGCGCATTCCAGCCGACAAAGCTGAAACTGCTGCGCCCCGTGCCTTCCGATATCGAGATTGCGCAGGCGGGGAAACTCAAACCGATCCTGCAGATCGCGCAGGAATTGGGGATCAAAGAGAATGAACTGGAGCTTTTTGGTCCATACAAGGCAAAAATCAAGTTGGAAATTCTCGACCGCCTCGCCAAACGCAAGAACGGCAAGTACATCGATGTGACCGCGATCACGCCGACCCCGCTCGGCGAAGGCAAGACCACGACGACGGTGGGCGTGTCACAGGCGCTCGGCGCGCACCTCGGCAAAAAGGTGATGACCGTCATCCGCCAGCCTTCACAGGGACCGACCTTTGGCATCAAAGGCGGCGCCGCGGGCGGCGGATATTCGCAGATCATCCCGATGGAGGATTTCAACCTGCATCTCACCGGGGACATCCATGCCATCACCGCCGCGCATAACTTGTGCGCCGCCGCGCTGGATGTGCGCATCATGCATGAAACCAACACCCCCGAGGATGAAAAACTCTTCAATGCATTGTGCCCGCCGGATAAAAAGGGCAACCGGAAATTCTCCCCCACCATGCTGCGCCGGTTGAAGAAACTCGGCATCAACAAGACCAATCCGAACGATCTCACCACCGAAGAAAAAAGCCGCTTCGCCCGCTTAGACGTCGATTACAGCGGTGTGCAGTGGCGGCGCGTCATCGACATCAACGACCGCATGCTGCGCGAGATCCAGACAGGGCTGGGCAAGGAAGAAGCCGGTTTCGAACACAAGTCCGGTTATGACATCACAGTCGCATCCGAGATCATGGCCATCCTCGCGCTGACCACCAGCCTCGAGGATATGCGCGACAGGCTCGGACGTATGGTCGTTGCAGTCAACCGCAAGGGCGAAGCCGTAACCGCTGAAGACCTGGGCGTGGCTGGCGCGCTCACCGTCCTGATGAAGGATGCGATCAAACCGAACCTGATGCAAACCCTCGAAGGGACTCCCGCCATCGTCCATGCCGGACCGTTCGCCAATATCGCGCACGGCAACAGCTCCATCATCGCCGACAAGATCGCGCTCAAACTTGCGGATTACGTCATTACCGAATCGGGCTTCGGGGCGGACATCGGCATGGAAAAATTCATGAACATCAAGTGCCGTTACTCGGGGTTGATCCCCCATGTGGTCGTATTGGTTGCCACAGTGCGTGCGCTCAAGATGCACGGCGGCGGACCAAAGGTCGTTGCCGGCAAACCGCTTGCGCCAGAATATACCGATGAAAATCTCGAATTGCTGAAGAAGGGCATGCCCAACATGGTTCAGCACATTCAGAACGCGCTCAAGTTCGGCGTAAATGTGGTCGTGGCGGTCAACTCTTTCGCCACCGACACACCCGCCGAAGTAGAACTCGTCCGCCAGGCCGCCCTCGAAGCGGGCGCCATGGATGCGGTCGTTTCCCGTCACTGGATGGAAGGCGGTAAAGGCGCGGTCAAGTTGGCGGAAGCGGTTGTGAAAGCCTGTGAGAAACCCAGCAACTTCAAATTCCTATATGATGTGAATCTTTCGATCAAGGAAAAGATCGAGATCATCGCCCGCGAGATCTATCGCGCCGACGGCGTGGACTACACCCCCGAAGCCGAAGGCAAGATCGAACAATTCACCAAACTGGGCTTCGCCAACCTGCCATTGTGCATGGCAAAAACCCACCTTTCCTTCACCGACAAGGCGGAAGTGAAAGGCGCGCCGCGCGGTTTTCGAGTCACCATCAGCGATATTCGCGCAAGCGTGGGCGCAGGCTTCCTCTATCCACTTCTCGGCACGATGCGCACCATGCCGGGTCTTCCCACCCGCCCCGTCTTCTATGATGTGGATGTGGATTTGAAAACCGGCAAGGTCGTCGGCTTGTTCTAAACCGATACCACGCCCCGATATTTCTGTAGGTCACGCGATTCGCGTGACCTACTATTTCAGTACCCATAGGCTATGGGAGAAACCGTATCACCTGACTATAATAACGCCATGAACTTGGACTCCCTCACTTTATCTGAACAAAGAGATTCGATCAGAAGCGGGCAACTCAGCGCCTCGGACTTAGCCGCGGCATGTTACCGTCAGATCGAGCGGCTCAACCCGATTCTGAATGCCTTCATCACGGTCATCCCGCCGAACAATGAAGAGCCGCATGGAAAGGGTCATTTGACGGGCATCCCCATTGCCGTGAAGGACCTTTTCGACACAAAGGGCATTCGCACCACCGGCGGATCGAAATTCTTTGAAGATAATATCCCCACCGAAGATGCCTTCGTCGTAGAAAAGATCAAGAATGCGGGCGGGTATATTATCGGCAAGACCAATACGCATGAAATCGCATTGGGTGTCACCAATAACAATCCGCATTTTGGCGCATGCAGAAATCCATGGGACACGACCCGAACGCCCGGCGGCTCATCCGGCGGGAGCGCGGTCGCAGTCGCCACAGGCATGGCATCCGCCGCGATAGGCACCGATACCGGCGGCTCGATTCGCATCCCTGCTTCTTTGTGCGGGGTTGTCGGACTCAAACCTACTTATGGAAGAATCAGCCTGAGGGGCGTCCTGCCGCTATCGTGGAATCTCGATCATGCCGGTCCGATCACCAATCGCGTCGAAGATGCGGCATTGATGTTACAGGTCATGGGTGGATACGACAGCGGCGATCCTACATCGTTCAAAACCCTGCCGGGCGATTTTTCGAGTCATATGCGCGACACCATCCGTGACCGCAAAGTGGCGCTTGCCGTTGGCCAATTCGTGGAGGAGGTTACCGATCCCGAAATTTTGGGCGAAGTTCGCAAAGCGGCAGATTTGTATTCAGACCAGGGCGCTGCGATCACAGAAGTCAACATGGATTTCCTGCGCGAGGCGGCGCTCGCCAATGCTGTCATGACTCAGGCGGATGCAGCGGCGTTCCATCGGGAACGTTTACAGGAACATCCTGATTGGTTCGGGGCGGACGTCCGTCAACGGCTGGAAACGGGAGCAGGATTCACCTCCAGCGAGTATGCGCTTGCCCGGCGCACCCAGGCTGAGGTCCGGCGGCGATGCGATAATCTTTTCGAAGAGTACGATGCGCTCATCCTTCCCACCACACCGATTGCGGCTCCCGTTCTCGAAGGGGAAAACGCCATCGAACGCGCCCGATTATTGACCCGCTTCACATCGCCCTTCAACCTGACAGGACTGCCCGCGCTTTCCATCCCCTGCGGTTTTACGGCGGAAGGATTACCCATAGGGCTGCAGATCGTCTGCCGCGCATGGAACGAATCCGGTGTGCTGAGAATGGGATTCGCCTATCAATCAGCGACGGAGTGGCACAAAACGAAGCCGGTCATTGCCTCAGTAACCGCGGACCGCCTGGCTTAATTCCGGTTGCGCGGGCGCAATCCCGCTTTACGATATACTTTCATCTCGAAAGGCGCATGCGATACCTTGCGCCAATCGAGATTTTTTATCGAAGGTGATTGAATGAAAAGGGCAACCTTGATCGCATGGGCGGTCCTGCGCCTGCCCATGCTGGCGCTGGCTGTTTACATACTACGATATCAATTGCTCGAGATGTGGGAAAAAGCCATCGGCTTGGAACATACGGTAGCATATATGGTGTATTTTTTAAGCACTGCATCCACGAGAGCGATTCTTTATCTCTTCGGGGCGGCGGTTTTGGGGGCGGTTATCTGGCTAGCTCGTAAAGCGGGTAAAACCTGGAAAGCAAAGTATCTCCTTGCCGTTGCGGGCGCTTTTATCCTAGTGTTCATTTCCTTTACATTCTTATTTCTTGTGCCAAACGCATTTGCGCAGACTGCGGCAGTCGGGGCGCTTTTTGCCATCAACACGCTTCCAACGGAATGGTTTTCGAAACGAATCACCACCTCAAAAATCCTGAGCGCTCTTTTGCTTGCAGGAGTGGGTCTGGTGGAGGCGCTGATCCCGCAAGTGTATCTTCACTGGATTACAGACCGGGTTTGCAATGAAAAGACCAAAATTGCATGGGAGAAGTTTTCCCCTCTCGCGGGCGTCCTCATTGCCCCGTTATTCTGGGTATTCCTGCTCACGCCGTTCGACAATCAACGCATCATCACCCTCGGCGAAAAACTTCACTCCGAGCCTGCCGTGGAAGAATTCGCCGAAGGGGATTTCAATTGGATCGAGTTCAACGCCTCCCGGCGGGAATTGTACGTGGTGGGACTCGATACAAATTTTATCCTCGCCTATGATGTGAATCATCTGGCTTCCCCGCCTCGAAGATCAAAGATACCCATCGACAAGACCCAAAGCTTTGCCTTCAACCCCGACCGGCAGGAAATCTATAGCTACAACATCGTCACCAGGGAACTGTTGTACTTTGACGCCACCGAGTTGAAACTCATCCGCACCATTCCCGTTCCCGGCATGGCAACCGGAGATGTGTGGATCAATTGGAATCCCTTCACAGATTCGATCACCATCGCAAATGAAACGGACAAGGATGACGGAATCTCTTTTTATCACATCGACCGCGAAAGCGGTGAGTTTCTCCCCGGCGATCCGCTCACGAATACCCCCGCCACGTATGTCGTCTTTCATCCGCAAAAACCATGGCTTTACTTCAATTCCTTACGGGATACCGATCTTTCCGCCTGGGATATGCGGGAATCCCGAATCGTCCTGCAAACCGAGACCAGCCCCCGCACAGAAAGAATGGTCTTCGACACCAGCCACAACGAAGTACTTGTCGCTTCGATGGTGGAAGGCGCCGTCCTGCGGTATGATGCGGAGACGCTTGAGTACAGGGGAAAAATCGGGACCAGCCCCGGAGACCGGACGCTGGCGTTCGATCCCCAACGAAATTTATTACTTACGGGGAACTTCATCGATAACCGTGTGCGGGTCGTGGACCTAAATACATATCAAGTCATCGAATCCTACTACATTGGTCCATGGATCCGCACGCTTGCACTCGATGTGGAGAACGGGATCGCCTATGTTTCCACCATTCGCGGCTTGTTCAAATTGAGCTATGCCGCTCCGCAACCTTAAACATGAAGCCGCCATTTTCAGCGGCTCGGATACTTGATGAGATCGGCAGGGATTTAAGGTTTCTCCTACTTCCCGTATTTTTCCATGATGCGCATGAATGCCTGCCTGTCATCTGGATGGATCTCGACCAACTCAAACCCCACCTGGAAAAGATTCGGCTGGATCAGGTCCATTTTGCACCACCTGCTTTGGGCGATGAAAACGATATAAGGCATGGGTCCAATATCGGGCGTCAATTCGATGCGCAGGTAGAAATCCTTTCCCGCCTCATGCGGAGTTTCAGTCTCCAGGCGGAAGCCCGTCATGCTTACCTCCACCATATGGCCAAAAGTTTCTCCCGTATCGTCGTCCAGGACGCGCAGGTACATGTTGAATTTCTTGCGCGGAACGGTGCGTTTTTCGGGCATTGTCATCTCCTTTTATAAGGAAATCTCCGAGGTTACAAGCCCAATGCTAACACGATGCAAACGCGCGGGATATGTGTCTTTTGTACTGTTTTCTCCGGCTAAATATCGAACAAATCGTTCCTGCGCTTGAATCCATCTGTGACCGGCGGATAGGCTTGCATAAAATCCTCGCGATCTCCAAATACCCGGCTTACGAACCCCATCAATCCGCGGCGCATCTGCATGCCGCCTTGGGAAGCATGCTGAGCGCTGGCTCGCATCTTCGCTTCAGACACAGGGCGGGTATCGATGCGCACATGTACGGGGAATTCCACTTCCGCCAGTTCCTTCAAATTGATATCCCCGTTGCGCCCCCATCTAGCCGGGTCCTTGCCGATCAACGGCATGAGACGGGTCATGACGCGCAAGAACCAGCGCGGAAACACCTGAAAATACAATGCCTGCGGTTTGAAGCCTTCGCCGTGCTCCGGGTAAAAGGTCTCATCGTCGGCATTGGCAAATGCCAATACAGTGGCTTTCTGTATGTGAATATGATCGGGATGTTTATATCCGCCAATCGGGTCGAAGGTGATGACCACATCCGGTTTGATATCGCGGATGTGTTTCACCACCTTTCCGGCAACTTCCTCGATCGGATGGTTGATCTGCGCGTCTGGATGATGATTCGCTTCCGTACCCGGCATGCCCGAATCCCGGTAGCCCAAAAAGTGGACTTCCTTCAAACCCAATTCCTTCGCGGCGCGCATCAGTTCATCGGTGCGCATTTCGGCAGTATCCTTGAATCCGTTCAAGAACTCCGGATCGGCTGAGCCAGCCTCTCCGCGTGTGGCACAGACATAATAAGTGTCATACCCTTTTTGAGCGTACAGAGCCAGTGTCCCGCCCAAGCCAAATGACTCGTCGTCGGGGTGCGCCAATACTGCCAGGATTTTTTTGGTCATGGATTTTCCTTTGAGGGTATAGATGCGAGGTCAGGGGAGAAGTTTACCTCATGACCATGCTTCGCTTCACTCAACGCTCCAACGGAAAGTGGATGTACAATGGACGCGTACGCGGTTCGCTCTGGCACAGCAACCATCAGCATTGGACAGAGAAAAGACTTTATCGTACTTGTATGGTATGAGTGGATTTAAGCAGGCAGAAGAAGGACAAATGAGAAAAGTTGTTTTTGCAATCAACATTACGATAGACGGCTGCTGCGGTCATGAAGCGGTGATCGCCGCCGACGACGAATTGCACGAGTACTTCACTGCGCTCATGCGCGATTCGGACGTTGAAATTTTCGGACGCAACACATATCACTTGATGTATCCGTACTGGCACGATGTCGCAGTGAATCAATCGGAAACGAAAGCCACCAACGAATTCGCGCACGTATTCGATTCCATGCCGAAGATCGTCTTTTCAACGACATTGAAGAGCGTGGAGTGGAACAACACGACGCTCCTCCACTCGAATCTTCGAGAGGAGATCATGAAGTTAAAAGGACAGCCGGGAAAAAACATCTCCATTGGCGGACTGAACATCGCATCGCAGGTTGCGCAATGGGATCTCATCGACGAGTATCACTTTGTCGTTCACCCGGTCATGGCGGGAAAAGGTCCCCGCTTGTTCGAACCGGGCAGGAACCCTACGCTAAGACTTCTCGGGGCGAAAACGTTTGGTTCGGGCGTTGTTGCCTTACACTATAAGAAATAATTCCTTATGGAAACCGGGCGAAGCGCGTTTACTGAATAAGAGGTGAACCATGCGATTTATCGATATGCAGACCTGGTCCCGGCGGGATCATTTCAAATTTTACAGTATCGTCGATCACCCGCACTTCAGTATGTGCGCAAATGTGGATGTGACTGCATTCCAACCATTTGTGAAGCGCAATGGATATTCGCTCACCGTAGCCATGGTATACGTCATCGCACGGGCTTCGAATGCGATCCCGGAATTCAGACAGCGCATCCGGGGGGATCAAGTTGTGGAGCACGAGATCGTAAACCCCGGTTTTACGATATTGACCGACAAGGATCATTTCAGTTTTTGCGATGTTGAATACGCTGAGGACTTTTCCGGGTTTGCAGCGAGGGCTGAAAAGAATATTGCGGATGTGAAAGCGCATCCCAATCTGGACGTCGACACTGAAAAGGATGATGTCTTGTACATGACCTCCATACCCTGGGTATCGTTCACAAGCTTTATCCATCCAATGCAGTTGCACCCGGGGGATTCCGTACCCCGCTTTGCGTGGGGGAAATCCTTCAACGAGAGCGGCACATTGAAGATGCCGCTGGGAGTGCAGGGTCATCATGCCGTCATGGACGGAATCCACATGGGCAGGTTTTATGAAAAGGTGCAGGACTACCTGCATCACCCGGAAGTTGCGCTCGGCGATGCGTAAGGGCAACAGCTGCTTTGAAAGTGAATCATGTGATAAAATCCTGCTCGAAAAGGATACCCGGCGAATGACAGACAGCAAGTAGTTAAACCAATTTTTTCAGGGCATTTCCCTATTGGCGTTTAATATTGCCGAGGCTTGCCCTCGGTTTTCTTTTTAACTACAGGTGTCAACATGCTTAGTATCCATAACCTCGATAAACATTTCAGCATCCAGCCCGTTCTCAAAAACATCAACTTCAATATCAGCGCAGGCGAGCGCATCGGTCTGATCGGCGCGAACGGTTCCGGCAAGACCACCCTCATGCGCATCCTCGCCGGTCTCGAACATCCAGATTCGGGGGATGTCGCTTCAACGCGCCCGAATCTACGCCTCGGCTACCTCGCCCAAGGGATGGAATTCAACCCGCAGCAGACGCTTCACTCCGCGCTCGGGCTGGATACTGATTCCCAAACCGACACTGCGCTGGAAGTGGAGTCGCTGGCTGTGGCATTGTCTCAGAATCCGCACGACGCTTCATTGCAAGCACAATATGACTCAGCGTTGCACAAACTCTCAGGAAACAGCATCCAGCCGTCGGCGGTGTTGGAGCCGCTGGGCTTGTCCCACATCCCTGCCGATACTCCCATCGCCCATCTCTCCGGCGGGCAGAAGACCCGTCTCATGCTTGCAAAAGTTTTGTTGGATGATCCGCATCTTCTGTTGCTGGACGAGCCGACAAACCATCTCGACATCGAAATGCTCGAATGGCTCGAAGATTGGCTGAACGGATTCAAAGGCGCGGCGCTGATCGTCTCGCACGACCGGACATTTCTCGATAACGCGGTAACTTCCATCTTTGAGCTGGATTCGACAACACACACCATCAAAACTTACGATGGTAATTACAGCGATTATCTTGAACAGAAATTGCTCGAATACGACAAGCAGGTACAAGCCTATCAAGACCAGCAGGATGAACTTGCTCAACTGCGTCGTGCTGCGAAACACATCCGCAGTTTGACGGTGATGAGAGTTGGCGGCAAAGCGGATGGCGGCGATAAATTCGCGAAAGGCTTCTTCGGCAATCGCGCCACAAAAAATGTGGCAGGCAAAGCAAAGAATATCGAAGCGCGCATTGACCACATCCTCACCGAAGAGAAGCTCGAAAAGCCGCGCGGTTCTTGGAAACTCAAATTGGACTTTGGCACGCCGGAACACCAATCGAAAGATGTGCTCGTCACCGATTCCCTGTCAATTGGCTACACGCCAGAAGATCCGTTGCTGACCGGTATCAACTTGTTCATCCGTGCCCGTCAACGCATTGTGTTGACGGGTCCGAACGGCGCGGGCAAAACATCGTTCATCCGCACCATCGTCGGCAAACTTCCCCCGCTGGCAGGTTCCTTCCGCTTGGGCGGCGCGACCAAACTCGGCTACATGGCGCAGGAACAGGAATTGATCAACCCGGCAATCAACGCCGTGCAGACCATTCAAAGTGTTTTCGCCATCAACGAAACCGAGACACGCAACTTCCTGCATTACTTTCTTTTCAAAGGTGATGCCGCGCTGCGCCCGGCTGGGGAACTCTCTTTTGGCGAACGCGCTCGTTTGCAATTGGCTTTACTCGTCGCGCAAGGATGCACTTTCTTGATCCTGGATGAACCCATCAACCACCTCGACATCCCCTCGCGCGAACGCTTTGAGGAAGCGCTGGAAAATTTCAACGGAACCATTCTCGCCGTCGTCCATGACCGTAGTTTTATCGAACACTTCGCTACGGATGTTTGGCACGCAAAAGATGGAAAAATCTATAAATAGTTTGCTCTCGCTGCCGTCCCCGGCAGTGAGGGTATTGCTTTAAAAATATCTCTGGAGAATGAAACATGATCACATATCGACCTTACGAAGCCAAAGATTGGCAAGCCATTTGCAGAATCCATGACCGCGCAAGACCCGACGAACTCAAAGGTTCCTGTGACCCGCGTGGATTCATTCCTATCGAGCAGGACAAGGAAGTGGAAGACCTGAAGCGCAGTAAAAAATTCGTTGCCTGTGAAGGCGAGACCGTGGTTGGTTTCGTCGGCGTGGACGAGGATTATCTCGCCTGGCTCTACGTGGACCCATCCCACTATGGCAAAGGCATTGGGCGCGAATTGCTGCGCATCGGAGTCCGCGAGATCGGCCAAGGTGCATGGACCATCGTCCTTGATGGAAATAAAGCCGCCATTAAACTCTATGAAAGCGAAGGTTTTCGCGAGTTCTCTCGTTTCAACGGCGAGAATAACGGCTACCCGGTCACTTGCATCAAGATGAAAAAAGCGCAATAAGTTTATAATCGGGGAAAATTTTATATCATTGCGGGATCGCCTCGCAATGGTTTCGCCCAAGGAGCCTGAATGAAATTTGAAACCCTCGCCATCCACGCCGGGCAGGAGCCAGACCCGAACAACGGCGCGGTGATGACGCCCGTCTATCTCACATCCACGTACAAGCAGGATGGGATCGGCAAGCCGCGGCAGGGATATGAGTATTCGAGAACACTGAACCCAACGCGTAAAGCGTTGCAGGATTGCTTAGCCGAATTGGAAAGCGGAAAGTGGGGACTGGCTTTTGCTTCGGGAATGGCGGCGACGGATACGGTTCTGCGTTTACTTTCGCAAGGCGATCATGTGGTCGCGGGCAATGATGTGTATGGCGGGACGTTCCGCCTCTTCGATAAAATCCTGCGCCGCTTCGGTCTCGACTTTACCTTTGCAGACACGACCGATCCTGAAAATCTTGCCGAAGCGTTGACTCCGTCCACGCGCATCATCTGGCTGGAGACCCCAACAAATCCATTGCTGGCGATCTCCGATATTCGCGCAATCGCTGAGGTGGCAAAGAATCATTCAACCAAACCTTTATTGGTCGTGGATAATACCTTCGCAACACCGTATCTTCAACGACCGCTGGAGTTAGGCGCGGATCTGGTCGTCCACTCAATGACGAAATATCTCGGCGGTCACTCGGATGTGGTTGGTGGCGCGATCATCGGCAAAGACAAGGAACTTGGCGAAAGACTCGCCTATCTGCAAAACGCAATCGGCGGCGTGCTGGGACCGATGGACTCGTTCCTCGTGTTGCGCGGGATCAAAACACTTCCCGTCCGCATGGATCGTCACGCTGAGAATGCTGAAAAAATCGTCGAGTTTTTGGAGAAGCAGAAAAAGGTCGAACGGCTGATCCACCCATTTCACGAGAGTCATCCCCAGGTCAAAGTGGCGAAGCGGCAGATGAAGAACGGCGGCGGGATGATCTCCTTCATCCTGAAGGACGGGCGCGATGCGGCCGTCAGAGTCGCAGAATCCACAAAGATATTCACGCTGGCGGAATCGCTGGGCGGAGTGGAGTCCTTGATCGAAGTCCCCGCGGCGATGACGCATCTCTCAACGCAAGGGTCGCCTCTCGAAGTGGACCCCGGTCTCGTGCGGCTTTCGGTGGGATTGGAAAACGCGGACGACTTGATCGCCGACCTGGAACAGGCGTTAGATTAAACAATGTCGTTGCCAGCCGCCGTTTTTTCGGCGACGAAGCAACGACATTTTATTTTGCCTTCACTGACACCAGCGTGACGTCGTCGTCCTGCTTTGCGCCGTCCTGGTAGGTTTGCAGGGTTTCGAGCAAAGTATTGCATGCCTGCTGCGCGCCGAACTTCGAGGATTCAACGAGCAGTTTCTTTATCCGCTCCAGCCCGAACGGCTCGCCTTTTGGGTCGCGGCAATCGGTCATGCCGTCGGTATATAACAAGAGCATATCGCCGGAAACAAGTTTTACGGTCTTCTCGTCCAGGGTCACCGGCTCCCACAAGCCAATCGCCATGCCAGGGTCGTGTGGAAGACGCTCCACGCTGCCATCAGCATGGACAATGAGCGGCGGTTCATGCCCCGCGCGCGCGTACGAAAAATCGCGCGTCTTCAGGTCGAGAATGCCGTATAAGACCGTTACGAATTGGGTCGATTTTTGCAGGCGCGTGATGTGGGTGTTGACAAGGGTCATTACTTCGGCGGGGGTCATGCCGATATCCGCCTCTGCCATGATGAGCGCATGAGCGCGCGCCATGAACAAAGCCGACGGTACGCCCTTATCGGCCACATCGCCGATGAGAACGCCGATGCGGTGGTCCTTGAGCTCGAACACATCGTAAAAATCGCCTCCCACCTGCCGTGCCGGGAGGATGCGCGCCCCGAACCCGAATTCATCGGCATCAGGCAGAACGTCGGGGAGAATGCTCAACTGGATGTCCGCCGCCACTTGCAGTTCACGTTCGAGGCGTTCCTTTTCGATCAACTGCGCCTGTGCCGCTTTCAATTCATCGTAGGCTTTTTGAAGCATCTGGTTCTTCGTCACCACATCGTTGAAAGCCGCTTCATTGGACGACTCGAGCCGCTCGCTCATGATGCCGACCATGGAATAAGCCAGATGGGGCCAGCGTTTGATGCAATCGTTGAACTTGTCGCGGGTCATCATCCACAATTGACTGTCCTCGGTCGTACGCACGGACGCGGTGCGCCTGCCCTGTTTGAGGATGAGACTCATTTCGCCCACATATTCCCCGGGACCGCAGAAGCGTAAATGCATTTCATCGCTTGTGCCGCCCGCAAGCACCACTTCGATCTTCCCGCTTTTTACGACGTAAAGACTGTTGCCCGGTTCGCCTTCATGAAACAGGTATTTCCCCGCTTCGAGGGCTTCGACGGGCAATTCGTTGATCAAACCGAACAGATCTTCTTTTGAGAGGTCTTGAAATAGCGGGATCCGCAGAAAGAGGGAGGTATCCGATGGAACGGTCATGGCTTCGCATCTCCGCGCAGGTCCATCACTTCCCTGCCAGCCAGTTTGTCCTGGATGCGTTGCGCCACAAGGTCGAGGTGACTCGGGTAATTGACGTAATCGAGATCGTCGGTGTGGATGGCAAGCACGGGGCAAAGGTCGAAGGAACTGAGCCATTCCTCGTAAAAAGAATCCAGCAGGGAAAGATATTCGGTCGTGATACCCGTCTCCATGTTGCGGGCGCGGCGGCGGATGCGTTCCATCAACACGGTCACCGGCGCTTTGAGATAGATCAACAGGTCGGGGCGCGGCAATCCGTTCACCACCAGGTCGAACAATTTTCGATAAGCGAGGTAATCGCGCTCGTTCAGATTTCCCAATTGATATAACGCGCGCGCAAAGATGTGCGCATCCTCGTAAATGCTTCGGTCCAGGATCGCCGAACGCGCATCACGCGCCGCAACAAGGTATTGATCGGCGCGATGCCCCAGGAAGAATATCTGCAAATGGAACGACCATGAGCGCATGTCCCCGTAAAAATCGGAAAGGTAGGGGTTATCTGCAACCGATTCGTATCCGGTCCACCACCCGAGACGCGCGCCGATGCGTTCCGTCAGCGTGGTCTTGCCCGCGCCGATATTCCCAGCCACCAACACAAGATGCTTCGCCATGGTTTGGCAATTCTATCACGCGAAAGCGTTGCGGGTATAATTCCAAAACATATCATGAAATACAAATCCATCTTCATCGGTCTTGCGTTGATGCTGGGGGTCTTTCTCTTTTCTTGCGCAGACAACCGGGCTGATCAAACCACCGCAGTGGACACGAATGCCATCCGTACGGAAGCGGTCGCGACCTACGCCTCCTCCCTGACCGGGACTCTGCCAGCTGTTCCATTCACGCCTTTCCCTACGCGGACGGCTTCCCCAGCCGCGACTGAAACCGCTCTCTCGACGACACCGGAACCTTCGCCCACTTCGAATCCCTGTTTCAATTTGCTGTACATCTCGGATGTGACCATCCCTGATGGAACGCGCTTGAAGCCCGGCGAAACATTCACCAAGACCTGGCTCGTGCAAAACATCGGTGGGTGCGCGTGGAGACCCGGGTTCACATTCCGCCACGTCGGCGGGGACCCGATGCGCGGAAATACCGTCACGCTCACAGAAGCGATTCCCACAGGCGCGAAACGCGAGATTTCGATTGAACTGGTCGTGCCAGGCGGAATCAACGGCGTGATCGAAAGCGCCTGGCAGATGGCGGACGAGAACGGAATCTTTTTCGGCGATACGCTTTTCGTCCAAATCCTCGTCGGAGATATCACGACTCCCGCAGTGACGAACACGCCTTAATATTCGAAACTGGCGACGCCTCCGTTCTCCCTGCGATATGTCCAACCTGATCGAAGTCGTTCAACTTTTTCTAAAACTTGGTTTCACTGCCTTCGGCGGACCCGCCGCGCACATCGGAATCATGCACGACGAAGTTGTCAAACGCCGCAAGTGGCTCACCGACGAAGAATTCCTAGACTTGCTCGGCGCGACCAATCTCATCCCCGGACCAAACTCCACCGAAATGACGATTCACATCGGCTTCCTCCGTGCAGGCTGGATGGGGTTGATTGCAGGTGGTTTGTGCTTTATCCTGCCTGCCACATTCATCGTGCTTGGTTTATCCTGGCTTTACGTCCAATACGGAACCACGCCTCAAGCCGAATGGTTGATGTACGGCATCAAGCCCGTCGTCATTGCCATCATCGCCCAAGCATTGTGGACACTTGGGAGCAAAGCCTTCAAAAGCAATTTGCTTGCCCTTATCGGATTAACTGTTTTCACGCTGTATTTTTTTGGCTTCAACGAAATTGCTCTTCTCTTTGCAGGCGGTCTTGCCTTTCTAATTTTTGCATATATCCAACGACTGCGAAATGTTCAACCCGCACTTCTTCTCCCGCTCGGCGGCGCGGCGTTGATGCAATCCATCCCGTTTAACCTTTCCACCATGTTTCTCACGTTCCTAAAGATCGGCTCCGTCCTCTACGGCAGCGGCTATGTCCTGCTCGCCTTCCTACGCAACGATTTCGTTCTGCGCCTCGGCTGGCTCACCGACCAGCAGCTCATCGACGCGGTCGCCATCGGGCAGGTTACGCCAGGTCCGCTATTCACGGCGGCGACCTTCATCGGCTACATCCTCGGCGGCACAAGCGGCGCATTGCTCGCCACCCTCGGAATCTTTTTACCTTCGTTCCTCTTTGTGGCGATATCCAACCCGCTGATTCCCAAAATCAGGAATTCGACCTGGGCAGGCAGTCTGCTCGACGGAGTCAACGCCTCTTCCCTCGGACTGATGGCGGCAGTGACCGTCCAGTTATCCTTTTCCTCGCTGACAGATTTTCCGACCGCCCTCATCGCTGTCGTTTCATCGATCCTGCTCTTGCGTTTCAAAATCAATTCCACCTGGCTGATCTCAGGCGGGGCGTTAGCCGGATTTATTATTTCATCCATCAGGTGACTGTCACTATAGAAGTGACAGTCGCCTTTATTTTATAATTTGCCCATGACCATCTCACCCAACTACTCTAAAACCATCGCCATCCCAAAAGACGCCATAGACGAAAACGGACACGTTAACAACGTGGTTTATGTGCAGTGGATGCAAGACATCGCTGTCGAGCATTATGCTTCGATCGGCGGCATCGAAGCGCAGGGACCCGACTCAACCTGGGTCGTCCGCCAGCACAGCATCGAATATCTCCTGCCCGCTTTCGCAGGCGAAGAGATCGAGATCCGCACCTGGGTGGAGAATATCCGCAAGGTGCGGTCATTGCGCAAGTATGAATTTGTGAGAAAAAGCGATGGGAAAGTTTTGGTGAAAGGCGAAACCGATTGGGTCTTCGTGGATGTCAAAACGGGGAGTCCAAAGGCGATTCCGGTAGAGGTGGAATCTGTGTTTGGTAATACGTAGTTGGAGATTGAATCTTCAATCTCCAATTAGCAACCTCTCGTAGACCTTCCCCAACTTCTTCTGTGATTCATGCCATGTGAATTTTTCGCGCACATGCGCCGCCGCGGACTCCGCCAGCCGCTTGGATAATTCCATATCCTTCAACAACTGAACCGCCTGACGCGACAAATCATCCGGGTCATTGGGCGAGAAGAGCAGACCGTCCACATCCTCGCGGACCAGTTCCCGGACGATGGGCATGTTCGATGCAAGGAGCGGGCGTCCAGCCGCCATGTATTCGAGGACTTTGATCGGGCAGGCGCCTTGTGTGACATTGCGGTCGTTCAAGGCTAGCGGTGCGACGCAAATATCCGCTTTGGCAATCAACTCAGGGATTTCGTGATGCGGCACCGCGGGCTGAACGATGACGTGATCCTCCAAGCCAAGCTTGCGGATTTGCTTTGCCAGCATTTTACGCTGACGCGACCGTCCGCGCCCGACGATGTTTAATTTCACCGGTCGACTTTCGATGATTTTCGGCAGTGCCTTGATTACGATGTCCAATCCCTGCCAGTCGGCAAGAGTGCCGATGTAAAGCAGTATTGGCTCGCGCCCTTCACGGCTGGGCAGTGGCGTGATGGAAAAGTCCGAGAGGCTGACTCCGTTTGGGATGACGGTTATCCGTTTCCGGTCCAGACCGAGCGAGGCGATGTAATCGCGGGTCACGTTCGAGGGGCAGATGATCGCATCCGCGAGGTGAAGCGTTGCAATTTCCTGTTCCTTTATTTTGGCGAGCAACTCCGAATCCATGCCGGGGTAATGATATTTGAGTTCGATGGAAGGAAGGCCGTTGACTTCAAAGAGAGTTTTATAGCCGAACTTCATTTTGTTCCCGGCGATTTGAAAACCGTCCCAGATGTTGCGGAAGTGGACGATTTCATAGCCGGGGTGGATCGCCAGATGCGCCACGACAGATTTACCGAAATGCACGGCGCGTGCGAGGAAATTATCTGACAGGTCCTGAGGGATGCGCGTGATGCGCGCGCCTTCGATAGTATCTTCGGGGGGGAGCAGACCGTCATTGGGCGTGATAAGATGGACGCTGTGCCCGCCATTGACCAACCCGCGCAAATTGTGGAGAATATGGGTACTTGCCCCTTTGGGGCTGGGAACGATGTCGAAGGCGGTGTAGAGAAGGTTTGGCATTTTATTTTATATGGTATGTCATTCTGAGGAAGCGCAGCAGCCGAAGAATCTCGCCGCGAAGCAGCGGAGAGACCCTTCGCTTCGTTCCGGGTGACACAGTTCAAGGATTATAACTCGGAGGCATGGATGGAAGGATTTATTTGCGGCAGCGTCATAGCGGGCATCGTCTTCCTAGTGTTCTTTTTTTACCTGCTCAACACAGCCCGTAAAAAAGGGAATGTCGATAAAAATCAGTTCGGCAAGAAGGAATTCGCGCCTGTCTATGTTTCCATCGCAGACAGGCCCGACTCGATCATCCGCGGCATGAACAAGTTCGTCGCCGAGGCGCAAAAGACCGAAACGGCTGGCGATAAATGGCGCTGGATCCCCATGTTGATCTTTTTTGCCGGCATCGGTCTTGCCCTCGTCGATGTATTCATTTTCATCATTGGTTATTCCTCCTCCTTCGTTTTCATCGCGGGCGGGTTTCTTCTATGGATCGCCGCCTTCATCATGGCGCGCAACCTGCGCCGAAGCGACCTGATGGATTTTTCCCCGCGCTATAACGGGACGAAGGAGATCCTGCACACGCTTCGCGACGACCTCAAGCCCGGTTCCACCTTCCTCGGCCATCTCGACCTGACGGGTGCCATGCTCCAAACCAAAGTGGCGCGCGAAACACAGGACGCCCAAAAACGTACCACCCAACTTTTCAACGACCCCTGGCTTTCACTCAAGGCAAAACTCTACGACGGCAACGTCCTGCGCGTGACCGCGGTCCAAAAGACCAAGAAACGCAAATCCTATTGGAAGCGCTCGCGCATCAGCGGCAAAAACAAACTCAAGCCGGAAAAGTTCAAAGGCTCGCAGCAGGAATTGAAAGTACGCATCGTGGTCAACCCCGAGGCGTACAAGATCAAACCCAATAACCAATTTTCGCAGGGCAAGGACGTCGGCAAATACAAGATCGAACAACTGAATACCGAAGGCGGCATGATCAATATCCTTGCCGTCTCCCCTTTCGAGGAAGTGGAGCACGATCACATCCTCGGCTTCTTGAAAACCGCATATTCACTCTTGGAAAGAAAGGCTGCATAAATGAGTCGCAAAATCATTCCCTTTATCGTCGCGTTCGTTCTGATCTGTCTGGTCATGGTCGTGGCGGGCGTGTTCTCGTTCAGCGGGCTCGCAGCGGCGGAGAAGTTCAACAGCAGCGTCGTCGCCTCGCAATCCTTCCCCACGGCGGAGAGCATGAAGATCATAGACGTGACCGGCGACGGGCAGGACGACCTCTTCATTCAAAACAACAGTTTTGTCGCCGTGTACGATCCAAACTTCAACATCCTTTTCAGCAATTCATTTTCCACACCCAAGACCACGCTGGGCGATGCGGACGGTGACGGCGTCGAGGATATTATCGTCTTCCACAATGCCACAGGCATGTCGGTGGATGTGATCTCCAGGGGGAATCAAACGAATATTGCGCAGCTGCTCAACATCGGCTCGCCTTCGCGCGTTGCGTTGATCCGCTTCCCCACCGGACCTCAAATCGTGCTCGGCGATTCTTCGGGCCGAGTCCTCGCCTTGAGCACAGACGGGACCGTTCTCTGGGAATCAAACGTCGGCTCGGCGGAGATCCGCGGCATGGACGATGCCCGCATCGGCGGACAAATCCATGTGGCAATCGCCTCGAACGATGGGACGGTGAAGGTCTTTGCGTCAGACGGGAGCAATGTCTGGACGGTGAACCAGGAACAACTGAGAAGGATGCGGGCCTTCGATCTCAACGCAGACGGCAACAGCGAAGTCATCACCGGCGGCGAGTACGGCGCGTTCAAGATCTATAACGCCGCGGATGGACAGGTTATTTTCGAAAAATCGCTTGGGCAGGCGGTGAGCGAAGTCCGCGAAGTGGAATTGAACGGCGAGCCGTCTTCACGTGAGATCGTCGCAGGCGGAAAGGACGGCGGCATCTGGGCGTTCTCCTTCAACGGGACGACTGCAACCCAAATGTGGACCGGTTCGCTTTCCGACAAAGTGACTGAGATCGCCGGTCTCGACATCAACGAAGACGGCAAGCAGGAAGCGGTCATCGGCGACGATGCGGGCAAGGTGGCGATCTTTACGGAGAATGGCACGCGCAACAACCTGCCCGACCATTCCAGCGGCATCACGCGCATCGATATCGGCAAACTTGGGAATGAGCGCTACGTAGTCGTCGCGGATTACAACGAAGTGCAGACGAACAAAGTGACGTTCAGTTCGATTCCCGGTTTTCAATACACGCCTCTGGTGGTTGGAGTCATCGTCTCGGCTGTGATTCTCATCATTGCAGGGATTCTCGCGTCCATTCCGCCCAAGCCCGAGATGAAACTCTCTTTGCAAGACAAGAGCCGCGAAAGCCTCGAAGCCCAGCGCCGCATGTTGAAGGAACACATCGCGGACGTGGAACGCCTGCGTAAAGCCGGTGAAATGTCCAATGAAGCCTATCTTTCGCGCCTCAAACGCCTGCGCGGAGACTTAGCCGAAAACGAAGCCGCCTTCAAGACAGCGGGCTTCCCCATCAAGACCGAGACCTTCGCCTGCCCCAACTGCGGCGGCACGCTGGAACTCGGCATGGATAAGTGCGAGTATTGCGGGCAGGTGATTTTGTCGTAGAAATGATCTGAAAATGACAGGTGGCAGAAGGGGGGCTGTCACCTGTCATTTTATATACCAAGGAAGGAATTTATTATGGATGAAAACGAGATCAGCAAGGTAATTGTAGAGTCGGCAATCGAAGTTCATAAGACTCTAGGTGGACCCGGATTGCTAGAGTCAATTTACCGAGACGCACTGGGATTCGAGATCAAGAGTCGTGGGGTTGTAGTTGAAACCGAAAGACCAGTGCCTGTCAGATATAAAGGGGAATTGCTCGGCGCGCCTTTAAAACTGGATCTACTCGCCGGAGGGTTGGTGATTGTGGAATGCAAGGCGGTTCTGACTTATAACCCGATCTTTGAATCGCAAACATTGACCTATCTGCGGCTAACCGGCTTGAGGTTAGGGATCGTGATTAATTTTGGGCAGAGGCTTGTAAAACACGGAATCCATCGAGTGGTAAATGGATTGTAGAAAAATCCAGAACCTTAACGCAAGGACGCGAAGACGCAAAGAAATGGTTTTCCCTTGCGACCTTGCGCCTTTGCGTTAAGACTCTAAGTTCCGATCGCTCGGAAAATACGGTGCATGCAGGAATTGCTCATGGATCAGTGCGAGTATTACGGGCAGGTATTTCTTTCTTTATGAGTGATGAGTGAATAGGAAAACTCCCGTCAATTTGGCGGGAGTTTGGATCGCGGTCGCGGAATAGGGTTTATCCCAATTTTTTAGAATGATAAACCCTCCCGCCGAAAACTCGACGGGAGGGATTCAATCAACTTTCAGCCTACGATCTTCAATTTCCACGTTACCGATCTGCCAGCACCATCGTCCAGTAATGATAGTAGGATTTAACCGTATCGGCAGAATTATACACGTACCCAAACCCCATCTCGGTGAAACTGCCGTTGAGGATGTTCGCGCGATGGCCCGGACTGTTCATCCAGCCGTTCATAACCGTCGCCGCAGTGCTGTATCCCGCCGCCACATTTTCACCCCAGGTCAACCAGTAATAGCCGGTGGCGTCGATGCGCGCGCCGGGATCGGACCCATCCGAGCCGGTGTGCGAGAGGAAAAACTTACAACCCATGTCGAAGGAATGTCCCTGCGCGGCCTGGTTCAATTGCGCGTTGAGTGTCACCGCCGCCAAACCATTTGAAGCGCGTTCCTGATTCACCAGTGCGAGCACTTCCGTTGCGAGCTGGGCGGCGTTCGCATCGCTCGCCGCGCATCCGCTCGGCGCTGCCAGAGCCGGGCTTTCGGCTCCCGCCGCCCCTTCGAGAGAAACGGCGCCTTCACCCGAAGTCACGGCAGGGACCAGGTAACCCGAGCCATCCTCTTCGACGGACGGATTGCCAGATCCGCAAGCCTGAAGGGCGAATAAAGCGACAATCGACACCAGTAATAAATATCGTTTCATGATCATTCTCCTTGGTTATTGTATTTATAAATTTGAAGTTACCAACTTAGTCGTCAAATTTCTTGGGGACGGGTTGCCCCGCTTCATCCGCCCTCGAGCCTGATTCAGACCGTCGAAGGTGGGCAATGGTTCGAGTTTATCTCGAATCCGGCGAAAAATTAACCCTCCCGCCAAAAACTCGACAAGAGGGTTTAGTTCCAACGGGTGGTTTCCACGGCACAAGCCGTCGAGACAGGCGATATGCCTTCGGCTTACGCCTCTGGCTAATCAATCACCGGGGATAACTCTTTCAAACCATCCCTTTGCAGCTTTCAACCTGCAACCTTCAACCTAATACAACGGCAATCTCCTATCCACTTCCTCTGCCCAGGCGTTGATTCCGCCTTTGAGATTCTTCATCTTCTTGAACCCGGCAGATGAAAGGATTTCAATCGCCCGCGCAGAACGCGATCCGCGTTTGCAGAAGACGATCATTTCTTTTGCGGAATCCAACTCGGACATGCGTTGCGCAACTTCACCGAGGGGGATGTTCTTCGCGCCCTCGATGGCGGAGATCTCCAACTCGTGAGGTTCGCGCACATCGAGCAGGATCAAGCCCGGGTCACGCTCGAGGCGGGTTTTCATATCCTGCGGCGTGATATCCCAATCCGCGCCCGCAGACGTGTCATCCGCGTGATGACCGGGGACTCCGCAGAAGGCTTCGTAATCGATCAACTCCTTGATGTCGGCGTCCGGTCCACACACTCGGCATTTGGGATTCTTCTTGAGTTTGACGAAATCAAAACTCATATCGAGCGCGTTATAAAGAAGCAATTTGCCGATGAGCGGCGAGCCGATGCCGAGCAAAACCTTGATGGCTTCGGTGGCTTGCAGTGTGCCCACCGTGCCGGGTAGCACGCCAAGCACGCCGCCCTCCGCACATGATGGGACGAGTCCAGGAGGAGGGGGTTCGGGGAAGAGACAACGATAGCACGGACCTTCCTTCGCGTAAAAAACACTCACTTGCCCGTCGAAGCGATAGATGGACGCGTACACGTTCGGCTTGCCGAGGAAGACCGCCACATCGTTGGTGAGGTAACGCGTCGGGAAGTTGTCCGTGCCGTCGATGATGATGTCGTAATCCTTCGCAATGCGAAGAGCGTTTTCCGATGTATACGGCTCGTTGAAAATATCGATCTGTATATCAGGATTGAGGTCTTGCAGGCGGTCGCGCCCGCTTTCCACTTTCAATTTTCCAACTGTGGATGTTCCGTGAATGACCTGTCTTTGCAGGTTGGATGAATCAACAACGTCGTAATCCACCAAGCCGATGCGACCGATGCCCGCCGCGGCAAGATACAGCGCGACCGGCGAGCCGAGTCCGCCCGTGCCGATGACCAGCGCGGACGAGTTCTTGAGTTTGATCTGTCCCTGCAAGCCGACTTCTGGCATGAGCAGGTGGCGCGAATAGCGCAAAATTTGTTCGTGTGAAAGCTCTTCGATCATGGGAACCTTTATTACCACAAAGTGTCATGAAGGTACACAAAGGAAGAACTTAAGACCTTCGTGACACTTTGTGACCCTTCGTGGTTAATATTCACTTCCGCCCGCAATGGACGGGATCAGCATCACCTTATCGCCCTCCGTGATGGGCGTGTCCACGCCTTGCAGGTCTTTGATATTGCTTTCGCCAATGAACAGATTCACGAACGGGCGTAAATCGCCGCTTTCGTTGAAGAGGTGCGGTTTGATGGCAGGATATTGCGTCGTCAGGTCTGCCAGCGCTTCGGAAATTTTCGCGCCCGCCACGATGACTTCGCTTTTGCCGCCGGTGTAGGAGCGCAAGGGGGTTGGAATTCTTAATGTGGTCATTATTTCTGATTTTCTCTTTCGCTTATTATTTTTTCACCGACAGGTCACTAGGGTAAACAAAGATTTTTCCTTCATAACACCTGGCGACCTTGTGGTTTGTTATCTCTTATATGAACAATTGTACATCGGCATCGGCGGCATATTCAAGGAATGTAGCCGCTCCGCCGATCTCGGCTTGCGGGATGAAATCTTCGCGCTTAAAGCCGAAAACATCCATGGTCATCTGGCAACCGATCAGGCGCACATCCATGTCCACGCACATTTCGCGCAGTTTTTCGATGGACGCCACACCTTTGTTCTTGAAGGTTTGCTTCATCAAGGTGGTCGCCAGGCTTTCGAACCCGGGGACGTTCGCCATGAGCAGGTTCGGCATGTTCCAATTGATATTCTGAAAGCCTTCCGGACCGAACGGCATCTTCATCGGCATGGCAGGGTTGCCAAGCGGCGAGACTGCCGCTGTCAATTCAGGTTTGAGCAGGGTCAACCCGTAAAAGGTAAAAAAGACGCCAACCTCCCAGCCCATTGCGCCCGCCGCACTGGCAAGGATGAAAGGCGGATATGCCCAGTCCAGGGTCCCTTTGCTGGCGATGAGAGCGAGGCGTTTTGGAGCGTTGGGGTTTGATTTAGACATGGTGGTTTCTCCTGATAATCACCCTGAGCGGCAGAGAAGGGTCTCTACGTCAAACAAGAGATTCTCACCGCACTGCGCGCGGCGCATGTGTCGCTATCGCTCAGAATGACAACAAAATTAACTCTTTTTCAAAAAGAAAACGAACTTCCCGCCATCTTCGGTGGAGAGCAGTAGTTCATTCCCGGTCTGCCTGCTCCATGCGGCGATGTCGGGCGGCGAACCTGCATCGGTTGAGATCATTTTCAATATCTGACCGGTTTGCATTTCTTTTATCGCCTTGGCGGTCTTAACAATTGGCATCGGACAAAGCAGTCCCGAACAATCCAGCAGAATATCTTCCTTGATCACATCAATTCCGTTCATTGTTTCATCTCCTAAGGTCAAATGATCAGTAATTCTTCTTCTTCGTACTTTACGCGGTCTTCCCTCAACTTCCACGAACGATGGCTGACGACCCTGCCATTATCCACGCGGGTGATGATGTATGAGAAAAACGGCTGCGCCCACTCACGGTCATACTCGGACGGTTCATTCGGGCAGTCGGGATGCGAATGAAAGACGCCGATCAGGTCCACGCCCAGTTCCATCGCTTTCGTTTCGGCATTGAGATAATCTCCGGGCGAGATCAAATAACGATTGCGCCTCGCCGATTCTTCACGGGCATTTTCCAACGGCAGAACCTGGCTCACATCACCATCGTCACCAAGCAAAAAGCCAGCGCCTTCACCCGGATAGGCTTTTTCCAAATGCGCTTCCATGAGCCTTGTCAATTCTTTTGAAATCTTCAACATGCCCCTCACCCTAACCCTCTCCCTCAGGGAGAGGAGATTCCCAAAGTTTTTTGTCGCTCAGATATTTGTACCCGGCATCCGGCAGGACTGTGACTACCATACCTTCATCCAACCGGCTTGCGACCTCGAGCGCAGCAACGACAGCCGCCCCGGATGAGATTCCCACAAAAAGGCCTTCCTCCCGCGCCAATCTCTTGACCATCTCATGCGCCGCCTCGGTCCGGATTTCGAGTTGTTCATCCGCCAGAGACTCATCATAGATCCCCGGCTTGATCGCGGTGGGCATGTGCTTGAGACCCTCGAGTCCGTGAAAGGACGCATCCGGTTGGAACGATACGATCTTTACATTGGGCTTCTGCTCCTTCAAAAACCTCCCAACACCGGTCAACGTGCCGGACGTCCCAAGCCCTGCAACAAAATGGGTCACTCCGCCGCCGGACTGCGAAAGGATTTCAGGCCCGGTCGACTTGTAATGCGCATGCCAGTTGGCTTCGTTGTTATATTGATTCGCGTACCAATATCTTTCAGGATGGTCCGATGCCAGTTCGCGCGCTTTGAGGATAGCGCCATCCGAGCCTTCGAGCGGATCGGTCAGGATGACTTCCGCGCCGAGGGCTTTGAGGATCGAGATCCGCTCCGCGCTTGCGCTGGCAGGCACTGCCAAAGTAACCGGGATTCCCAACGCCGCGCCGAAGGTCGCATACGAAATGCCCATGTTGCCTGAGGTTGAATCCAGCAACCGTTTGCCGTTCCCAAGATCGCCATTCGCCAGCGCGGTCTGAATGATATTGAGCGCAGGCCTATCCTTGACGGAGCCGCCGGGGTTGAACCATTCGGCTTTGGCAAAGACCTGGGCACGAGGAGCCAAGTCCTGGCTGATTCTGCGAAGCGGAAGGAGCGGCGTATTGCCGACGTGATAAGCAAGGCTGTCCAAAGGGATGGTATTTGATTCAGTAATTCGAAAGTCCAGTAATGTCATTTTTACCTCTACGGAGACGACTCTCTGCTGGCCGTCAGCGTTGGAGAGCGCCTGATACGCATTAAACAAAAACAGTCAACGGACAAACAAAAAGACGGCGAACGAACGCCACTCACGATGCAGATTTTGCACGCGGGGGTCGTTTACCGTCTGAGTCTGTTGACTGCGGAAGGGGTTTCTCTCAGGCGGCTACGAGCCCCGCCCAAGACACAAGCAATGGTCGAATGTTTTCATGATTTTATTCATAGATTGCGCCAATTTTATGAATCTTACTAGTTTTGTCAAGATAAAAATCCCCCAATTAAATTAATCAATTCTTATGGATGAAGACAGCCCGCAGGCGCGTCAAACTCGAGGCTCCCTGGGGATGGTTTTCATCCGCCCGCCGCGGATGCCATGAGGATGACCTTATCATCCGAAGCCAAATTCGTCTCCAATCCATCCAAATCGCGGATGTGTTGTCCGTTTACGAAGATGTTGAAATGGCGGTGTAGATTTCCTTTTGAGTCGAAGAGGTGGGGTTTGAGAGCGGGGTGGCGTATCAATACATTTTCCAGCAATGCCGAAACGGTCCCGCCATCCACCAGGAACTCGCTCTGGTTACCAACATAGAATTTCATCATGGAGGGGAATTTCACGGTCGGCATACAGCTATTCTACACGAATTCGAGAGTTCAAAGCGATCGTATCGGTCTCTACATTTATAAGCGATTATATATATGAGAACATCACCGGGGATGCGTATGGACTTCGTATGGGAAAAGAATTTGACCGGGAAATCGATAATCGGTTAAAACTCGCCCAAAGGAGGTTCCACGATGAAGCGCGCTTTTCCATTTATTCCCTTGTTCCTTCTTGTTGCCTGTTCGCCTGATGTATCGGATCCGCAGATTCAGGCGGCGGTGATCAACTCGCTCACTGCAACAGTCTGGACGCCGACTCCCGTCACTCCATCCGCCACGCCACAGCCGAACACCGGGAAGATCGTGGGTATCCTGAATAATGCCATTGCGGGCGCAAATCCCTTGAGCGAAACCATCGTGGCGAAATACATCGTCCTCGATGCACAAGTGATACTCGACAGCACAACCCGCCAGGCTTTGCTCCTGCAAGTACATGTGGATTGCGATTGGATATACAACGATGCCTGCACACCTGAGACCACATTCGTTGCGTTGATGTATGGCTTTACGGCAAACGACAAGGTTATGGGACGGGTTCAGGACCAAATCCCCTCAACGGTGGAGACTCTCGAAGTCATATCATTCGACCGGATGGCGCGAGACGGGGTCATACACATTGCATGGAGTGATGTTTGGGATTTTGCCGAAGGTCACATCACGGGGAATCAACTCGGCTCGCGCATGATGCGGCTGGCGGCCACGCCATGAAAAAAGTCCCGGGGTCTTTTTACTCCGGGACTGATTACTGATCACTACCTCACTGATTACTGCTTTACTCTTCCTTCTTTGCTTCCATCTCCTTCTTATGCGCTTCAATGATCGAACCGGCGATATGGTTCGGAACGGTTTCGTAGTGATCGAACTCCATCGTAAAGTAGCCGCGCCCGCCGGTAATGGAACGCACTTGCGTTGTGTACTTCAACATTTCCGCCATCGGCACGTGCGCAATGATGGTGGTCGTTCCACGCTCAGACTCGGTTCCCTGCACGCGACCGCGCCGGGTGTTGAGATCGCTCATCACGTCGCCCATGTTCCCGTCCGGGCAGGTGACACGCACAAGCATTATCGGCTCGAATAACACGGGACCCGCATCCGCCACGGCGAGTTTGAAGGCTTCGCGCCCGGCGATCTCGAACGCGACCGGTTTCGAGTCCACTTCATGTTCCTTGCCGTCGTAAACGGTCACGCGCACATTGCTCATCGGGTAACCGGCGAACGCGCCTTTTTCCATCGTCGCGCGGATGCTCTTTTCAATCGGCGGCAGATAGGAACGCGAAAGATTCATTCCTACAAGCGCATCGACAAAATCAAAGTCGCCTTCCATGTACGGTTCGATTCGAAGATGCACTTCTCCGAACTGCCCCGCCCCGCCGGATTGTTTCTTATGGCGGTATTGCGCCTGGGCTTTCTTCGTAATGCCTTCGCGATAGGCAATCTTCGGCTCGCGGGTCACGATCCCAACCTGGAATTTCGTCTGCGCCCGGTTGACTGCCACTTCGATATGCTGGTCGCCCATGCCCTGTAAAACGGTCTCGTGAGTCACCTGATCGTTCTGCCAGGTGAGGGTCATATCCTCTTCGCTTAGTCGGGTGAGCACGGTCGAAATTTTCGCCGCGTCTGCCTGGGTCTTGGGCGAAACCGCCACACGATTTAACGCCGCCGGATAGACCGGTTTTGCAATTGTCAACGGATGTCCCTTATCGCAAAACGTATCGCCGGTGGAGGAAACAGTCAACTTGGAGACGACGGCGATATCGCCAGCATGGACTGTTTTGGCTGGGATCGCCTCCTTTCCGCGCTGGAAGTGCAAACCGGACATGCGCTCGTCCGCGCCCTTGGATTGGTTCCATACATGTGCATCAGCCTGGATCGATCCGCTAAACACGCGGAAGTAGGTCATCTTGCCGACGAAAGGATCGGCGGTGGTCTTCCATACATAAGCGGCCAGAGGCGACTGATCTGAAGGATTCAATTCTTCGGGTCCGTCTTTTCCCTGCGCCGTCCGTTTGACGGCATGTATCGGGGAAGGCAGCAGGTCGATGATGTCGTTGAGCAACGCGATTGCGCCGACTTCGTGTCCGCCCGCCGCGCAAAAGACCGGGACAAAACTCCCGGCGTAGACCACATCTTCCAGACCGCGTACCATCTCCTCGTCCGAGAGAGAGCCGTTCTCGAGATATTTCTCCATCAATTCGTCTTCGCCTTCAGCCGCGGCTTCGACAAGGTCGAAATGGGCTTTGTCCGCCGCTTCCTTCAATTCAGCGGGGATCTCGGCGGTGGTTTTTCCATCCCCCATGTAGGACTTCATGCCGATGATATCGACCACGCCTTTGAATTCGTGCTTGGCGCCGATGGGCAGGTGTACTTTGATGGCCCGCTTGTCGTGACGTTTCACCAACTCTTCCACTTGCGCGAACGCTTTTTCAAAGTCAGCATTCTCGCGATCCATCTTATTGATGACGATGAAACGCGGCAGGTTGAATTGATCGCAGTAACGCCAGGCAAGTTCGGTCCCGACCTCGATGCCCGCGACGGCATCCACCAAAATAATTGCGCCATCAGCCACACTCAGGGCGGAAACCATCTCGCCCACGAAATCGGTGTAGCCTGGCGCATCAAGAAAATTAATCTTGTAATTCCTGTGCTCGACCGGGATGACGCTCGTGTAGATCGATATCTTCTTTCTATGTTCCTCGTCGTCGTAATCGGAAACAGTCGTACCGTCTTCCACCTTCCCAAGACGGGTCGTCGCCCCCGTGGCATGCAAAAAGGATTCTGCGAGCATGGTCTTACCCGCCCCGCCGTGCGACACCAACGCAACGTTGCGAATGAACTCGGTGGTATACTCTTTCATCGTGAATTACCTTCCTGTCGTTATGGAATGTCAAGCAGGTTGGACGATTGTAAAAGAACTCAAATGAATTGTCAAAGTGCGGAGAGTCACGCCTTCATTATGACATTTTGAACCAATTCACACCCCATGGAAACGCTTTTTACCCAATATTCCTACATCTTTGTCGCCGCCGGGTTTGCTTTCATCGCCGGGTTGATCCTGCTGACCAATCGTCCGCGCTGGAACGATTATCTCGCATTCGCCGTGATCGTGGGCGCCCTGGTCGCCGCATGGGTGACTTTGCATCCGCGCCAGACCCTGCTCATGGACGATGCAAAGGAAGTGCAGGCAATGATCGGCGCGGGAGAGCCGGTCCTGCTCGAATTCCAATCCCCCTACTGAATACGCTGCGTCTCGATAAAGCCCGTCGTGGACGAGCTCGAACTGGAAATTGGCGACCAGATTCATATCATCCGCCTCAACATACAGGAAAGTGTGGGCATGGAACTCGCGCCGCTATATGATTTCGAATTCACACCCACATTCATCTATTTCGACGCGGAAGGGAACGAGGTCTGGCGCATGGTGGGCGAGTTCGATCCCCAGCGCGTCCGCGAAACCCTTGCCGATGAATGATCCATTTCGCCGAATCAAATTCGATCTTGCCTACCTTTTCGGCAACGCGCCGTGGGATGGCGGAATCTCGCCGCCTGAACTTTACGATTTCATCGCTGCACATTCCGCCGGGCGCGCGCTCGACATCGGATGCGGGACAGGGACGAACATCATCACGCTCGCAAATGCAGGCTGGCTGGTGACGGGTTTCGATTTCTCACCGCGCGCGATCAAAACCGCCAAACGCAAAATCAATAAAGCGAATGTACAGGCATCCGTCTTCACGGATGATGCAACCCGAATGCAATACGTCTCCGACGCTTTCGACCTCGCGCTCGATCTCGGATGTTTCCATGGAATAAAGAACAAGGCGGATTATCTGACCCAATTGACCCGCGTCCTCGCCCCGAACGGATTCTGGCTTATGTACGGATTCTTCAAATCCGCCCCGCATCTTTCCGGTCCCGGGCTTGTGGACGCCGATCTCGACCTTATCCAACAATACAAACTGACTCTCGTTTCCCGCAAAGACGGCTGGGATAAACGCGAGCGGCCTTCGGCATGGTTTTTATGGCAGTTGGGTTGAAGGTTGCAGGTTACAAGTTCTTCGCCATTCATAATCCATCATTCTTAGTTTTCTAATGAAAATCCTCTTTCTTTTTCTCGACGGCATCGGTCTCGGCGAAGATAATCCTGAGTTCAACCCTTTTGCCCGCGCGGATATGCCCTATCTCGAATCGTTGCTCGGCGGGAAAAAATTCACCGAATCCGCCGCGCCGTTCGAGAGCGACATCCTCACTCTCAAGGCCATTGACCCCAATCTCGGAGTAAAGGGACTTCCCCAATCCGCAACGGGACAAGCCGTTTTGCTCACAGGCATCAATATCCCTGCCGAACTCGGCTACCATTACGGCCCCAAACCGAATCCTGAAGTTGCACAATATCTCGATGGCAAAACTGTTTTTTCTCGTGTCGTTCAGGCAGGCAAAAAGACGGCGCTTCTCAATGCGTATCCCCCGCGTTACTTCGATGGGATCGATTCCGGCAAGCGCTTATTTTCGTCCATCCCCCTTGCATTGACGAATGCTGGCGTTCCGCTGTTCACCGACAAGGATTACTATGCTGGCAATGCCCTCTCCGCCGATTTCACCGGCGAAGGCTGGCGCACTTTCCTCGGCTTCCCCGATGCGCCGGCTTTTGACCTGGAAACTTCAGGCGCAAAACTCGCTGAACTCGCGGGCAATTATGATTTTTCTTTCTTCGAGTATTGGGCGAGCGATTACGCCGGTCACAAACAGGATATGCCCTGGGCGGTAAGGCAACTCGAAACCTTCGACAGCGTGTTGAAAGGTCTGCTCACAAACTGGGACATGGCAAACGACCTCATTCTGCTTACCTCCGACCACGGCAACATGGAAGACCTCGGCACGCGCAAGCATACATCCGCACAGGTGCCTCTGTTGTTATTTGGAGATAAAACAAATCGAGACGCCTTTGCAGACGTCTCGGATCTGACAGGGGTAGCGCCAGTCATTGGAAAACTATTGGTCTTTAATTGATCCATCCTGCATATTCAGTCCGGCGCCTTTCCTGCCTTTTCTTTTCATGAAGTATTGCATGTATATTACACCGAGCGTGAGCAGTAACGTGACGCCGGGATATGACCAAATGGCTGATTTCCTCAACCAGTCAAAGTTGTACGCGAATGCCTGTCCCAGGCGAACGATCAGGAACATAATAACGATGCAACCGAACAGGATGAAAAATGCCTTTGGTCTGCTTTTCGACAACAGTTCATCAGCGATCGAAATGACCTCGACGATAAAGAACCATATCAGGGCAAGAGCCAGGGGGATCCAAAGCCACTCCGCCCGGTATTGAATGTCATGGGTATGGTAATTCAATGAGTAATACCAAGCCCAGAAAGCAAGCCCGACCGGCGCAAAATAATAACACTGCGCGTAAAAATTTTCCCTTAGCGCATCTTCACCGATGGAGGATCTTTGTTTCACAGACCCGCCTTCGTCGACGAATGAGATCGAGCCCTTGAAAATACCGATCACCCCGGCGATCAATAACGGCGGTAGCAATAAGGCAAGTCCGAAAGCAATGGTTTCGCCGCTTTCCAGCCGGTCCGCCAGACTGCGCGATTCCTCTCCTTCCTTATCCGGATTGATTCTGAACCCGAGGAAATGAAATAAGGAATACCGCTCATCAACATCCGACGCGGTGGAATACCCGGAAAATGGGTTTATGCTGAATTCAGAGGAAAATGGATAGGCAAGCAAATCCACGATATTCGAATCGGTCTCGACCATTACACTTGGATCGTCCAGAATGCGGGTAGCGGCAGTGATCTTGATTCGATACTCGCCCGACGACCCGGATGTCCCCGGAAGGTAAAACAAACTAAAAACATCGCTGACGAGGTTTCTATTATTCTTTTCACCACTGTAGCTTTTCTCAGGGAAGGAGATAGTGTAATACGAAGACCAAGCCTCGTCTGAAGCTTTTTCGTCCGGGGAGGCAAGACATCCTGGGTTCTCAGCCCCTTCGAAGAATGTTCCGTAGATGCAGGCTGAGCCAAATTGTTCGTCGTGAATTTCACCGTAATAATAGTCGTCGAAATTGCATGATCCTGTGTCGGAGTCTCGATTTCCGCATGCCCAGACATCCCACCTGAAATTATGCCACTGATTGGTCGTATCCGCCCTGGTTTTCAATTCCACTCGGAGTTCAATAAAATGACCGAGGAACGTTGTTTGCTCAACGGGGGCTTCTTGCTGCACAACGCCCGTGACCTGGGAGACAACCCCGCCCAATGAAGGATCGTTCACACTTATTTGACCCCGCTCTGTCTCCACGAACGCATCGGAATATAAACTTGGGTCTTCAAGCGGCGATAAAACATTCATCCCAAACGACGGGAGGAGATAGATCGCGATGGCAGGCAGGAGCGTCACACCCAGATATAAAAGCATCGGGGAAATGTATTCGTCGAACTGCTTGCCTTTCTCCGCCTTCAATTCCGCGCTCACATACCCGGGCACAAAACCCGGGTCCACGACAACCTTGACGATGGTCTTCGGGACGAGGATGACCCACATCAGGATCTTGTAGGCGAGTTTCTCGAAATCTTCCAGGACATTCGCAATGTTATCTTTCATGGGTTCCTCCGCGTTGCTTCGATCTTCGATGTTATTTTGAAGTTAGAACCCCCCAACCAGATACTGGTTTCCTGCCAGGTCAGCGGATTGCCTGCGCCAATAGACTTCCAGCCAAACCCAGCCAATACGCCGTTGTGTAATAGACGAACATCGGCTGCCTGCCCCGCTTCCAAAGTAGATAAGCTGAAACGAGTGCAAGAAGTCCCACCACAAACAAATCGAATCCAATCTCTTCGAATCCAAGATTGGCGAAGACGCCCGCGCCTAAAAACAGGGAGTTCACGAGAAGGAAGCCGATATCGCTGCCGGAAACCGGCTTGGGATGCGGGAAAACATCCTGCAAAAACAAAATCGCCCCATTGACCATCGTGAACCCGGCAAAGAAAAGCCAATGGCTAAACTCGTCGTCGTTGAAGATGATGATGCGGCACAGGTCGCTTCCCGGGTCAGGCTCACAAAATCGGATGTGCAGGTAATTTGTCATCTCATGGAAGCCGTAACTCAGAGCGCTCAGATACACGCCGACGAAGAACACAAGATTCCAAAGCGTGTGCGCGCGCCCTTCCCGCGCGGGCGAATTGTATTCTATGGTTTTTTTCAGAAGGTACCCCGCCACGAGGCTGATCAACGAGACGAGGATATTGTTCAAATCCACCCACCGCAGGAATTGATTGGGGAGTACATAATCGGTGAACCAATCCGTCAGCCTGTTGAAGGACACAAATACAGCGAGAAAGGATTGGACACCAAGCAGGATATGGATGCGTTTCATGCGAACTCCTTACTTCTAAAATAAAGACGTCCCAGATCCAAAGACTTGCCGATTAACTTATTTTCTCGATCGCCGCCTTTGCAAGCGCAGCCAGTTCACGATCGCTCCGGTCAGCGGCAATTTGCTGAAGCGCGGGAACGGCGCGTTTAGCTTGCAAGCCGCCAAGAGACTGGATGGCTTGTTTTTTCACAACCCGGTCGGGATCGTTCAGCCTTTCGATCAACAAAGGAACAACGCGCTCGTCCCGGATCAACCCCAACCCGTGGGCCGCCCTCTCCCTTACCCCCGCTTCGGGATGAGATAACGCTTCGCGTAACACGCCGACAGCGTCTGCGCCAAATTGAGCCAATGCCTCGGCCGCAACCTGGCTCACATCATGATGCAGATCATACAATGTCATCCCAAGTTCTTCGATGGCGCGCGGGTCGCGCAGTTTCCCCAAGATCATCGCGGCGAACCTGCGAACAGTGCCTTCGCGGTCTCCCAGCGCCTCGATCAACGGTTCGACGACATCCCCACCCATGTTCTCGATGGCTGTAAACAGATCCCGGGTGGATTGCTCGCGCTCGAACCACCAGAATGAATCTCGCAGGGCTTCCATGAGAAACGGGATCGCCGCTGGATGGCGCGAATCGCCAAGCGCTTTCACCGCCGCCTGGCGCACCTCGATGACTGGATCATCGAGAGTCACATTGGCGAGTTCATCGAACGTGGAAGGGTCGCGGAACTTTCCAATCGCGATACAAGCCGCAATACGCACTTCGTTCTCCTTGTCTTTCAACAAGGGAAGCAATTCGGGCAGAACACGCGCGTCGCCGATATTTCCAAGCGCGATCGCCGCCCGCGACTTTACCGTGAAAAACTCTCCGCGCAGGGCTTCGATCAAAACCGGAACAGCAGATTTATCCCCGCTGATCGCAAATATCTCTGCCACTCGTCCGCGAATCAACGGATGTGCGGAAGTCAACGCTTTTGCAAGTTCTGGAGAGGCGGATGGGATTCGGGCAAGGATTTGCTGATAGATGGCGGACAAGCCGGGGTCCTGGGTTTGAAGCGCATCCATCAACACCGGGACGGCATCAGCGCCGAGTCGAATCAGGTTCTGCGCGGCACGTTCGCGTTTCCCGGAATCCGCAAGCCATGAGACCAACCTTTTCGCTTCATTCTGTTTCGGGTTGATGAACCAGTCCATGAGAATATTTTACATGAATTTGAAATCGACCTGAACACGAGAGTATAATTGGCGGAAACATCGTTCCGCCAACTTGAGGAGATGCGCATGAAAACGAGAAGAGAAGTTATCTTAGGCGTCGTTCTGATCCTTTCGATCCTTGCCTGTAATATGCCCGGGAGCGATGCAGGCGGAGGAAATCCCGCGGCTCAACCCAGCCCGGGCGTGACCTTTGTGGTCGTGGTTGAGAATACGCCGACAACCGCCCCGACCGATACGCCCATTCCGCCGACAGCCACCCAATCCATCCCGCCGGAACTCACCCTTTCGAAAAACTCCAATTGCCGCCTGGGTCCCAGTACCTTCTACAATATCGTGGACCAGATCGCATCGGGGAAGGAATTGCCTGTGATCGGCCGCAGTGAAGACAATGAGTGGTGGCAGGTCGTGAACGATACGGGCCGCGAATGCTGGATCTTTTTCGATAACGCCACGCCCAACCAGGATTTCAGTTCGCTCTCCATCGGTGAAGCCCCACCCCTGCCCGGCATTCCGTTGAACTTCTTTGTTGTAGACCAGCAGTGTCTTTCCGCGCAAAAAAAATTCTCGGTGACGTTGAGCTGGTCGAGCGGCGGCGGTGAGACGGCTTTCCGCGTCTTCCGCGACGGCAAGCAGGTGATCGAGCTCAAGCCGACGAAATTCACCTACAAAGACCCCGCCGCGCCGTATAACAAGAACGTCACTTATGAGATCGAATCGGTAAATGCAAACGGAACGTCTGAGAGAGCGATCCAGTTCGTGCCGCCCTGCAAATAATAGCATCTTATTTCCATAGAGAGACTTCATGCAAAGGTCAAAGATAATACCTTGCTCAAGACGGCGTCCCCGCCGCTGAGGACTGCAGCGGGAGCACTTATGCAAGAGGTCTAAAAAAGAAAGACTTCCCGCGCTGCCGCGGGAAGTCTTTTTATCCGCCGGTGGATAAATTTAGAGACCCTTGATCAAAAGGCTCAGGGCAAGGACGATGAAAGCGATGGCTACGAGCCAGAAGCCGGAGATGGGGAGGAACGTCAACATGCCGAACTGAGCCAGGAAGCCGAGCACCGCAACGGCTACGGTAACCCAATACGTGACTGCTTTGGGAGGCGATAGTTTCATTTCATTCTCCTTTGTAAGAAAAAAAGATCAACGCGTCCGGCGGACGCTTAATTTATAGCACAGGCAGGGGATATGTCAACTATAAAAATCGAGGGTTTCGGAACTTCATCTGCTTTCAAAATCTATCAGGATACAGGAGTCCCGTGTTTTTTCTCTGATATAATCCCGGACTTGTGTGTCGGGAAACATAACGCCAGAAGGAGTTTGGTGTTTTTTTCTTAGATATTCTCAATCCAATATTACGCCTGCGTGCGTATTACCTTATCGGAGTTCCCTCTAATGAAGAAAGAACAACTGCTCGATTTATATCATCAGATGGTGCTGATCCGCCGTGTGGAAGAACGCGGCGCGGAACTGTACCAGGCTGGCAAAATTGGCGGTTTCATGCACCTGTACATCGGGCAGGAAGCCGTTTCGACGGGTTTGATCGCGGCGCGTGAGCCCCGTGACCGTGTCATTACTGCGTATCGCGACCACGGTGTCGCCATCAACTGCGGTATCTCTGCCAACGAAGTTATGGCGGAACTACTCGGCAAAGCCACGGGCATGTCCAAGGGCAAGGGCGGCTCAATGCACATGGCAAGCGTGGAGAAAAACATGTGGGGCGGGCACGCCATCGTCGGCGGACACCTCCCTGTCGCGGCAGGACTCGCGCTTGGTGACCAGTACGCCAAGAACGACAACATCACCATTTGTATGTTCGGTGATGGCGCGAC
>JAPKMP010000025.1 GCA_026645935.1 Candidatus Villigracilaceae bacterium | reverse complement strand
GGCGCGGCAATGTTGAGTTCGATGTGGAGTCCTGAATCGCAGATTGTCGGAACCGTTTCATGAATCTTACCTAGCCATTCCCGTTCTTGTCATCTTTAAGTTTGATCGTCACTTCCGAGCCCGGTATCGTTCGCCCAAGCTCTTCGACAGCGGTCACAAGCACGTTGTACAAGTTAATGGACGAACCGAGTTTGCCGGTGATTTCACCGATGGTCTGCTCCTTGATCGCCTGCCGCTGCGACTCATGGATAAGGCGCGCATTTTCAAGAGAAAGCGAGAGGCGTTCTGAAACCGCTTCAGCGAGATCGATCGTCGGTCTTACCGTCAGCATGAAAGATGAGCGTTTCACCGCGGAACATCGCCTGATTGATTTCTTCGGTAGTGATCGGTTTTGTCAACCGTCTGTTGCCGGTAAGGCTCTGGTAATATCCGATCGTGCCTTCCTCCTGAGCGAGATTTTTCCATCCTTCCTGAAGTGTTTGTTGATAGGCCTGCCTGGCTTCGATGAGCGCCTGCCGGGTCTGTTCGTACAGCCTTGTGTTTTCAATGGCGATGGCGATCTGGTCCGCAAGGATGCTGAACATGTTAATGTCGTTTTCTGTGAATGCACCCGGTTTATCGCTCTGTAGATCCAGGATGCCAATGATCGTCTCGTAGGCTTTCAAGGGGATTGCCGCTTCAGAACGTGTGGCGGGGAGGTCCGGGTTGTTGAAGAATACCGCATCATTCCCAACGTCGAGGGCGATGCGTGGAACTCCGCTTTTTGCTGCAAATCCCACGATGCCGCTCTCTCCGACTTTAAGCTTGTGACTCCGTTTCAACATTTCCTGCCCGCCGAGGCTGTTCGACGCCTGGAGGACGGCGTACTGCCTGGTTGCATCCAGGAGGAATATGCCCACATGGTAATAATCGAATCGCTCGCTCACCAATCTCGTGATCAATGGAAGCAGGATGTTTAATTCCTGTTTGCTGTTGATCAGTTTGCTTATTTCTCCAATGGCGAGATACTGGGCGGCGCGCATTTCCGATTGGCGGCGTGAAGCTTCGAGATCACGTGTGCGTTCGTTGATGCGGTTTTCGAGGTTCGAGAGCGTATCTCTCAACTGCACGGTCATTCGATTGATGGTTTCCGATAACAAACCGACTTCGTCATTCGATGCCACATCCGCCGAGATCTGCAGGTTTCCTTTCGATATCTCCTCGGCCACCTCGGTGAGCCTTTTCAAGGGGTTGGTAATGTTCCTCGAAAAATAGAGAATGATGATCCCAAATAAAATAGCGAGTAAAAAGCTGTAAGCAGTAAGCGTAGTCTGGAGTGACCTTGACTTTTGGATGATATCAGTCTCCGGATAAACGAAGGCAAGAGACCAGCCGGTATTCATGCCGACTGGCGCGAAGGCAACATACATGCGGTTCCCTTCCCAGTCGGTCGCCAGTAGGAAACCGGACTTTTCACCGGTCATATTCTCGATGAGGTTCGTCCAGGTGCCGGTTGGCTCAGACTCGGCAAGGGCAAACATGGAATCCACCATTGGCTCATACACCTGACCCTGTTTACCGATACCGAGAATGGTTCCCCTGTCGTCAAGAAGGAATACATAACCAAGCAGCTCAACCTTTGTGTCGATAAAAATGTCCTGTATGGCGGTCATCTCGAGATCAGTGGAAACGACGCCTCTGAAGCCTCCGGAATCATCGAAGAACGGGAGGCTGGTTGTGATGATCCAGTTACCGTCGCCGGTGTTATCATCCTGATAAGGGGCTGAAAGTGAGACATCCACCACACTTTTGGGATGAAGGTACCATTCCTGTTCAAAGTAATCATCCAGCATTATGGATTCGATGTTGCCATCGGCAGTCCGGCGATATCGAACCGCCCATGAGGATAGGTTTGGCTTTAATTGATTCGGCTCGAACCCGATGCTCATTCCATATATCTGGTTGTTTGCCGCCAACGAAGTCTCAAGAAGCTGCTGCAAATCAGCTTCTTCGGAAACTCCTGATTCAACCGCGATGGCAAGGTTGATCGCAGCAAAACGCGCCTGTTCAAGCTTCGTCTGTATGAGGGCAACCGTATCGGCGGTTTCTTTTGTAAGATCAGATTCGAGATTTGCCACAAGGTCCCCCTGGCTGATGCGAATAGTGATGACAGAATAGACAATAAAACCAAACAGCAGCAGACCCACGGCTACCAGAGTCAATTTGAGACCGAGGCTTGTCTCTACGGGACGACTTTCTGATATTTCCTGAGATGGTTGGCGGTCAAATTCCATGAAGCAACTCTTCTACTCGATCCTAAACATCCACTTTCAATGAAGCGGGCTCGATTTGAACGATGACATCCGACCCGCCGAGCGCAATGCTCAATTCGCGGGCGGCGGTCTGGAGGATGGTATCGAACCGGGTGGATGAGCTGATTTTGCTGGTGATATTTGCGGTAACCTTTTCAAGGTCGGCGCGGTGCTGGCTGGATTGAAGCAGGGTGGCTGTCTCGATCGCGAGCGAGAGACGCTCCGCCACGCCTTGAGCGATCTCGGCATCGTCACCTGTCAGAATGGAGTCGCCTCGCGAAGTTAACTGCATTACACCAATCACCCTGCCCCGCAGACGGATCGGGATCGCAAGCCGCGACCAATTGCCGGGTCCGGTCGTCAATACCGCCTCACCCCTGGCTATCGCTTCATTGACTTGAGGATTTTCCACTGGATGTTGAAGAGATTTGATTCCCGATTCAGAATAGGAAAACCCAATTCCGAGCTCAGTCGGGCGAAGCACCTGCCAGGCTTCCTGCGCATACCGACCGACTGCACTTTCCGCCTCTGCCAGGGCACGCTGTGATTCTGCCAGGTTTTGCGCGTTGTTGATCGCGACCGCAACCTGGTCTGCCAGCGTGGTCAATACATCGACGTCACTTGGCAGGAAGGCATTCGGTTCCGTACTTTGCACATCCAGAGCGCCGATGATCAGATTTCCGTACCGAAGCGGAAGAGTAATTTCCGAACGGGTGGATGGGAGATCGGGATTGTTAAAATACGCAGAATCCTCCCCGACATTCGAGGCGATGCGAGGAAGCCCGGTGGCGGTCACAAATCCCACGAGGCCTGCCTGCCCGACAGGGAGGCTGTGTTTTCTGGCGAGCATCCTTTGTCCGCCATCGCTGTTCGTGGCGCGCAGCACCGCCGATTCCTTTTTATCGTCCAGAAGGAATATGCCCACGTGGTAGACGCCGAATTGCTGACTGATGACCCTGGTGATCAGCGGCAGAATTTCATCAAGAGATTGAACGGAAGACACTGCGCTCATTACCTGCGCCACTGCCTTGAATTGGCGTGCCTGTCGTTCGGTGATTTGATTCGCCTTTTCCAATTCCGCGGTCCGGTCGCGAACTCTTTCCTCCAGGCCCGCGCGCAACCGGTTGAGTTCCGCGTTTTCCTGGCGCTGCATTTGTTCGCTGGCCTGAGCACGGAAGATGCTTTCGTTCAACCTTCGGATCAACAGGTGCGTGATAATGGCAGTGGTGGCAAGCAGGATTGGGACGATAATGGCATCGTCGATTTCGATGGGTTCCGGAACCTTCACAATGTAAAGATCTCGAACGGCAATCGCCACGGCTGCGATCACTGCCAGGGGAGTGATAAGTGTCAGGGAGCGCTCTCCAAGCAGGATTGCGGAAATGACCAGAATGAGGGGCATGGCGATCAACGATGTGTCCCGGATTCCATTGATACTGTAGGCGATCGCAGCCACGGCAATAACGAGCGCAATCGGGACCACAAGTTTTGCAATGAGAATATCACCCCGGCGCAGCCGAACGAATGCGAGAATTTCGATTGCGAAAGTAGCCGCAAGGGCAAGAATTGCTTCGACCGTCTCGGTGCCCTCACCGATAATCCCGCCGACAATGGGCAGAATAGCCAGGTTTGCCGCCATCGTGAAGAACAAAATATTCCGTGTTAAGCGGATGAAGTTGGGGTCAGAATCTTCCCTATTTCTGAGACTATCAAGAAATTTGGTTAACATTAACGCTCCCGGGAACGTTCAATCCCTGATTTGACCTGACATGAACTGAATGACCACGTCGGTTCCGGGGAGTGTATCACCCAGCTCTTGCATCGTGGTTTGAACGATATTGTCTATATTGACCAAATTTCCGATCCTCGCGGAAATATTACCAATGGTGCGTTCCTTCGCCGCACGTTTTTGCGCATCTTGCAATAATCGCGCGGCTTCGATGGCCAGGGCGGCACGGTCGGCAGTCGCTTCGGCAATGGCGATCTCATGAGCATCCCATTTACGGTTCGGGTCAGATGCGCTCAATTTAAGAGTTCCGATTTGGACACCGCGCAGGATGATGGGAATCGCCATCTGGGCCGGTTGTGGGTTCAATGCCGGACCAACCTGTCTGATCGTTACACCGTCAAAATGGAATCCAGGAGTCGCATCCTGTTTCAAGAATCGATTCCATTGCTGTTCGCTCAATTGGGCAGCTGAGCGTTCCGCCTGTTCCCGGGCTTCCTGGCTTTCATTGAAGGAACGCGCATTTTGAATGGCGATGCTAACCTGATCTGCAAGAACGGACAGTATATTAATGTCCTCCTCATTGAAGGCATTTATTACCTTGCTCTGGACGTCGAGGGCGCCCATGATATCCGCACCGCTTCTCAAGGGAAGCGCGATCTCAGAGTGGGTCTCAGGCAGGTCGGGATTGTTGAAGTAGGCCGCATCTTTCCCTACATCGAGGGCGATGCGGGGGGTTCCTGTCTGGGTCACGTAACCGACAATGCCCGTTTCGCCAATCCGCAGGCGATGATTTCTCGCCAGCATGACCTTCCCGCCTTCGCTGTTTGCCGCTGCCAGGACTGCGTACTCCTTGTGCGCATCGACAAGGAAAATGCCGACATGGTAATAACCCAACTGGCTCGAGATTGTCTCGGTGATTTGCGGGAGAAGCCTGTCCATTTGGCGGGTGGAACTGATGATACGGGAGATGCGGGCAATCGATTCGAAAAGGGAGGCGCGATAGGCGTTGCTTTTGCTGACCGTTTCCAATTCCCGCGTGCGCTCCGCGATCCGGTCCTCCAGTCCTTGAAGGGTGTCTGTTAATCTATCTGCCATCGTATTGAAAGATCTGGCGAGCACACCCGTCTCATCTGACGTGGTTACTTCTGTGCGCGCATTAAGGTCACCGCCTGAAATTTTATCGGCGATTTTTGTGAGCGACTGGATTGGAAACGAGATCAATTGACCAAGCATGATACTGATCAGAAGCGCGCCGATGAATGTTGCAAATAGAATTATGATCGCTGTTTGGGTGGCTGCCTCGAGTTGAGCGGAGGTTTCCTCGCGTGAGGCCGGTATGGACGTCAGCATTTCCGCCGTGGGAACCACCAGAGCGACGCTATACCCATTGGATGGTACGGGAGCAAAAGCGATATACGTTTCGACACCATTCACTTCGATGACGCCCAATCCGTTTCCGCCTGCAACCATCCGGTTTGTAAAATTTTGCAATTCGGGCGAGCCCTCGCCAAGGATGGTGTATTTATAGAAATCGTCCGCCACCAGTTGATCGGGATCGATGCCGAACATTTCATATCCATCGGGGGGCATGTAGATGAGACGGCCGGCGTCATCCACCATGAAAGCGTATCCGGTCTGGCCCACGGAAAGAGCTGAAAGTTGTTCCGTGATCACCGCGATTTGAATATCGGCAGCCACAATTCCATCGAAAATGTTTCGATAGTAGACAGGGGCGGCAACGGTCACCACCAACCCGCCTCCCGCTGCGTCCACATAAGGGATCGACCAACGAGTCTTCCGTTCGGGATTGAATAGAGGCGCGGTGATCTTGTAGTAGCTTCGCTGGGTCGCATCAAAATCAGGCGGAATCAAGGAAGCCAGATTGACATTCGGGTAATACCTCACGATGCCGCGCGAGTCGATCGAATAGATGGCCAGGATGCTGGGATTGTCTTCAAGATGATATGGAACGGCAAAATCAAGATAGGCGGATGTATTCAAACCAAGGATCGCAGATTCATCCATTGGCAGAGTGGACGGGATGAAAACAGACGAGGTATCCTGTGCCGAGTTCCCGTACTGCCCTCCTTCGAGCTGGACCATATTTTCAGCAGCATTCCAATAGCTGCCCTGATTGAGAATTCCATATTTATCCTGGAGGGTGACGCGATAGCCTGCAAGGTCTTCCACTTTATACGCGAACTCGGCAAAGAATTCATTTGCGTTTTCCGCGCTCAGTGCGGCGGTGTTTAATAGCTGCTCTTCGGCGGCGCGGCGCACACTACCTTCCAGCCTGCCCGCCAGCAGGTTGGTGATTTGTCCCATTTCGTCCAGCGCGAAGTAGGAGATGGTGATGACTGCGGCTCCGCCTGTTATGATGATGCCCAGCGTGATCTTCGCCTGGAGGTTGAAACGATTGAATTCCCGGATGAAGACGATAAGGATTGGAATCGAAATGAATGCAACGATGTAAAAGGTGTACTGCTCAAGACCCGGGACGCTCAGGCGGGTTTCGCCTAATCTCGAATCCAAAACAAAGGCCGCGACGCTAAAAAAGGATGCCGTGATAACGCCCAGAGTCGTGAATTGGGAGGACATTGCCAATCCGGCAATGAAAAACACTACAAGGGCGATGGAACTCGCTACGATGAGTCCCAAACCCTGAACGATGGGCAACACAGCCATCACATTAATGATGAAGGCGATACCCAGAACAACCATTGCGAGATCGCGCCTGCCCAGCCTGAGCAACCGAAGAGGAACCAGCAAGTCGAAGAACACGGTTGCGAGTAAAAGCCCTGCCGGCAGGAATAAATTCGGTGATCCGTAGAGATACCCGAGGATGAAGAACAAAACCGAAGTAAAGAAGGCGGATATCATCAATACAATCGTGATGATATAGCCGTTACGGGCAAGTCTGGCTTCCAGGGATTGTTTGGAGGTGTTTTGCATGTGAGTCCTTGCGGGATTATCCGCCGCCTCCGATCTCGACTGTAACCTGTGCGCCGCTAATATAACTTCCCAGTTCCCGGACAGCGGTCTTCAAAATTTCATCGATCTGCGTTCCTGCACTGATCTTCGTCGAGATCTCGCCGATGATATGTTCCCTTTCGGCAGTCCTTCTGCTTTCCTCCAGCAGGCGCGCATTTTCGATTGACAGAGCTGCTCTTTCCACAATGGCTTTGATGATATCGAGCTCGTCGTCAGACCAAACCCGCTCTTTTCCGACTTTCACGTAAACGACGCCCACCGTCTGATCACGTAGTTTGATGGGAATCGTTAATGACGACGCTCCATCCGCCTCCGTCTTTTGAACAACCCTCCCGGAACTGAGGGCGTCATCCGCGCCCGGAAGGTCGACAGGCTCGGGAAGGGTTTTGGTTTTGAGGTTGCGGCGTTGGACACCGATAATATTTTTCGACTTGGTGAAGCGCAGCCAGCTTTCGCGTAGATCTTGGCTGTAGATCGCCTGCGCTTCATTCAAAATCCTTTCCTGAACTTCGAACAACCGGGAATTTTCGATGGCAACAGCCACCTGGTCAGCAAGGGTGGATAATATACGGACATCCTCCTGGCTGAACGCGTTCGGCTCGCGGCTTTGCACATCGAGGACGCCGATGATCTCGTTCCCTTTTCGGATCAGAGGAAGAGCCATCTCCGAACGGGTTTCCGGCAGGTCTGGATTATTGAAATAGATCGCATCCGCGCCTGTGTCTAGCGCAATCCGTGGAAGGCCGGCTCCCGCCACATAGCCGACAATGCCTGTCTGGCCAATTTTTAATTTATGGTTGCGTTGGAGCATCCTTTTTCCGCCTGCGCTGTTGGCGGCGATCAGAACCGCGTATTCATTGTTGGAGTCCAGAAGAAAGACACCAGTATGATAGTAGCCGAATTGTCCGCTGATCAATTCCGTAACCTGAGTAAGAAGCGTGTCCAGGTTTTGAGTCTGGGTAATGACCCGGGAAATCTTTGTGATCGCCTCGAACTGACGCGCGCGGCGGTCGTTGCGTAGATTCGCCGCATCCAGTTCCGAAGTGCGCGCTGCGACTGTGCTTTCGAGCGTATCGGCAATGATCTGAATTTCCTGGTTTTTGGCGGTAAGTTCCGCCGTCGTTGTGCTGAGGCGCTCGAGAAGTTTCGATACACCATTTGCCGAAGCTTGAAGCAGAATTGCGATGAAGAAAAGATACACGACCAGCGATGAAAAATACGTAATGGGATTTTGTGGTATGACGGGGGAGGGGAGAGAATCCTGGAAGAAGAGGAAAACAAGCCCGATCAAGGTGTTTATTGCCGCCGTAATAAACGCACCGCGGCCGCCCAGCAATAAACCTGCAAGGACGATGGTGGTGATCAGGGAGAAATAACTTGCTCCGGTGATGCCGCCGGATATTGTGATCGACAGGATCAAGATCAAATTGATGATCGTCAATAAACTTATCGAGGTCAGTTTGATCCATCCACGCACGAGCAGCGCGCGGAGGAAAAAACCTGCGATCACCAGAGCCATCGTTAACAGGGCTGAGAAAGGTTGACCGAGCGAGATCAGCGCGAAAATGCTGTAAAGCGTGCAGATCATGATCATCGCCCACAGAATACTGTTCAATAAAGCGGCGATTCTGGTTTTTTCGCCGTCCTCGAAGAATGGGGGCGCGAAGACTTCCCGGAGGGACTTATTCATGGCGTTCCCCGCCTTCAGCATCCGGAACTTGAACATCTGAAAATTGGATGACGATCTCAGACCCGCTCAACACCTTTTCGATTTCCTCCGCCGCCGTATGGAGAATGTTCTCCGTGCTGTACGCGGCTCCGATTCGACTTGTCGCATCGAGGATGGCTCGTTCCTTTGCGGCGCGACGGTTGCTCACTTCCAGCAACCGGGCGTTTTCCAATGTGAGGGCGGCGCGATTCGCGGCCGCCTGGACAATCGCGATCTGCTCAGGTCCCCAAGCCTTGGATGCGTCATCCTGCTCCAGGCCGATGACGCCGATGGCCTGCCCAAATATCATTATCGGAACCAGTAGTATGTTCTTCGAATCCTCGTCCGCCGAGTTCAAAACGACCGGGCTGCCCTTGTGCAGCAAATCGGAAACATCAGGCGGCAGGTCAGTTGGCATCGGGCGAATTTGCAAGCCGTCATATTCATAGCCAGATGCTCCCATGCCATCCAGGAAGGATTGCCAGACCTCGCGGGTCTGATTTCGGGTTGATTTCGAGAGTTCGGATAACGCGTTTTCGAGACGTTGCACGAGCAGAGAATTTTCGATGGCAGCCGCCAACTGGTCAGCCAGGATCTGCAAGGTCTGGATATCGCTTTCAGCAAATGCCTTGCGGGAGGTGGATTGGATGTCCAATGCGCCGATGGTCACGTTGTAGCTGCGAAGCGGAAGTGCGATCTCTGATCGGGTATCGGGGAGGTACGGATTATCCATGTGGGTGGAGTCCAGATCGACATCCTGTGCGATATACGCCCGGCCGGTGCGGGTGACCGTACCCACCAACCCCGCTTCGCCGACTTTCAATTTATGATTGCGTGCCAGCATTTGTTCCGCCGCCACACTGCTTGCGGCTCGCAGGATGGCATATTCACCCCTGTCGTCCACCAGAAAAATTCCCACATGATAGTACCCTAGCCGTTCCCGAATAAGATTTGCGGATACGTTTAGAAGCGTGCCCTGATCGCGAATAACGGATAGTTCGCGGGTGACCTCTGCGATCGTCCGCAACTCATTCGCAAGCCGTGAGAGGTCTTTTGTTCTGGTCTCGACGCTCTCTTCAAGAGTCCCGAAAGCCTGCCTTAGATTGGCAGACATTTGGTTGAAGGCATTTCCGAGATCTTCCAATTCGTCGCGAGTCTGGATCTTGATCCGATCTTCCGCCTCATACTCGCCGCCAGCAACCCGGTTTGCAAAATTCCTGAGCTTTTGCAACGGTTCAGTGATGGACCTTGTAAATAAAAACAGGAGGATCCCGAAAAACAGAACGACGGCGAAAGTGTACCCGATCAGGGTGTTTCTCAGTTGTGTTGTGCTCGAAACCAATTCGCCTCTGGAGTAGGCAAGCGCAAGAGACCAGCCTGTCTCCAGACCGATCGGCGCAAAGGCGACCAGCATTCGTTCGCCGCGCGGGTCGGTTGCCTCTAGGAAGCCTGATTTTCCCGACCGCATTTGCGTAACAAGTTCGATCCAGCCCCTGGTCTTTTCAGAAAAAGCGGCGATGATCATCGAATCGGACATGGTTTTGTACTCGCCGCCGTTCGAACCGATCCCTAAAATGATGCCGTTCGAATCGATAAGAAATGCATAACCTTGTCTGCCAACCTCAATAGAGTTTACGGTCTCTTGTGTTTGAGCGAACGCAATATCCGCCGTGGCAACTCCTCTGAAACTGCCATTCTTATTGAAAAACGGCGCGCTCCATGTCACCATCCAGATCTCGCCACCCCCGTAATTGAAGTAAGGCGGCGAAATGACCGTGGTCAGGTTTTTCTTTGGAATCGTGTACCATCCCCGGTTGAAGTAATTGTTTTCAGGCGTGCCAAGATCGGAGAAAACAAGAGTATCGTCCGGTTGGCGGTTGAAATACGGAGCGTAAAAGGTGACTCCTGGCATGAATTGATCCGGCTCGTAGGCGATGGTCGAACCAAAGACGTCTTCGTTTCGCGCCAGCGTACTCCGCAGCATCCGGATCAACTGAGCCTCTTCGATGGATTCGGATTCGGCAAAGGCAGCCAATTCCAGCGCCACAGCCCGCGCAACCAATAACTTTGACTGGATGAGTTCCACCTGTGTGAGCGACTCGCTGGTTAACTCCTCTCTAAGCGTATCGACCAGCGCCTGTTGGGAAAATCGAATACTAAGATATGTATAAATGGCCAGGGCTGCAAGCATCAGAATGATGACAGCCCCCGGGAGTTTTATTCCGAGATTTATCCGCCGGGTGGGTGGACTCACGTTCGCTGTCACCTGGTCTGAGGGGAAGGGGATGCGCTCCATGTTGTTCATTCCGCCCCTCCTCCGTTTGTCGGAGTGCCGGTTCCAATCTGGATGAACGAACGGGAGGCTTGAAGAGCCAGCCCTAATTCCTGAATAGTTGTCTGCAAAATGCGTTCGAAATCGGTGGATGACCCGATCTGGTTCGTGATCCTGGAAATCATCTCTTCCTGTTCAGCGCGCCGGGTGGCTTCTTCGAATAACCCCGCATTTTCAAGCGACAGGGCGGCACGTTCAGATACCGCCTGCACCAGCAGGATCTCTTCTTCCGTCCAATTCCGGTTTTCGTTAACCGACTCGATATAGATGACGCCGACCACCTGATCGCGAATCCGAACCGGAACGATCAATTGGGGATTGTTTCCGTCTAAGGATTTACCCACTGCAACCGTCTCACCCGAGGCAACCGCTCTATCCAGATAAGGGTTTGAGGGTATAGACTCGGATTCACCGATGCCGCCGTCGATCGTGAAGGAGTAAGCGACATCTTTTCGGGGGCTCTCAAGAGACCGGATGCGGCGCGAAATCTCCGGTGTTGCGGCCATGTCGGATTCCTCCCGCAATCTCAGGATCAAGGCGAGTTGGTTGGCGATCGTGGTCAATGTAATCGCATCTTCGTCGCTGAAGGCAGAGGATTGTGTGCTTTGAACGTCAAGGACCCCGATCGTTGTGTTCCCATATTTTATGGGAAGCGATATTTCAGAGCGGGTTTCAGGAAGATATGGATTATTAAAGAAAATTGCATCCGCGCCTGTGTCTCTGACGATGCGCGGTATGCCGCTCTGTGAGACATAACCCACGATTCCGGTCCCACCGACCTTTAGCTGGTGGCCTTTTGCGAGCATTTCCTGTCCGCCTTTGCTGTTCGCCGCCCGCAAAACAGCATACTTTCGATCTGCGCCGAGGAGGAAAATCCCAGCGTGATAATACCCGAGCTTCTCACTGATCAGCCTAGTAGCGCGGACCAGAAGATCGCCCATCGCCTCGTAGGGATTCCCGAGGAGCGCTTGAGAAATTTCAGCAGCAGCCTGCAGCCTTGCAGTTTTCGCCAATAATTGTTCATTCAGGCTGTTTAGTTCGCCAGTCCTCGAGCGGACCTGCTCTTCAAGGGTGCGGTTGACAAGTTCAAGATTCTCGCGCGAATGTTCCTGTTCCTCCCTTATCCGGCTTTCGATTCGAAGGAGGGTCCGGTGTCTGTGAAATACCGCGGTAATGGCACCCATGACGCCAAGCAACAGGGAGGAACTCAAAACGAAGTATCGAATATCCGTGCCATAGGGATTCGGCAGGAAGTCGTTCATTTCGAGCAGACCTATGGTGATGAAAGGTATGATGATGATAAGCCCAAATAACAACGGTATCGGATTGCGGTTGTTTACGCTGTAGATATTTACCAACAGAAATACGCCCAATCCGCTCATCCAGATCAAATCATGCAAGCCATATCCATCAAGCAAGGATATGGCAATCACGTCCACCATCACCATGGTGGGAAAGATGAACGGAAAATTCGATTTTCCGCGTATGGTTTGGACAAGGCTGAGGAGCGCGGTAAGGCTTGTCAGAACCGAAATAACAACAACAACAGGATGCCGATAGATAAACGCCCATAAACCCGTTACCAGGAAGCCGAGGGTCAGCGTGAGAGTCAGTTCCGCGCGTCTGCCAGTTGCATCCCCGGGACGGTCTCTCAATAATAAGTCGAAAAATCTTGGATATCTCATCGGCGTTCTATCTTGGTTCCTTCATGGAACAGCACCATGACTTGAATCCTCCGGATGTTGCCTGCCATTGGATCGCTTTATTAGTTGGAACGATACCGAAGCATCCCCTAACGCCTGCCCGAGTTCCTGAACCGTTTCGCGGATGATGGAATCGCGGGTGGCCGAAGCGCTGATTCGGGCGGAGATATCAGAAACCAGCGACTCGCGTGCCGCTCGTTGCTGCGATTCGCGATAAAGCCTTGCGCTTTCGAGTGCGCCGCTCAACTGATCCGTCAATGAAATGGCAAGATTGGTCTCGTCCTGGGTCCAGGCATCGGCTATCTCCGGTTTCTTTAATCGGATCGCGCCGATCACTTGTCCGCGAACCTTGATTGGCACACTGATCGTCAAGCCGTCTTCGCCAAGGATTAAGTCGCCGGTCTCGATGGCTTTCGAAATGGCGTTTTCGACAAGGTCATCCTGGATTTTTACCGTTGCAGGCGTGGTGGCAAGGAAGTTGATCCGCGCCTGGTTTCTTAGGATCTTGCTCCAAGCCTCGCGGCTAACCTGACCGTAGGACGAACGCGCGCTTTCGAGGGCCTGTTCCGTTTCGCTGAACAGATTCGTATTTTGAATTGCGACAGCAAGTTGGTCTGCCAGGATTTGTAGCGTGGCGATATCATCGTCTACAAACGCCCGGGGCTCCGTGCTCTGAACATCGAGGACTCCCAATATCTGTCCGCTCGCCACCAGGGGAAGCGCCATCTCTGACCGGGTATTTGGCAGGTCGGGGTTGTTGAAGAAAACGGCATCCGTTCCCACGTCAAGCGCAATGCGCGCCCTGAGGTTCTCTGCAACATATCCCACAATGCCGGTTTCGCCGACTTTCAGGGCATGCCGTTTCTCAAGCATTCGCTTTCCACCTTCGCTGTTCGACGCGACAAGGATGGCAAACTCTTTTCGGTCATCCAGGAGGAATATCCCGATGTGATAGAAGCCAAATTTGTCGTAGATAAGCTGCGCGGCCCTTTGCAGGAGTTCAGACAGGTTCCGGTAAGAGGCGATGGATTTGCCGACTTCCGCCACGGCCTGTAACTGGGCGGTACGTTTGTCAAGAATGCCGGTGCGTTCCTGAATACGCTCTTCCAGGTTCCGGCGTTCTGTAGTCAGCTCATTGAAATAGGATTGCGCGCGATTTTTGGAATTTTCAAACTCCGTCTGGGTCAGTCGGATTCCATTGATAACCAGGATCGAAAGCATCAGCATGGACGCCGAATTTGAGACCCAGACTTCAAGCGTCCCGGAATCGACGGTTTTGCTGGTCGTGATAATTAAGCCGTTCAAGATCAGCCAACCCATCGCCACGTACGTAGCGACCCCAAGCCAAAAAACAGCCCACCCCATTCGCCAGGAAAACAACAAAGATGCCATGATGATAGCGCCGAGCATGAAAAGACGTCCGTCCCCGCGAATGCCTGTTTCCGTGATACCGACAATGGCGACCGCATAAAGAATGGCGACCAGTATGCCCGCTTTGAAATTATCGCTCACCGGTAATAAGGTTATCGCCAGGACGATCAAATACAGGACTGTATAGATGGCTTGGTAAAGGGGTGCGTTGGCAATCAGGGAGGGAATCAACGCCGCCAGGCCCAGGATACATGCCGCAATCAACGTCCCTCGTAAGAACGCGGAACGCCAGGCTGTATAAGTGATTTCGTAAGAGCCTTGTTGATCCATATGTTGACCTTGCTACGATTTCGATACGCGGTTCGAGCCTGCCGTGGGCGAACCCGACTGAGCGAAACCGATCAATATTTCAGCCTCTTTCAAATCGAAGACCTTTCTCAATTCAGATGCCGCACTGCGAGCGACTGCCTCCACATCGAGGGTCTCGCGAACGAAAGTGGAGAAGTTTGTGATCATTTGATTTCTTAACGCATTCTTTTGCGCTTCGTCAACCAGTCTGCTGTTATCGAGGGCAAGCGCAACCTGGTTTGCGATCTTTCCTACAAGGTCACGCTCGCGATCCAGCCATTTGTTCGATGACCCTTTCCTTTTCAATTTGATTTGTCCAATCGCCTGGCCGTGAAGCACGATTGGGATAAGGAGTCCATCGTTTTCTCTGCCGGTTTTATCCCTGGCAAAGATTGGACGAACCCCGGCGGGTGTATATAGATATGCGTTCTTTTGACGGCTCGTAAATTTCGACCAGGTTGTCCGTGTTTGATACGTTGATCCCGCTTCCACCTGGGAAAGCAGGCTCCGGGTTTCCTCCAGGAGGCGGACGTTATCGAACGATATGGCAGTGAGATCTGCCAGGGTCTGGAGTATTTCTGCGTCTTCCGGTGAAAATGCATGCGGCTGATCCGAATGAACATCGAGGATGCCGATCAACGACCCGCGGACAGATAATGGTATTGTCATGCGTGACCGGGTCAATGGAAAGTATGCATCCTGGTAAAAATGCGGTCTATCGTGGTCGGAGATGATGCAAGCCTCTTTCGTCTCGATCGCTCGCGCAAGCGGATGTCTCCGATCAGTATCGACCCGGTATGCCTGCCCCATCAAGGCTTTGCCGGCTTCCGATGAAGATGCCTGCAAATATGCCATATTCCGTTGGCTATCCAGGATGAATACGCCAACATGATAGTATTCGAATCGTTCTGAAATCAAATGGGCGGCCTTCTTCAATAATTCCGAGATGTCCTGAGTCTCCGCGATGGAGCGCGCTGTGCTTGTGGCCGCCCGCAGTTGAAAGGCGTGCATCTCAAGTTCTGATGTGCGCTCCCGAACCGTTTCCTCGAGACTCTGTCTCTCGGTTGCAAGCGACTGGTTGGCGGCTTGCATTTGACTGACGCTTCCTGCGAAAGCATTTTTAAGCATATTTGCCGCAGCGACGAGAAGAATTCCGATCACGGCAAAATCTGCAAGGTAGACGCCCCAACCTGCAAATGTAGTTGCAGGTATTCCATCCGCAGGGAGGCGGTAAATCCCTGTCACCGTCAATAATCCGAGCGAAGCGATCATCAACATCGAGGCGGATAGGATGGCAAGATCGGTCTTGTTATCCAGGAGAAGGGAGGCGAGTATGACTGTCGCAAGGAGAAAGATGTTTCCGTCTGCCCAGGGTCCCCAGGCAAGGATCGCATTCAAACCGATAATCCCGGAGATGAATAGCAACAAATAAGCCCGCACCAAATAGGGGGTTTGTAGAATCGTAATGACGACCAATATCGTGTAAAGGATCAAAAACAGGATCCGGTCTTTAACGCTTGATGTGGGGAAGGACACCGATATCAGGATGACCCCAAGGACGGAAGCAATGCGAAGAACGGAACGGATGAAACGTTCCCTCCATTCTGATAGATCGAAGGCCATTTTCGTCGCTTCGCTACTCATTGCCCATGCCTTCCATCGAAACTTCGATTTCCACTTCAGAGGCTTCCAGGTTGCGGCCTAATTCCCGGACGACCGTCTGCAGAATTGAGTCCATGTTCGGCGCAGCCCAAAGTCTTGCTATGATTTCATTGGTCAGCTTTTCCTGCGCGGCAGTGAACTGGCTCTCCTCGACAAGCCGGGCGTTCTCCAAAGCGAGCGTGGCTTGCGCCGCGATGGATTCGATCAGGTTCTTTTGCTCGGCTGTCCATTCGCTCTCACTCGACGTGACGATCTCGCCGATGATCTGGTTTCTCAGCGCGAGCGGAATTTTTAGTGAGTTGGCATCCGGTTGTTCCGTGTCGCCGAGGGCATAGTTCAGGTTTCTTTCGCTGGCGATTGAGTTCCACATCCCTTCAAGATACTGCCGCTGAGTCGCCTGCATTTCCATGATGCTTTGCTGGGCTTCCTGGTAGAGGCGCGCATTTTCGATGGAAACGGAAATCCCGTTCGCCATATTCTGAAAAGCATCAAGGTCCTGGAGGAGAAATTCGGATTCTTTAGATGAGTGCATTTCAAGCGCGCCGAGGACGTTATCTCCGACGACAAGAGGAACCAGGATCAAGGAACGGGTGTAGGGGAAGAATAAAGGATATTCCTGCCGGATCTGGCTGCTATCCAGCAGAATCAACCCGGTTTTTGAGCGGATCACCTGCCCAATCAGGCTTCGACCGTTCACGCTGAAACGTTGTTTCTTTTCCTTTATCATCTTGCCCGCTTCGCCCACCACCTCCCTCATCTCCACCCATTGCCTGGAGGGATCAAGCAGGTAAACGACCGTGCAATAAAAATCAAATTCATTCTGGATGTATTTTGCCGTCAGAGGTAGGATCTCATCGATGTCGAGAATTGCGGCAACCGCCCGTTCCACCTCGTTGATCCGCCGGAGTTGCATGGTTCGTTCCGTTACACGGTTTTCGAGATTATTCCTTTCCTCACGCAAAGCGCCAAGCGTTTGTGAGATCCTGGATTGCGCGTCGGAAAATTCACTTTCCAACTGTCGGAAGCCATAGACAATGACCACGCCGAACATCATTAATGCGGCGCCTGCGCTGATCCAATCTTCCAATTTGGCGGGTGTTGCGTCTGGATTTAGGTTCTCGAATCGTCCTCCCATCCATAGAAATCCCATGATACCAAGGGTGATGATTCCTACAGCAATGGCAATACTCCCGGCGCGGGGGGAGAGAAGCATTGTCGCAAAGACCACAAGCCCAAGGAAAAAGAACAGGCTGTCGCCCAGGATACCGAGGGTGATCAATTCAGCGATCCCGACAATATAAACACCGAACAGAAATGTAGAAATCCTTATTGTGTACGGAAACTTGAATGCCGTGGTGATCATAATCATGATATAGGTTGTAATAAAGATCCCATCGATAAGCGGGCTCTCCGCGGCTCTGATGGCTGGAATAAGGGCGACAGTGCCGAAGATCAGAACTCCAATAAGAAGCGGAAGAACGAATCGTTCTCGCCAGGACCTGTATACCCGCTCCGTCGTTTTGACCGAAGAAGTATTGTCTGGATTAACCTGGACCATTAGAGAATCCCTTCTTCCCGGTTTTCCCCGTTTTTCGGAACGACATTGATCTTTGTATAACGGGCGCCGGTTGCCCGGCTTATCTCACTAGCTGTTGTGTGAAGAATTGACTGGATATCGGTGGAGCGGCGGATTCTGTCGGTGATTTCGTTGATCAATCGTTCGCGCTCCGACTGCGCCCGTATCTGCTCCACCAACCGGGCATTCGCGATCACTGCGGCAAGGCTTCCGCCGAGCGTCCCAAGCATTTCCTCATCGTTTTCGGAGTAGGCGTCTGTTTGTTCGCTCTCGACGTTGATCACTCCGAGTACTTCATTCCTGTAAATTAAAGGGATTGCCATTTCAGATCTGGTATTGGCGCTGATTTGCATATAGCGGGGATCTTCCCTCACATCGCGAAGGCGCAAAGCCCGCCTGTGTGCCGCCACCCAGCCTGTGACACCCGAGCCCATCTCGACCTTCATGTTGCTGATGTCTTCCGCGTAGCCAATTGAAGCCTTGACTTCAAGATATTGTTTATCCTTGTCGAGGAGGAGGATCATCACACGATCCCCGCCGAGCGTCACCTGGAGACCGCCCACTGCGCTTTCGAGCGCTTCTTCGAGAGTTGTGCCTGATGCGGCGGAAGAGGTGATGTGGTGGAGGAGACGGTGCTGAGACAAATGCTCCTGGGTTTCGGCAAAGAGTTCCGAATTTTCCACAGCGATTGCAAGCTGGTCGGCAAGGATATGCAAACTCCGAAGGTTGTCCTCCTGGAAGGCAAAGGGAATCCTGCTTTGAACATCGAGCGCGCCAAGGATCCGGTCGCCGATCCTCAACGGAATGGCCGCTTCAGCCCGAGTTTCAGGAAGAAGCGGATTCGGGAAATAGGTCATATCCTTCGTTGTGTCGTTTACGACCAGTAATTCGCCCTTCCCCGTAACATAGCCAACGATGGATTTCGAACCGACACCGATCTTGTAACCCTGTCTTTTCATTTGTGCGCCGGCTTCCCCGGTCGCTTCGCGAACAAGGGCGAATTCGCCAGGAAGGTCGAGGAGAAACACAGCCGCATGATAAAAATCGAATCGTTCACGAATCAATTGAATGGCTTTGGATAACAATTCGTCGAGGTTGAGGGAACCGCTGATGTCGCGGGCGATCTCAGCTGCTGTTTCGATCTGAAGTGCTTTTCTGTTGCTTTCTTCGAGCAATTCAGCGTTCTTGATGACCCCTGCGACTTGATTTGCCACTGTTGTAAAAAATCTCAGGTCGTTGTCGTCGAAGGCTTCCTCCCGGTCCAGGTCCTGGATGATGAGTGCGCCGATCGGTTCGCCCTGGACGAGCAGCGGGGCGCCCATCCATGATTTTGCAGGTTTGCCGGTCACTTTCGCCCCGAGTTCGGCTGCCTTTCGTTCCGTATCCTTTACCAATAAAAGCGGCTGGCGGGTCCGGATCAAAATGGAGGTCAACCCCTCTCCAAGCGGGAAGGGTGGGATTGAAATGACCTTTCTGTTTTCGTAGGAAAACGGAATGCGTATAAAGTCTGCGTTCTTATCATAGATCGCCACGATCAAATTGTAATCGCCGATGATCTGTTGAACCTTGGCGAGCAAAGCGTGAAAAAACCCCTGGATGTCCGCGATCGAAGCGCTCAATTCGTTGATGGAAACAAGCGATTCGACCTCCTTCAGATGTCGTTCTGTTTCTTCGATCGCATTTGCGCGTTGAATCGCCACCGACATGAGATCGGTAAGATTTTCATACGGTTGGATGGCAGCGCTTAGGGGGCTTTGCTGTCGCGAACCGATCAAGATCACCGCCTCAAGTGTTTCCCTTCCTTTGACGGGCAAGAAGACGCAATTTAATAGTCCAAGAGTTCGCACGATTTCCTTAAGGACAATTGGCAGATCCGCGCTCACGCCTGATACGGTCACCGAGCCCCGGGCTAAAAAGGATTCCAGATCCTGTTTGCTGATCCTTATGCCGGCGCCCATCCATGCCGGTGGCACGTCAGATTGGATGATTTCAGAAACTGAAAGCGCCTTTAGATGATTATCTGCCGCACGGAAGATAATGACTGGAATGGGGGAGTTCCTCAAAATCAGACCGCCCATTTGAAGAATCTCGGTTTTGTTGTCAGCTTCGGCGATTAACCGGCTGGAGCGGTAGAGGCGGTCCAGCTCCTGGAAATTGATCTGACTGGATTCGATCAGCCTGGTGGTTTGAATGGCAGCCGCGATCTGACTGGCCAGAGTCTTCAGCATAATGATGGAATCCTGGCTGAATATGGCGGGTTGCGTGCTCTGAACATCGAGAACTCCCAACACCTGATCTCCAAGGAGAATGGGCACGCACGCTTCTGATCGTGTTTCAGGGAGAAGCTCATTCTTAAGATGAAGCGGGTCTTCCGCCACGTCAGAGGCAATCCGCGGCTGGTTGTTCGCGGCGACCCAGCCAACGATCGATTCTGAACCGATGGGAAGTGTGTAGTTTCGTTCAGAAAGTTCACGGGACGCGGAGCCGTATCCGCTCTTGAATTCGAGATTTTTTCCGCTTCTATCCTTCAGGAAAATGGTTGCCTGATAGAAACCGAATTGCTTGACGAGGAGTTCTGTGGTCTTGTGGAGCATCTGGTCGAGATCGGGTATCGCAGTCACATTCTGCGCCACTTCGGCAGCTGTTCGAATTTGGAGCGTGCGTTCCTCCACCTCCCTTTCCAGAAATCTGTAGTGGTCTTCGATTTGATCCGCAAGATAATTGAACGATTGTGAAAGCTGGGCTATCTCGTCGCCCGGACCGGTAATTTCCGCCCTCTGGCCGCGATCTCCTTCAGCAAATTTACGGGTAATCTCGGAGAGCGATTGAAGGGGTTTAATCAAACGCTTCGTTCCATAATAAAGGACCAGCCCCAGAGCGCCGATGGTCCCTGCCACCAGCAGAAGAGTGAAGGGTGCAAGACTGTCCACATGTTCAAAGATGGTTTGCGAGTCGACAGCTAGGATTACACCGCTTTGTATGGAAGGGAGCCATTGCAGTTGCGCGATTACGCTCCTGCCAGAAACGAAATTCAACTCTATCGGGATCGGTGAACCGGTTTCGTTTTGCCTGGCTTCCTCCAATTGTGTCCGGAGAAATTCCCCTGAATCAGGGTTCAAAGACATGGGAGAAAATTTGCCGGTCTCCTCCTCGAAAGTAAAGACCTGCTGATCCGAAAAGGCGATAAACGAGTTGGCATATGGAGCCAAACCGTTCAATGGTTGGAGCAATTCCCTTATCCCGCCTTCTTTCGTCATCCCGACGATCACACCAAGGATCGAACTCCCGCGCGCGGTTTTGTAATTGATCGCTGTAATGAGGATTGGTTCGTTCTCCGCAACGGGCGGTAGGCCGTGGAGCAGCGTCGTGCCGCTTTCGTCGAATTCGAACAATGATGGGTCGAGGGATTTTCCCTGCCATTCATCGTTCGTGGCAAGGATAACGATGCCGTCCGGATCAATTAACAGGTATTCATCGAACCTGTACCTTTCGCCTTGTGTGACATTTGGAATGAGGCTGAAAAATTCCCTGCGGATCGAATCGAATTGATCGCTTTGCGGGTTGGCGTGCAATGCGGTTTCGATCAGCACTGCCGCATGTTCCCCCTCGAATTGTTCCCGTAACTCAGCCTCCCTGGCTGATAAATTCCTTTTAACGACATCGACCTGGTTGGCAAGAAGGCTTTCCAGCTGTGCGTTTGCCTGCTCGCGTAAAAGCGCTCGCGCCCGCAGGTAGGCTGTCCCCGCCATCAAGGCAAGCGGAATAAATGTAAAGATCAAGAGCGTTCTGACGATGGTGCCAGTAAGGCTGCCCTTGATCCTTCGTTTTGTGGTCTCATAAGGGGTTGGCGCCGCAGGGATTGTCATTCGGGGGTTTTACGATAAAACTAACTAAATTCCCAGACAGGTTCTCCATTTAAAATCCGGCGGATTTGGTCGGGGAATCGATCTGGGTCCAGAGGTTTGCCTAAAAAGCCATCGAATCCTGAATCCTTTGCCTTCTTCATTTGTTCCTGACTGGCCTCGGCTGTGACTGCAATAATCGGCACGGATTTGAACCGATCCGAAGCGCGAATCTTTTTCAGCGCTCCATAGCCGTCCTCATACGGCAGGCGGATATCCATCAGGATCAAATCCAGCCGGGGGAGGGTGTCGGCATACTCGACGACCTCATACCCCGAGGTTTTCCATTCACAATGGATGCCAAGATACCCAAGCATTCTGGCGATCAGGACGAAATTCGACACATTATCCTCCACCACCAAAACCGCGGCATCCTTTGGGATGGACGGTTTTCGTATCGGTTGGGTATCGGATATAGCAGGGGATTGGTCTTGATCAGCCATTGGTTCTCCTTATGAGAAAGCGTTCGATCTGCTGGGCCAGGTTGTCGATGTCGATGGGCTTTTGAATGTACCCGTCGCAACCCGCCTCGAGCGACTTCTCCCGGTCGCCGCGCATCACATTCGCTGTAACAGCCAAGATCGGAATGTCGGCGTACCTATCCATCTGCTTGATCTTTGCTGTCAACGTATAGCCGTCCATGTCGGGCATATTGATGTCCATAAGGATCAAGTCGATATTTTCCTGTTCGAGTTTACGGATGGCGTGTTCCGCGTGCGCCGCCTCAACGACCGCATAGCCTTCTGCATTCAAGACTCTGCGGATCAGGTTGCGATTATCGAGATTATCTTCCACGTACAAAATGGTACCTTTGCCTTCAATCGGCATTTCTCATTTTTCTCCACGTGGAATTTTACTTTAATGCGGGGGCATGTCCATGACAGCTACCTTACAACTTGCAAGGAAACTTACAAATAAGTATAGCATAACAAAAAAGCCGGGAATGGAATTCCACGGCTTCAGAGCGGGTGATGGGACTCGAACCCACGATATCTTGCTTGGGAAGCAAGCGTTCTACCACTGAACTACACCCGCGCGAACGAACGGTGGGATTATACGGCACGCCAAAAAGCGATGTCAAGCCTGGGGATGGCGCCGCCCCGTGCCGGACCCGGTCATTGTTTGCGTTTCAGAAGCATGTTCGCCAGCCCGAGCAGCGCTTCAGCGGCTTCTCCCCTGGGTTGTGCCCGTTCAAGATGACCAAGCGCGAGTTTTGTTTCATCTTCGGAAATTCTTTCTGCATACGCTCTCGCGCCTTCCTTCTCCAATAAGGAGGCGATCTCCATCACTTCGGTTTGTTGAACGGAACCCCGCTTCCAGCGTTTTGCGAATTCCTGGTTCTTCTCCAGCCCGAACAGGATGGGAAGCGAATTCTTTCCTTCCACCAAGTCGCTGGCTGCCGATTTGCCGGTGAGGGCTTCGTCGCCCCAAATGCCGAGGATGTCATCCTGTACCTGGAATGCCAAACCAAGGTGATGCCCAAAGAGACGAAAATCTTCCATCTGGCTGTTTTGCGCATAGCCAAGAAGGGCGCCGATCTGGGTGCATGCGGCGAGTAGGGCAGAGGTCTTTCCTCCGACCATGGGCCAATAATCCTGTATCGTCAGGTCGGCGCGTTCTTCATATGACATGTCCAGGAATTGACCCTGGGTGAGTTGGAGACAACACTCACCAAGGATCTCCGCCGCGCGCACTACCATTTCATGCGGATAATGGGTTTGCAGGTCCAGGACGGATTGATTCGCGATCACAAACAACGCGTCGCCGACATTGATCGCCATTGGCGCACCCCACTTAACCCAGGCGGTTTTCCTGCCGCGCCGAAGCTCTGAGTTATCCTGTATATCGTCGTGGACGAGAGAAAAGTTGTGTATCAGTTCAACCGAAGCAGACGCTGGTACTGCGTGTAGCCAATTTATTATTTTCTTTTCTATATCATCACTTTTATCACCAAAGGAAGCGACAGACAACAAAAGCAACAATGGGCGCACACGCTTCCCAGCCGCTTGTGAACCAGCCCCTTCGCCCGACCACCCCATGTGATAGGTCAGCATTTCATGGAAATCCTGTGTTCGCGCCTGTGCAAGCCTGCCAACTTGTTTTTTTAGCTCGGTCTCGATGGCATCCAGCATCGTTTGTTGCAGTGTTTCGATCATGAATGGCTTCCTTTAGTCAGTTCCCGGTGGGGAAGGGGATGAAATTGCATTCGGGTTTTCCGGATGATTTTATCCGAACCTGGCGAAACCGGAGGTATAATCGCGCGATTGTAAATTTTCCTGGAGAATTATCTTGAGCCGAATAATCAACCCCGACTCTGTTGGAAAGGAAAGAACCCGGTTATCGAAATGCATTGTGTTGAGCATCCGCGAGCTGGCGAAACACAACCAGGTGACCCCGGAAGCGAAAGACCAGGCGGCTTTCATTGCGCTGGCTTTGCAAAGCATATCGGATGGAATCGATGCCTCGGTGGCTGCATGGGAAAAACGCGGCTACTGGGTAAAAGCGGATAAATTCCGCATGGAATGGATCTGGTCGGGTCAATATTCCGCGAAATTAAAAGACGCTGTGCTTGCCGACGACTGGGCGGCGATCGCGTCGATGCTGCCTGTGATCGCGCAAAAGTTTGGCAAGGTGGAGATCGCTCAAAACCATAAATTGGGAAAGCCATGGATGGGAGCGTATGCATCCCTTGCGCTTCATCGTAAGTTGTAACCAAAAAATCCCGAAGCTTTTACGGCTTCGGAATTTTATTTTCAGACTTTTATCTTATCGAGATTATTCTTCGTTGACTCGAGCAGTTCGATCATCATTTCGCGGATATGCGGGTTGAGGTAGTGACGCTCGAGGGTGGAGAGCGGCAGGAACCTTGCGCCCGCCACCACGTTGATGCAATTCGCCGAACCGCACAGGCAGATGAAAGGCGCGTCCATCTGCCATTCGGTGGAGGGATAGAAGAAGAAGAGTTCCTCGCCCTTTTCGATATCGCGCGCGGCGACCATTTCCATGTTCTCGGTGTCCAAAATGACGTTCGGGTCGCAGGAGTGATTGAGGGCGGCGAGTTTTCCGACATGCGTATGCCTGTCGCGACCGATCTGTACGGTAAAACGATTCGGTTTCTCGCGCACATCCTCGCTGGGGATCGAGCAAATGACCCCGCCTTTTTTATAATCCTGTTTTGTTGTCAATGTTCTAAATTTATTTTCGGTCTTGATGGTTAACTTTTCCATCGTGTTCGTTGATGTCATTCACATCTCCTTTTCCTTTATCAATAAATGATTATGCATAGTATAGTCATTATGGAGATAATTACAAGATGTAATGGACACGATTCGAAAATTTTAAGATTGACCTTATACATCAAAAAACATCATCCGCATCGTTCGATGATGTTTATTTTGCATACCTTTTGATGTGATCAGAACATTCTTGTTTGCAATGCGGCTTTACGTCCATCCAACAATACATACGGGGCGGCGCGATCGGTGAGGATGCCAAGTTTTTTCAATATGGAAAGGTCGCGCAGTTTGCGCGTTCTTCTTGCGGAGAGAATCGCTTCCGCGCCGCGTTGACCGATGCCGGGGACGCGCATCAACTCGCGGCGGTCGGCTCGGTTGACTTCGACCGGGGCGTGGACCAGGTTCATTTGCGCCCAGGCAAGTTTCGGGTCCGAGTGAAGCGGAAGATTTTCATCCGAAGTGAAGGGCAGGTCTTCGAGTTCGAATCCATAATCGCGCAACAGGAACGAGGCTTGATAGAGGCGGTGTTCGCGTATGGGATCGACGGCGGGTTTATTTTCGAGCGGCGTATCGAGAATGGGATGGAAGGCAGAGAAATAGGCGCGTTTGAGGCGCAGGTTCTTCATCAGCCATTGGGTTGTGCCCAGCAGTTCGAGGTCGCTTTCATCAGCGCCGCCTGCGACGAATTGGGTGACGGTGGATGGGTATTTGCCCTTCCAAAATTTGTAGGCGGGAACCGTGCGGCGAATCTCTTCGACCCAGCGCAGGGGACGAAGGAGTTCTTCGATGAAGGTCTTGTGCGGCGCGAGGCGGGCGAGGCGCTCGGTGTTGGGCGCTTCGAGGTTGACCGAGACGCGGTCGGCGAGCTGCATGGCGCGATAGACCTGGTCCTTTTCAGCGCCGGGCATGATCTTGAGGTGGATGTAGCCCTTGAAGTTATGCTTCTTGCGCAGGATGTCGGCGGTATCGAGAAGTTTGTCCTGAGTGCGGACGCCGCCCGCGGCGATGCCGCTGCTGAGAAAGATCCCCTCTGCAAAACCGCTTCGATTCATTTTGCTGAAGAGGTCGGCGAATTCATCGGGCTTGAAGGTTGCGCGGCGGAAATCGCGCCCGGCGCGGAAGGGGCAGTAGTAGCAGTCGCGCTCGCAGGCGGAGGTGAGGAGGGTCTTGAGGAGTTTGATCTGTTTGCCGCCGGGGAGTTGGGCAGGATGGACGAAGGCGGCGCGTTGCTCCCGTTCGGTGAACTCAGCGCGGGCTTTGGGGGAATAGCAGGAGGGTTTCGCCGTATTCGTGGTGGTCTCGATACGGTCTCGGCTATCGCCTCGACCTACTCGACCACCGGTTAGACGATTTTCTTCGGCGTGTTCGAGGGTCATCTGGCTGGAGAGTTCGATGAGGGTGTCGAGGGCGTTCATCTTCAGATTACCTTTCCGACATGATTATAGAACAAAAATTCTAATATTTCAAGGCAATTTGGCAGGAGAATTTGAAGATCAGAGACTGGAGATTGGAGATTAGAGGCAGGAGAATTGGAGAATTGTTTTACAATTGGGCAACTGCGCGGAAAAAGGGAAGCGGTGTGCCATGGCTGAACTGGGCAAGAAACTTGGAAAATTGAGCCTTGCGATCCTGGAAAATTTTGTCGAAGGAAAACTCGGCAAAAAGTTCGTGGAGGAATTGCGCGCGGCAAAAACGCCCGGTTCATCCCCACGTGTGTGGGGAATACTCATCGCGCGTCTCCTTGCAGCTTCACCCACGCCGGTTCATCCCCACGTGTGTGGGGAATACGAAGCTCAACTTGCTCAGGTCCACATTCCCGGCGGTTCATCCCCACGTGTGTGGGGAATACGGTTTGAAATTGTTCCCTGCTCCACCATCGTACGGTTCATCCCCACGTGTGTGGGGAATACTCCTGAAAATGGGTCAATAACTGGTTCGCCTGTTCGGTTCATCCCCACGTGTGTGGGGAATACTTTCGACCTCCAGAAAGACCTTTCCGAAACCCGCCGGTTCATCCCCACGTGTGTGGGGAATACGATCTTGCTGGAGATGGTGCGATGCCCTACCGCCGGTTCATCCCCACGTGTGTGGGGAATACGGCGGGTATGGACTTCGCACATTGACGAGGCAACCGGTTCATCCCCACGTGTGTGGGGAATACGTATTGCGGAAGTTGCCTATTGGAATGTCGCACGGTTCATCCCCACGTGTGTGGGGAATACAACTCCACGTATTCACCAACAGCCGCCAAAGACGGTTCATCCCCACGTGTGTGGGGAATACGGCGTTCGGTGATGCCGATGTCAAGAGCCTGTACGGTTCATCCCCACGTGTGTGGGGAATACAAAGTTTGACCTGATCGGCGAGGGAGATCTTGTCGGTTCATTCCCACGTGTGTGGGGAATACGAAACTTGCGATTCTCCCGGCAGGAGTCACCACGGTTCATCCCCACGTGTGTGGGGAATACACCTTTCTGTGGGCTAGTCCGCCCAACGTTTGCGGTTCATCCCCACGTGTGTGGGGAATACGCGGGGATAACCACGTGAGAGGCGCGGACATCCGGTTCATCCCCACGTGTGTGGGGAATACACATACAGGTGACAAAATGCAGTGCCATCACCGGTTCATCCCCACGTGTGTGGGGAATACGACCGTGGACGCGCAAGTCACCATCGCCGAGATCGGTTCATCCCCACGTGTGTGGGGAATACTCGCCTTGACCATGAGCGGGGAAGTGCTGACAACGGTTCATCCCCACGTGTGTGGGGAATACTCCGTTACGAGTGGCTTTGGTTCTTCCTCCTGTACGGTTCATCCCCACGTGTGTGGGGAATACGACGTTGATCCGGTGTAATCTCTCCTCCCCAGTCGGTTCATCCCCACGTGTGTGGGGAATACATACCGGACACCGCTTCGATGTTATGCCCCCTGCGGTTCATCCCCACGTGTGTGGGGAATACGATGCCGCAGACTCCCCCAAAGTCAGGTGCATCGGTTCATCCCCACGTGTGTGGGGAATACGACGACCGCGCTTATCCAGTTGCACACCTCCAAACGGTTCATCCCCACGTGTGTGGGGAATACACCGTCTTCAGGCTGCGCTTCGAGCGGAAAAATCGGTTCATCCCCACGTGTGTGGGGAATACGGCTGTACCGGGATTGATCGGCTGTTTGGAACCGGTTCATCCCCACGTGTGTGGGGAATACTGTCGCTGAATTCAAGCATGGCGCGTGATGCAACGGTTCATCCCCACGTGTGTGGGGAATACGAAGCCCACCGCAACGTCTTCGAAGATTGTTACGGTTCATCCCCACGTGTGTGGGGAATACGTTCCTGGATCCGCGTATTGGTTCGGTTTTCACTCGGTTCATCCCCACGTGTGTGGGGAATACGAAAATTTGGGCGCGGTTGAAATCGAGTACATGGCGGTTCATCCCCACGTGTGTGGGGAATACGACGGAAATTGGTAATGGGGTGGGGACGCAAACGGTTCATCCCCACGTGTGTGGGGAATACGTTTGACGCCTGCCGGTTATCGCAATCCTCGTCGGTTCATCCCCACGTGTGTGGGGAATACGAAATCCTGGCTGGACATCTGCCGCAGGGCTTCCGGTTCATCCCCACGTGTGTGGGGAATACGACGAGATGTGCATGGCGGCGAAGGCGGAGATCGGTTCATCCCCACGTGTGTGGGGAATACGCGAATCGTTTCGCAGTGCTCATGAGATATACCGGTTCATCCCCACGTGTGTGGGGAATACGATGAGCGGTCGAGCCGTTGCCACATTGTTGGGCGGTTCATCCCCACGTGTGTGGGGAATACTTTGAAGTTCAGCCTTCTCAGCGTTGGCTTTCTCGGTTCATCCCCACGTGTGTGGGGAATACGAGCCTAGTACGCCTTCTAACAACCGCTTGCACCGGTTCATCCCCACGTGTGTGGGGAATACGAACTTGCCCTTCGGCGAGGAGGTCAGCTTGACCGGTTCATCCCCACGTGTGTGGGGAATACGCGATCAACTCATGCGCCCGCGTGCGCTGATACGGTTCATCCCCACGTGTGTGGGGAATACGAGCGTCTCGCTCCCGCGCCGCAGTGAAATCTGCGGTTCATCCCCACGTGTGTGGGGAATACGAAGGCTTTATTGGCGGACGTGGAGGCGGGACGCGGTTCATCCCCACGTGTGTGGGGAATACAGCCGGTCAGGTGCAATTCCTTCACCTGCTCCACCGGTTCATCCCCACGTGTGTGGGGAATACGTCATTTTCGCGCGCTGGATCACGCCCATCTCGCCGGTTCATCCCCACGTGTGTGGGGAATACGACCCCCACTGCTTGAAAAAGAATGGGACATCCGGTTCATCCCCACGTGTGTGGGGAATACCCACAGCGATCCCGCTTGCGCAAAACAACCCATACGGTTCATCCCCACGTGTGTGGGGAATACCAATTGCGTTTGCGTCTCGCTGCCCGCCTCCGCCGGTTCATCCCCACGTGTGTGGGGAATACAAATCGCGCAAGTTTTGGACCGCGGCGGTCGCCCGGTTCATCCCCACGTGTGTGGGGAATACTTGCTCGCGGTCGTTCTGCGAAGTAATCAACATCGGTTCATCCCCACGTGTGTGGGGAATACCCTTCGCCAGCTCGTTAAAAATACGCCGTTTCGGCGGTTTTTGAGTTGGTTTAGGGCATTTTTATCAATTGCAAGCCTTCAAGTTCAACGATGGAGCGATCAGTCTTCCCGTACATGCGCATTGCGAAATGCTGTTCATTGTTCGTTGTCCAAATCTGCAACACGCCTCCTGCAACCTCCTTTTCACAGCACTTTTTCCAAAGCAAATCGCGTACCATGGCTGAGACATGCCCGACAAAAACCCCAGGACGCGGTTCCAACAGCCAGCGGGTCAACTCGCCACGCAATCGAACGGGCGCTTTTTTCAGGATGATAACCATCATGCGGATGCCTCCACGCCTTCATCGAGAAGGGCGTTCCACAGGTCGGTCGGACGCGCCGGATCGCTATCCAACAGGCTGGCAGCTTGGGATTCTTCGGGGACATTCAACAGATTATCAATGTCGGGCAGGATACGTTCAAGCAGTTTTACCTCTCTGAATTTCTGGCGGCACGCTTCACGAACGAAAGGCTCGGGTTTGCCTGGATATCTAGCTGTAACTTCGAACGCGAGCGGGATGGTTAGATCCACCTTGTATAAATCGGCAATGTCGTAAACGAAGGACAGCTGCTTACCAGTGTGAATAAATCCAAGCGCAGTCGAGTAACCGCCGGAAACGATGGCCGCATGACAAAGGGAGTTTAGCAATGCGTTTGCCGCGGATAACGCGCGGTTGATCGGGTCTGCCTGATTCCAGTTGCCCCGGTCATAATTGCGCCCTTCCCATTTGACTCCATAAGTCCTGCTTGCGCGCGCATATACCTCGCGGACACGTACTCCCTCAAAGCCGCGAATTTGCGGCAAACTTAAGTCAGGGTCAAGCGTTTCGCCAAAGCGGAAACGATACATGCGCAAGACCACCTCCTGTCTTTTTTCGGGGATGCTCACAAGTTCAGCCTGTTTCAGAAGGTGGTAGGCTTTGCGGGTCTCACCCATACCTTGCGCGTAAAAGCGGTTCAATTCGGTGCCTGTCCACAGGATCGAACAGCCGCACTCCGCAAGAATCTTCACCGCAGCGTATGTGATCTTCGTGCCGGGACCAAGCATCAAAACACACAAGTTTGCAGCCGGTACCTGCACACGTCCATCCTCGTTGATGAATTCGACCGCCGAATCCCGGCGCTCTACAATCGCCTTTTCGACATACAAGTAACTCAAACTATCGCGTAATTTTGGCAATTCATGTAAATCCTGCATATGAATATCCTTTCGTGTGTACAAGACTATTCGGTTGTTAAGGTGCAACTTGCCATCCACCATCGCAAGCGAGTCGTGTGCGGGATTGCTTCGGCGCAAGGAACGCTCCTCGCAATGACATGAGGTTAATGTGCGCGCGCCAACGAGAGCAGACCGAAGCCGAGTCCCTTGGCGCTGCCGAAACCTGTGAAGATGTTACTGGTCAGTTTGTCCTTGTCTTTCACCTGTAAGACGCCGTCGAATTGCACGGAGAGGAAGTTCAGGCGTGATGCCTTCTCCTTTTCGATGAATAACTTGCCGCGTGTAAATTGTTCGTTGATGATATTGACCGAGACCAACGCCGCGCCAGCAGATTCAAGTTTCCGCACCAGCCATTCGTGTTGATCTTCTTCAAGGAGCAACCCCATGCGCCGACCCTGCTTTTTCCCCTCACGGTCTTTCTTGACGGTTGGGTTGGCGCGCAAGCGAAATGCGAGCAGCTGCCCCTCGTGGAGTTGCAGGTTCATTTCCTTGACGGCAGGATTTTCCACATCGAGCGGAAGTTCGTTCTGTCCGAGCAGGTAATCTTTTTTCTCAGCAAGCAAGTGGGACCAATCAGGCTTTTGGCGTGATTGCACCAGCAAGGTTGGGATGCGTGTGCGCGGGTGCAAGTCCACACGGAAGAGGATGTTGGTCGCGTTCCCTTCATTTCGTTCTACCTTGAAGAGACCATTGGGAAATGCGTTGCAGACTGTGCGGTGCATTTCATAAGAGTCTGCCAGTTCATTCCGCACCTGCCGCGAACGCGGGTTGAGGATGAGACGGGAGAGGTACATTAGGCTGTCTCCTTTTCAATTGGTAATTCAATCGAAATATCGCGCGTGTATCGTGGAAGGAAAGTACGCCGCGAAATAGAATCAATCTCATCCCGTCTCCGAACAGCATCTTGATCTGTTGACTTGCACTCAAGCACTGCTCGCAAAATGCTGGGCTTATCTGCAACAGGTAGATTTTGTCTCAAAGCATCTTCCAATGTCGCAAAATCGCCAACTCCTGCAAAGACTGGCTCCGATGGCGGACAAGATTTTCTTCCCAAGAAGAATATCCAAACAGGGTCTTGTACTGCCTCGGCAAGTCTGGCAATCGTTTCATCATCAGATTGGATCGCAACAAAAAAGGAAGCATCGCACAAGTAAGCACGGTGAGTTGGCTCAGTATGTGGAAGTTTTGGATTCGTGTTCGGAATGTATTTTGGCTTTCCGTCTGCCATTAGCAACATAGGCTCATCATAACCGCCGCCAACAGTGTGATAATCCATAAGGCGCGTTCCAGGTCGATCACACCGAATGCCGATGCGGACATTTTCCGAGAGCACACGTAGATCGGCATCTGCATTCAAACCGAGTGCACAGGCTAATAAACCCACAACACCGCTTTTGGTTGGCTCCGGTGCTGTGTCTCGCACACTCCAACGCGCCCGTTCGCCCCATGACTGCATGGGTCCTGACAAGCGTAAGAAAAGTGTGTTCGGCATAGGTCATTGTCCAATCTTTTCTGCCAGCCAATTCTGTAGATCGGCAAGAGATGCCTTTTTCTCCGCACTGTTGAGTTCATATTCCTGTGTAGAAGTAAAGGCGCGTTCTGCCTTTAGGTTGAACGTGCCGTTGACCTTGCCCATGTAAGTCCCAAGCGCATCTACAGAAACATCCATAAGATTTTTGTCGCTCTTTGGATAGATCGGTTTAAGGAATGCATTGGCATAGCTGACAGGAACGTTTCTTGGCGAAACTTCAAGCAAAACCATATCAGGCAAGTTTTGTGCGGCAAAGGAATTCTGTTTGCCACTTGGCTGGGAGAGTGCCGCAGATTCAACCAAAGCAAGAACAGCACGGCGGGCGACTTCTTCATCATTGCCGAGATTTTCAAGAAGTTTTTCCCAGTGGATGTTGACGTATTTATAATAGGTGGAACTGTTATATTCCACATCTCCGATCATGCTTGCGCCTGTCTCACCTGAAATATCATCTACTGCGGTGAAATAATCGAACTCTTGCGAGATTGTGTTTGTGGATAGCGCGTGTGCCACTTGTACCGAAGCATGAACATTCTCGAAAGCCTTCGATGTGGTCATGCGACCAAACATGGCAATATCAACAGATCGCGGCGTTTCGTGCTTGATCGCATCTTCAAGTTCGGCAATTTTAAGTTTGGCAAACTCTTTCTTGCCCTTTTCTTTATAAAGTGCTGTTAACTTTTCTGCGATAATTTTGGCTTCTCCTGGAGCCAAAAAGATGAGTTGTTTTGTCTTTACTTCGCCAGCATCTTTGCCAGTCCCTTCATCTGCTGATTCTTCTTCGGCATCTTCACCTTTAGCTCCTTTGCGTCCGATTTCGGAGATACGTGACAAGATTGCTTGGGTAGTTTCGTCATCCGCCTTCAAGTTTTTCAACTCATCCCTTACTAGATCAGATAGCAGTTGGGTTCGCTTGGCAATCAAGCCATCCTTTTCAAAAGCGTCCTTGAATGTCTCCGAAAGACGAATGTTGCGTTTCAGACACTGACTGGAAATGCGCCCGCGGCGGGAACCTCCAAATATGGCATCCTTTGGAGAGCCAGTATCATCGCGATTCAGGTTGGAAGGGGCATAATTTTGCAAAATGTGGATTTGGATTAACATGATTATTCTCCTTGTTGAATGAAGTTCAGTCGGCGAAATATGAACGTGCCCAACGACGCTGTACGGAACGGCTGTCGGAAGACCACCGTAACAAATCTTCCAAGAGTTTTTGCCAGTTGATCTTTACCTGTTGAGATTTCAAATAATGCACCGCCTGACGTAAACGGAAAGGTAATTGATTCTCGTCCGAGTCAAGCAAGACTTGTACGCGGCGGTCAAGACCTTTACGATTTTTGGGGTTCTGTGCTTGACGCAAGGAAGCGCCGAAATCTCGTTCGGCGGCAGTGCTCTCCGCCATTGCATACAAAGTAGCGATAAGAAAGTAAATATTTTCCCTTGACTGCGGCACGCCGTTTGGAAGTATGCTGTAAAACAGAGCGATTTCACGCGCTTCGCTTAGCGTTTGTCCTGAGCAACGTTTTAGCCTTGCCCGCTCGCCTGTAGCAAGCTTGGCAAGCCGCTCTATAAAAATGGGAACAGGTTGGTAATCACTCATTGAGAAACTCCTTTCTTTTCTTTGATAGTTGGATATTCAATTCTTTCTCAGCTTTTGCATGTTGTGCCAGTCGTTCTGCATCATCACCTAACGATTGTGCCGCCTGATTAAACGTGTTGCGAGCACTACCGACAACTTCATCAGCCCAGAACTGTTGAGCGACATCAAGGCTTTCAGGTTCATTCATCTTCAATACATATTGGCGAAAAGGGTTTGCCAATCTTTCCCAGTAGGTCTCGACCATACGATTAGCGACTACTTCATGTTGTTTTGATTTTGTGCGTCTGAAGGAGCTAAGGAAAATCCTGACGATCTCATCGCCACATTCACTTGAGAAATTAGTTGCCACGCGAATATCTATAGCCGCATTTTCATCCTTCAATACAGTCGGCGGGATATCAAACCCTGCATCTGCCCACGAAAATATCTTGCCTTTGCCGTCAGTTGTAAGACTTACACAACGATACCCTAACGTTTGTTGCGCTGGCAAATCAAGAGCAAGATATTGTTCAATAACCTTTGGGCGTCGTGTTTCACTTTGTTTGCTATCGCTTTTTCTCCTTTCGAGTAAGAAGAGACCTGCAAATTCTCTCCATATTGCCCACGCCTTACGGCGGTGATTAGGTCGTATTGGAAAAGCCTTATCTGTCTTTCTAAAAGGCTTACTATCTATCTTCTTGTTTTTTGAACTCTTTTCTTTAGGAAAAATATAAGCGACAAATGGGTCGAGCCAAACTTCAGCATTCTCTGGACGAGTCTCTCCCATTTCTAGGATTACTGTACTTGTTGGCAATTCTGTTGTTGCTCCGCAACGGATACAATTAGACGACTTTGTTTGTGGATGAACACGAACACGGCGGGCAGGAAATGTCAGGCTGTAACCATAGCCAATCTTTTCTATTTCTTCACCTGATTTAATAATGGGTTTATGTTCCCACCACGGAGTATCTTTTTTCGAGCGCACTTCGGGCTGGTAGGGAGGGCATACAAGAGATGCTGTCAAACTTTCAAACAAATTTCTCCCGCCAGGAATTACATAAATAGGGGGAACGCCATTGAGTGAAGGTTTTATTCCTGCACCGCCAGAACTTGCAAATGCGGGTATTGTGACTAGGTGCTTCGCTACACACATCGGACAAAAAGACGCATCGTTTTCATTGCCATGACGATAGTGCGTAACATAACTGCCTGAAGGAATATCATAGGTGAGACGGGATACATAACTGATCTTGCTCTTCTTGTCAGGCTGAATAGGCAAATCCGCGCTCTGCATGAAAGGTTCTTTTTTTGAGAACAGATCAAAACGGTGCGCAAAGCTTTTACCGAATTCTTCGATTACATTCACAGGGAATTTTCCACCACGCCAAAGCCTTTTCAAATCATTATTTTCTTGAGGATCGAGCATAGCCTGCAAAACAGCAACGAGCAAGCGGTGAATTCCCACTACAACGAGCGGTGAAGACTCAAAGATGGCACGATACTCCTGAGCGCGTTTCAATGTCTCTGCGATGCTCAATTGCTCTACATCACCCTGTTCTTTTTCGAGCGTGATCCACGGCTCTGTCCAAAGGTTGAATGTAGCTTTTGTGTCTGTCATAGTTAGGCTCCTTTCTGAAAATCAATGACTAATCCTAATTTGTGGTCGAGCATAAAAGTGATATCTCCTTTTTCATACGGAAAAGATGTTTTATTGCCTGCCAGGAACAGCGGAACTGTCTCTTTCAATAGACTCGCATCCTTGAAAATTGATGACAGGTCAGCCATCCTGCTTTTCAAGGCGTTTACTCCACGTCTATTGCTCACACGTATGCTCCGTCTCAAAAGTTTGATTTGTAGTTCATGTGATATTTTTTGCTTTAGACTGAACTCGACATTTTCTCCATCTATAATTGCTCTGCAAACCTCACCTTCGCGTTCAAGTGGAATAATTGTAATGCTCTCTTCACCAAGACGGGTTTTGGCAATCATCCAGTCCGCGTCAGTTTCACTTTCTTTGAATCTCAATTGGCTGAGTGGACCCGAAAACGAATCGTTGGGATGAGGAGAAGGCACAATTCGTAGCTGTGCCTGTTCGACGGCGATGTTCTGCTCTTGCTGTAGTTTGTCCCATGCGTCTCTCAGTGGATGATCTGCATCAGGTTCCTTTTCATCGTAGACAAACTCAATCAGTGGGCGATAATCCATTGGCAAGTTGATTTCTGATCGATTTTGTAACGCTTCCCAGGTTCGATACAAAATATAAGGAGCATACACATAACGGTTCACACCGAGACTTAAATCGCCTTCTTCATCCCGCTCGGCGTTGATATACAAGCGCGGTTCATTATGTGTAAAAGGTCTTTTGCGACCAGTATGACGATGCAGCCTCCCAGCACGTTGAAGTAATAGGTCAACTGGTGCAAGGTCAGATGCCATTACATCAAAATCAAGATCAAGGCTTTGTTCCAAGACCTGTGTGCCGATCACAATACTCGGCTTGCGTTCTGTAGATGCGGGACCGAATTTTGCCGTGATTTCCTGCTCTCGCTTCTGACGTTCGTCTAAGGGCAATTGCGCATGAAGCAGAAAACGCTCGACTGCGTTGGGTGCGGCTTTGTCCACCGCATCGAAGATCTGTTGTGCCCTTGCCACTGTGTTGGTCATCCAACAAGCACAACCACCTTCTGAAACTGCATTCAAAAGCCAACGAGCTTTCTCTTCCACTTTTTCGTCGCTATAACTTAAGGATGTATCTAGAGAAATTGAACGGTTTGGCTGTTGAGCATCGGGATTAGAAGAATGAATATCTGCCTGACTGACAACCCACAAACTCGGATACGAATCGTCTTGGCTCATCTTTTCTGTAACTTGTATGCCGTATGCTTTTGCCAACCTGTCACGCCGTTCTTTTGGCAAGGTTGCAGAAAGCAAGATTACGAATGCGCCGACCTTGCTCAGCCATTGAAGCAGCATTTCGATAACAGTTGTCATATAAGTATCATAAGCATGTACCTCGTCAATAATCAGTACTTTACCTGCCAAACCAATCATACGGAGAGGAACGTGCTTGACATTCAACGCGGCAAGTTCAGCTTGATCTACAGTTCCAACGCCAAAAGGAGCGAGTAAGGCGCGTTTCTTAGGTGCAAACCAGTCTATGGCGTCATTCTCATCCTGATTGCCGTTATCCAGCGGTTGAATTCGTAAATCATCTTGAAAGAGAAAAGCCTGTCCATGAATTAGGTTGACTTTTGTTGAAAGATTAAGACTATGAAGTAAGTATTCCTGTAACCTTCCGAACATCTGATTGCTTGTGGCGGTTGTAGGAAGTGCATAATAGAATTCGTCAGAATCATTAAATTGAGCAATGCGATGCGCTAAAGCAAGTGCCGCCTCGGTTTTTCCCTCACCCGTTGGCGCTTCGATAATTGCAAGACAGGGACTCGATAAAACGGCTTCTGGAATTTCATCAATTGCACTTTGCAATGGGCGAGGTGTCCCAATGTTTGGAAATAGCTCTTGAAATTTGTTTCCTGTTTTGCTTTTTGATTCCTGAAAGAATCCTGCTTTCTTGGCAATGAATTTAGCCCGTTCCATACTTTGGGGAATATATTCTGCGAGCGACTTATGATGAGCAATTTTGAAGACTTCGCTATCTGATCCAAGCCAATCGCACAGAACACAGAAACCAGTCAAAACCATGCTTGTGGCAGAAACATTTATATCTTCAATATTGGGAGGTGTTTTTGTGCTCAACGCTTCAAATAGCAATTTACTGGCGTTGCGACGTAAATCTTTCCATTCTTCTGGTTCTTTGCGGAGTATGAAACGAGCATCTCTTTGCGTTTGGGCATCACTAAACCAGCCATGATGTCCACTTGCCAAATCTGCCAATCCAGAAAGTAATTTTTCTGAATATGGAAAGTCAGCTTCGTATTTGATAAATATCTGGCTGATTAGCCCATGCGGAGGATCATTTTTCCATCGTAGATTTCCTAATTCAAATCCGTTAGCAATCAAGCGAGACTTTTGTAAATCATTTTGTTCTTGAAATGGTACAGAAATCTTTCCAATGTCATGTAATGCAATGAACCATGGAAGCCAATCTTCAAGGCTTTCTGGCGTTACTCCTAGCACTTTTCCAAGTGAGTTTCGCCAGCGAGGAGATGCTTCTCTTCCAAGTAAGGTCTTTGCCACAAAAGCCACATCAAGCATATGAAATAATGCGGGATGATATTCATTAGGGTCAAGACTTCCCTTTTGGGTTTTCCCCCAAAGAAGTAAAAGACGCTCTTCGTTAGAACTTCCTGTGCTCTTTGGTGAATTATCTATAACAGAATAAAGTTGTGCTAACCTTTGAGCTTCAAGCCGAAGATTGTTTTTCAACCCCTCCGGTTCCAACACCTCCACGTCCGCGCCCCAGCCGCGAACCCAGGGGAGCATCTCGCGCCATTCGGCGATGTCCACGCTCCAGATGCAGCCGCCGTCTTCGGTATCTTCCACCTTTTCCAATGGATGCCAGATGCTTTCCTTGACGCGCCGGGTGACAGCGGGGGAGAAGCGCAGTTTTACGGTGATGGGGTCTTTATCGCCGTACCAGATGCCCCAGGCATGTTCGAGCAGCCGGTCTTCATCGAAGGATTCGGGGATCTCATAGGTCTCGCCGGAGAGAAACGCCGAAAGGATGCGGTCCATTTTGAAGGCGAAGATCCGGTCGTTGAAATCGCTGCGGGCGATGACATAAACGCTGTCGCTCCAGATGGACGGTTCGATGATGTAGGGGCTGATGGTGTGACGGGTGAGTCCCTCGCTGACAAGCGCCTGATACTCGATACGCACCTTTCGCTGCTCCACCCAGGCTTGAGTGACGGTCTCGATGATCTTGATCTTCTCCGGGTCCCTGTCCTGCTTCATCAAGCGACCGGCAGATTTGAGCAGGCGTTCGGTCATGGGCTGGCGCAAGGTGGCGGCGAGCTTCTCGACGGCGTTGACGGTGTGAGGTTGTTGGAAGCGGGTCTGCCGGGAGGTCTTGCGTCCCGCCAGATACAAGGTCAGCGCTTCGTGTAAATTGAGTTTGATCTCGGAGATCAGTTTGGAGCGCGGGATGTAATAGCGCCCCTGTTCGTCCGGTTCGACGGGATACACGAGCGTCAGGTCCTTGCGGTCGCGGAAGATGGTCTCGCGCGAGACGCCCAGCCGATCCGCGAGCTGGATATCGGTATAAGCGCCCTGGATATAGAGCCGCTTCATTTCTTCGAGACGGTCCGCTTTTGTTTTTCCGCTCATCGAGTTTCTCCCGGTAAATGAACTTCCAAATAATTAGTCGGAATTAAACTCCCGCAGGGTCCCCTTGAGAGCCGCCTGCGGGAAGGGAAGAAATCACTGGCGTATTTCAACCCTGTGCAACAGAATAGCACGGCGGCTCATCGAATTCTGCAACATTTTGTCATGAATCCTGCAATTGCTTTTGGGGGAGGGGATGCAAGCCCCCATATTCGTCTTCGTAAAGAAGCAACCCTTTGTCGTCCAAGGATGGCAGGGAACGGGTCACTTCTGAGCGGCTCATTCCAAGCAGGCGGGCGATGAACCCTGCTTTTTTTCCGGGGTGTTCCTGAACCGCATTATAGATGTTTTCGAGTTTTTCGTCATCAGTTTTTCGAGCCATTTCGACCTCCGGTGTGCGAGTTTTCGTCACTGTACCGGAGGCATGTTGCAGGTATTGCAACACAAGCAGAGGCGTGTGATGGGCGTATGGCCCCTCGCTTCGGCAAGCTCAGCGCGGCGCTGCACCTTCCCCCAAAAACGACAGGTGAAAGTCTCGATGAATTAAATTTCGAAGAGTCGTATTTGGGGGAGGAAGAATCAAGGGGGCGTTATAATCGGCAAATGACCTTCAAGCGCATCGCGATGATCGCAAGATGGAAGCCCGTCCATTTGGGGCAGGCGGCGGTCTTGCGCGCGTTGTGCAGCCGGGCGGAGGAGGTTTTGATCGGGGTGGGGTCGTCGAACCGGTATAACGCTCGGAACCCGTTTACGTTTGAAGAGACGGAGGCGATGCTGAGGTTGGTGTTGGGTGATCGAGACGCGGCGCAAGAGAGCGCCGAGTACGCAATCATAGCAATCCCCGACCTGGATGACGGTCCGCGGTGGAAGGCGATGGTGAGGGAGATGCTGGGGGAGTTGGATATCTTCGTGACGGATAATCCCTATGTGGCAAATCTATTGAAGGACGATTACCGCCTCATGCGACCGGTGGAGTTTCTTTTTCCATCCGAGCATGTGCGCATCGACGGATCCACCCTCCGCGCGATGATGGCGAAAGGGGAGAGGTGGCAGGAATGGGTCCCGGAGCAAGTGGCGCGTTATATCGAAGAGAATAAATTGGAAGAGCGTTTCCGGCGTGAGTTTGGGTTGGAAACGTTGGCAATGCAAGCCATTATCAAATCGTAGGAGCGACCCGAAGCGACCTCCCTTATTCTAGAGCGCTTGTGAATGACAGGAGGTTGCCGCGCCGCCGAGGATCAAGAACGGCGGCTCGCAACGACATAAATTAGCAAAAGGAGAAGTGAGACATGTATTCATGGGATGAAGATACCAGTTCGTGGTACGGCAAGGCGGGTTATGTCTATGCCCCGGCGGCGGCTCCCGCGCGCGCCGACTCAGCCATGCGCGCCAGGGCGGCGGGTCCGCGCACGTATCAGGGGAAGAGCGGACCGAACGAAAAAATCATCGACCCGAAGAAGACCATCAGCACACAGTCGAAAAATCCGCTGATCGTGGCGATCGATGTGACGGGATCGATGGCTTCATGGCCCTTCGAGATCTTCGACCGCCTGCCGCTGTTGTACAACACGCTCGCGCAATACCGACCGGATGTGGAAATCTGTTTCGCCGCGATCGGCGACGCCGGGGTGGACCGTTGGCCCCTGCAGGTGACTTCGTTCGCAAGCGGATTCGACCTCGAACAGCTGCTCGGCTCGCTCTTCGGCGAAGGCGGGGGAGGGGACGCGCCTGAGTCGTACGGTCTGTTCGCGCATTGGGTCAACACACACGTGGAGATCCCCAACGCGGAAGAAACACCCTTTCTGATCGTCTTCGGCGACATCACGATGCATCCGAAAGTATCCGGCAAGCAGGTGGAGCATTATCTCGGCGATAAAACCGGCGACCTGGATGCGATCAAGGAATGGCAGAAACTGACCCAGAAATGGAATACCTGGTTCCTGCGAAGACCGACCGGCAAACGCGGCGACCAGGTGGACGAGCAGTGGGGCAAAGCCGTGGGCGCGCAGAAGATCTTCCACATCGAAGATGAACAACGCGCGGTGGATTACGCCATGGGGCTGATCGCCCGTTCGTGGGGTTACTTCGGCGATTTCCAGAACAATATGCGTGCCCGTCAAGACGAGACCAAGGTCAAGCAGGTGAGCAAGCCGATCGAGATGATCTGTCCGCGCTGCGGCGCGCCGATCCCGGTCAATGCCGAGGGGATGTTCAAGTGCAGGTATTGCGGGACGACGTTGAAGTTGTAGGGTGGTAATGGATATATCTTTGAACACATGGTGGTATCGATACGACGCTCGGTAGTTCTCGCGTCTACTCAACCACCGAGATATTATGAAAATCTCCGCCATCGTCACCGTTCCGCCTTACGCCTCGTTCCTTGACGAGGTGGCTGCGCATCCCATCGTGAGCGGACTGCGGCTGAACACGGTCATGCCGCTGCGGGAGAGTCCGCGTGAGGTGTTGGAGCGGCTAAGCAGTATTCCCAAGACCGCCGCCGAGGATGCTTCGGCTTCGCTCAGCACAAGCTCTGGCGGGAGCGGGTATATGCCATTATGGGTGGATTTGAAAGGGCGGCAATTGCGTGTGGCGGAGCCGGCAATGCCGCCGTTCACTGAAATCAAATTGAGTCATGCCATCAGAGTGGATACGCCGGTGGACGCCTATTTCTCGGACGGAAACGAGCGTGTGCGCGTGGCGGCTGTGGACGGCAACCGCCTCATCATGGAGGATGGTCCGCGGCGCATGGTGGGACCGGGGGAGTCGGTCAATATCATTCATCCATCGCTGGAGATCGAAGGGACGCTCACTGAAACAGACCGCGAGTATCTGGCGGCGATGAAGGAACTGGGTATGACGAAGGTGATGCTTTCGTATGTCGAGTCGGCGCAGGATGTGGAAGAGGTGAAAAGACTGCTGCCGAATGCCGAGGTGATTTCGAAGATCGAAACGCAAAAGGGATTGGATTTTGCGCGAAGGGAAAGGGCAAAGCATGGTCAACTCATGGCGGCGCGGGGGGATTTATACGTGGAAGTGTTACAGCCGCACAGAATCATCCCGGCGTTGAAGACCATCATCGAGGCGGACCCGGATGCCATCGTCGCCAGCCGCATTTTGGATTCGCTGGCGTGGACTTCCGTGCCCGTCAGCGCAGATATCAGCGATGTCGCTTTTCTGATGGAGATCGGTTATCGCACCTTCATGCTGGGAGATCAGGTGTGTATGAAGCGTGACAGCGTGATGGAGGCGTTGAATTTGTTGGGGGAGATGGGGAAGGGGCGTTAACCACGAAGGGCACGAAGTGTCACAAAGGAATTCCAAGGAAAGTGAAGAGTGAGTCAGGAGACAGGTATTCATGTGAAGATAGCGATTGCGCAGATCAATACGACGGTTGGGGATCTGACCGGGAATATCCGGCGGATTTTGGATGCCGCAGAAAAGGCGCAAGATGCGGACCTGGTCGTCTTCCCTGAGATGACAGTGCCGGGATACCCGCCGCGGGACATGTTGTACGACGCTTCGTTCGTGGAGGCGGTTCAAGCCGCGACCGCGGACCTGGCAAGACAAGCCAGGCATTTGCCCCCGCTGCTGGTTGGTTCGTTCGCGCCTTCGGGGGAGAAGCATTATCAGCACCCGGCTTTGCATAACATTGCATATCTAATGAAAGACGGCGAAATGCAAACGGCGCAGGTCAAGCAGTTGCTGCCGGTCTATGACGTGTTCTTCGAACCGCGCTGGTTCGTGCCGGGGAAGAAGACCCTGCCGCCGATCGAGATCGCGGGGAAGAAAATCGGTGTGATGATTTGCGAAGACATGTGGGACGAGGATTATTCGGTTCATCCCGGGGCAGATCTAAAAGCGATGGACGCGGAGATGCTGGTGGTGATGTCTGCTGTGCCATATCGAAAGGGAGCGATGGAAGGCAGGTTGTATCATGCGAGGAGGCAAGCCGATTCGACTGCGCCGCTTCGCGGCTCCACTCAGGACGGGTGCATCCCTATAATCTTTGTCAACCTGGTCGGAGCGACGGATGAGTTGATCTTCGATGGCGGGAGTTTTGTGGTGGATGGGGAGGAGTTAGGGAGGTTTGAGGAGGAAGTACAGGTGGTGGATTTAAACACAAAGGGCACGAAGAGCACAAAGGATTTAAAAGGCGAGGAAGAATTGTTTCGCGCGTTAGTGTTGGGAGTGCGGGATTTTGCGCGGAAGAACGGGATGAAGAAAGCCTGCCTCGGTCTTTCGGGCGGAATCGATTCGTCGGTGGCGGCTGTCATTGCGGCGGAGGCCTTGGGGGCGGAGAACGTGACCGGCATTGCGATCCCTTCGCGGTACACGGACCCGAGGTCAACCGAGTCAGCAAGGGAGTTGGCGCGGAATTTGGGGATCAAGTTCGAACAAGTCTCATTGGAGAAAATGCACGAAACGAGTGAACAGGTCCTCGGTCCCGACAGAAGCGGGGGCGTCTCGGGGGAGAACATCCAGGCGCGGCTGAGGATGATCATCCTGATGAGCACCGTCAACAGCGGCGGCGGTTTCCTGATCAATACGAGCAACAAGACCGAGCTGACGCTGGGGTATTCGACGCTGTACGGCGATATGGCGGGGGCGATCAGCCCGTTGGGGGATGTGACGAAGATGGAGGTGGTGGGGTTGGCGAATTGGATCAATAATGGGTTGGAGGTTGAGGGTGGAAGGTTCAAGATTGGATTGATTCCCGATTTTGTGTTGAAACGAAAGCCAACAGCAGAATTGAAGGAAAACCAGGTGGACCCGTTCGATTATGAAGTCGTTTCGCCGCGACTGGAGCGGATGGTTTTGGCGGACGAGTCGAACGCGATGATGAAGGCGAGCGAACACAAGCGCTGGCAGATGGGGGTGGTGTTGAAGGTGAGCGAGCGGGCGTTTGGACGGGGACGGATGGTGCCGATGACGAGGAAGTAGAGGGAAGGGAGAGGATGAGTTATGAAGGTTGAGGGATAAGGGATGAATGGGAGGTGCATCATGAATCCGTCCTTCAACTTCGTTTCACTTCGATCTGGACGGGAATGGATTGGAACCAGGTTTTTATACCAGAGACTTTATCAGCAATTCAAAGACCGTGGCGCCGATCAATTCAAAGGAGACTTCCTTCAGGATACTGCTTGCAATCGCCCAATATTTCTTCTTTATCTTCGGGAGGACGCTCTTGGCGTTTTCCAGCCTGTCGCGACCGCCGCCTTTCAGCCATTCTTCGACGCTGGCAGGGGATTCTTCCTCGCCGGGGGCGGTCATAATTTCACGCAGGACCCAACGTTCGAGGCTGGGTGAGAATAATTTGAATTCACCATCCGCCTCGACGATCAAGCCGCGTTTCGCCAGTGCAAGCACATCCAAATGCGCGCGGGGATTCATCTTCTGCAGGCGTTCAGCCTGCGTATTTTTCTTGGATGCCTTTTCCTGCTGCAATGCCAGAATGCCAAGCAGGGTGATCTTCTCGCTTTCGGTGCAGTGACTCCACAGGTAACTAAAGTGCGGGTCGGCTTGCTGGTCGAAATCTGCCACGGCGCGTTCGAAAAGCGGACGCGCGCTCAAGCCTTGCGTCTTTGCGTCCACCAGATAATGGCCGGCAATTTGAAGGAAGAAGGGCTGTCCGCCGCCAAGGCGCAGGGTGAACTCACGCTCTTCTGGAGTAAACACTTCATGGAGGCTGGACAAGTATCCATCGACTAGAGAGGCGGCATCTTCGGTGGGGAAGGGACGCAGGACGACATTCGCAAAGATGTTGAAGAAGGGCGAACCTTTGATCTCGTCGGAGTGACATAAGTCAACAAGTTCGCGGCGGGTGGCAGGCAGGAGCGCGACGCCGTGATGGATGGCAAGCGCGCGCAGACCGCCGAAAAAATCGCCTCTGAAATTGGGGTTTTGGGTGACATGCTCGAACTCATCGAGCATGAGGACGATGGTCAAACCCTTATCCTGCGAGGCTTCGAACAGGTCTTCGAGGTCGAAGAGGTCGAAGGATTCCTGTTTGCCCAACTCCTCGATGGCGGGTTTGAGGCTTTCCTCGCAAATGGAACGCGACATTTTTTTTAGGACCCTTTGCCAGAATCGCACAGGTGTGATATCGGTGAGCCCCTGGAAATCCACATAGACCATGCAGAATTTTTCGGGAGTTAAGCCCAGCCTTGCGCCGACCTCGGGATTGGAGATGTGGTAAAGGAGCGACGTCTTGCCGATGCGCCTCTCGCCGATGATCGAAGTGGACTCGTGCGCCGAGGAAAGCAGGCGGTTCGTGATCTGGCGGATCTCCGCTTCGCGCCCGTAAAAGCGGGCAGGGTCTTTGATGGGGTTGCCGAAGGTGAAGGGGTTCATGCGTTCTCCTAAGTGTGCTAAGGTTCCCATTCGCAGGTGAAAAACAAGGGACTGTTCCCCTGGTCATTCCAGCGGGAATCGTTTACATCGTAATGATAGGAAAGATAATCCTCGTCTCCTTCGCTATTGTTGGGTTCGCCGTTATCCCAATTCGTAAACCCCCACGGTTCACCGCTGACCCAGACCCAGGTTCCCTCTTCCTCCATATCACTTGCCCCCAAAAAGGTATTGCCGGATGTCAGTTGATAAACGAAATCATCCTCCGCCCGATCCTGGATCGTCACCAGATATCCGCCCTGCGATGCGCAATAATCCCTGGCGTCGTTCCAGGACAATTTTCGGAAATAATAGCGATAAAAATGTCCATTCTCCGAGTTCAATATCCAAGCTTCGCTTGTTGGGGTAGGTACCGGACGGGCAATTCCCGAAAGGTCTATATCATTCAACTCCCACAGCTTAACATAGTCATACTCACAGGTGATCAAGCCGTACGCAGACAAATTCAAATTGTTGTATACCGCGTTCCAACCCGGATCAATGGAAGTGAACGCCAAGTTATTGTTTATTAAAACCACGATCTGTTCCTTCAGAACGATCAGTGTTATTGTGTTGGTATTACTTTTATCAAACCTGCCCATATCGAATGGCTCATGCCCGTTCAAACGGTAAATGTACCGTGAGATGATCGCCGAGGCATCTGACCAGAACTCGATGCTGACCGCCTTCTTTGCCTCTTCCGTCTCAAATTGATTGGAGAGTTCAAGGACACAACTGCTTGCCGAGGCAGAATCCAAAATACCAACTTCGAATTCAACCGCAAATTTATCGGATGAAAAATCAGCCAAATGTACGCTGATACCGTTCTGATCCAGGCTGGACTCCATTAATTTCCCATTTTCGATCTTTGCATTTTCCGAGAGAGGCAATGAACTCCACGAATCAAATCCAATTTGGTAAACGGGCGTTTCCAATTGCAACCAGTATGGAAGAGACTGAATAACGCTAAAAAAATCGACCCCACTCAAATCCCATATCTTGAAGTTGTCGAATTCGCATTCAGCAGTGTAATTTGCCGAAAGGGAGTGACCCGTATAGACGGCGCTTCCAACAGAGTCGCGCGCCATATAGGCGGGCCGCCCGTTGATGTATACAGCGATCTCGTCTTCGATGATCGTTACCAAAACAGAATTGGTTACTGTTGCATCGATCCTGCTCGAGGCATTGGGAATATTAAGATGCCCATCCGGGTACACCCAATGAGACATTGACGATGCGCCTTCTGGAAAGACCATCACACTCAAGGCTCTTCTGACGCTGTCGTCACCGTCTGTGATTGCCTCATAAATACAATGTCCCTCAGGGTTTGCGCTCATCATACGCACATCGAATGCCACCGCATATCTGTCAGACTGCAATTCGCTCACTTGAATTCCCGCATGTTCATCATTCACACTGGAGACGATCAATTTACCGCCTTTCAGATCTGTGTTTGGCGCTTGTGCCAGGCTGCCCCATGAATCGAAGCTGGTCTGAAAATACGGTTTTCCAATTTGCGTCAGCGCATATGCGACTGAGAATTTGTCGGGCTCAAGAGGCACCATTTCCGTTGGCGGCGCTGTTGAGCTGATGCTTGCTGCCGGGATATTGGTGGCAGTACCCGATCCCAGCGCTAACATGGAATCCCCGTCAAACCAAAAGAAGCCGCCAATCACTGCGAACACAAAAATCGCTAACCCGACACTCGCAGCCCATATCGCTTTTTTGTTTCGCAGTATGGCGGGGAGGGGGGTCCGCTTTTGTGCGGAACGCCTCAAGTCGATCGCCTGCGCCAGCAAGTGCGGCGCATCCTTATAATTTTCATCATCAAAAACGATCTTCTTGTACAGGTTGACTGCTGTGTCGTAATTCCTTTCAGTGCAGGCTTTCTGCGCCTCGGCATACAACGCCGCCAATGCCGTTTCCTTTTCAAACGCAGTTTTGATGTCCACCATCTTTTTGGGGATAGATTCATCATCCGGGAAGAGGGTCAACGCCTCTTCGAGCGACTTGACCGCGCCAGTCCAATCATTTGCCTGGGCTTCTTTCTCCGACTTTGTGAGCAGGTCGGCAAACCGTTTGGCTTTTTTCTCCGCGCGAACCCCTTCGATGCGCGCGTTCAGTGTTTGGTCTTCCGGCGTGTATTCCAATGCCTCTGCAAAGGCGGCCAGCGCATCATCGACTTTGCCTGTGGAAAGGAGTTCTTCCGCAAGCCGCCGGTTGATCTCTGCCAAGCGCGCGCGGGCGTCAGTGTGGTCCGCGTTAATGGTCAGCACCCGTCGATAAGAATCAATGGCGTCTTTTGAATATCCCTTTGACAGAGCAGTGTCGCCGAGGGCGAGGTGCGCCTCGCAAAGTCCGGCACGAGCCGCCAAGTCTTCATCGTCAATCGCCAAGGCTTTCTCGAATTCCAGCACGGCTTTCTCGTGCAATTTTTGATCCATGTACGTCAGGGCGATGTTGACTTGTGCCTGGACATTATCCTTCGCGACCGCCAGCGCTTCCTGGAAATTTTCGATTGCTTTTTGATACTGCCCCGAGTCCTTATACTCCAATCCGATTTCGATGAGGCGGTTTGCAATCGGATTGACTTCGGTCAGCTCCTCGCGCACCTGCTCGAGGGGACGGTTCTTTTGCAACCAACGCTGCAGGAGCTGGACGATGAAGCGATTATCCTGGGTTAGAACGTCTTTTTCGCGCAGGTGGAGCAAGCCCGAGGTCAGGTCCGATTCGCTGAAACGGACTCGCTCCCTGCGCAGGGACTCCACCAGCGTGCGGGAGTCGGTTTTGTCCGTGTGCGCCAGTGCGGCAAGACTCCACTTCTCGATATCGGAGGCTTCGTCCCAGATGAATTTCAAGTTGACCGTACCACGCTCGACTACATCGTCCAGAACGGCTTCCACATCATCGGGGGTTATCGCGCGCTGCTGGGTGCGCTGGCAGCGGGCGAAGAGTTCGTGACAGGTGAGTTGGGTAAAGTATGGATGCCCGGAAGCAAGATCAAAGATGCGTTCCACCGCGGCGCCGTCGTATTCGAGCAAACCCTTCACCGGGCGAGTGATGAGCTGGCGGGTCTGCTCTCCGTTGAGGAAGCTGATCTTCTTGTAGAGCGCGGATTTGAAGAATTCGGTGTACCCTGCCTGCATATTCTCCAGTTTGCGACCCGACGACCCGATGGAGAAAATGAAGTTCAGACCTGCGCGACCCATGAGCCGCCGCAGATAATCGACCAACGGGCGCGCCAACTCCTCTTTAACCCCGCGTTCTTCGAGGTTGTCGAACTCGTCGAAGGTGAGCAGGAGGGTCTGGTCTGCCAATGCCTTTCGTACGTCGGAGAGAAATTGATTTTCGAAGAATTCGATGTCCCGGGCAAAAACCTCTTTATCAGGAAGGGGGATT
>JAPKMP010000024.1 GCA_026645935.1 Candidatus Villigracilaceae bacterium | reverse complement strand
TCCTTAATACGTTTTCGAATCTCGCGACTTCCCGTAATACTCTCCTCTAAAACCGTTCGGGTTTTAGAATCTACGCCCAAAATTAGCATGATACTTAGACGGTCAGTGTCAATATAAGGTAATGCAGTTGCATATGGGGGACTGGTTAAAACGGCATCAATGCTACTCGGATGAACACCGTTTTGAGAAAAAGTCTCGCTACTTCTACTATCACCTAAAAATGCAAATCCTTTTCTAAATTCGTATGGAGAACGGTTACATCTTTCGGCAAAATGCTGCAACCTTTTTCGCTGGTCATTTAATCGTTCGTCAAACAATTCACGTACTGGGGCATCCTCAATTGGTTCGTTTCGTCTGCGAATTCTTAGGTCTCTTGGTTCTTGTTGTGATACTTGTCTGATAATGCTACTAACGATTGTTTCGAGAAGTTCCCGCACGCGCACATCAGGAACTAAGGATATTTCGTGAAGTAGCCAACCTAGCTTTCCGATTACTGGTTTTGGAAACCAAGAAGAAATTTCTTGGTGCAGAGATGGATTAAATACATTTATCCATTTATCACTGCTCTCAATATTTCTAAGCCTCTCCTGAAACTTGGCAAGCATTCTATCTCTTAGATATGGATCAACTTCTAAGATATTTAGTTTTGCATGGCTGATTTTTATCGCCAAGGGATTCATATCGAATCCAACGGATTGAAATCCGTTCAAATGACTTTCAAGTAATACTGTTCCAGAACCACAAAATGGATCTAAAACGATATCGCCTGGATTTATGGATGCCAAATTAAACAAGCTTTTTGCCAATTGTGGATAGAATTTTCCCTTGTACTCATGCAAGCCATGAGTAACATACCTTGGGTCTTTTCTCCGAGATTTAGCTTCCAAGACATCTCCATTTTCGAGTACCGCCTGCCAAGTAGGCTCTCGCCAAAGATTCTCTCCGCTAACAGAATGTGTAAATGTTAATTTACGAGTTTTATCAACATCCAGTGAATTAATTGTAATTTCTAGATTTCCATTATCACTTTTGACGGGTTGAAAACCAATCAAAGATTCAACCTCCCTTTTTCTAATCTCATCCTCATATGTCCAAAGTGTATAAGGTGGTTTATGCAAAATAATCTTGATGTCTTGTTTCGGTTTCCGCAATATCAATAAATCTTCATGTTCAGCTCTGCGCGCTGGAGCAATAAATGCCCGTTTTGTTTTATGCAGGGGACGTTCAATTTTGCCGACATATTCAAAGCCGATATGTTGCGCCAAAGAAGATAAATAGTCTGATGTCTTAAAAGATTGCCCTTGAAAGATTGCGTCACCCAACACCATTATCGCAAAACGCCCAGGACGTAAAGCAGCAAACATATTCTCAAGGGCTTTTTCCATTTCGTCCTGATAGGAATCAAAGGCTGTTGATTCACGTTGATGTCGCAAGTGGGAGCCAATTTCCCTTTTACCAAATTCTCGCGGATCATAACCTAGCCAGAACAATCGAAACCTGTGATAGAGATGATAGTCAGTACTGTTTGGATAAGGAGGAGATGTAACAACCAAATCAACAGAGTTTTGATTTACTGGATTATTTAGTGAATTTCCGACTATTTTTTCGCGTAAATCTAGCGTAAAAAATTCTGCCCGCCTAAACTGTAGACTCATAGATAATTCTCTTATCTTCTTCAATGCAAGAGTCAGGTTTTCTGCAAATAGCCTAATTACTTCACCCCTTCCTACATCTCTGGGCTTGCGGGCATATCTTGTTTCTTCGTCTTGGAAAGATGCTCTTAAAACTGATTTTGAAAAAGAGACTTTAGCCAATGTTTTGGCTTTTTCATTATCTAACTGTTCGATTCTCCATCGTAAATAGCCTAACTCGTCAATAGCGTTAGTGTGAAACCATTCTCCTATGTTTGGTATATCGGGAATGTAATGTTGGAAATTTTCTCTTTGCCTTCCAATAGCTTCATTTACTCCCTCTGAGCTAGAGGAAAAAATAATCAACTCTTCAACAAGGTTTTCGATAAAATCTTCTTCTTCTTTGGTGAGAGTGAGTGTTTTTGCCTTTCCGATAATTTCAGATAAAGGATTAATATCAGAGCTAATAGCTCTTCTGCCAGCTAAGATGGATTCCAATGCCGTGGTACCACTTCCTCCAAATGGATCCCACACCAGTTCCCCTCGCAGAGATAAGGCTTCAATTAAGTGTCTGGGAATTTGGGGAATGAACTTGGCTGGATACGGATGAATGTCGTGAGACAAATAGTTTGTTTTGCTGTCACTAAAAGCCCAATCTATTGCGCTGAGCCGATATAGCACACTTTCGCTATCAGACAACTCTCGCAGAGAATGGATAGGTGCATTAAAATCAAATTCCTGTTCAAGCGATACTTCGTCGTTGTAAACGAAAAGGGTATCAAAAAAAGATGATTGACGGATTTCAGACACTCTCATATATTTTGATTTTTTATCCATTGACATCTCCTGTTTCGTTCTGGGAGAATTATATATTTTCCCAGAATTTAGTCAAGTCCAAAACATCATGAATAGTTGGATGCAGAATGAACGCGGCGGAAAGACAGGCAAAACGCAAGGGGACGGCGTACCAGCCTCAGGTCAAGAAAGAGATGCGTTGGAGCGTCTGGAAGCAGATGAAGGCGGAAGAGATGCTCAAGCATCTTAAGTCGGTCGTCTTCCCGCAGTTGGCGAGTCTCGCTAAAGATGAGTCGTCGTTTGGGGAGTATATGCGCGGGGCGGAGTGCAAGATCAATAAGCCGAGCCTGCCTGTCCTGAGCCTGTCGAAGGGTTGGTGGAGGCGGTGAACCTGATCGACCAGATGGAGATCAGCCAGCAAAATCAAGATGTGCAGGGCGACACTTCGGCGTTGCTCAGTGCAAGCCTGTACGAGTACCTGCTGGGGCATTTGAGCATCGCGGGGCGCAATGGACAGTTCCGCACGCCGCGGCACATCATCCGCATGATGGTGCAAATGCTGGACCCGAAACCGAAGGAACGCATCGGCGACCTTGCCGCGGGCACGGGCGGATTTTTGATCAACGCGCACCAGCACATTCTGGAAAAAGCCACAGCGCAGAACATCCTTGAATTTGATGAGGACGGCATCGCGCATCATCTGACACTTGCACCTGGCGCAAGTGCAGGTGTCGGCGACCTGCTGAAGGATGACGAGCGCAAGTTCATGCAGGGCAAAAAATACCTGCGCGGCTTCGACCCCGCAAGGGGACGATGCAACGACTCAGGCATGACCATGCTGCGCATCGGCTCGATGAACCTGATGCTGCACGGCATTCAGGAGCCGCAGTTCTTTTACATGGATACGCTCTCCAAGGGCTATGAGGGTGCGGGCGAGTACGATGTCATTTTGATGAACCCGCCCTTCAAAGGCGCGGTGGACAAAGGCGACGTGCATCCCGACCTGCCCAGCGACACGACCAAGAGCGAGTTGCTCTTTTTGCATTTGATTTTGCGCGCGCTCGATATGGGCGGACGCGCGGCGGTGATCGTCCCCGATGGCGTACTGCCGAAGGGAGGTCGAGCCGCGCCCATGTGGAACTGCGCAAACGCATCATCGAAGAGAATCGGCTGGACGGCGTGGTCTCGATGCCTTCGGGCGTCTTCAAGCCCTACGCGGGCGTCAGCACGGCGGTGCTGTTCTTCACGCGCGGCGCACAGACGAAAAACATCTGGTTCTACGACATGGCGCACGACGGTTTTTCGCTGGACGATAAGCGCACGAAGGTCGATGAAAACGACATCCCCGATATTTTGGATTATTGGAAGAAGCGGGCAGATAAGAAGTTCATAGAGAGTAGAGAACAGAGAATAGTGGAGTTGCGGAAGGAGTTGACTCCGTTAAAGGAGAAACGCCTGAAACTGCAAGCGGATGTCAACCGCCTCACTTTCGAACTGGCAATTGATTCTGTTTCGAATGGCAAAGCCGCCGCTGAATTATCTTCGGCGCAAGAACTACTCTCTACTCTCCAATCTCTAATCTCTCCCCCGCAAGGGGAACTCGACCGCCTCACCCGCCAATTCTGGGTGACGAAGGAGCAAGTCAAGGCGAACAAGTACGACCTCTCTGCCAGCCGTTACCGCCAGGTGGAAGCGGACGCGGCGTATCACGAACAGCCGTCTGTGACGCTGGAACGCTTGGCGCGGCTGGAGAGTGTGATGGCAAGTGAAATTGAAGAGTTGAAGAAGTTGGTAAAAGGATGAAGGCAGAAGGATGAAGGATGAATTGAATTACGAACTTCTTGCCGATGTTGCCCAAATCATCATGGGGCAAAGCCCACCTTCTTCAACATACAACACGGTTGGAGAAGGTCTGCCGTTTTATCAAGGTAAAACTGATTTTGGCGATATGTACCCAACGCCAAGAGTGTATTGCACAGAACCAAGTCGAATTGCAGAGACTGGCGATATTTTGATTTCTGTTCGTGCGCCAGTTGGACCAACTAATGTAAGCAGTGAGCGTTCTTGCATTGGTCGTGGTATTTCTGCGATTCGTGCTGGTAAAAATATTGACCGCGATTTTCTACTTTACTTTTTGCGATTCTACGAACCTGAATTAGCCAAAGCAGGCACAGGCTCAACATTTGCCGCCATTGCACGCGAAGACCTTGAAACCATAAAAATTCCCCTGCCCCCGCTGACCGAGCAAAAGCGGATTGCGTCCCTGCTGGCGCGGGCTGACCGTCTCCGCACCCTGCGGCGGACAGCGCACGATCTCGGCGAGTCCCTGCTCCAGTCCGTGTTTTTGGAGATGTTTGGGGATTTATCAGCAAACCCAAAAGGATGGGATATTTCCACTTTGGAAGATTTGGAAACGGATTTTATTTATGGCACTTCACAGAAGTGTTTCTCTGAACCAAAAGGTTATCCTGTTTTGCGTATCCCAAATGTCTTGCACAGCAAAATCGATTTGGATGATTTGAAATATGCTGAAGTTCCAGAAAAAGAAGCCAAGAACATCCTTCTAAAACATGGCGATATTATCTTCGTGCGAACAAATGGAAACCCCGATTACGTTGGACGTTGTGCAGTTTTCAATCTCGAAAAAAACTTTCTGTTTGCTTCTTACTTGATTCGAGCCAGAGTAGATTTATCGAAAATCAATCCTGTCTTTTTGTTGTCCTTTCTTCAAACGGCGAAAGGACGAGAAGCAATGTCTCCTTATATTCGTACAACTGCTGGTCAATCAAATATTGGCATTGAAGGATTAGGGCAAATTCCTGTGCCGCTTCCACCGCTGAACCTGCAAGAAGAGTTTGCGGGCGTGGTGGCGCGGGTCGAGTCTCTGCGGGGGAGGATGTCCGAGGCGGGGAGACAGGTGGAGGGGTTGTTTGAGTCATTGTTGAGTGAGAGTTTTGGTAATTGAGGAGTAACCATGCCTATCAAATTGAAAGAAGATGAAAAGGTCGAAATCTTGCGTCAAATTCTTCCGCAGTTTTGGAATGAAGCTATACACTGGCGTGAGGATAGCTGGAGATTTACGACCTGGTTGGTTTCAGCCTTTCTTGTTATTGCTGGTGCCTCAGTTTATACAGACAAGGGCTTATTGTTTGCAGCCTTGATATTGTTAGCCCTCTCGATAGGTGGGACAATCTATTTGCTGAAGAATTACAAAAGCTATCAAGATCGCATAAAACTTTTTGTTCAAGTTGAGGAAGCTTTGTTGTTTTTTAAAGATGATGCCTATATCAAGGGAAGGAGTCTATTGCCGAAAGATCGTCTAAACCAAAAAATCACATGGCGTGGGCAAGGCACTTATATTGGTATTATTTGGATTGTCGCAATTGCATCTTGGATTTCCATTGCTTTTCAGGCTTTGAAATAATCGAGAGGAAAAATGGAAAAGTGGATTAAGCAAGAAGAAATACACAAAGGCAAGATTTTCTCCCTTTGGGGTGGACAAGTCGCTTTGGATAATGGCGAAGTTGCCGTGCGAGAATACATCAGGCATTCTGGCGGCGTTGGAATTGTCCCTGTGGTGGGTGGTAATGTCATTTTGATTCGACAATTCCGTATTTCCATTGAGCGTGAACTGATCGAATTGCCCGCCGGAAGGCTTGAGCCAAACGAAGACCCAATGGAATGCGCAGATCGTGAATTGGAAGAAGAAATAGGTTATCGAGCAGGAAAGTTAATTCCTCTTGCTTCTTATTTTGCATCTGTTGGTAATTCAAACGAGAGAATGTATTTATTTCTAGCGCTTGACCTTGAAAAAACAGAACGGCGATTGGAATCGGATGAGCGAATACGAGAAATTGTGATACCGCTTGAACAGATCAGGGAAAAACTAGAAATTCAGGAATTTGAGGACTCAAAAACGATTATTGGCTTACGTGAAGCACTTGCTTATTTGGAAAGGGGATGATGCAAGAAGAGTTTGCGGGCGTGGTGGCGCGGGTCAAGTCCCTGCGTGGGAGGATGTCCGAGGCGGGGAGGCAGGCGCTGCCCTGAGCCTGTCGAAGGGTCGAGGGGTTGTTTGAGGCGTTGTTGAGTGAAAGTTTTGGGTCTTAGCCCCCTCTGTCCGTTGGACATCTCCCCCAAATGCGACGATAGTGCTGTCGAATTTGGGGGAGAATTTGGAAATTGAGATTGTTTATGAACACTGAGAGTATTTCTAAAATTTTGATTTCAAACGCAACCGTCCCTCCCCCGATTTCGAGCCGCCGCACTTCGCGGGTCGCAATCGGGGGAGGCTAGGAGGGGGGCAAAATGCCGCGCCCACCCAGAAGCAATCCAAAAACCAGAACCCGCGCCATTGAACTACGAAAAGAACCCACTCCCGCCGAGCGCAAACTCTGGGCAGTCATCCGCAATGACCAGTTGGGAGTCAATTTTCGTAGGCAACATGCCATTGGAAAATACATCCCCGATTTTGTCTGTATCGAAAAGAAGCTCGTCATCGAACTGGATGGGAGTCAACATCTGGAGCAGGAAGTATATGACGAAGAAAGAACAAAATACTTAAACTCGCTTGGCTGCAAAGTTATCCGCTTTTGGAATAATGATGTGATGAAAAACATTGAAGGTGTTGTACTCGCCATACTTCATGCGCTGGAAGATGGAACCAATAAAGAGTGAAGCATTATGATTAAATTTACGATCCCTGGAGTTGGCGATTATGCTATTGAGCATCTTGTCATGGACGTGAACGGCACGCTGGCGGTGGATGGTCAACTCTCTGACGGTGTGGCGGAGAAAATCGCATCCTTGCGAGATCGGTTATCCATCCATTTGCTCACAGCGGATACACATGGCAGGCAGTCTGTCATAGATCAACAGCTTGGCTTGACCGCGGTACGTATCACGCCTGGTGATGAGGCAATGCAGAAGGCGGACTACGTTCGCATGTTGGGCGGTGAAACGGTGGCAGCCATTGGGCAGGGCGCAAACGATGCCGCGATGCTTGCTTCCGCGCGGATCGGTATCTGCGTGATGTCCGTGGAAGGCGTTGCCCGGGAGACCTTGCTTGCCTCCGACCTGGTCGCGCCGACGATCCTTTCAGCTCTGGAATTGCTTGAAAAGCCAATGCGAATAACGGCAAGTCTGAGAAGGTGACTTATGATATTTGGCGGAGGAGTCAGATGCATTGATGACTTCCTGAAGGGCGTGTCGAACCATCGAGGGGTTGTTTGAGAGTCTTCTTGTCCTGAAGCTTGTCGAAGGACTGGCGCAATCTCTTGGCAGCGGTCGGTAGACGATGGAAGACGGAAAAGCCACGGTCAACGGTCTATCGTCCACGGTCTTCTTTTCGGGCGGCGCGGACGTCACGCCGAACCTATCAGGTGTAAAAATTTCATAATCAAGGAGCATTTCAAATGGCAAAGATCAAAGTTATCACCAAGGGGCGCTCCGGCACGATTCAATACATCGAAGTCTCGTTATTCAAAAAGAACACCGCCGAATTCTATTGGGAATTCGGCGGCGAGGGCACCTTCGCCATCATTTGGTTCCCTAAGACCGATGCCGAATGGGACATAGCCTATCCGTGGGCGGCGGGGCGTCGCATGCAGATTGTCCGGGATATGGCTGAGCAGGTCCGCAGGAAAGAAGCGCCTTCGTCCACGCTCAAGTGGGAGGATGGGACCGTGCTGTTGGTCGGCGGATAATAATATTTCGCTGACCCGGTGCTTGAACATCGGCGGAAAATCCCTATAATGGAAATTGCGAATCCATTGCGGCTGAACCGGGTTCTTATGGGTGATCCGGAATTGCCGAATCCCTGAAAGGAGAGAAAGCATGACCCACAAACGAAGAATTCAAATATTCCTTCTGCTTGCCGTCCTTGTTGCTGCTTTTGGTTTTACCCGGCGCGCCTCCGCCTGGTATTGTAGTTCCCATGTGACCGTCCAATGGGGCGACACGCTGAGCGGGATCGCCGCTTATTGCGGCACCACCGTCGAAGCCATCCGCGCCGCGAACCCGGGCTTGGGCTGGTGGGTGTATGCCGGGCAGGTCCTTTACATCCCGACCGGGTCGTCGTACTCCTATACGCCGGTGACCTATTCATATTCCTATTCCGGGACCTATGTGGTCCAGTGGGGCGATACACTTGCGAAGATCGCAGCCGCGCATGGGGTCACCGTCAATGACTTGCTTGCCGCCAACCCGAATATCTGGAGCGCCAGCCTGATCTATGCCGGTCAGGTGATCTATGTGCCCGCCGCGCCCTCCTATCACACCGTCACCTACGGTCAGACCATGCGGAGCATCGCGGCCTGGTACGGAACGACCGTGTACGCCCTGCAGCAGCTCAATCCGCAGATTTGGGATGTCAATCTTATCTACCCGGGTCAGGTGATTCGGGTTCGTTGATTCTGCATGTTGAAATAAGAAACAAGATGCGCCTGCGAAGCCGGACTCGCAGGCGCATCTTCATTTCATCCGCGGCGCGAACCGCTTTTTTACATCCCCAGGAATTTCAGGGCTTCAAATACCAGCATCGCCGGCCATATGATCCCTTTCAGGATGCCCACCAGGCCCATCCCAAGGGAGGTTGCTGTCGAGAGGTAGTAATACCACGCGCCGAGCAGGCCAAATCCATACACCGCATCCGACCCGCCGCCTCGATAAAGGTATTTCGGTTTTTCTTTTTTCTCGCTGCTTGAATTGGCATCAGTGGACATGTCATTCTCCTTCCATGTCTTGAAGATGATTATTACTCCGACGGGATGACGATCATCGCGATGAGGTAGATCAAAATTCCCGGCACGCCTCCCGGAATGAAAGCGATGAACATGGCAAGGCGGAACCAGAATGGGCTGATTCCGAAGAACTCGCCAAGCCCGCCGCACACCCCGGCGATGATTCGGTCGTGTTTCGACCGTCGTAAAGCTGTTCGTTGAGCGTTCATTTTTTCTCCTTGATGTTGCATACGCAGGTCGGCTGGAAAGGTCGCATGCCCGCAGAGAATCCATCGGTCCGCGCCGGGTAGAGGCATCGCCGTGGGAAAGACCGCCGTCATGTTCGGTGTATAATGCCCGTCTTGCGGCTGCGATGAAATATCTCACGATTACCGGAGCGATCGGAAATGCCCGCTCTTTGTTTGCTGGTGTGACCTAATTAATTATGAAATTCTCTTCATTCGGCGCTCATGATTTTCGGGCGGGGGGCTTTCGCCGGTCGATGAATGTTCTCCTTTCGATCTTTTTGTTTTTGATGACGGCTTGCCGGCAGGAGATTAATGCAGATGGATCGGTCCCCATCGTGACTTCTGTTTTGAGGGCATCTTCGACTCCCGAAAGTACGCCTCAGCCCACCCCTGTGCCTGCCACACCTACCTTTGACTTTTCGTCCCCCCGGGATCTGCCCGCCGGACCCATCAACATCATTACCATCGGCGACGACCTCACCAGGGGCGACGGTGACGAGATCGGACGCGGTTATCCGGGACGGCTATTGGAGTGGGTAAGCCAAATTCGTCCCGGTTCCACGGTGATCAATTTTGGGCAAACCGGCTGGACGTCCGATGACTTAATTCGCGGGGATGAGAATTTTTCAGGTCAGTTGGAGCGCGCGGTTTCCGAAGTGGTATCTGCCGCATCGCAGGGAAGGCCGTCCGTGGTTCTGGTCTGGGTTGGCGGTAATGACCTTTGGGAGCTATATGCAGGCGGAGCGCTGGTGACATCTGAGAACGAAGCGGCTGACCTGGAACAGTTTTCTCGGAACATCGCCCGGATACTGTCCGACTTGCGCAAAGCCGGAGCGGAGGTGATCGTCGCAAAGTTGGACGACCAGTCGAAACGTCCGGCGCAGACCCGCAGTGAAATCTATCCCTCCATCACCGCAGAGGAACTCGAGCGGATGTCATTGCAGGTCGATCGTTATAACCGTGAAATTTCAATCATGTCGGGGAAATACGGCGTCCTGACAGTCGATTTTTATGGCAGCGAGATATTCACCAGCGACGAAACGCTTTCACCGGATGGTTTTCATCCCGACGGCTCGGGTTACGAGGCGATCGCCTTGCTGTGGTACAAGGCGCTCATTCCCATATTGCCCTGAGTTTACGTTGTTCGGCTGCGATCGAACCGTTTCCATGTTTATTTGCTTAGTGCGTATGCCGCTACGCTGAAAGCGATTGCCACGTTCAAAGAGCGCTTCTTTCCACGCATGGGGATGAAAAGAATTTCGTCAGACAGGGCGATCAGCCCCGGGTCAACTCCCGTCACTTCATTGCCTAAAATGAGGACTGATCTTTCACCCGCTGCAAGCGGCGTTTCCCCTATTTCATTTGCGGATTGTTCATCTTCCAAGGCGATCACCCGCCAACCCTCTTTTTTTAGTTCCATAACGAGTTCCATGGCGTCTTTGTGATACGTCCATTGAATATTTTCTTCGGCGCTGAGTGAGGTTTTAGCCACTGCCTCGTTATCCGGCGTGGGCGTGATTCCGCATAGATGGATATGGTCGAAGCCGAAACCGTCTGCGCTGCGAAAGATCGAGCCCACGTTCCATGCCGAGCGGATGTTGTCTAGCAAAACCGCGCGTTGCGCTGCGATTCGCTTTCCCCTTCCATCGAATTCGCGTTCTCTGTCCGGAATGGGTTTTTGCAGGACGGAGCGGGTCTCTCCCAGGCAGGCTGGGCAGCGCCTGCCCGCAGAGGGCGTAACTTGCAAGGGGTATCGCAGGCCGCAATTTTCACAAACGCGTATTTCGAAGATGGGGTTGGTCGTATTTTTTCTCATATTGGTGATTGAAGTTTGAGTGCTAATTTCCTATAATTTACATTGGAAGGAGGCAGCCATGACCAAGCCGAATGTCTTAAAAAAAGGTACGGATATGACCGCAGAGGTGGAACCGGAAAACGAACAAAGCAGATACTGGGAATCGATCAACAAACCTCCTCTGACAGTGATCGTTCAGGCGATTCTGACCATCTATCTGAATATTACCTTGATTTTATGGGGAGTGCTGGTCTTCGACGTCGCGACCCTGAAGTTCGGTTTCATAAAGTGGTTATTGAAAATCGATAAGGTGGAGGAGACCGACCCGCTGATTCTGATCATGCTTGCCCTTATTGGCGGGGCGATCGGCGGCATTCTGTTTGGGATGAACAAACTTTATAAATACTCGATCAAGGGAAAGTTCGATATTCGGTTTGCGGGCGATTATATTTTTCGCCAGATCGGTTCTGCGGCGTTGGGGGCGATTGTTTTCGCCCTGGTCGCCTCCGGCCTGATGACCGTGGGAGTCCCCGCGATTGAAGACCAGTCATCGGAGCAGAAAGCCGGTTCCGTGATTACTGAAGCCGCGCCGACGGGGACCGTGGTACCGGAAGAAAGCACCGATGATGGCGGCAGTGCAGTCGCTCCCACCGAAACGCCGGAATCCAATTCCAATGAAAATGAAACGAACGGCGCAAACAAGGATGGAGACGATAAGGATAAATCTCCGTTCTCACGGGCGTCGGGTTACTATGTATTTGGGCTGGGATTTCTGGCTGGGTTTGGGAGTTATCAGGTCACCAAAAAACTGGATCAGATCATCAAAGTGATATTCGGTCAACTCACGAGCCAGGATATCGAAGATAGGTCTTGAGTTTTAATCCATGGCATGGCAGGCATGATGTATCATTGCGCCTGCCATGCGTTATATTATCTTCAACAAACCTTACGGCGTGCTCTCGCAGTTCACCGATGAAGGGACGGGGCATCCCACCCTGAAGGATTTTATAAACATTCCGGGCATTTACGCGGCTGGGCGGTTGGATCGCGACAGCGAGGGATTGTTGCTGCTTACCGATGACGGCGCTTTGATAAAACGCCTGACTGACCCGAAACATCACCTGGAGAAGACGTATCTGGTGATGGTGGAGGGGGAGCCGACTTCCGGAAAGTTGAACCAGCTCTCCAGCGGAATCCAGATCAAGGGGCATTTCACGCGTCCCGCCTCCTTTCGCCTCATCGCTGACCCAAACCTGCCGGCCAGACCCAGGCCTGTCACCCCGCACGGATCAACTCACTGGCTCGAGGTCAGATTGCGCGAGGGCAAAAAACGCCAAATCCGCCACATGACTGCGGCGGTCGGATTGTTCACGTTGCGGATAATTCGTGTTGCGATCGGTAATGTTCGGTTGGGGAATTTAGAAGCTGGTCATTGGCGTGACCTGACCGGGGACGAGCTCATCCAATTGACCTGATTTTCGATTATCGGCGTTTGACCCCAATCTATTGCACAAGCCCGCTTCTTTCACGATCCTCGGCACGATCTCTTCCCAGCCCACCGCCATGATGTGAATTCCGCTCACGCCCTGTTTGGTCTTGATCTTTTCCACCAACTCCAGCGCGATCTGTAAGCCTTCTTCCTGTTCATTGCCTTTTTCTTTAGCCGTTTCCATTCTATTAAGAATGTGCTTTGGCACAAAGACTCCGGGGATTTTCCTGTCCATATAAGCTGCTGTCTTGTAACTTTTTAACGGCGTGACCCCGATCATGATGTAGACCTTGTCGAGAATATCGCGCTTGGCAATTTCATTCAGCCATCCATCCAATGCATTCGCATCGAAGACCACGTTTGTTTGGAAGAACTGCGCACCGGCATTGACCTTTTTCTGCTCCCGCAGCGCCTGGAATTTCATGTTGGACGCAAAGGGTGATGCCGCCGCGCCGAGGAAGTATTGCGGTGGATTTTTGATCTCGCGCCCGTCCAGATATTTTCCTTCATCCCTCATTCGACGCAAGATCCACAGCATTTGGATGCTGTCTATATCCACGATGTCCATGCGCCCTTGCGGACCGGGTCCCAGCACCATGCTGTCGCCGGTGAGACACAGCACGTTCCGCACTCCCAATGCGGAGGCGCCCATCACGCTCGATTGCAAACTGACCCGGGTATGGTCGCGCCCGGTGATCTGCATGATCGGGTCTGCGCCGAGTTCGAGGGCGATCTGGCTGCACGCCCACGATGAAAGGCGTGGAACGGCCGATGATCCGTCTGTGAAATTGAGCGCCGCGACATGCGGTTTGAGCAATTTTATGTTTTGTTTGAGTTTGTCCGTATTGATCGAAAGGGGAGGGGTGACTTCTGCAGCGACTACGAATTCACCTGCTTTGAGTCTGCGTTCGAGCTCTGAAACGGGCGCGGTGTATTTCGGCGCATGGTATTCTGCATCGCCCTGCCACCAATCGGGTTGGCGCACAGGTTTGAAGACGGAATCAAGTGTCCGGGTCACGGCACCACCTTCCCCCGAAGTCAGACCCGTGACGATGTTCTTTATTCCCACCTTGCCAGCCTGTTCGAAAACATCGCTCCAGGCATCTGTCCCGGTTTTGCTCCAATCCAGCGGCGGCAGCACTTCGAGCAGCAGCGCCTCACGCCCCAACTTGAACGACCTTTCGTAGATCTTGTACCAGATGCACGGGCGAGACTCATCGACATAACATTTCTCGGGGGTCGAGCCGCCACAGGGACCATTGCGTAACCCTTTCGGGCACTCCATCGGGCAGATTAACGCCGTCTCCTGCAGGAGGCAGTTTCCACACATGCGGCATCCAAATAATGGACCTTTGACCGCAAGTTCGAATGCGGCCAGCGCGCGTTTTTTGAACGGCTGGCGCTTGAAAGGCATGAAGGGGGGTTGATACCGGCGTCCCGGCGTAAGGCCTGGCATGACTACTCCTACAGATTATACATTATATATAATTTTACCTCCAGCTTGAACATTTTGAAAAGGTACAAATTACCCAGCCTGGGCAATTTGCCCGCCCGTTATAATTTTTTCATGAAACATTTTTCCTTCTGGATGATAACCCCGCTTCTGGTTTTAACCTTTGCCTTGATCCCGTCCGAACGGGTGGATGTCACGCCGCAGGATTTTTCTCCCCAACAAAGCGCTGTCGATTTGATCGATAAGGTGAACACCTTGCGCGAATCCAAGGGGTTGCCAGGATACACACCGAATTCCATCCTGATGAAAATTTCACAGGAACATGCGGGGTATGTTGCCAGAACCGGTGTGTTGACTCATTTCGATCAAAACGGACTCCGTCCGTTCGAGCGGGCGATCGCTTCGGGGTACCCGGTGGGGGGAGACCTGATGGCGGGCGGATTGTTCGCCGAAGCGATTCATTCCGGTACCGGACTTTCAGAGGACGATGTGATCGCATTTTGGCAGGCAGATGCCAATAATTCTCGCGTTTTGCTTTCTCAGGAATATAAAGATGCGGGCGCTGGCATTGCCGCCGCCAATGGGGTGACATATTTTGTTCTGGTCGCCGGGTCTGGTGATCAGGTTGCTGTCACTACCGTTTCACCGGAGGTGGAATCCCTTACGGTGATGCCCGGTACGGTCATACCGAACACCCCTCTTCCAGGTGGCGAGATCTATCACATCGTGCAAAAAGATGAAGCTCTGTGGAGTATTGCGATCGCCTATAACACTACCATTGCAGAACTCAAACTGTTGAACAGCCTGTCGAGTGATGAGATTTTTGAAGGGCAAAAACTCCTCGTTCGCCGCGCATCCACTGAAACCCCGACCCCGACCTGGATTCCCGTTACAGTGACTCTCGGGATACCGACTTCGACAGCGACCCGGCCGGTGACGCCAACCGCAACTCAAACATCGACTCCTCTCCCCAGCGCCCCGACCTCCCTGCAGGCTGGGGGTAAAGTGGTTGGCGGCATTACGCTGGCTGCGCTTGTTACCGCTGGTTTGGCATCCTTCCTGTTCAGCCGCAGAGCCGGAAACAAAAAGTCAATGGAGTAATATCACTCGCTTTCCATTACATACTAAACTGCTCCAAATTAAACCCACTCTGTTATACTAGCATTGTGAATAAAATCACAATAAAAATGAAAGGAATGGTGTTATGACTGAATTCCGTATCGATTCGCTGTTGCCATCAGAAATGGCTACTCGGGCTGAGTATCTGGGAGTCCGAAAGGCGGAAATGCCAACCTTCACCATGTTGATGTTGGCTATTCTGGCCGGAGCGTTTATCGCGCTTGGAGCGATCTTTGCAACGACTGTATCGGCGGGGGGGATGTCCGTCAATGCCGCAGATGGAAGCCAGGCTTTTTCCACCGGGTTGCCCTACGGTGTGACCCGCCTGCTGGCTGGCCTGGTCTTTTGCCTGGGCCTGATTCTTGTGGTGGTGGGTGGCGCAGAACTTTTCACCGGCAATAACCTTATCGTCATGGCTTGGGCGAGCGGCAAGGTAACGACCTGGGGGCTTCTCTGGAACTGGGGGGTTGTTTATTTGGGAAATTTCATCGGTTCGATCAGCACTGTCATCCTGATGTTTTTCACCAAACAATATACATTCGGTTCGGACTCCGTCGGGATCGCCGCCTTGAGGATCGGCGTTGCCAAATGCCAGCTCGATTTCCTTCAAGCCATTGCGCTCGGAATTCTCTGCAATGGATTGGTTTGCCTCGCGGTCTGGCTCACGTTCAGTGCCCGTACCACCTTGGACAAGATCATTTCCATAATTTTCCCCATCACTGCATTCGTGGCGGCGGGATTTGAACACAGCGTTGCCAACATGTACTTTATCCCGTACGCATTGATGGTAAAGATGTTCGACCCGGCTTACATCGAGCGGGTCGCTGATAAAGTACCCGGGTTGGATGCCCTCACCTGGCAGGCGTTCTTTGTGAATAACCTGATTCCTGTTACGATTGGAAACATCATCGGCGGGGCGGTCTTGGTTGCCGCCATATATTGGGTCGTTTTCCTGCGGTCCAAACGGGATCTCTAGAAAAAAGGAGCAGAACCATGAAAGCTTATGTCATGATCAAAATCCGTGCCGGCGAGGTCAAGGATGTCGTCAGCCATCTTCGCCGCATCAAAAGCGTCAAAGAGGCGCACATGACCTTCGGTCCGTACGATGCGGTGGCTGTCGTCGAGACCGAGGATGTGGCGACGCTTGGCAAGGTTACAGCGTCTCAGATTCAACCCATTCCCGGAGTGGAACAAACCCTCACCTGTCTTGCCGTGGACGTTTGATTCGCTCAGATTGCTTGATTGGGCTTGAGGCGCTGGTAGGGAGGCATTGGTAAAGCCGATCAGGGTCTGAAGTCGTTTCTGTCGAATTGCTGATTCCAGAGACATAGATTAAAGTTCGGGCTGGCCGTGAACCCGCCCGAACTTTTTCTAGTAGAATACATGGACTATGCTTTTGAGGTTCGATGAAAAGAATTGACCAGTTGACAGTCACTCGGATAGCCATGGTCCTCCTGGTGGTTGTGTATCATGGCGGTGCCACATATTACACGTCTTTTTTGGATTTTTTCCCCTTCTCCGCCATTCTTAGTTCCGCGCCGACCGCGGTCTCTTTCCTTTACGTGCTTTCCGGGTTCGTCATGGCGCTTGTGTATTTCAAGCCGGGCGAACGTCTCGATATTGCCGCGTTTTACCGGGCGCGTTTTGTGCGCATCTATCCGCTGTACATCATTGCGTTCATCCTGACCTGTCTGTATTACTACGATGGTTTGTTCGGTATCAAGCCCCAGAAGTTTCTTGCAAATATATTCGTCGTGCAGGCATGGATTCCCGCATACGCGCAGTCCTTCAATTACGCTGCCTGGTCCATGACCGTCGAATTTTTCTTCTATGCCGTCTTTCCATTCTTCCTGCTTTGGGCGGCGCGGCAATCCTCCCGTAAACTTGCATGGGCTTCAATGGCTTTATGGGCGGTCACACAGGCAATCCATTTCGTCCTTTGGAAGGGATACCACCTTGAATATAGGGACTTCATCCTTTATTTTCCGCTTTTCCATCTGAATTCTTTCATACTAGGCTCGGCCGGTGCGATCTGGTACTTGCGTCACGGGCGGCAAGGGAGCTTCAATCCGAAGACGGTAATTGGGTTGCTTGTGATCTCGCTCTTATTAATTGCAGGGTATACGGTGGTCAGTACGGATATTTACCCCGCCCTTCCCCATGATATGGAGGCCATCACAGGCTTGCTTGCGCCGATCATGACCCTTTTTATTGTCGCCCTTTCGCTCGATAATTCCATCATCTCCCGGGTATTTCGTCATCCGATTCCCGTTAATCTGGGTGAGACCGCCTATGCGGTTTACATATTGCATGTGCCGTTATCCTGGCTATATGAGAGAGCGTTGTGGAATTTGGGCGTTTCGAATCCGCAACATATCTTTGACCTGACCTTCCTGCCGTTGATTCTCCTGATCGGTTTGCTCGCCCATTTTGTCGTCGATCTCAGGCTGCGGAAATGGTTGAATCGATTCCTCCAAACCATTACCATTCGCGTATTCCTGTTCGATCTTGCGGTCGTCCTGCTCACGGCGTTTTTCATTTTCAAAGTCCGGTTTCCCTTATGGCGCGATTACCAGGGGTATCGTGAAATGGAACGGTTGGTGATCTGGCTGACTTTCATTATTCTTCCTGGTGTTTCCCTCATCATCGGCGCCTGCCGCCGTACTTTACTTGAAAAATCAGCTTTCCATTGGGCGCGGACTTTGTTGATAAGTGTCACGGTCGGGAACGCGCTTGTTGCGGGAATCGTTTATGTTGTCTATCGGTATGGTGTCTTTGAGAACTTTCCTCGAAGCATCTTTCTATATGTGTGGCTGATCGTATTAATTGCTTCAATTGCGATTCGGTACATTATCTCGACGATGAAAAGAGAGCTGCCAAGCCCTGTGATTGCTTGAGGCTTCACGGACAATGAAGATGTCCGTGAAGCTTATTTATTTTTCATGACCGCGAAACATCGAAGACGGGACTTCAGGAGTGATACATGGACGAAATTCAAAACGAGTTTCTCTACAAAATGTCCACCCACCTGCGCCAGGGACTTGCCGACGTTCAGGAAAAGGTAAATGAGCTGTACCGCATCGAGGAACTGGAGGATTATATCGATATACCCGATTCGCCCATAGAACATATCAAAGCGGTGCTCATGCCTTTGGTGGTGCAGGTGGGCGATTTTCAGGATTACGCTGAAACCGTCACAGACCGCATGGAACTGGACCTCCAGGAAGTGGATATCCATGCCATGATGGAAGGCGTGCTAATGATGGCAGATCAACTCGCCGGGCACAAGGGCGGTATTGAGATAGAAGAGGATATCCCCGAAAATCTTCCGACCATCGAAGGCGATCCGGTACGTCTTTCACAGGCGTTGATGCATTACATTCATAATGCCGTCAAATTTACGGACAAGGGCACGGTCACCGTCCGTGTGGAGAAGGAGGCGGATCGCATCCTGTTCGAGGTACAAGATACAGGGATTGGCATCGCCGAAGAAGACCAGGAAAAAGTCTTTGAGCCGTTCGAGACCATCCTGGAAGATAAAAGAGACCCGCGCCTCGGCTTTGGGCTTGGATTGAAGATCGTCGAGCATATCATCGAACTGCATGATGGCGAGACCTGGTTCGAGAGCAAAACGGGGCAGGGGAGTTCTTTCTTCTTTACTGTGCCGATCTAGGTATTAATAACGGCTGTTGGTTTCTTCCTGTAATATTGATCGACCCGAAGGGGTTATGAAAATTGTTTTTTGACTTGCTGCTGCGTTTGCAATTTTTTCAGGAAATGGTTGATCGTCTTTCGGTTTGATATGGGTAAAGTAAAATAATCCACCAATGAAACGCCTGCTGGCTTTAATGCTTTTTCTATCCGGCTGCTCCACGGTCCCGGTGACGCCTTCAGCCACTTTACCTCCTCCCGTTGTAAGTATCATTACATCGACACAGACCCCGGAACCAGCATTTCTCCCGGCAATCACGCCGACGGTAACTGCCTTACCGCATTTGATGTACCCTTATACGATTGCCGGCTTGCGCGAAAGGGATTTTCCCGGCGGTCAGATCGAAATCGGCGCGCGGATTGCCTTCAATGACCAATTCAGCAGTTATCTGTTTTCCCATCCTTCGGACGGGTTGAAGATCACCGGTGTGCTCAACATCCCGGCCGGGGAGGGGATGTTTCCCGTTGTGGTCATGAATCATGGCTTTTATCCGCGTAGTGAATATTCATCGGGGGATGGTTCCCAGCGCGCGGCGGAATATCTGGCACAGAGGGGGTATATCACCATTTCATCCGATTATCGAACATGGGGCGGCTCCGATTTCGGCATTTCTTTTTTCCATACGGGTCTGGTGGCGGATGTGATGAATTTGCTGGCTTCGCTTGATTCGATCCCGCAGGCGGATGTGTCCCGAATTGGCATGTGGGGGCATTCCATGGGCGGCGGGATCGCGACGAAGATACTCACGCTTGAGACGCCTGTCAGGGCGGCGGTCTTGTACGCGCCCAACTCCGCAGACGATGCCGATCTCATAGCGCGCTGGGGATATGGCTGCATCGGTGATATTGCCGCGGGGGAATTGCTTGAGACCTGCAATTCAGCGGATGTGATTCCCGAATCGCTTTCGGCGGAGGTCATCGCCGCTTATGTCGAATCAGCTCAAAGTCCAGAAAGGATGCGCGAGATCGCCCCGTTTTATCATCTCGATTCGGTGGATGTCCCCGTTCAGATCCACATCGGCTCAGCGGATGGCGACTACATCGGCTCGACTCCGCCTGAGTGGTCGTACAAATTGAATCAAGGATTGCTCGATGCCGGCGTGGATGTTGAACTTTTTATATATCACGATCAGCGGCATTCCTTCACAGGCGACGCGTGGCTGGTGTTCATGGATCGCGTTGCCCGCTTTTTCGATGAGACTTTGAAATGAGCAAATTCGTTTAGCCAGGGGAAGTGTCTTCAGATATGATGCCCTTTTAGCCTAAAACCGATCGTACCCAAAAATATAAACTGCCTATTGGATTTATGTCCCTGGCGGTATTTTGTCTCGTCCTCTAGTCCTTCGACGAGAGCAGGATAAACCTCGCCAGTAGGGCGCAAACCTGCGCTCGGCGTTTGCCCCGCTAACCTGGCGGAGAGGGGGTGTACGCTGTGTCAGGCGCGATTTTGTTATTATGGATTTTCATCTATTTGGATGCCGGCTTTGGAATACAAGTCCCAGCCGAGCCAACCCCAGCCAATGACATAAAGGAGTATATAGATGACCCGTGCCCATACCAGCGACACCGTAAGCGGTTGGATCAGACCCAGCAGCACAAGAAGCAGACCGGCCTGCTTCGGAAACACCTGTGTACGGTAAATCGATATGCCGAAAACAAGCAGACCTGCCACCCAAACCCACTGCAGTAAGGAACTGGACACAGCATACGCGGGTACTTGCGCTATTTGTTCTTCAGTAGCCAATCCTGCAACCACTTCCAGGCTGACAGCATCGCTCGCAACAAAATACAGTTGAGCGAGCATGATGAGGATATAGCCGATCAATCCAAGGATGCCGCCCGCTTTAGACTGGCGTGCATAGACAGCGCCAAATCCCAGAATGAATAGGGCGCCTGCCATAATTCCGCGCCATGTGTCCAGCATGGTCGGCAGGACCGGCTGCTCGGACAGGTAATAGATCAGGCGACCAAGGCCCGTCAGGGACGCCGAGAGGAGAACGGCGATCCCTCCGAGCTGAAATAAGGATGTGGTTTTCATTGCGATCTCCTTCCTGTTGTTTATTTAATTACAAACGGGGTCGTCTTTCGACGGGGAGAGAGGTAAATCGTAAACTATCTCCTGACAGGCAGTCCCAGGCGTCAGATGTGTGTTTTAATTTCGATATAAAAGACCTTATATATTGAATTATACAGCCCGCCTGCCCAGCAAACAAGTAAAAAATTCACCAAAAAAGTGTCATAAAGTAAAATACCGGGCATGAAACGACTGCTGGTTTTGGGGCTTTTTGTATCGGCTTGTTCCGCGGCGCAAGTCGCCGCGCCTACCCCGGCGCAATTGATCGTCACAATTGTCCCCCCGACTCTCGAGCCGACGAAGACCCCTGTTCCCACCGCAACACTTACGAGGGAAGAATCCATCGAGCCGTACACCATCGCGGGTTTGCGCAGGCGCGAATTTGAAAACGGGAGGATCACGATCCGCGAAACCCTCCTCGATACCGACCATTTCACGCGTTACCTGATTCAATATCCCAGCGATGGCTTGACCATCACCGGTGTTCTGCAAATTCCAAAGGCGGGCGAGCCGCCCTATCCTGTCATTGTGATGAATCATGGGTTCTTTTCTCGCTACATCTACAATTCCGGCGACGGTACTGATCGCGCCGCCGATTTTCTCAACCGCAAAGGCTATCTGACCGTTTCATCAGATTATCGCAGTTGGGGCGGCTCGGATACCGGCGAGAGTTTGTTCTACTCCGGGCAGGTCATCGATGTCGTCAATTTGATGTATGCGCTCCCATCCATACCCGAAGCGGATACAACCCGCATCGGCATGTGGGGTCACAGCATGGGCGGCGGCATCACCGCCAAAGTCCTCACCATCGTTGAGGATCGCATCAAAGCCGCCGTTCTGTATTCATCTGTCAGTGCCGATTTTGCCGATGTCATCGCCCGCTGGGGTCCCGGCTGTGTGGGGGATGTTTACGAAGGCGAAGCGGCATTCGGATGCAACTCCTCGGATATCCTCCCGCTGGATTTGCCTCCCAACCTCACCGCCTCATACTTCGACGCGACGACGGACCCGGTTATGCTGGAGGCTGTTTCTCCGCTCTATCATTTTGACAAGGTCAAAGCCCCTGTCCAGATTGTGTATGGCACTGAAGACGGGAAAACCTCTGCAGGCACGCCGCCCGAGTGGTCGAAGAAAATGTACGATGCCTTTATCGAAGCCGGTGTGGAGGCGCAGATATTCGGCTATCAAGGCGAAGAGCACTCCTTTATTGGCGATCCATGGTTCGTTTTCATGGCAAAGACCCAGTTGTTTTTTGATAAGTATGTGAAATGAGCGCTTTAATTTAATGAAATGAGAGATATGACTGAAATTTCCCTGCACCGTCCCGATAATAAATCCCTCATCGCTTTCCTCCTTGTCGTTTTGCTCGGAGGTTCGAATTCGGTCGCCATTCGTTTTAGTAATCTGGAATTGGCTCCGTTCTGGGGAGCTTTCCTTCGCCTCATGCCTGCGGCATTGATCTACTGGGTGATACTGTTCTGGCGGAAAATGTCCATGCCAACGATCAAAGATGCCGCTGTGATTGCCGTCAACGGATTCGTCTCCACAGGTGTGGGCTTCGCCTTGCTGTATTGGGGCTTGCAAACCGTTCCTGTGAGTCTTGCCACCATCGTCATCTCGACCGGACCGCTATTCACCCTGGTGTTGGCGGTTTTGCATCGCCTTGAAGGTTTCCGTCTTCGATCTCTCATCGGCGGACTGGTGGCATTCGCCGGGCTGGCAATTGCCGTCAATGCCCAGCCGGGTGGACGTGAATTAATTCCCGGCATCATCGCCTTGCTATTTGGAGCGTTGATCGGCGCGGAAGGGAATATTATTTTCAAGATATATACTGTGAAAAGCAACCCAATCATAATCAATGCCTTGTCCTTGTTTGCCGGGGCATTATTCCTTGGCATTGCCTCGGTCGTTGCGCAGGAAACGTGGGATTTACCTTCCACCTCGACCGGTTGGACTGCCCTTGTCTACCTTATTCTATTTGGCTCAGTGATGATGTTTTATATGTTCGTCTACGTCCTTACTCGATGGACGGCTTCCGCAGCATCCTATTCCATTCTATTTTTCCCGCTGACCGCTACCGTCCTGGCGGCGTTGCTGGCAAATGAAAAGGTCACTTTGCCCTTTGCCATCGGCGGTCTGATCGTTATTGCCGGGGTTTGGCTGGCTGCGTTCTACCGCAAAACTGGGGCTTGACGCGTCATCGCCACTGGCATAAAATTCGATCACAATCTCATTCCACGAAAGGAGGCTCGAAAACATGCAAGGCAAATCGTTACTCACTGCCATTCTGTTCAGCGCGCCTCCTTTGTGCGTGTCGTAATCGCTTTCAAACCGACGACCGCAGGCGCGCCCCGCCTGCGGTTTTTTGTAGGATGGGACGCCATCCCATCTCAGCCGCAGGATATCGCATCCTGTGGTTTTTGTTTAATGAGAAGGTTTATAACACAATGAGTAAGAATAAACTTTTGGATTATTTCGACGAACTCGACGGCTCCATCGAGGAAATCGGCTCAGACTCGACCCGGAAGCGGATCTCCCAGAAACGCGAATCCAGACGAAAGGAGCAGGAGGCGCGGCTCTTTATCCGGGCCCAGGAAATTTCGCGCGAGTTCAGGTTTACATACAAGGCAGCCCGCTTCGAGGAAGCCTGGTTGCTGGATTCGCTTTCGGAGATCGCCGAACATCAATGGATCACTGACGTGATTCGCAAGGTAAAGGTTGGTAAGGAAGCCTCGGTCTATCTTTGCAAGCCGGGTCCCGCGGTGGATGTGCCGCTCCTTGCGGCGAAGATCTATCGTCCGCGTTCGCTGCGGAATTTAAAGAACGACCAGCTATACCGTGTCGGGCGGGCTGACCTGGATGAAGATGGACACGCGCTTTGGAAGGAGGCGGATGTAAACGCGATCATCAAGCGCACCAGTTACGGCGAGGAGGTGCGGCATCAATCGTGGATTGCGTATGAGTTCGTCACGATGGAAATGTTGTACGAAGCGGGCGCGGATGTGCCAAAACCGTTCGCCAGGGAAAAGAATACCATCCTGATGGAATTTATCGGCGATCGGGGGACCTCCGCGCCTCCGCTCAACCATATCTTGCTGGAGCGGGATGAGGCGAAGCCTCTCTTCGATCGCGTCATCCACAATATTGACATCATGCTTTCGAAAGACCGCATCCACGGCGACCTCTCCGCTTACAACATTTTATATTGGGATGGCGGGATAAGGATCATCGACTTCCCGCAGGTTGTGATTCCCGAATCCAACCCTGCCTCCTGGCGCATCTTCCAGCGGGATGTCCAGCGCGTCTGCCAGTATTTTTCCGCGCAGGGTGTCCGCGCTGATGCGGTCAGCCTCGCCGCCGATCTGTGGACCTCTCATGGTCATCGGGTTTTTGAGAAGGTCCATCCGAAATTTTTAGACGCCGATAAACCCGACGACCGAAAACGCTGGGAGAAGGAAAAGTAGTATCGGTTGATGTGGGGCGCTGGATAAATGGCGGCGTGATCTCGTGGAAAAGTGGAGAGGTTGCGCCGCCTGTTCGGTATCCAAGCTTCCGAAGCCATTATGCTGTTCACGAGGTGGGATAGAATTGCGGGCAAGGAGATCGAATTTATGAATAACGTCCGCCCGCGATTGACCTTGATGAATGAAGAACAGATTCAGGAAGCGCATAGGAATGTTTTAAAGGTGTTGACCGAAACCGGCGTGCGCGTGGACTCGCCTGTAATTTTACGAATGCTTGAATGGAAACTTGGGTTGAAGTCTCAAGATCGCGTTATCAGATTCCCGTCCGAAGTCGTTCAAGAGGCGATCAAGTCTGCGCCGAAATCCATTGATGTTTATGACCGTCGCGGAGATAATAATTTGAAGTTGGGCGAAGATCGCCTGCGCTTTGGGGTGGGGGTGACGGCGCTGTTTTATCAAAATCCCTTTGATGAGAAACTCGATATTTTCAAACGTGAAAATTTCCGCGACCTCGTGCGGCTCGGCTCGATGCTCGAGCATTATGATGTGATTTCGACGGTGGGCATCGTTCGTGACGTAAAGGAGGAAGTGGGCGATATGTACGGCTCGTTGGAACACATTGCCAATACGACAAAACCGCTGGTCCTGCTGGTATCCGACGAAGACCGTTTTCCAGACGTGCTGGACATGTTCGAGTACCTGCATGGCAGGGAGGTCGGGGATAGGCCTTTCGTGATTCCCTACTTCAATCCGGTCAGTCCGCTCGTAATGAATGCCGGGACGGTGGACAAGATGAAGGTCGCCATCGAACGCGGACTTCCGATCATCTTTTCGAATTACAGCATGGCGGGGGCGTCCACGCCGTTAACCCCTGCGGGCACGCTTACATTGCTCATGGCGGAATTGCTTGCCGGTCTGGTTATCAGCCAGACTATCAAGAAGGGCGCACCGATTTTGCTCGGCATGCTGCCTGTTTATTTTGACATGCGTACGATGCTGAATTTCTACGATCCGCAAAGTATTTTGATCAGCGTAGCCTGTTCTGAGATGATGAAATATTACGGAATTCCGCATTGTTCAACATCCGGAAGCGGCACTGGCTGGGGCATGGATCTGATCGCCGCAGATACCTACTGGATGAATACGCTTGCGCTTCTTCTCTCCAACGGGCACCTGGCTCCGTTCATTGGAGATTCGCTTGGCTCCAAGTCGATCTCACCAACAACCTTTGTCCATTGCCACGAGATCATCGACCAGGCTTTGCGCCTCCACAACGGCTTTCAGTTGGATGATGTAAATTCGGCGGTGGATGAAATATTCAAGGTCGGACCCGGCAAGAGCTTTCTCAACCAGCCTTCGACGTTGAAGAATTACAAGAACGGTTATTATGTCAGTGGCGTTTATCCTCGGTACAGCATGGAGAAATGGTTGGAGGCAGGTTCGCCGCCAGCACGTCAGGTCTTGCGCCGGAAAACGCAGGATATGATGGCTTCCGCGCCTGTGCCGGATGAATATGGCGAGTTCATTGAAAAAGGGGAGGAGTTTATCCGAAGGAAATTTCACGATATACTTTAAAGGCAGGAGTTTCAGTGCGTAAAATCATTTTCCTTTCTGTATCGTTGATGGCTGCTCTGGCATGCGCGGTTCCAGGCATCCCTGTCGCGGAGTTAACTCCATTGCCTACATTCAATGAGAATGCGCCAGGAACTGTCATTGCTCAAACCGCAGGTGCAGCGCAAACACAGACGGCGTTGAAACTGCCAACAGCCACAAGCACTCCCAATCCCACGAAGACTCCATCTGCCACGCCGACATTTACTCCGACCTTCCTTTGGAGGTTGCCTACCTTTACTCCGATTTATACGATGACACTTCCTGTCACGGAAACACAGGCCGATAACGGGGGAGAGGAATCGGACGGGGAGGATGCGGGGAAAAAGAATAAAGACGAGGATCCGCGCAAATTTACGGGGAAGCAATGGTCATGCGTCGTGGTTGGGACGTATCCCCCGCGCGATTCGGTGATAAAAGCCGGTGTGCGTTTCGTGGTGCAGTGGACGGTTTTCAATGCCGGGACTGAATCCTGGGGTTATAACGACCTTGATTTCGTTTGGAAGAGCGGTTTCCGCCATGAGGAGACCAAGATCCAGGATTTTCCTGCATCAATCCCATCGGGCGGAGAAGTAAAACTGACCGCAACCTTTGTTGCGCCTAAAAAAGCCGGCGATTACCAAAGTTTCTTTCATCTGACAGTGGGGAAAAGAGATTTCTGTGGAATGTATTTCATATTCAAAGTGATCGAGTAGATGAAATGCCTGATTGCCGATGGGCTTTCGCGTAGCCAAATATGTCATAATTTCTTCTTATCAATGGATGAGGAACGGGGAGGTGGGTTTTTATTAACATAGCTAGGGAAGTCCTCCTCGAAAACTGGATAACCCAGCCAGAGGAATAAAAGAGATCAAAGATCAAGGAATCAAAGGATTCATAACCCGCAAAGGGAGTGACGCGATCTTCCATTGATGTTTGCGTGTAGCCACATAACCAACAATATATTTACAAACCAATTATCAATCCAATAATAAAGTAAAATCGACACATACTCAGAGAAAATGCATTTCCAAAATTTCCCGCATGCAGGCAACATAAGTGCTATGATATGTCATGCATAGCGCTAGCATATAATTCCAGATACGTATCAAAATTTCATAAAGAGGATGCCATGAAAAAGAAAATGCTTTTCACGATCTTAATCGCCGCATTAGCCCTATCTGCCTGTAGTGGCGGGGGAGGGCAGGCACAGCCTGCGATCGTTCGTGTCGGATGGGCGGGAAGTCCGGATACGCTCAATCCTGGCATGGCAATTCTGACCGAGGCTTATACGATCTTCGAACTTGTCTACGATTCGATGTATGAACTCAATCTGGACGGCTCGTTCACGTTGTCTCTCGCGGAAAGTGCCAATGTGTCAGATGACGGCACGGTCTGGACCTTCAAGATTCGTGATGGACTGAAGTGGCACGACGGTCAACCGTTTACAGCGGAAGACGTTGCCTGGACCTATAACCTGTATAAAGACACGCCGGAATATCCCTACCTGAATGGATATTACACGCCTTACTTCGACACAATCGAGGCGACCCCGGACAACGAGGTGGTTTTGACTCTCACAGAGGCGATCCCGAACATCGAAAGCCAGCTTGTTTTCCTTTATATTCTCCCGAAACATGTTTGGGAGAGCGTCAACAAGACTGAATATGAAAACGTGGAAATGGTCGGCTCGGGTCCGTTCAAGATGGCGGAGTATGTTCAGAATGAGTTCGTGCGTCTGACCGCCAACAAGGACCATTTCTCGATGCCGCCGAAGGTGGACGAGGTCATCTTCCAAACCTTCGAGAATCAGGACGCGCTTGTGCAGGCGATCCGCACTGGGCAGGTTGATATGGTTACGGAGATGCCGAACACCGCGGCAGAGTCCTTGAAAGCGGATGAAAATATCGAACTTGTTGTCGGGGCGCCTCTCGCTCCCGGCGTGACTGATATCATTTTCAATCAACTCGATCCGGAGAATTGCCCCGAAGGCGGTATCTGCTCAGGCCATCCAGCCCTGCGCGACCGCAACATTCGCCTCGCGATGGCGCACGCCACCGACAAACAACAACTCATTGATGTAATTCTCCTCGGTTTGGGTAACCCCGGTTTGACGCTCATCCCGGACGGATTGGGCGTCTGGTACAACTCCTCGCTTACCGATTACGAATTCGATCTGAAGAAAGCCAATCAAATTCTGGACGATGCCGGATATGCGGATACGGACGGAGATGGAATCCGTGAGATGCCTGATGGCTCTGCGCCGCTGACCTTCCGCTTGAACTGGCCGAGTGACAGCATCAACGCTCCAAGAATGTCGGAACTGCTCGCCGAAATGTGGGGAGCGATCGGAATCAGCCTCGAACCACAGGCGGTCGATCCGGATGCGCTTACAGCGCAATGTTGTCCGGCCTTCGATTTCGACATCATGATCTGGGGTTGGGCTTCCGACCCGGATCCCAGCGCATTGTTGTATGTGTATACGACCGAAGCTATTCCAACCGGTTCCAGCGAGACTGGCTATTCCAACCCGGAATACGATGAGTTGTACACAAACCAGCAGGTGGAATTGGACTTCGAAGCCCGCCGCGATATCGTCTGGCAAATGCAAAAGATCGTGTTCGACGATGTGGTGTATATCATCCCATTCTACGATGCAAATGTGCAGGCATACCGCACCGACCGGTTCACCGGATGGATCACCGATCAGGCAAAGGTCGAACTATCGGACATCACATCCCTTGTGTTGATCGAACCGGTTAAATAAGATCGAAACAGCCAATCAAAATAAGCCCGCCGGTTTAATTGAAACGAACCGGCGGGCTGAATAACAAAAGAGTGTAATGTGAACCGAACGCGCGCCGTTCTTCGCAAGACCGCCTGGTCATTTTTTACCATTGTCTTTGTTGTTGTCCTGAATTTTTTTCTGTTCCGCGTCCTGCCGGGTGACCCGGCCCGGGCGGGCATACGCGACCCGCGTCTTAATAAGGATGCGATTGAGGTGATACGGGTCCGTTTTGGGTTGGACAAACCGATCATTAACTGCTTCGATTCTCTGAACCCTGTCAAAGTGGGGAATTGCGCCGTCAATCCGCTGGAAACCCAGTTCTTCATCTATGCAAAGAATCTGATTCAAGGAGAGTTGGGGATCAGCTATCATGCCAACCGCCCAGTGGTGGACATACTTGGCGAGCGCTTATGGAATACCATCCTGTTGATCGGAGTGGGGCAGATCCTTTCGATCATCCTCGGCGCGGCGTTCGGCGTTTTTGCCGCGTGGAAGGCGCGCACCTCGCTAGAGTACACTGCGGTGGGAATCAGCCTCGTCGCATGGAGTCTCCCAACCTTCTGGCTTGCGATCCTGCTTCTGTTTTGGGGAAGCACGATGGGACTCCCGGTCGCCGGGAAGGCGACACCGGGGATGAGTTCCCTTCCCTTGTTACAACAATGGGGCGATATTGCAAAACATATGCTCCTGCCGACGCTGACGTATACCATCATCTACATGGGCGAGTACACATTGATCATGCGCTCGAGCCTGCTGGACGTGCTTTCAGAAGACTATATCCTTAGCGCAAGGGCAAAGGGTTTGAACACCGTCCAGATCCTGCGCGACCATGCGCTAAAGAATGCCATGCTCCCGTTGGTTACCGTCATTGCAATCAACCTGGGCTTTACGGTGGCGGGTGTTATCCAGATCGAGTCGGTGTTTTCATGGCCCGGCCTGGGAAGCGCAATTTACGAGGCGGTGATTCGGAGGGATTTCCCCGTCCTGCAGGGCGCATTCCTTCTGATCGCAATCACGGTCATCCTGGCAAATTTGCTGGCTGACTTGACCTATACTTATCTCGATCCGCGTGTAACAGTAGATTAACTCATGCAAACCACCCTGCAAAGTTCGACGACATTCTCCCGGCCGGAATCGGGTTTTACTGTTTTCTGGCGCGCGTTTCGTAAGAGCCGCACGGGACTTGTCGGTTTGATCATGCTCGCCATCGCCATCTTCGTCGCCCTGTTTGCGCCTGCGATTGCGCCATACGAAAACGCTGCCGCCACTTCAGTGGGCATTGCGGATATTTATCAACCGCCCAGCGCGGCTCATATCTTGGGGACAGATGATGCCGGGCAGGACGTTTTCACAAATTTCATTTTCGGTGCGCGCGTATCTCTGACCGTGGGATTTTTCGCCGCGTTCATCTCCATCTTCATTGGCGGGATATTCGGTTTGGTGGCCGGGTTCTTCGGAGGGAGATGGGAAACCTTCCTCATGCGCCTGACCGATGTGATGCTGGTCATCCCGGACCTGCCACTCACCGTTGTCATCGTCGCGCTGACAAAGCCTTCACTAATGAATATTATTTTCGTCATCGGAATTCTTGGCTGGACCACCACTGCGCGCGTGGTCCGTTCGCAGACTCTGGCGGTAAAATCGCGCAAGTTCGTCCTGCGCGCGCGCGCCATTGGCGCGGGCAGGTTGCACATCCTTACCAGGCACGTCCTGCCGTTGGTCATGCCCATTCTGGTGGTACAAGCCGTTCTCGCCATTTCACTGGCGATCTTGAACGAAAGCACGCTGTCATTTATCGGGTTGGGCGACCCGACCGCGCCTTCGTGGGGGCAGATGCTCAACTTTGCATTCGGGCGCGGAGCCATGTCTGTGGGGGCTTGGTGGGCGCTGGTCGTTCCGGGATTTGGAATCGTTTGGGTGGTTTTGTCGTTGACCCTGCTTGGGCAGGGATTGGAACAGGTATTAAACCCGCGGCTGGATACGCACCATTTAATGCCGGGCAGGCCAAAGGTCGGAACCGAGGCGCAGGCTGCCCATCCCGCAAGGGATATCATCCTCGATGTGCGAAATATCTCCATCCACTATATCAACGAGGGGAAACCACCCGCCCGCGCAGTGGAGAACGTCAGTCTATCGCTTCGCGAAGGGGATCTGCTTGGGTTGGTGGGTGAGAGCGGATGCGGCAAGACCACATTGATGCTTTCTCTCTTGAATCTCCTGCCCGCCGCGGGGCAGGTCGTAAATGGGAACGTGTACTATAAAGGCAGGGACCTTACCGCGATGAACGAGGATGAGATCAACAATATTCGTTGGAGCCGAATCTCGATCATCTTTCAGGGCGCAATGAACGCGCTCAACCCCGTTCGGACGGTCGGCGACCAGATCGCGGAAGCCATCCTCAAACACAATCCGGCTTTTCCGAAAAATAAGGTTCCGGAACGCGTAGCCGAACTGCTCGACCTGGTGGGTATCGCGTCTGCTCACAGCGATCACTTTCCCCATCAATATTCCGGCGGTATGCGTCAGCGCGCCATGATCGCCATGGCGTTGGCGTGCAATCCGGATGTGGTGATAGCCGATGAACCGACGACCGCGTTGGATGTGATGATCCAGGCGCAGATCCTCGAACTGCTCGATGAATTGAGAAAGAAACTTGGGCTGTCCGTCATTTTCGTCACCCATGATCTTGGCGTGGTGGCGGAATTGTGCGACCGTGTGCTGGTGATGTACGGCGGCGTGACCGCCGAGTACGCCGGGGTGGATACGATCTACAACGAACCGAAACATCCCTACACCCAGGAATTGCTCAAGGCGTTTCCCGATCTGACCAAACCGAAGAAGAAACTTTCCTCCATTCCCGGTTATCCTCCCCGGCTCGACGACCTTCCAGCCGGATGTCGATTTGCTCCTCGTTGCCCTGCGGTATTCGACCGCTGTCAGATGGAGGAACCCGGTTTACATGTATTAAAGAACGATCACCATGTGGGATGTCATCTCGCCGAGGGATCGAAATGAAGAAACCGGCAAATGCAAAATTCCTCGAAACACGCGGGTTGAAAAAATACTTCGATGCCGGAAAGCGCTGGATTTTTTCCCCCAACATAAAGAAAGTCCATGCGGTGGATGGGGTCAGCCTGACCCTGCGCCGGAGCGAGGTGCTGGCATTGGTGGGTGAAAGCGGCTGTGGAAAAACGACGCTCGGTCTGATGTTAATGGGATTGGAGGAACCCACCGATGGAACCATTTTCTTCGAAGGTCGCGACATCACACACCTCGCCGATCATGAACGGAAGGACTTGCGCCGGAAGATTCAAATGGTCTTCCAGGATCCATATGAATCGCTCAATCCGACTCAAACCGTCAAGGAGATCATCAGCGAACCTCTCCATGTGCATAACATTGGGGAATCCCAGCAGGAGCGCGACGAGCGTGTCATCAAGGCTCTTGAAGATGCAGGCTTGAAGCCCGCCGATACGTACCTGACCCGTTTCCCGCATGAACTCTCCGGCGGTCAGCGGCAGCGCGTGGTCATCGCCGCTGCGCTCGTGCTCGAGCCGGAGATCATCGTTGCCGATGAACCTGTTTCCATGCTCGATGTTTCCATCCGCGCAGAAGTGATCAACCTCCTCGCCGAGTTGCGCATTTCCCGCCAGATCGCGGTCATCTTCATCACACACGACCTGGGGTCGGTGGGATTCTTTGCAGACAGAGTCGCCGTCATGTATCTGGGGCGCATCGTGGAGATCGGGACAATGCTCGATGTACTCGAACGCCCCCAACATCCATACACAAAAGCGCTGCTGTCCGTCATCCCCGTTCCAAATCCGAGATTGCGGCACGAGCGGATTATCCTCAAGGGCGAAACGCCAAACCCTGTCGAAATTCCGCCGGGATGCCGCTTTCACCCGCGCTGTCCGGTTGCGTTCGATGCATGCAGGCTCAGTGACCCGCCGATGACGACTGTCTCGAAAACACACCAGGCTGCCTGCCTGCTGATGCCAAAATGAATCAAGGGGCAATTCATTTCCCTGGAAAGAAAATGGACATCACCAGTTTGCAAAATCCGCGCGTCAAGCATATTGTCAGGCTCCGCGAAGAAAAGAAACAAAGACAAATGGACGGGTTGATTCTTGTCGAAGGATTCGATGAATTGACCCTCGCCATCGAATGTGGACATGAACCTCTCACGCTTCTTTCCTCCCCCGAGCTTGCCAGCCGGACTTTGATCTTTCCTCGCGCCGAACAAATCACCGTCAGCCGCGCCGTTTTCGAAAAGATATCCTATCGTGAAAATCCAGACGGCTGGTTGGGGATTCTCCCCATGCCTTCGCAAAAGTTGGAGGACATCACTCTCTCAGGGATACCGTTGGTTCTGCTTGCAGAATCGGTGGAGAAACCCGGGAATTTGGGAGCCATCCTTCGCACCGCCGACGCTGCAAATGTGGACGCTATCCTTGTCTGCGACCCGCGGGTGGATGTCTGGAATCCCAACGTGATCCGTGCCAGCCGCGGCGCGGTCTTTGCCGTCACTGTCGTCGAAGTGGATTCGCGTCAGGCATTGGTCTGGCTCAGGTCGGGGGGGATGCGTGTGATCGCGGCGACCCCTTCTGCACGCGAAATTTATACGAACGTCGACATGAAAGAACCGATTGCCATCGCCGTCGGGACGGAGGATGAAGGTCTCACCGATTTTTGGCTGGAGAATGCGGACGCGCGCGTAAAAATCCCGATGGGCGGAAAGGTCAATTCATTGAACGTGTCCATTTCCGCCGCATTGATGGCATATGAAGCCAGGCGGCAGAGATCCTTATGACCGCTAGATCAGGTTTGCACACGGACCTGAACATCCTGGCGCGCCTCGGCAGGGACCTGGCGGGCACGTCCGATGCCCGGACGGCGGCGCGTATTATCTTGGATGCCGCGGACAAACTGATGGGGTGGGATGCCTGTTATCTCATCCTGTATGACCCGGAACTGGACGAAGAACCCCGCCCTTTGTTGACCATCGATACGATCGGGGGAGAACGGGTGATTCAGCCTGATGCCGCTCCCACGCGGCCGAGCGATAATATGCTGAAGGCGATCCGTGAGGGCGGTTTCCTCTCGCAGTATGATCGATATTTCGAGATCGAACCCTCCCTATCATTCGGGGACCACAGCAAGCGCACCCTCTCACAACTGTTTGTGCCGGTGGTGAGCGGATTTCGGACGATTGGTGTGCTGTCCATCCAAAGTTATCAGCGCAATTACTATACAAAGGAACAGCTTGAATTATTGAGGGATCTTTCCAGTCACTGCGCCGGGGCGTTGGAGCGCATTTGGGCGCAGGATGCCCTGAGCGAATTCAGCGGCAGGTTGAGTGTCCTCCACTCCGCGCTGAGCGAGATCAACGCCAGTTTGGATCTGGAACGCGTCTGTCAGGTGGTCTATGAAACCGTCACCCAGGTGATGCCGTGCGATGATTTCGTCATCGACGGTTACGACCCTCAAAGGAACGAGATCGTTCCGATCTATGCGGTGGAATATCCCAACCGGCGCGTGTTCACCAACCGTTATGTAGCGGATCATGGAATGGCTGGCGAGATCGTGCGCACATTAAAGCCGTTGCTCTTCAATAACACCCGGGAGATGGATGGAAGCGGAATCAAATTCGAACTATACGGCTCGGCGGTGCAGGAGGACCCCACCCAATCCATCATTGCCGTACCCATGATTCTTCACAAAGCGATCTACGGCATGGTGTCTGCGCAGTCCTACCGGGAGGACGCCTATGACCATGACGACCTTTACCTTTTGGAAGTGCTGTCTTCCCATGCCGCCATCGCCATCGAAAATGCCAGGTTGTTCGATTCGATTCAAAAACTTGCGATCACCGACCCGTTGACGGGCATCCTCAACCGCCGCCGCTTCTTCGAGCTCGCCGAACGGGAATTCGCCAAAGCCGAAATGACCGACACGCCCTTCTCCGTCATCATGCTGGACGTGGACGACTTCAAACAGTTCAATGACCGGCACGGTCACAAGGTGGGGGACGGCGTATTGATCCGCGTTGCCGAATCCTGTATGGGCTCCCTGCGGTCTGGTGACATCCTTGGACGTATGGGCGGCGAGGAGTTCGCAGTTGCCCTGCCCAATACCCGCCTGACAGACGCGTTGGAGATCGCGGACCGCCTGCGCATCTCGATCCAGGATGCCGTCCTGCCTGAAATTACCGACCTGCAATCCGATCTGCATGGGATCACCGTCAGCGTTGGCGTGGCGGAGTACACGTCTTCCTGCAAAACGCTCGACGCGCTGATCGACCGCGCTGACAAAGCCATGTATGCCTCGAAACATTCAGGGCGGAACCAGGTACGGGTATGGAGGCGGGATTGAAGAGCTTCTTGATATTTTCTTGACCCGTTTTAATTCTCCTCTTGACCCAAAATTGACCTGCAACTGAATATACTGCTTCCATTGGAGGCACGCATGAGCGACTTTTTATTTCTTGGATTGTCCGTTCTATTCTTTTTGCTTTCCATTGGGCTGGTTCATGCACTCGATGGATTACGGGACGATAAATCATGAATCCGCTATATCTGATTACAGGCATTGTCGCGTTGGGGCTGATGCTCTATCTTGTATTGGCTTTAGTGAAACCGGAGTGGTTCGGATGAACACCTGGATTCAAATGATTTTTTACTTCGGGACTTTGCTCATCTTGACGAGACCCCTCGGCACGTACATGGCGAAAGTCTATCAAGGGGAGCGTCTCATTTTGGACCTGGTGCTGGGTCCAGTTGAGCGATTCCTTTACCGCCTTTCCGGCATTGACCCCCGCTCCGAAATGACGTGGAAAACATACGCCGTTGCCATGTTACTTTTCAACATCATTGGCTTGATCGCGGTCTATCTGCTTCAACGCCTGCAAGGGTTTCTGCCCCTCAACCCGCAGGGACTCGGCGCAGTCTCACCTGATTCAGCGTGGAATACGGCGGTGAGTTTTGCAACGAACACTAACTGGCAGGGCTATGGCGGCGAGATGACGATGAGTTACCTCACCCAAATGCTCGGTATGACCGTGCAGAACTTTGTCTCGGCGGCAACGGGTATGGCTGTGATGCTGGCGCTCATTCGTGGTATTACACGCCACACTACTAAAAAGATCGGAAATTTCTGGGTGGATATGACGCGCTCTGTTCTTTATATCCTCCTACCGCTCTCACTGGTGTTGGCAATGGCTTTGGTTTCGCAAGGTGTTGTGCAAACCTTTAGTGAATACCAAACCGCTACTTCGCTTCAATCTGGTGAGACGCAACTCATCGCGGTAGGACCTGCCGCTTCGCAGGTTGCCATCAAGCAACTTGGTACCAACGGCGGCGGCTTCTTCAACGTCAACTCGTCGCATCCGCTGGAAAACCCAACTCCATTCTCGAACTTCTTTCAGATGTTGTCCATCCTGCTGATTCCTGCCGCGCTTTGTTACACCTATGGGAAGATGGTCGGGGATACGCGCCAGGGTTGGGCGTTGCTGGCAGTGATGACGATTGTGCTGGTTGCGCTTCTGGGAGTGGCGATTTGGTCGGAGCAAAATGGCAACCCGATGTTCAACGAAATGGGCATTGACCAAGTGCAGTCCGCGACGAACCCAGGCGGAAACATGGAAGGCAAGGAAGTGCGCTTCGGTATTGTCAACTCGTCCCTGTGGGCAACGGTGACGACCGCCGCATCGAACGGCTCGGTGAACTCGATGCATGATTCATTCATGCCGCTGGGTGGACTTGTGCCGATGTGGATGATCCAACTCGGCGAGATCATCTACGGCGGCGTCGGATCGGGCTTGTATGGCATGTTGGCGTTCGTCATAATTGCGGTCTTCGTCTCTGGCTTGATGGTGGGGCGCACGCCCGAATATCTCGGCAAGAAGATCGAAGCCTACGAAATGAAGATGGCGTCCATCATCATTCTTATCCCTGTTATGGTGGTGTTGATCGGAACCGCCGTGGCGTTGATGAGCGAAGCAGGACGCACCACGATTTTCAATCCATCCGCGCATGGGTTCAGTGAAGTGTTGTATGCGTTCTCGTCTGCTGGGAATAATAACGGCTCGGCATTTGCAGGTCTGGGTGCGAACACGCCTTTCTATAACATCGCGCTCGGCATTGCCATGCTCATTGCACGGTACTGGCTGGCGATTCCCGTTCTGGCAATTGCTGGCTCACTGGCGAATAAAAAGAAAATTCCCGCCAGTGCTGGGACCTTGCCCACGCACACTCCGCTCTTCATTGTCTGGGTCATCGGCGTCATCATCATTGTTGGCGCGTTGAGTTTCCTGCCCGCTCTGGCGCTCGGACCGATTGTGGAACATTTGATGATCTTTGGATAAAGAATCTATCACGGAGCACACAGAGGACACTGAGAAAACAAAAAGAATCTCTGTGTTCTCCGTGATCTCTGTGGTGAAAAGAGAATTTTATGACTATCAAAAACAAAATCCAAGCCCGCCGCGAAATGTACCAACGCGCTGTGTTGGAATCCTTTATCAAACTTAACCCGCGCTGGATGGTGCGCAACCCCGTCATGTTCGTCGTGGAAGTTGGCAGCGTGCTTACCACCCTGTTGTGGATTCAATCCCTGATCGGCAAAGGTGAAGCGCCTGCTGGATTCATCGGTGCAATTACTTTGTGGCTGTGGTTCACGGTCTTGTTTGCCAATTTTTCCGAAGCCGTGGCGGAAGGGCGCGGAAAAGCCCAAGCCGAGTCCTTGCGTAAAGCAAGACAAGATACACCTGCGAAGAAGGTCAGTTCGAACGTTAAAACGTTTGAACGTGAAAACTTTGAAACCGAAATAGTTTCATCAACATCCCTCCGCAAAGATGATTTATATCTCGTTGAAGCGGGCGATATTCTCCCCGCCGACGGTGAGATCGTGGTTGGAATCGCTTCAGTGGATGAAAGCGCCGTGACGGGCGAATCAGCCCCAGTCGTGCGCGAGGCGGGCGGTGACCGTTCCGCTGTCACGGGCGGCACGCGCCTCCTTTCCGACTGGCTCATCATCCGCGTCAGCGCCGACCCTGGGCAGGGATTTCTCGACCGCATGATCAGCATGGTCGAAGGGGCGAAGCGTCAGAAGACCCCGAACGAGATCGCGCTCAATATTTTGCTGGCGGGTTTCACCATCATTTTTCTCGTTGTCTGCGCCACGTTGCTACCGTATTCAATTTACAGCGTGGACGCGAGCGGGCAGGGTACACCTATCACGCTTACCGTACTCATCGCACTGCTCGTCTGTCTCATTCCCACTACGATTGGCGGTTTGCTTTCTGCCATTGGCATCGCAGGCATGGACAGGATGATTCAACGCAATGTTATCGCCATGTCAGGTCGCGCGGTGGAAGCGGCGGGTGATGTGGATGTGCTGCTGCTCGATAAAACGGGAACCATCACGCTCGGCAATCGTCAGGCGGTGGAGTTCATTCCCATCAACGGCGTTGCAGCGCAGGAACTTGCCGAAGCTGCGCAACTCGCTTCACTTGCCGATGAGACTCCCGAAGGTCGTTCCATCGTGGTGCTTGCCAAAGAAAAATTTGGTCTGCGCGGTCACACCGTGGACGGTATGCACTTCATTCCTTTCACCGCGCAAACACGCATGAGTGGTGTGAATTTCAACGGGACTCAAATCCGCAAAGGCGCGCCGGATACGATGATCGGATTGATTCAATCGAACGGAAATGGCGTCGCCTCAAATCTCAAGCCGACAGTTGATTCCATTGCTCGAGCAGGAGGGACTCCGCTGGTAGTGACTCGCGACAACAAAGCATTGGGAGTCATCCACTTGAAGGACATCGTCAAAGGTGGTATGAAGGAACGCTTCGCTCAACTACGCAAGATGGGCATCAAGACCGTGATGATCACTGGCGACAATCCGCTGACAGCTGCCGCCATCGCCGCCGAAGCAGGCGTGGACGATTTTCTCGCGCAAGCCACGCCCGAAGCCAAACTCAAACTCATCCGCGAATATCAAACGGGTGGACGATTGGTTGCGATGACAGGTGACGGCACCAACGACGCTCCCGCCCTTGCTCAAGCCGATGTTGCCGTGGCGATGAACACAGGCACACAGCCTGCGCGTGAAGCCGCCAACATGGTGGACCTGGACAGCAACCCGACCAAGTTAATCGAGATCGTGGAGATCGGCAAACAATTACTGATGACCCGCGGCGCGCTGACCACTTTTAGTCTCGCCAATGACGTCAGCAAATACTTCGCCATCATCCCTGCCGCATTCGCCAGTACGTACCCACAATTGAACGCGCTCAACATCATGCACCTTGCCACCCCTGAAAGTGCCATTATGTCAGCCGTGATCTTCAATGCGCTCATCATCATCGTGTTGATTCCGCTGGCATTGCGCGGTGTGCCGTATCGTGCTGTCGGAGCGGCGCAACTCTTACGCGACAATCTATTGATTTACGGTCTCGGCGGTCTGCTTGTGCCGTTCATTGGGATTAAGGTCATTGATATGTTGTTGGTGGCGTTGAACCTTGTGTAGGTCACGCTTGAAGCGTGACCTCCGATGGACACTGGAGTACAAATTGAAAACAAAATTCTCACTTTCAAAACTAGTTGGCATTCTTTCCACGGCTGGGCTTACTGCTGCCAGCGTCGCGCCCAATACGTTTAACATTCCCATCCCCATGCGCCCGTGGCTCTTCATGTTCACCATTGCGTGGACGTTGCTGATCGCTTCAGGAGTCTTTTCATGAAAGCACAACTTCGCCCTGCCATCACTTTGTTGGCATTGCTCACCATCATCACTGGTGCTGTCTATCCACTCACCGTGACGGGGCTTGCCCAACTACTCTTCCCGCAGCAAGCCAATGGCAGCCTCATCGTCATTGACGGCAAAGCCTACGGCTCGGAACTCATCGGTCAACAATTCGATGACCCGAAATATTTCTGGGGTCGTCCCTCTGCGGCTGGGTACAATGCCACCGCTTCATCTGGGTCAAATTATGGACCGATGAATCCAACGCTCGAAGAGGTCGTCCAAGCGCGGATCGAAGCACTTCAGGCCGCGGACCCGAATAACCCACTTTCGATTCCTGTTGATTTGGTCACTGCCTCTGCCAGCGGACTCGACCCGCACATCAGCGTGGCTGCAGCGTTGTATCAGGTCTCTCGTGTGGCAACCGCTAGCGGCTTGGGTGAGGCGGAAGTTACTTCCTTGGTGGAGCAATACACCGAAGGACGTCAACTCGGAATTTTTGGCGAGCCACGTGTCAATGTCCTGTTGCTAAATCTGGCATTGGATGGGATACAATAATTTTGATGGATAAACGCCCAGACCCTGATGAGCTTCTAAAAAACATTCAAGCCGAAGAGACCAAGCGTGGGCGGTTGAAAATATTCCTTGGGTATGTGGCTGGAGTGGGGAAGACCTACGCTATGCTTGAGGCTGCGCACCAACGTAGATCGCAAGGCGTGGATGTGGTCGTGGGGTATATCGAAACCCATAAACGTGCTGAAACTGAAGAATTGGTACAAGGCTTGGAGGTTTTACCGCGCAAGCAGGTGGAATATCACAATGTAAATTTGCCAGAAATGGACGTTGACGGCGTGATTGCTCGCCGTCCAAAACTTGTGTTGGTGGATGAGTTTGCGCACACGAATGCGCCAGGCTCGCGCCATGCCAAACGGTATCAGGACGTGCAGGAGATTCTCACAGCAGGGATCGATGTTTACACTACGTTGAACATCCAACACCTTGAAAGTTTGAATGACATCGTGGCGCAGGTGACGGGAGTCACTGTCCGCGAGACGATCCCTGACCGTGTAATTGATGAGGCGTCTGAAATCGAAGTGATTGACCTGCCGCCCGATGAATTGCTGGTGCGTTTGCAGGAGGGGAAGGTTTACGTACCCGACCAGGCGGCGTGGGCAATTCAGAAATTCTTCCGCAAGGGGAATTTGACGGCATTGCGCGAGATGTCCCTGCGCCGAGCTGCCGAACGCGTGGATGACCAGATGCGCGCCTACATGCAGACTCGTGCTATTCAAGGCATTTGGGCAGCAGGTGAAAGGTTATTGGTTTGTATTAGTCCCAGCCCATTGAGCGAGAGGCTCGTCCGCACCACGCGGCGGCTTGCCGATGAACTCAATGCCGAGTGGATCGCACTCTATGTGGAGACGCCTCAATTCGCCTCCATGTCACAGGATAAGCGTGACCGTGTGGCGGGAATTTTGCAATTGGCTGAAGACCTGGGTGCGAAATCATACACTTTGTCTTCCAGCAGTTCGACGGTTTCAGTTTCAAAAACGGTCATTGATTTTGCTCACAAGAACAACATCACCAAGATCGTGGCTGGCAAACCTCTCCGCCCGCGCTGGCAGGAATTTTTGCGCGGTTCGCTGGTGGATAAACTCATCCACCAAAGCGGGGATATTGATGTCTATGTGGTTACCAGTTCCGATAAACCCTCTGCGCCGCCAGAAGAAAGTCCCCTGCGGCTGCACAGCTCGATCAGCCGTTATCTGTGGAGCCTGGTTTTGGTTGGTGTGGCAACGGGCATCGGCGCTTTGATCGGCGGGCGCATCGAAGCGACAAATCTAGTCATGGTGTATTTGCTGGCAGTCGTGATCGCCGCCATTTACCTGGGTCGTGGTCCCGCCATCTTTGCATCCTTCCTGGGCGTGTTGACGTTTGATTTTCTTTTTGTACACCCTTTTTATACGTTTGTCGTAGCCGATACTGAATACATCATTACGTTCATCGGGTTGTTTCTGGTGGGCTTGGTCATCAGCCAGCTGACGGCCCGGGCGAGCGAACAGGCGGAGGCGGCGCGTCAGCGGGAGGCGGAGACAGCTGAATTGTATGACCTCAGCCGTGATCTTGCCGCCGCTTCGGATATCGAGTCCATTTTATCTGTCCTGCAAAAGCATTTGGAGCAGACCTTCAGCCGCACGATCGCCGTTCTTCTTCCCGACTCGAATCGACTCGTCACCCGCACTTTGAGCAAGGGGATGAGCTTAAATGAAGAAGAACTTGCCGTTGCAGATTGGGTCTATCGTCATGCCGAACCTGCCGGTCGCCACACCAATACATTGCCCGCCGCGCAATTGCGATACCTGCCGCTAAGAACATCAAAGGGCGTGGTCGGGGTTCTTGGCGTTGGCAAGGCAAACACATCAGACTCAGACCTTTCCCCCGCCCAGCGCAGGTTGATGGAAGCGTTTGCCAATCAGGGTGCGCAAGCCATCGAACGCGCGCAACTCGAAGAACAGAACCGTCAGATCGCGTTATTGCAATCGGCGGAGAAATTGCAGAACACCCTGCTCAATTCCATCTCGCATGACCTGCGCACACCGCTGGTTGCCATCACGGGCGCGCTCTCTGCGCTCGATGAAAAGGATGTGGAGATCAATGAGTCGTCGCGCACCGCGCTGATCGAAAACGCCCGCGGCGAGGCGGATCGCCTAAATCGTCTGGTTGGGAATCTGTTGAACATGACCCGCATCGAAAGCGGTGCGATCAAACTTCGGCTCGAACCCTGCGATGTGCAGGATCTGGTCGGTACAGCCCTCGAGCAGCTCGGCAAACGGTCTGAAAAAAATCAAATAAAGGTGAACATGCCCGCGAATTTTCCGCTTGTGCCCATGGACTTTACGCTGATGGCACAGGTTATCGTCAATCTCTTGGAAAACGCCATCAAATACTCACCGCAGGATTCGTTGATCGAAGTGACCGCTTCGTTGGACGGCTCGAAAGCCCGCCTCCAAATTATGGACCGGGGGGCTGGGATTCCGTCCGAGGATCTTTCCCGAGTCTTCGATAAGTTCTACCGGGTCCAACGCCCGGAGAGTGTCAGTGGCACCGGGCTGGGACTTTCCATCAGTAAAGGCATCGTCGAAGCGCATGGCGGCGAGGTCCGCGCGTTGAACCGCGAAGGCGGCGGCGCAATTTTGGAAGTTGAATTACCATTGGGAAGATGACACTCGGCAATCAGCGTGTACTGGTCGTGGATGATGAAGCGCCCATTCGGCGTTATTTGCGCGCGGCATTGAGTGCGCAGGGACTCACCGTGTATGAATCAGCCTCGGGGGAAGAAGCGCTTCAAGCCGTGCTCAGTCACCGTCCCGATATGATCATCCTGGACCTGGGTTTGCCCGATATTGACGGTATCGAAATCACGCGCCGTTTACGCGAGTGGAGTCAGACGCCTATCATTATCTTGTCTGTCCGCGAGGCGGAGCAGGACAAGATCGCCGCGCTCGACGCCGGTGCGGACGATTACCTCACCAAGCCGTTCGGCACCGGAGAGCTTCTGGCGAGGATGCGAGTCGCGCTGCGCAAACAGGTGGCGGCGGCGAATGAACCGGTTTTTGATTCCAAAGGCTTGAGCGTGGATTTTACCCGCCGCTTGGTCATCGTCGAGGATAAAGAAATCCAACTCACACCAACCGAATACGATCTGCTCAAGGTGTTGGTGACCCATGCGGGCAAGGTTATTACCCATCATCAATTGTTGCGGCAGGTTTGGGGGGGTGGCTATGATGATATGCATATTTTGCGGGTCAATATCAGCAATTTACGGGGAAAAATAGAACCAGACCCATCGAGACCAACCTATATCCATACCGAGCCGGGGGTCGGATACAGGCTAAAAGTATGAATCAAAATATCTTGACCATTTCTTTGTACCACCATTCCTTCTGCCAGCTGAATAGACTCATGTGAAAACAGAATAAATAAATGAAAGATCAAAACGCAAAGTCCTCCAATATATTTGTCTTGGAGGACTTCACGTTTCACTACTGACTATTCACAATCAATCCGCAGCCACAGCATCCCTCTTCATCACGATCGAATCCGCGGTCACATTCTCGCGGTCATTCCCATTTTCATCCGCCACGCCATACTGCACCTCCAACTCATGGCGGAACTGCTGGGTGTACAGGCGGTAGTAATGTCCGCGTGCGCGTAAAAGTTCAGCATGCGTGCCTTGTTCCGCGATGCGCCCTTCTTCGATCACCAAAATTCGGTTCGCGCGGCGAATGGTGCTGAGTCGGTGCGCGATCACGAAGGACGTGCGTCCCTGCATGAGCGCTTCCATGCCTTTTTGGATCAGCGCTTCGGTCAGCGTGTCCACTGAGGAGGTCGCCTCGTCCATGATGAACAGCTCCGGTTTGGCAAGCACCGCGCGTGCCAGTGAGATCAGCTGCTTTTGTCCCACCGAGAGTAGGTTACCGCCTTCGCCCACGTTCTGGTCGTACCCCTTTTCGAGAGTCAGGATGAAATCATGCGCCCCGGCAATTTTCGCGGCTTCTTCCACTTCGGTATCGCTCGCGTCCAATTTGCCGTAGCGGATGTTCTCGCGCACCGTTCCCGAAAAAAGGTGCGGTGTTTGCAGTACGATGCCGATTCGTTTGTGGATCGACTCGAGCGTGTACCCGGTGTAGTTCCTGCCGTTGATGCGGATCAAGCCGTTCTGCGGCTCGTAGAAGCGGCACAGCAGGTTCACGATGGTGGACTTCCCGCCTCCGGTCGGACCGACCAGCGCGATCATCTCCCCTGGCTTGACCTTCAACGTGAAATCGGTCAGCACGGGTTTGCGGTCTTCGTAGAAGAAGTCCACGTGGTCGAATTCGATCTCGCCGAGCAGGGTCTTCGCCTCGACGGCATCGGCTCGGTTATGGACCTCGGGCTGGGTATCCACCAATTTGAAGATTCTCTCCGCCGACGCGATGGAGTGTTGCATCTCCGCATAGACGCGCGCCAAATCCTGCACGGGCCACATCATGAACGTGAGATACGAGACGAAGGCTTGGATTCCGCCGATGGTGATGAAGCCGGTCGAGATTTCCACGCCGCCATACCAGACGATCGCGCCCAGGGCGAACGCCGCGATGATCTGGACAGTGGGGAGGAAGAGCGCCGAAAGCCACGCTGCGCGGTACGATGAGCGGTACATGGTCGAGGTCAGGTTCTGGAATTCGACCAGATTGGCGTCTTCACGTCCCAGGGCTTTGACAACACGCACGCCTTGAATGTTCTCGTTGTATGCGCCTGTGATCTTCGAGTTCGTGCGCCGTGTGGTGCGGAACTCCACCAAAATGTACTTCTGGAACTTGGTTGCCACAAGAATCATGATCGGGATGATGACCGAAACGATCAGCGCCAGCCTCCAGTTGATGATCGCCATGAAAGTCAGCGAGGTGATGATGTTCATCAACGCCCAGACGCTGTCCACGATGCCCCAGGTCACAAGTTCAGAGACCCGCCCCGTGTCCGAAGTGACGCGCGCGATCAGGCGTCCCACCGCGTTTTGGGCATAGTACGAAAGCGACAGATCCTGCAGGTGATTGAAGAGCAGTTTGCGCAAATCATATTGCACGCGCTCGCCCAGCACCCCGGCGAGATAGATGAACGTGAACACGAAGACAGACTGCATGAGCAGGAACGATCCGTATATCCATGCGATGCGGGTGATGAACGCCCTATCTGAAAGCACGATGCCGTGGTCCACGATCTCCTTGTTCAGGTAGGTGAAATAAGCATCCAGTCCAGAGACCAGTCCGATCGTAATGAGAAAACCCATCACCCACTTCCAATGCGGCTTGATGATTCCCATGATCCGTTTGAAGACCGGGAAGGTCATTTGTGATGTATGTTCTTCTTCTTCGAGTTCCAATAATTCGTCTGGCATGATATTGTTCTCCGTAGGAGCGAGGTGACCTCGCCCCTGCACGTATCAATTAATTCGCTCTTGCGATTTCGTTCTCCAATTCCTCATCGATCCTTGTCTGAATGTCATACACTCTTCGGTACATGCTTCCGATTTGTGTAACCAGTTCCTCGTGCGTTCCATGCTGCACGACTTGCCCCTTATCCAGCACCAGGATCTGGTCCGCTTTCATCACGGATTGAATACGATGCGCGATGATGAAGGTCGTGCGGTTCTCCATCAGGTCGTCCAATGCCTGGCGGATGGACGCTTCGGTCTCGGTGTCCACTGCTGAAGTTGAGTCGTCGAGGATGAGGATCTTCGGGTTCTTGAGGATCGTCCGCGCGATGGTCACGCGCTGCTTCTGCCCGCCGGAAAGCGTCACGCCTTTTTCGCCGACGATGGTGTTGTAGCCGTCCGGAAATCCGACGATCACATCATGCACGGCGGCGGCTTTCGCGGCGGCTTCGATCTCTTCCTGCGTTACGCTGCGGCCCACGCCGTAAAGAATATTCTCCCGGATCAAGCGGCTGAACAGGAACGGCTCCTGCTGAACGATGCCGATCTGCTCGCGCAGGTACTTGCGCGGGTAATCCTTCAAGTCCACGCCGTCGAGCAAAATCTGCCCATCGGTGTAATCGTGGAATCTCGGCAGTAAATTCATCATTGAGGTCTTCCCGGAACCGGTTGACCCGAGCAGCGCGATCGACTCTCCCGGTTTGATGTGGAAGGTAATATCCTTGATGACATGATGCGTTCCGTCCGAGTAGATGAACGAGACATCTTTGAACTCGATCTCGCCTCTCACCGGACCCGTCGGCTGGACCCTCCCCCCGAGCAGATCCTCCCGCTCCTGTTTGACGATGTCCATCAAGCGTCCGTATGAAACCATACCGGTCGAAGCCTGCACGATCACACGTCCTAGATTGCGGATCGGGAAGATCAGCCAAATCAGCAAGCCAATATAAGCAACATAATCGCCGACCGAGATTTCGCCGTTGATCGCCATGAACGCGGCGTAGATGAAGCCGAATAACATCTGCCCGCCGAGGACGATGTCCGAAAGGGGCCAGAATAAAGAGTGCATCAGCAGAAGGAACTTGCCTTTGACGTATTTCAGCCAGTTGTCCTTCTCGAACTTTTGCATCTCGTAATCCTGCCGGGCAAAGGCTTTCACCACGCGCACGCCGGTCAGGTTTTCCTGCAAGGTCGTCGAAAGCACGGCTTCCTGCGCCTGATAATCTTCGTAAGCTTTGGTCACGCGCTTGAAGAACCAGAGCGAAACCCACAAGATGAGCGGCATGGTGATGACCGAAATCCATCCGAGTTTGACGTTGATGTACAGGATCGCGCCCCAGTTGATGAAGAAGAGCAAAACGATCCTGCCGACGCCGATGGCTTGCTCCGAGAAGAAACGCCTCAGCGAGTCCACGTCCGAGGTGACGCGTTCGATCAAATCGCCGGTGGGTGTTGCGCTGTGATATGAGAAACTCAGGCGCTGGATGTGGTCGAATAAGAAGTCGCGCAACCGGCGTGTGATTCCCTCCGCAGTGTAAGCCGCCAGCCGTCCCGAAAGGAACGAGCCGCCGCCTTCGATCAAGGCGAGACCGATGAATCCCAGCCCGATGAAAAGAAAGGTCTGGGTCATCGTCGAGCCGATCATCTTCCCTTGATGCAGCACGTCGTCGGCGAAGAAGCGCAGTAAAAGATAAACCGAGGTCTTCGCCAGCGCAGAGATGGCGAGCGAGACCGTCGCCGCGACGTACGGGACGCGGAAGTCCGTCATCATGCGCCAGATGCCGGCGAGACGGTTGGGGTGAATGGCGTCCCGGAAGTCGAAGGTTTGTGATGTGGTTGATGAGTTCATCTTGGTTTCTCCATCGAAAAGACCTGACAGGTTTCCACAAACCTGTCAGGTCTGCGGGGATTAAAATAAAAAGGCTGCGGCGCGTGCGCCACAGCCCAAAACATACAGGGGACAGAATAGAGACCTAGGTACGGTCAACAGGCGCACTCCGAGAAGGCAATTTGCCATCTGCAACGGGGACGAAGAGGGACTTGCTGAGCATCAAGAGTGCGCTCCTTTCTTTTGGATTTGCTTACGAACCGAGTTTACACCCGCCGCAGGATTCGTGTCAAGGAAAATGTCAAGCGCATCCGCAACTTCGACGCACGATAAGTTCTGTGGACATGACGACCCGCCTCTTCTCTACGGGACGGTTGGTCCTCAAATTGTTGAGCATGGTCATCGCCGCGACTCCCATCTCGTAGGTCGGCACAGAGGCGGTGGTGAGAGGCGGCTCCATCAGGGCGGTCACTTCGATGTTGTTATAGCCTGCGATGGCTATGTCTTCGGGGATTCGCAACCCCGCTTCCTTGATCGCCTGCACCGCGCCGACGGCGAGAATATCTGCAACAGCGAAAATGGCGCGGGGCGGGGATTTCAACGCGAGCAATTGTTTCACCCCTTGATAGCCGTTTTCGGGCGTAAAGAACGGCACTTCCGCAACCAGCCTTTCATCGAATTCGATTCCCGCTTCTGCGAGCGCGCGGCGATACCCATCATAACAATCGCGGACGTTTTGCCAGGCGATTGGCGGCGTGATCAACCCAATGCGGCGATAGCGATGTTTTTTGACGAGGTGCGCGGTGATTTGATACCCCGCGCCTTCGTTGTCTATCACAATCGAATTGACCTTCTGCGCCGGGTCGTCCACATAGACGACGGGAGGCAGGCTCTTCGGCAACGGTCCGCCTTGCGTTTGTATGATGGCAGACTCGAGCGAGGTGGCGATGATGCCGTCCACGCCTTTGGCGATCAACTGGCGGGTGAAACGATCCGGCGAGGTTTTATCGTATAAGGTGTAGCAGGTAAAGAGAAGATCATTCGTTTTGCGCGCTTCGTCTTCGATACCCTGCAGGTAGGGGGAATAGAACGGATTCCGGCTCGGGACGAGGATCCCGATTGTGTGGCTGGGCAGGTTCGAGGTCCGGTAGGTGAGGCGATAAATGTCGGTGGAGATCACGATCGTGCCGCGCTTCGGGCGGGTTTCCACCAGTTTATCCGCTTCGAGGGCGTGATAAGCCTGGCGGACGGTATGCATGTGAATCCCCAACTGTGTGGCGAGTTCGCGGATGGGGGGCAGGTGGTCGCCTTTCTTGATATCGCCGCTGGCAATCAGCCAGGTGATCTGCTGACGGATTTGGGCATAGACCGGCAGGTTCGAGATTGGGTCAATGTGCAGGGGGAGTGGCATGGTCATGAAGGCTCGAATATTTTAAGGCGCAGACCGCTTTATTTGTTATATTATACTATAACAAAATATCTTCCCGCCAAAGGAGGCAGACATGAGGGTCGTTTCGAGGGTTGCATTGCTGTTGCTTGCGGGGGCGATGCTGCTCGACGCCTGCGCAAAAGAGAAATGGGAATACGTGTCCATCGGGGGAGACTTCACCTATGCCATGCGCTGGAACGAGGCGTATGCTGCGTACATCGAGGAGGATCTTGGCGTCGAGGTCGCGCTGACAGACGTCTCCTTCCATTCGCGCAAAACACTCGCGGAGATGCTGGGAATATTGCAGACCGATCGTGAGTTCCGCTCCCTGGTGGAGAATGCGGAGGTGATCACGTTCGATGTTCCAACTGAGTCTTACCTGGGAGGCGCTCAAGGCAGGTACCAGAGCGATATGTGCGGGGGAGATGATGATGAGCAATGTTTCCGCGATGCTCATGAGCGAGCCATTCGAGAATTAAGAGCCTATCTGGATGAACTGGCGGGTCTTGCAAACCCGTCCGATACCATCGTGCGGACTTTTGTGTGGGGAACGATGGATGCATGGCTGGCTGCTTCGTTTGACCGGAAATTGTCAGATGTCGAAGCGCAGGTATTTATAAAACATGCCGGTCTATTGAACGAGGCGGTCCGGGAAACCGCGACGGAATATGGGCTGACTGTTATTGATGTTGCGCCCTACTACCAGCCAGACGGACTCGGCAAGCCCCCTGGCGCGGACATCTGGGGGCGGCTTGGAGCCACAGACCGGGCGGTGCAGATCGTAGCAGACTTGTTGCGGGCGGCAGGTTACGCGCCGTTAAAACCATGAATGAGTTGAAAGGAGAATTCCCATG
>JAPKMP010000023.1 GCA_026645935.1 Candidatus Villigracilaceae bacterium | reverse complement strand
CGATCGGGGTCGTGTCGCCCGGGAAGCCGTAGCTCGAGAGCAGTTCGCGAAGTTCCAACTCGACCAGTTCGAGCAGCTCCGGGTCGTCCATCATGTCGACCTTGTTCAGGAACACGACGATACTCGGCACTTCCACCTGGCGCGCCAAAAGCACGTGTTCGCGCGTCTGCGGCATCGGTCCATCCGGAGCCGCCACCACCAGGATCGCGCCGTCCACCTGCGCCGCGCCGGTGATCATGTTCTTGATGTAGTCTCGGTGTCCCGGCATGTCCACGTGGGCATAGTGCCGCTTGTCCGTCTGGTATTCGACATGCGCAATGTTGATCGTGATCCCGCGCGCTTTTTCTTCCGGCGCATTGTCGATCTGATCATACGCTTTGAATTCCGCCTGCCCCGCCAGTCCCGCCACTTTCGTGATCGCGGCCGTCAGGGTCGTCTTCCCGTGGTCGATGTGTCCCATCGTCCCTACGTTCAGATGCGGCTTGCTCCTGTCAAACTTTCCTTTCGCCATAATGATGCTCCTTGGTAATAACCGTTACGATTTCAAAATTTCTTCAGCAACCGACTGCGCGACCGGCGCGTAGTGGTCGAATTCCATGCTAAAGACACCGCGTCCCTGGGTGGCGGAACGAAGCTGGGTGGCATACCCGAACATTTCGCCCAATGGAACCATGGCGCGGATCGCCTGCGCATTGCCGGGGCGGACGTCCATACCCTGAATCAAACCGCGGCGGCTGTTGATCTGGCCCATCACGTCACCGAGATATTCCTCGGGTACAACAACCTCCACTTTCATCATCGGTTCGAGCAGAATGGGATTTGCCTTGTTAGCGCCTTCCTTGAAACCAATCGAGGCGGCAAGTTTGAACGCCATTTCGCTCGAGTCGACTTCGTGGAAGGAGCCGTCGAACAGCGTGATCTTCACATCCACGACCGGGTAGCCGGCAAGGACGCCGCTCTCGCAAGCTTCACGGAAACCTTTTTCGACCGGATTGATGAATTCCTTCGGAATCGCGCCGCCGACGATCTTGTTTTCGAAGACAATGCCGCTCCCGCGGTCACCCGGCTCGAGAGAGAAGACAACATGACCGTATTGCCCTTTGCCGCCGCTTTGCTTCGCGTATTTGTAGTTGACTTCCTTGACGGGTTTGGTGATCGATTCGCGATAAGCAACGCGCGGGGTGCCGACGTTCGCCTGAACTTTGAACTCGCGCAGGAGGCGGTCAACGATGATATCAAGATGCAACTCGCCCATACCGCGGATCACAGTCTGACCGGTGTTTTCATCGGAATTGACACGGAACGTGGGATCCTCTTCAGCGAGCTTGCGAAGCGCTTCACCCATCTTTTCCTGGTCGCTCGAACTCTTCGGCTCGATGGCGATGGAGATAACGGGTTCGGGGAAGGAGATGCTTTCCAAAACGAGCGACTTATTATCACAAAGGGTATCGCCCGTGAAGGATTCTTTGAAACCAAGCACTGCGCCGATATCGCCTGCACGGATTTCAGTAATATCTTCGCGGCGGTCGGCATGCATTCTCAAAAGGCGCCCGATGCGTTCTTTCTTCCCCTTGGTGCTGTTCTGGACGGTTTGTCCCTGGCTCAAGACGCCGGAGTAAACACGGATATAAGCAAGACGCCCAACATAGGGATCGGTCACTATCTTGAAGACGAGCGCGCTTAGAGGAGCATCGTCGACAGTCGGGAGTTCGAATGTGTTTTCGGGATTACCAGGTTCGGAAGCCGAAATGGTAGGTTTATCTGCCGGGGAAGGAAGGTAATCAACAACTGCGTCTAACATTACCTGAACCCCCTTGTTCTTCAATGAAGAACCGCAGAAAACAGGGGTAGCCTTGTTCGCAATGACACCCTTACGCAAAGCTGCTTTGAGTTCGGGTACGGTGATTTCCTGTGATTCGAGGAATTTATGGATGAGGTCGTCGTCGAGTTCCGCGATCTTTTCCACCATTTTTGCGCGGGCTTCTTCTGCCTGCGCTTTCATGTCCCCGGGGACTTCGGTGATTTTTGGTTCCTTGCCGAGATCGTCCTCCCAAACGATTGCCTGCATCGAAAGGAGGTCAACGACTCCCCTGAAGGATGCCTCAAAACCGATCGGGACCTGCATCGGTATGGGGTTGGCGCCGAGACGGTCGATGATGGTCTCGATGGTTCGTTCGTAGGAAGCGCCCACGCGGTCCATCTTATTGACAAAACAAATACGCGGAACGCCGTAACGATCCGCCTGGCGCCAGACGGTTTCGGACTGTGGTTCCACTCCCTGGACGGCATCAAACACAACAACGCCCCCATCCAATACACGGAGGGAACGTTGAACTTCGGCAGTAAAGTCGATGTGGCCCGGGGTATCGATGATGTTGACCTGGTATCCCTTCCACTCTGCGGAGACAGCGGCGGAAACAATTGTGATTCCACGCTCCCGCTCCTGGACCATCCAGTCCGTCACGGTGGTGCCTTCATCAACAGAGCCTATCCGGTGAGTTAAACCGGTATAGAACATGATCCGCTCGGTGGTGGTCGTTTTACCGGCGTCAATGTGGGCAATAATGCCAATATTCCTATATTGTTCGAGCGGATATTCACGCGCCATTACTATCTTTTACCTATTCCTTCATCGTTATTAATAATCAAGATTAAATTCGATAATGAGAGAACGCGCGGTTCGCTTCTGCCATCTTGTGCGTTTCGTCGCGTTTGCGGATCGAAGCCCCGGTTTCATTGGCGGCGTCGATCAATTCCGACGCCAGTTTATCTGGAAAGGACTTGCCCGAGCGTTCGCGCGCCGAACTGAGAATCCAGCGTATCGCCAATGTTGTGCGGCGGTCTGCCGAAACTTCCATTGGCACCTGATACGTCGCGCCACCGACGCGTCTCGGGCGGACTTCCATGGCGGGACCCACATTTTTAAGCGCTGTATCGAAGACTTCCATCGGACTCTTTTCAGTGCGCTCTTTAATTAAATCCATGGCGTCGTACACCAACCCTGCGGCAACGCTCTTCTTGCCGCGTTTCAGAACATGCTGAATCACGATCTGCAGGTTAAGGCTGTTGTAACGGATATCGGGAAGGATTTCCCTTCTTTCGGGTTTTGCTCTGCGCATGACTGAATTACTCCATCTTAATTACTTGGGCCGCTTCGCGCCGTATTTGGAACGGGCTTGCTTCCGATTCGCAACGCCGGTCGTGTCGAGAGTACCGCGCACGATGTGATAACGCACGCCAGGCAGATCCTTTACACGTCCGCCGCGGACAAGAACAACCGAGTGTTCCTGCAATTGATGTCCTTCGCCGGGAATGTAAGCCGTCACCTCGATGCCGTTGCTCAGGCGAACACGGGCGATCTTGCGAAGCGCTGAATTCGGCTTCTTCGGCGTCATGGTGCGCACAACGGTGCAAACACCGCGCTTTTGGGGCGCGCCTTTATCCTGGCGGAAGCGACGCTGCTTATAGCTGTTCAAGGTGAACTGCAAGGCAGGCGCTTTGCTTTTCGATTTCTTGTCTTTGCGGCCCTTGCGGACCATCTGGTTTACTGTCGGCACGATCAGCCTCCGAATTCCAATTCTTCTAATCGACGATTTATCTTTATTTTTTCGCAATAAATGAGACCATCAACACGATCCCTGATGGCCTCATTTGTAGCTGCCAGTTTGTTTTTGGGGCGGGAGAGACAGCCGCACCCTCTTCCTTGACAAAGGCATGGCATTTTATCACGCCATTTTTGCCGCGTCAATGGAAAATGACTACTTTTTTCTGGATTGCCCCTCGCCCAAGCTCAACAATCCGGTGTCGTGTTTCGGCGGATGGGTCTTCTCTTCGTCCTTGCCAAACTTGACCACATCGCCGTTCTCATTGATGGCTTCAACAGCAAGGCCGAGGGATTGCAACTCTTTAACCAGCACGCGGAATGACGCAGGGATGCTCGGCTCTTCGATCGGCTCGCCCTTGACGATCGCTTCATAGGTATTTACACGACCCTGGACGTCGTCGGATTTGACGGTAAGCATTTCCTGAAGAGTATGAGCAGCCCCATACGCTTCAAGCGCCCAGACCTCCATCTCACCGAATCTTTGCCCGCCGAATTGAGCCTTACCACCAAGCGGTTGCTGGGTCACCAGACTGTACGGACCGGTGGAGCGCGCATGGACTTTGTCTTCCACTAGATGGTGTAGTTTTAGAATCGTCATCACACCAACCGTTACGGGTTGGTCGTAAGGCAAGCCTGTCTTTCCGTCGCGCAATGTTTGTTTGCCGAGGATCGGAAGCGGAATACCCCGTTCCTTAGCCAACTCCTGCGCGGTTTCGTAAACCTTGTCTTCAGCAACGCGGCGTGTGATGCCATTTACTTCAAGCCAGAGCCGCAAGCAGGCTATGATCGCCATATCATCCAATTGCGGGTCGCGGATGGCGACTTTGCGGTCTTCGAGAAGAATCTCGTCCGGGTTGTCGTAGCCCTTCTCGCGCAGCCATTCACGAGCGGTGGCGCGATGCGCATACGTTGGGTCGTTCAGGCTGTAGACATCATACCGGCGTTTATCCAGCCAATCTTCGAGGTAGAGGCGGCGCACTTCATCATCGTCCTCGATTGTATTTGGATCGTATTCCTGTTCTTTGATCCACTCCCAGGCACGGACACCCGCCTCCTTCCACGCTTGGTCCACGATCCAGGCGCGCGCGAGTTCAGCTTCGATTTGCTCTTCACTCGCTCCGTCGAACACAGGGGTAAGGGCGCGGTAACCAAGACGCTTAGCCGCCCATCCGAGATGGACTTCGAGAACCTGTCCAATATTCATACGTCCGGGCACACCAAGCGGATTTAGGATGATATCAACGGGAGTGCCGTCTTCAAGAAACGGCATATCTTCGACAGGTACAACCTTCGAAACTACACCTTTGTTTCCGTGCCGACCCGCCATCTTGTCTCCTGCAGTGATCTTGCGACGCTGGGCGACAGATACACGCACCATCTGGTCCACGCCAGCGGCGAGGTCAGAGTTTTCTTCCCGGGTAAATACTTTTACATCGACGACCTTGCCTCGTTCACCATGGGGCATCCGCAGGGAGGTATCTTTCACATCGCGGGATTTCTCGCCAAAGATGGCGCGCAAAAGACGTTCTTCAGGAGTAAGTTCCTTCTCGCCTTTCGGCGTGATCTTGCCGACAAGAATATCGTTCGGCCCGACTTCGGCGCCGATGCGGATGATTCCGTTTTCATCGAGGTCTTTGATGGCATCGTCACCGACATTGGGAATATCGCGGGTGATTTCCTCGGGTCCCAGTTTAGTGTCGCGCGCCTCCACTTCGTACTTTTCGATGTGTACGGAAGTGAAACGATCATCCTGAACAAGACGTTCAGATAGCAGTATGGCATCTTCGAAATTGCCTCCTTCCCACGAGAGGAATGCGATGACCACATTTTGTCCCAACGCAAGTTGACCATTATCGGTCGAAGACGAATCGGCGATAATGTCACCGGCTTTGATGACCTGACCCTTCACAACAGAAGGACGCTGGTCGATGCATGTGCTTTGATTGGAACGCTGATACTTGCGGAGCGGATAGATCCGGTTGCCGGTTCGTTTTTCCTTGACCGTGATGCTTGATCCGGTCACGGAGACAACCTCACCGTCCGCCTCAGCCACTACGACTTGGCCTGAATCCAGGGCAGCATGCCTTTCCATACCCGTCGAAACAAGCGGAATTTCTGGCCGGACCAGCGGCACAGCCTGCGCCATCATGTTCGATCCCATGAGCGCCCGGTTGGCATCGTCGTGTTCAAGGAAGGGAATCAACGCCGCGCTGATGCCCACGACTTGATGCGGGGCAACATCCATGAAATCCAGATTTTCGGCGGTGGAAAACAGGAAGCCGGAATGATATCGACATGAAATTCGTTCGCGCGAAAATTCCTTCTTTTCAGTCAACGCCGCATTTGCCTGGGCGATGGTGTATTTGTCCTCAGCATCTGCGGACAGGTAAACAACATCGTCGGATACAAACGGAACGATGGCAATTTCCGAGTTCAGGCGGGACAGCCGTTTCGCCACCTTGGAATCTATCTCGGTTCCCGCCTTGAAAAGCAGCTCCTCCGATTTCGGGTCGTAGACATCTTCGCGGAGAGTACGTCCGTCCAGGAGATCGCTGTCGGCGGGGAGGGATTTGTACACCCTGCGATAGGGTGTTTCGATAAAACCATATTCGTTCACGCGCGCAAAAGAGGCAAGACGCCCGATCAAACCGATATTCGGACCTTCCGGCGTTTCAATCGGGCAGATACGTCCGTAGTGGGAATGATGAACATCACGCACATCGAAACCGGCGCGTTCACGGCGCAACCCACCCGGACCCAATGCGGACAATGTCCGTTTGTGGCGTAATTCAGCCAAAGGATTGGTCTGATCCATGAATTGAGACAACTGGGAAGAGCCAAAAAACTCGCGCAATGCCGCCACCACCGGACGGATGTTGACGAGGGTCACCGGCGACAACTGTTCCTGGTCGCGAATGGACATGCGTTCCTTGATCACGCGCTCCATGCGGCGCAAACCAATGCGGAGTTTGTTCTGGATCAACTCACCCACCGTCTTGACACGGCGATTACCGAGGTGATCGATATCGTCCGAACGTTCCGAGCCGTTATTGATCTGGATCATTCGACGGATCAACCGCAGGATATCATTCTTTGTCACTGTGCGATGCGGGATTGGGATGTTCAAGTCGAGTTTTTGATTCAACTTATAGCGCCCCACCCGCTCCAGGTCATAATGCCGTTGGTCGAAAAGCTGCTCTTCGAGAAATTGACGGGCGTTGTCGAGTGTAGCGGGATCGCCCGGACGCATTTTCTTGAAGAATTCGATCAAAGCCGCCTCAGCGATGGTGTGGTTGCCTAGATCCCAATCCGGTTCCTGCTTAATGGTGGAAGTGATGAACAGACGGTCGGGATTGTTGTCCACATCCTTGAATAAGGAGAGGATCTCTTCGTCTGTGCCGTGTTTGATCGGAGAATCCTTTGTTCCATCGTTGACGGCGGCAAGAGCGCGCAAAAATACCGTGATGGGAACGGTTCTTTTGCGGTTGAATTTCAGGATAATATAATCCGACTTGCGGGTTTCGAACTCCATCCATGCCCCGCGGTCGGGGATCAGCTTAGCCATGGAAAGCAGGCGTCCAGTCGCGCGATCCGCAGGAGCTTCGAAATAAACACCCGGGGAACGGATCAACTGCGAAACGACAACACGCTCCGTTCCATTAACAATGAATGTGCCCTTGTCAGTCATCTCGGGAAAGTCGCCCAAAAAGATATCCTGTTTAATGGGTTCCGGGACGTCCGTTCCAGCAAGCAGAACGGATACATACAAAGGGCTGGCGTAGGTTAGGTCGCGCTCGACGCATTCTTCGATGGTGTGTTTCGGATCGCCAAACCAATATTTCAACCCCCACTGCTGTGATTCGGGGCCGCGGCTGGGAAAGAATAATTTCATTCCCTTGTTATAGGATTCGATCGGAGAGATTTCGTGGAACAAGTCCCCCAATCCCTCCTTCTTCAATCGTTCAAATGAATCTAGCTGTACTTCGATCAGGTTGGGTAAATCTAGGCTGACTGGTATTCTCGCGTAACTCTTCTGGGGCAAGGATGCCATTCTTTTCTCCTACATGGGGTGAATGACGTATATAAACAATTAGAACTGTCCGGCGGACAGCAACTGAGCATTATATCGAAACCATCATGAAAAGTCAAGAAAATCAGCTTTCTTTTTCATTCAACAGCTGTTACCCGATACATTTCTTGACAATCCCATTAAGTACGAGTAAAATCACGACCGCTTTATAAAAAGATTATGGTTTGGCCGAGATAGCTCAGTTGGTAGAGCACGCGACTGAAAATCGCGGTGTCCCCAGTTCGATCCTGGGTCTCGGCACTCTCGACCAAACCGGTCGAAAACGCGGGTGTAGTTCAGTGGTAGAACGTCTCCTTGCCAAGGAGAAGGCCGTGAGTTCGAATCTCATCGCCCGCTCAAACTGGAGGATTGCAGATTGAACATCGCTTTCGGTCAGCAATCCTTTTGTTTATCGGCGTCGTGGCCAAGTGGTAAGGCAAGGGTCTGCAAAACCCTCATTCACGGGTTCAAATCCCGTCGACGCCTCAAAGAGGACTCTTTTTCAGGAGTCCTCTTTTCGTTTTACCTCACACGCACAAAGCGCCGTTTGCCGACTTGCAAGACACCCGGATGTGGAAATATAGCATCGCCCCGCATGAGCACTTCCCCATCGAGGCGGACGCCCTTTTGGTCGATTAACTGCCGCGCTTTGCTTTTACTCTCCGCCATCCCCGCCCCGAGGATCACATCGACAATGGTCTGACCAGATTCCAACTCATACTCCGGCATTTCATCGGGAACTTCCTTTTGTTGGAACATCTTGACAAAATTTTCCCGCGCCGACTCAGCCTCCGCCTCACCGTAGAAGATACTGGTGATCTCCCCCGCCATTTTCATCTTCGCATCTCGTGGATGAAGCGCCCCTGAAGTCACATCCTTCTCGATCTGTGCAATTTCATGCGGGCTGAAGCGGGTGACAAGCCGCATATAGATTCCCAGCGCGGAATCCGGGATCGACATCAACTTGCCGAACATATCGTCCGCGCCGGTGTTGATGGGCACAATGTTGCCCGTGGATTTGGACATTCGCTGGATGCCGTCTGTGCCGGGCAATATGCCGGTGATAATGCCGACCAACGGCTTCTGGCCGAGGGTTTCCTGAAGTTTACGTCCCGCCACGATGATGTTGAACAACTGGTCCGATCCGCCGACCTGCACATCGGTTTTCATTGCAGCGGCATCGTAACCTTGCATCAGCGCGTAGAATGTTTCGTGCAGGAAGATCGGCTCTCCTTTTTCAAGGCGCCTTGCAAAATTCTCGCGCGCCAAGAATTGTTGGACGGTGAAATTTTGTCCAAGTCGGATCAAATCCACCAGCGAGAGTTCGCCCAGCCATTCCCCGTTGTATCGGACCTTTGTCTTTGAGCGATCCAATACACGGAACGCCTGCTCGGCGTATGTTTTTGAATTTTCAGCGACTTGCTCCTGGGTGAGGACCGGACGCGCCTTATTTTTATCCGAAGGGTCGCCGACCAAGGCCGTATAGTTTCCGATCAAAAAGGTCACATCATGGCCCAGGTCCTGAAATTGACGCAGCTTTCGCATGGAAATGGTGTGCCCCAGATGTAAATCCGTCGATGTCGGGTCGTAACCGCAGTACACTTGCAGCGGGCGTTTTTCCTTGTCCGATATCAATAACCGTTCCCGCAGTTCCGCAGCCATGGCTTTCTGTAACTCTTTGTCGCCATAATCGGTTCCCTGCATAAGCAGTTCAACTTGCTCATCAATGTTCATTTGCTTCTCCTCTTGCAAGACCGTGCGGTCGTAATGATACAAACAAAAACGCGCCCGCGATGATGGGGCGCGTTCATTGACACCATCGCAGTTGGGCTATGAGCGGGGATAATAAGGGTATTGCGTGGCAGAAAGTTTGAGAAACATGCCGGTATTATACATCAGGAATTTTATTGCGACAAATTGAACGGGAAACTCCACGGACCGCGTACCGTATAAAACTCGTCGCTGTAGACGATTTGTTCCGCCTGTTCCTGCGACATCTCAGCGGGTTTGCCGGTGATCTGCATGGTCAGGGTGCCGTTCACATCGAAACAATCCACTGAGATGCCAGTTCCCCTTTCAAGCATGGCTTCCTGGATCTTTGGAAGATAGATATCGCAGTAGTCTGTCAGCTGGGGCACTGCAGAGATGGCGTCGATCGCAATCACAGAATTCGTCAAATCCGCATCCGGCGGGACGACAAAGGTCAAAATATCGCACCTCTGACCAGGCTGGCCATTCGCGGATTCCTGGAGGCTTACCAACGTCGTTCCATATTCCTGCAAGTATGTATTGCCGTACGTCAAACTTGCCGCCCAGATGGACCAATCGGATGCATCCGGCAGGGTAAAACAAACTTCAGCATTGACGTTTTTACCCTCCACCCACGCGCGGTTCATGCGCACTTCGATACCAGCAGCGGTTTGCTGCGGAGCACTCAGGTTTGCCTGTGCTGTCGGATAGGAAGGGTCGATATAAGCCGTCGCCGTCGGCAAAAGATTGGGAAGAACAACCTGCGATTCCCGGGAAGGACCGCATGCCGCAAGCAGTAACAACAACAGGATGGAAATTTTTTTCATGGATTTAATCATCTCCTTTGACTTAACCATACAAATCGGCCAGCGCCTCACGCGGACCCGGAAACTGAAATTGGTACCCGGATTCCAGCAATCGTTTGGGCTGCGAAAACCTGCCATCGAGGATCATGATACCCATTTCTCCTAAAACGTTCCGCATTAAAAAGTCTGGCAGAGGAAACCAATACGGGCGGTGAAGCGTTTGGGCAAGTTCCTTCGAGAAAGCCTCCAGGGAAGTCTGGACGGGCGCGACCAGATTATATGCTCCGTGTGCATTTTTATCCGCCATCAAATGCCGGGCAGCCCCGACCCAATCTTTGATATGAATCCACGGAAACGCCTGCTTTCCGGAACCGATCCTTCCCCCGACGAACATTTTCACAGGCAGGGACATTAAAAACATCAACGGATTCTCCCTTGCCAGAACGACCGAAGTGCGTAGAACGAGGCGGCGAATGCCAAACTCCTCGACGGCTCGGGTCGCATCCTCCCATTTGACCGTCAACCGAGCGAGGAAATCGTCACCGGGCGGGGTGGATTCGTCGGCAAGATCACCACGCAAGCCATAATAATTGATGCCGGAAAATTGCACAAAAAGGCTCGGGCGGTGATTCGCTTCCCGAATGGCTTGAACAAGCGCAAGTCCGGGAAGGATGCGTGAATCTTCGAGGGATTTCTTCCTTGAGGCCGTCCAGGGCCAAATGGCGGTGCTCCTCCCGGTAATATGAATCACCGCACCCATTTCATTAATGCGGTGTCCCCAGTCCTTCGTGGTAAGCCCGTCCCATTTAATGGTGTCGATCCCGCCGCTATTTCGCGATAGGATGAACACTTTGTATCCGTCGGCGAGGAGGGATCTTTTCAGAGCAGATCCCAGAAGACCGGAACCGCCTGCGATAAGTATATTCATCATTACTCCTGCAATGGTACCTCAAAGGGCACATTCACCGAATTGTCGTTCTGGATGTATAATCACGCAGATTATCGGAACCTTATGAACGAACCCGTATTGGTGCTCAACGCAAATTTTGAGCCGATCCATGTCTGCACAACGCGACGGGCGGTCACTTTGATCCTTGCGGGAAAAGCCGGTATGATCGCGAACGGACGCGGACACATCCGCACCATTACGCAATTGATCCCGCGTCCATCGGTCATTCGACTTGAATCGCAGATTCATCGTCCGCGCCCGCGCGTCAAATTAACACGCCGCGAGGTCTTCCGGCGTGACAATTATACCTGCCAGTATTGCGGCAAACGGGAGGGAAGCCTGACCATCGACCACGTGATTCCCCGGCATATGGGCGGCAGGCATGTGTGGACAAACCTTGTCACCGCCTGTTCGTTGTGCAATCATCGCAAGGGCGGGCGCAAAGTTGATGAAGCTCATATGCGGCTTTTGCATATTCCCAAAGAGCCGCCCGCGGATGCGAAATATATTTTCGGCAAGCATCTCAGTGATAACCGCGAATGGGAACCGTATGTTTCGGGCTGGTAATTCGAAATCCCCCCAGGTGCGGGGATTTTTTCTGGCAAATGATGGTTGAAATCGTTAAAACTCCAATTTCATGAAATCCTTCGCGAGCGCGATTTCGCCATGATATGCCTTTGAGGCTTCCGCAACAATATCGCCTCTCTTGAACCTGCCGGTGGGATAGTGAATCAAAAAAAGTCTTCCGACTTCTGCATTTGTTGCGATTTCTCCTGCTTGTATCGCAGAAGAATGACCCGGCGCCTCACCTGTCGCTTCGTGGATCAACACATCCGCGCCTGCGCTCAGCCGGACAACCTCGTCGCAAGGTTCAGTGTCACAGGAGTATGCCATTACCTTTTTACTTTCGGTAAACTCGATCCGCAGACCGATGTTCGGGATCATGTGTCGCACTGGCGAGGCGTTAATGGAAAATTCAGGGCAGGTCAACACATGCGTCATCTCTTTTGTCGGCAATCGGTAAAACACGACGGGGAAGAACTCAGGCCACTCCGACCAGTTATAAAAACCCATCAGGTCTTCCAGACGGTCTAGGGTGTAATGCAAGCCGTAAATATTCAAAGGCTTCTGCCTGCCCATCAACCACATATCCATCAACAGGAGCGGGATGCCGGAAACATGGTCGGGATGGAAATGCGTGACAATGATGTCAGTCAACTCATTGAAGTCCAGCCCGGCGTGCTCGAGCCTCAGAATCGGGTTACTGACCGAATCTACCAATACAGTGCGTTCGGCTCCCACAATGACCATGTGGGTATTTTCGCTTTCCTTTGTCGGTATCGCGTTCGATGCCCCGAGGATGATCACTTTTGCCATAAGCGAATCTTAATCCAATTCCCAATAATTGTTAATTGGATTTCGGGTAATTCGGATTCCGTCAACCGCCGATCACTTTGAGGAGCAGGGCCGGCGTGACATACGCCTCGATCACAGCCGCGAGCGCAAGAAGCGGAACCACCACGCCGACAAAGATCTTTGCCCAATCCGCCAGCATTTCGAGGATCACCTCCCCCATCGATTTTCCCGTTTGCGGCGTGACAAGGACCGCGCCGATGTAAAGCACCACTGCGCTCCCAATCATCAATGCAGGAATCTCAAAGATGCCGTGCGGCAGGACTCCGGCCAGAAAAATTGGAATGGGCGATATTCCGATCAATTCCAAAAGCGCATACACGCCGCCGATCAAGGCGATGTTCAGAATGTAAATCAGGACTCCAAGGACGCTGAAGGAGGTCAACCCGGCGAGGAAAATGATCACCATCGAGCGGGTATTGTTCAAAAACAGGAAAGAGGCGTCGAGGTGTCCGCGCATGCTTGCCAGGTCGGGGAGTTCTTCGATGTTTTCTTCGATGGTAGCCAGGTCTTTCGGAGATGCTTTTTCAATCGTGTCGGATACATTGACCATGATCCACTCGTAACTCGCCCAGGCACTGGTCAATGCGATCAGGAACATGAGCAGGAGCGCAGGTCGCGCACGCCGGAGCGAATCAGCCAGGACCCGACCATACCAATCGCGCAGGGATACGGCTCCGCCTTTAAAATTCCGCCAGAAGGTGCGCACGATCCATTTGAAATTCAAGGTGTCGATCTCGCGCCCAAGCAGGTATTCCCGCTCGAAATGCGAGATACCGACACGGATCAACAGCAGGGCAATGATCAGAACGCCTAGAATTCCCAGCCAAAGAACAGTTTCGTTTCCCCAGAATAACAGGACCGCCTCGCCCTGCATCAGGATCGCAACCGGAATCACGATGAACGATGCAAGCAAATTCGCCGCTTTTACCGAGGTGGACTGGACCGAAATGACAATCGCCGCACTGACCATCAGGATCGCGTGAGCGGTGGTCAACAGGAACAATTGCAGCATCACCATGCCATCCGGCAAGGCCAATCCCTGGCGGGAGATCATGAATAAATAAAGACCGATGGAGATATAACTGGCTGTCAATGGCGTGACCGCGCCTACCAGCAATTTGCCAAAGTACAACTGCCAGTCATCGAAGGGCGCTGTCAATAACGGCTCGATCGTGCCTCGTTCCTTTTCACCCACAAAAGATTCCAACGCCACAACCAGCGAAACTGTGATCGGAAAAAAACCGATGATCATGATCGAGATCGGGATAAGCCGTTCGAGGACGAGGTTCGCGCCGTACTGATTCAGGAATTCAATGGTTTCCTTTGCAAATTCGTTCATCAGGAACGGAAAACACAGGGTCAGGATCGCCATCGGCAGGAGCACCCGCCAATCGCGGAACTGGTCGCGCAATTCGCGTTTCGCCACAAGCCAGACCGGGCGCAATCTATTGAACATAATCTTTTCCTCTTACAGCTGCCATGACCTTCAGATACACCTGCTCCAAAGTGCGCATCTCTTCCTGGAATGCAACCACAGGAACAGACAGGGAAGCCAGTCTCTGCATCAGGATCGGATTCGACTCTTCAGGCGCCTCCACCCGGACCTTGAAACTGGTCGGCGTTTTCGTAAGCATCTCCATCCCCTCGGGCAGTTCCAACCCGCCTGCATCCCAGGGATTCGAAAATCTGACGACATATTCAGGATGACCGAGCACGTCCCGTTTCAACTCATCAAGTGTCCCTTGAATCAGAATCCTGCCGCGATAGATGATTGCGATCTTGTCTGCCAGCAGTTCCACTTCGGTCAGGTTGTGGGAACAAAGTAGGATCGTCCGTTGGGCGGATTTCAACCGCGCGATCTCGTCTCTTACCAGCCTCGCGGATTCCGGGTCCATTGCGGAGGTGGGTTCATCCAGCAGCAACACGCCGGGCTCGTGGATCATGGCGCGAGCAAGCGCAAGTTTCTGCCGCATCCCTTTCGAGTATTCGCCGATGCGCCGTCTGGCGGCCTCTGCCAGACCAAAGTATTCCAATAAATTCTCCGTGCGCGTTTTCCGCAAAGAAGCCGGGAGGTTGTACACCTGACCGAAAAAGTCCATGTACTCCTCGGCGGTCATACGCATGTACAAACCGTGATGCTCCGTCAACACCCCCACCGAGGCGCGGACATCGTGCCCGTTCTTTGCGACATCATATCCGGCAACGCGAGCTGTCCCGCGCGTGGGTTGCAGTAACGCGGTTAGCATCCGAACGGTGGTTGTCTTACCGGCGCCGTTCTGCCCAAGGAGCGCGAGTATCTGCCCGGATTGAACCGAGAGGTTTACTCCTTCGACAGCCACGAAATCATGGAATTGCTTGCTCAAATCGTTCGTTTCAATCATGGTTCTTCCTTTTCATCTGGAAAAAGACTGCATCTATTTTATAACTTATCCCCCGCCCGTTTCCTTCTCAAATTCCTTACAAAACCCGGACAAACCGACGGTACAGCAGGAGCCCGGCGGAAACCGCAAGCAAGCAGGCAAAAAATACCTGATTGATATTTGCTCCGTTCACCAAAGAAACATCCAATCGCAGGAATTCAAGAAGAAACCGGATGAATGAATACCACGCAAGATAAATCAGGTAGAGTTCACCCGCTTTTATGTGATCCGCAAACCTGCCGCGTGGAAGCCAGAGAAGGATTACCGCACAAGCCAAAAGCGTGAGAATTTCATACATAAATAAGGGATGATAGAAATCATTTCCCTCATATCCCGCCAGCCGATTCACGGGAGCAACAAAGATCGCCCAGGGCACATCCGTCGGCAGGCCATACAACTCCTGGTTGAAATAATTCCCGAGACGGCCAATCCCATGGGCGATCGCGATTCCCGGCGCGAGAACATCCGTCATCTCCCAAAACGGCAGCTGATCTCTGCGGGCAAGGATCCATAAAGCCGCCGTCCCGCCGAGAATCGCACCGGGGATTCCAAATCCTCCTGTCCAAAATGAGAGGATATCGAGCGGGTGGGAAAGATAATGCCCGGTGGTCAGCCCAAGCTGAACGGAGGAAAGAGGCGGAGTCAACACATGCCAGAGGCGCGACCCGATCCAACTCCAGAGAGTCACAGGTACGAAGACATGGTAAATGATCTCCGCGTCATGAAAGCGGCGCCTGGCCTCCAGGGCAGATGCAAACGCTCCCACAGCTATGCCAAGAGCGATCAATAATCCGTTCCATTGCAGCAACAGCGGGCCGAGGGTGACGCCTTCCATCAAACCGCAGTTTCCTTCGATTTGTTGATGCGTTCACGTCCCTGTTTGCGAACGTGCAAAATGCGCTGATAGGCGGTGATATTTGCCAACACGGCAATGATGACCGCCGCTATAAAAGGCTGGTTGAATACAAGCAGGGGGATCAAAACGATGTACCGCTCGAGGCGTGTAAGGATTCCGACTTTTGCCGTGAAACCCAAACCTTCGGCGCGGGCTTTGACGTAGGAAACCAGCACGGAACCGGCCGCCGCAAGAAAAGAGACCGCCACTCCCGCCGTATCATTTTGAGTGAGAAAAAAATAAAGCAGGCCGCCAAAAGTGACCAGTTCTGCGTAACGGTCGCTTACCGAATCGACGAATGCGCCGAAGTCGCTGGGTTCGCCCCTCAAGCGCGCCATCGTTCCGTCGAACGCATCCACAAGAACAGACGCGAGGAGAACGAACGCGCCAGTGGTCATATGTCCGCGTGCGATCATATATGCGCCAATGGTCGTGCCAGCCAGGCCAAGTAATGTGATGGTGTTCGGTGTCAGGCCGAGTCGATTTAGAAATCCGCCGATCGGATCAAGAATTCCCTTGAAGACGATTCTTGCGCGGTCTGAGAAGGTCAGTTTTTTTTCCATGGTCTGAGGGTATCTCGCTTAAGCATAAAAGGATATTGAAATCGGATAACGAATTATTACTCGATGGATTTAATGGGCAGAATTAGTCTGTCGTCCAGGCGCAATGGAGGCTATTTATTCGGGTCATCCATTTCGTCTTCATTGCTGACGAGGACTTCGCGTTCTTTCCCGCCGCCCTGTGAGGGACCTACGACACCCATTGTCTCCAACTGGTCGAGCAGGCGTGCCGCGCGCGGATATCCGATTCTCAATCTGCGCTGAAGCATCGATGCCGAAGCGCGCTGCTGCTGGCGAACAATGGAAACAGCCTGTTCCACCAAGCCATCGTCCTCATCTTCACCCGGTTCCTGCAGCAGGGTTTCCCACGGCGGTACATCCTCTGCCGGAACGTCGGTATTCTTTTGCCAATGTGAAATCAACCGCTCTATCTCCATATCGGTGATCAACACGCCCTGCGCGCGGACAGGGTTCCCGACCTCCGGGTTGAGGAAGAGCATGTCGCCGCGCCCAAGCAGGGATTCAGCGCCGGTGTAGTCTAGGATGACACGACTGTCTATGCTTGAAGCAACGGCAAAAGCAAGTCTCGCCGGGAAATTGGCTTTGATGAGACCCGTAACCACATCCGTTGAAGGGCGTTGGGTAGCAACGATAAGATGTATGCCCGTGGCGCGCGCCATCTGCGCAAGGCGGACAAGGTTGTGCTCGGTCTGGTCCGGCGCGGACATCATCAGGTCGGCAAGCTCGTCGATCATCACAACGATGCGCGGAAGGGGTTGACCTTCTTCGGAACGCGAAACCTTTTTATTGTAGGAGTTCAGGTCGCGGGCATGCATCGACTCCAACAAACGGTAACGATGCTCCATTTCTACCACGACCCAACGCAAAACACCGAGGATGCGGTTAAGGTCGGTTTCGACCTTTCCGAACAAATGCGGCAGACCGTTGAAGCGGATCAACTCGACCATTTTCGAGTCGATCATCACCATGCGCAGTTCCTCAGGTGTATTGTTCATGGCAAGGCAGGCGGCAATGGCGGTGATACAGACGGATTTACCCGAACCTGTCGCGCCGGCAATAAGCAGATGGGGCATGCGCGCCAAATCCGCCATGAGCGGATTCCCGGAAACATCCCGCCCCAGGGCAATCGCGAGAGGCGCGCCGACCTTGTAGAACGCATCCGATTCCATCAAAGCGCGGAGACGGACAACGGAGGTGTTCGTATTCGGGACTTCGATGCCGACATACGGTTTGCCGGGGACAGGCGCTTCGATCCGCAATCGTTGTGCCGATAATGCGAGCGCGATGTCCTTCTCAAGCGCGGCAATCTGAGCCACGCGCACTTTCATCTGCTGTGCGTCTTCTTCTTCGTTCCCCTTCTTTATGAAACCCGGCTGGACCGCGAACTGGGTCACAGATGGACCCACGCGATAACCAATGACGGTGGCAGGGATGCCGAATTCCGAAAGGGTCTTCATGATCAGGCCCGCTGTCTGGTTGATGGTACGTTCATCCGCGCGGACATTCGAGTCACCGAGCAGGATGTTCAACGGCGGCAGGTCTTCTCCGCGGGGCGGTGCTTTGAATGCCTTTTCCTGTTTCTTTTCGGAAGCTTTCAACTGCGGACGAAACTCGGGCGGGAGAGGCTGGGACTTTTTCTTCGGTGCGGATGTTTTAATCGGCACTTCTTTCCCGTGTTCCTGATCAGGGATGGGCGTAGAGACGATCATCGGCGCTTCATCACCAGCGATTTTTACCAGCCAGTTTTCGAGACGCGCCCAAAGTCCGAATCCGGTGGCAACCGCGAGCATCCACAAAATGAACAGGATCGATGTCCCCGGAACTTCTCCCATTGTCTGCCAAAACAGGCGGACGATGCCCCACCCCAGCCGACCGCCGTCCATGCCGGATTCCGCCCGGAAGAGGTCATTGCCCTGGGAAACAGCAAACAAGCCCAGGGTCAGGAGAGAGGCGAGTTCGAGCGCAAGAATCCGACCCCAGTGGATGGATCCACGTTCATGTTGAAGCAGAGAGAATCCGAGATACGCAATCCCGATCAATATAAAGAGACTTCCCCACCCGAACCAGGTGCGCAAGATGGATGTGACCGCGGTAAGCAGAATGCCATCGGTCCAATTCCACAATGCAAACAAGGACATGGCTGCAAACGCGATCAAAGCCACACCGACGGCATCGCGCAGGAAACGCCCGAACTGGGTGTTGAATCGAGTGAGACGCTCCAGCCAGTCGCTGCGCTGCGGATATTCCTCGTGCTGGAACCGGCGGGGAGTCTGGGAGCGCGTCATTAACTATTCAAGCCTCAAACTGAAGCCAAGGCGATGATGCGATGGATCGAGATGCAGGACCCGCACTTGAATGGATTGACCCTCGGCAAGAATCTCCTTGAGAGGAACGGAGTCCTCATGCGGAATTTCGGAGGCATGCACCAAACCCTCCACGCCAAATTGATCGAGGCGCGCGAAAACCCCATAAGAAAGCACGGTTGTGATCGTTGCGGTATGTATCGAACCGATCGGAAAACCGGTGGCAGCGTTATTCCAGGGGTTGGGTAGAAGACGTTTCAAACTCAACGCCACGCGGCATCGTTCAGGGGCGAGGTCGAGCACCTGCACTTCGATCGGCTCGCCCAGTTTTACAAAATGCGAAGGGTGGTTGACGCGCCCCCACGATAACTCCGAGATGTGAATCAACCCTTCCACGCCGCCAAGGTCTACGAACACACCGAAGTCGGTGATGTTGGTCACTGTGCCATGCACGTTTTGTCCGGCGTTCAAGGAGTGGAACAACTCCGCGCGTTTGCCAGGTTCGGTTTGGGCGGCGCGTTCCGAAAATACGACCCGCCCATCTTCCGGCACGCATTCGATGACTTTCAGGCGCAGGGTTCGCCCGACATACGGTTCAAGGTCTTGATTGCGTTCGAGCGCATCACGTCCCGCCAATCCGACCAGATGCGAGAAAGGAACAAAGCCAAAAAGTCCCTCGCCTTCCACGAGCAGGCCTCCGCGATTGTGCCCGGTAACAGCCAGTTCGATGATGCGGTCCTTCATGTAAAGATCCTTAATCTGACTCCAATCCACGTTCCGCTCTACGGAGAAATTCTCCTTTGCCGCCTCTTTGCGGACCTCAGGCCGGATCAACGCCCCGCGCTGGTTCATTGGCGAGTGTCGGATTTCCTCCGCAAGCACAGATTCCCACCAGCCTTCATCGATCCCGCCCGGTATACCTTCGTTTCTTACTTTTTCGTTTGCCATATAAAACTCCTTATAAATCGCCGCTTCGAGTTCCCGGTGCGCCCTCCGCATTTCCAACTTCCGGGACGAGCGGTTATCTTTCCAGTTGGTTCACTTCCATTTCCATGATCGCCCTGGCGACCGCTTCGATCGCCACGCGTTGTTTGCGGTACAGGTCGGCTTCAGACATGGCAAGCCGCGACGCCACGTCGCGCACTTTGCGGCCCTCGATAAATTTCATTTCGAGGATGTTATAAAGAATCCATTCGGTGGTGAATTTGCGATCTCCGCGCGGCTTGACCTCATCCACAGCCCGCCGCAACAGTGAGCGCAGGGCATTGGAGGTGTTTCCATCCTCGCGGTCAGCCAATTCACGCACCACCTGTAATTTTGTGAGCGGGTTATTTGTGAATTTCGGACCGCCCCAATAATGCGTAAGCGCGTCACGGACCCAGTTGGCAAGGTCTGCTTCCTGGGGAATCGGCGCATTGAGCAGGTTTGCATGAGAATCATATCGGCTTGCGGCGCGCATCCGTTGGATCATCTCCACCTGCGGCTGAAGATCGGCAAGCGAGCGAAATACCCGTTGCTGCAATTGGCGGTCTTCGAGAGCGAGTGCTGCCCGCTCTGCCAGCAGCCAGAGCGATTCACGCTGGTCGTGTTCCATGGCGGTCTTTTTTTCATTCCGTGCAACGCCAAGCAATCCGAGCAACGGTGGTAATTCGTCCCGATCCATATCCGCGCGCTTTCGCGCATAAAGCGGAAGCACCCAGTAGTTTCCCCACTGGAATTCATGTCGCACATCTCCATTGACGTGGTCCAGCGCTTCCGTCAAACTCTCCTGCTCAAGGAGGGCTCTGTTTCCAGCCACTACAACGGGCAGCAATGTCTCATCGTCCAAAGCAGCGACGAAAGCGGAGGGCGATTGCAGATGGTCGCGTACTGCCGCGAGGACAGATTCCAAAAACTGCTGCAAGTCGCTCTGGGTAAGCAGGCGTTCTTCCACGTTTTGGAGCAGTTCCAATTCACCCCGGTCGCGCCCATAAAATAACCAGCGTTCCCAGAGCGGAGCGGCAAAGGTAATGGCGTGTTCCATCAATAAAACAGATGCCACCACTGTGAATGGGACAAAAGCGCTGTATGGAGTTCCAAACCACTCACCGCCGCGCCGGACCACCGTCATCAACGCAAGGGTTGCAGATGCGGTCACCGGTCCCCGCATAATCCACTTGAACAGGCGGCTTTTAATGACACGGTCGGGCCACGAGACGCCGAAAAATGCCACAGCATACGCCATGACGATCACCAGCGCGCCCACCATCACATTGATCGTCACCGCTGCACTCCAAAAGAGGAATTGATGCTGGGCAGCCAGTGAGTACCCGAACAAAAGATACGGGTAGGAACCGAGTGCAGGAGCGGTCGCCCCAGCCATCAGGTACAGCATGCGCCGCCTGCCCGAACGGGTCAACATCAAGGAATAGGCACGGGAAAAATTAATTCCCGCCCACGCCATCGCAGCGACATAAAAGATCGTAAAAATCTCGGTCCAAAGAGTGCGCTGAAGATACGGGGCGGGCTTGCCATCGGGAACGATCGGGCCCAGTAAATATCCAAAAGCAAGCAGGAGAAGAAAGAAAGCAGATACCGCATACATGCCGCGCACGGCAAGCCTTCTGCGGCCGCGGGAAGGACGTCCCGCCGTCACCAGCAAGGCATCTGAAAGATGCAGATACGCTGCTGGGAGAAACGCGAGACCGAACCATTGCAGGCGCATCAACAGATCAAGCGTATGTATGGAGACGGTGTTATCCTGCAGGGATTCGGCGGTAAAAACAATGACGACGCAAAGCAGGATGATCGCGAACGAGCGCGCCACCCTGTCGCGAAGATTGAACGATAGCGAATATAAGAAAAGCGAAAATGCCGTAATGGCGATTCCCGCTGTGAGAATCTGATTGATCGTCTGGAGCCCCGCCAGCAATGTTTGCGGCCAACCGTTAATCATTCTGCCCTTCCAATAAATACGAAAGCGGCGTACATCTTTCGTTTACTTCAAAATCTTTGCGAAGAACAAAGCCACATCCTTGTTGATGTAATAATGGTCATTATAACCGCAGAACTCAAAACCGTATTTTTGCGCCAACCGGATAGCCGGGACGTTCTTTGATTGCACTTCAAGAATCAGGCGGCGGTGCGATCGCGACTCCGCCCAGGCTTGCCCGGCTGCCAGCAAAGCGGATGCCACTCCCCGGCGGCGGTGAGCCGCATCCGTCACCAAATCGAAAATCCAAACGGTCGAACCGGTTCCCCTCTCCAGCAGACTGATATACCCAGCCTGGTTTGCCCCCATGACAGCCGTGAACATCATCGACCGTTTTATCCAGTCGTCTGCAAGGGAAAAATGATTGTGAGGATACGGGACTTGAATGGCACGCGGCAGGCGCACTTCACGGAAAGTGGCTGCGACCTGGCCGGTTTCACGGCGGACTTCCAACTGCCAAACCGCTTCGCTCGTCACAGAATGTTCGATACCCATTAATCTTGCCAGGTCTGTGGCGACAGTTGGGCGAATTTGAATCTCAGACATCGATGGACCTCACCTTATTGATTTGGAATCACCTGCACAGGCACAATACAAGGCGGCAGGCTGGTCCCTTGATTATCGATCACAACCAGCCTCAATTGATAATCTCCCGGCGTAAGTGCGGTTGTATCCCAACGGCCGAGGGAGGCATCCACCACCACACTGGTTCCCGCGGCAATGGTTGCCCATGTACTGCTTCCGTTCGGCGCGACTTCATATTTATAGAATCCGAAATTCGGAATATTCACAGTGCCCGTCAGTTCGATCACCCCTTTGATCTCTTCGCCGGGTCCAGGGAATGTCACCTCGAGCTGGCCGGGCGTGCAGCCTGAAGCATTTGGTTGAATCGAACCCGGCTGGTTTGCGAATTGGGTCATCATATCGGCAGAAAGCGTTCCGGTGGGGGTGGAAATCAAATCAAGTGTAGGCGTGACGAGAAAAAAATCCGAGGGAAGCCCGGGGAGTACAAAAGAGGTCAGGGAAAACTCGAAACAGAAGAACAACACTATCAGAAAAGATATCAGCGTGGATCTGCCGAGCCGTCTTAGGGAGAATTCGCGTTCGAGACTAAAGACAGCCACCCGCCACTCCCGCCAGGAACGAAATAACCAGCGAAAGGAAAACATGCCTCCGATCGCCAACACAATGTAAATCAAAACCTCGTAGGTGGCGAGGAATTTTAATAGGTCTACCATTGCAATCGCACTTACATTCCGCGCAGGACGCCCCGGACGATGGTTTCGATCTTCGGTGTGATGATCCTGCCGGCTTCGATAACCTCTTCATGCGTCGTGATAGTGGAGCCGTCGAGGTTGGCTTTGTTGCTGATGCCGGAGAAACCAAGGACGCGCATCCCGCCGTGACGCGCAACGATGACCTCAGGCACAGTTGACATACCGACCGCATCCGCGCCTGCCAAACGAAGGAATCGCAGATCGGCCGGAGATTCAAAGGAGGGTCCGCTCAACCCGGCATAGACGCCTTCGCGGAGTGTTAATTTATTCTCTTTTGCCGTCTTCCTTGCCATATCGATGTATTCACGATCGTAGGGCTGGCTCATGTCCGGGAAGCGGGGTCCGATCTCGTCGAGGTTCGGACCCATCAAAGGATTCAAACCGGACATGCCCATCAGGTTCAACTGATCGGTGATCAGCATCACGTCGCCGGGGACGAATTCCGAATTGACCCCGCCCGCGGCATTCGTAACGACGAGGCTGTGAGCCCCAAGCCGGTGCATGACTCTGACGGGCAGGGTGATCTCACCCATGCTGTACCCTTCGTAATAATGGATTCGGCCCTGCATCACAATGACGGGTTTGCCTTCCAATGTGCCGATCACAAAACGCCCGATATGGCCGAATACAGTGGAAACAGGAAAGTGTGGCAGTTCGTTGTATGGAATGTGAATCGGATTCTGGACGGAATCAGCCAACCCGTTCAGACCCGAGCCGAGGATCAATCCGACCTGCGGTTTGACCGGGATTTTTCCGCGAATCTTTTCTGCGGCTTCGTCTATTTGAGCAAGCGTAATGAATTTTTGCATCAGCATGACCTTGTAATCGATAAGTTAATGGTGCATCCCCTGTTTTCCGGCTCTCGCTGGCGATTATATCAGAAATAGCCGGGTCAAAATCCGGCACAAAAAGAGGAACCATTTCAATTTAGTCATCATGCAATTTCGATATATTGGAAAATTATTCAGAGTAAAACAAATCACCTTGCAAATTGTCACCCTGAATAGTAGAAAAAATTACCTTCTTATGCTATCCTCCGACCACATGAAGCAACGATTGGAAAAAAACTTCAGCCTGCTCGTCTCGCTACTCCTGGAAGGGGTCGGGGCGGGGCTGGTCCTGATTCCCGACCATTTCGGCATTGGGAGCGATCTTTATTTCACGGGGTTGCCAGCGGTTCTTGGTCTGGCCTGTTTCGTTCTCGCCCTTTCTCTTCAACTGAATTGCGTCTGGCGGTTTCCCAAAAAACGCGAGATTGTTGTGCAAACACTGACCCTCCCGTTTTTATTTTTTTCATCCCTCTTGCTGATGAAATCCGGGCAGGTCATCGGCGGGGTTGCGATGTTGATCGGCGGCATCATGCAGGTGGTCGTCGCCGTGAGCAAACGGGCAGACCGTCTTCGCTGGGTGGATTTCTCCCGTCTGATGATTGCGTTGACCACTTTCGCAGCTGGGATGGTGCTTGCGTTTTCAGGATTCGACTCCCATCCAAACGGATCGCCGGTTTTCATGCCTTACCTGGCGGCGGTTTTTCTTATCTCTGCATTCGCGAGCGGGGTCACGGTCATATTCCCATCATTCCATTTCGATGCCGTTTTAAATTATCTGCAAATCATTCCCTGGGTTGTCTTAAGTTTCCTCTTCATCCAGACGCCGGGAAGTGAAAACCTTGTCGTGCCCGCCGCCATCATTTTTTTGACTGTCTTTGGGAAATTGATCCCCTGGGAACGAATCATCATTCCTGATGGAGACATCCTGAGCCGCAGGGTGGTCATGATCGCATTCTTTTCGGAGGTTGCGCATTTGATCTTCATGGGCGCGCTCCTTTTCACGATCGGTCCCGGCCTGGACGGGGCGGAAAAATTCGTCCTTTCCGCCCGCGAAGCGACATTGGGATTCTTCGTCCTTTTTTCGGCGATGATCTATTACGTGGCCACCACTGTGGTCATGACCACAAGCGGCTTGATAAAGGAATTGAACCGGGGCGATGAGGATCACGAGACCGAATTGGGATTACCCCAAAAGAGGGCGGGTGTGTGGAGCGGAAGGCTCGATCGTTACATCAGGCCGTTCATTATGACCGCGGAGGGAATCCGCGGCCGGATTCGAGCAGACCAGATTCAGACCCTCGCGCGCCAGGCGGCAACGGAGAAAAAACGAAATGCGCAATTGACCCTTTTATTGGAATTAAGCCAGCAGCTCGAAAATCAGCTCGACCAGCCGGTGTCGGCGCAGCTTGTAGTCAACACATTGGAGCGCGCACTGACTTGCAATTTGGTGATGATCTTCCTGCATGAATCTGAAAAAAAGGATTTCATGCTTATCGCTTCTGCGGGCCGGGGTGCAAATATCGTTCCGACCGGGTACCGGCAGAATGCGGCCCAGGGGGTCATGGGTCGCGCCCTTCGTCAGAGGAAGACCCAGGTCATCGATGACATACTGTCCGAAAAGGATTACATTCCTTTCGAAGGCGAAACGAACCTTTCCGGCGTGGCTGTGCCATTGATCATGAACGGGCATGTCACCGGGATGATCACGCTCAACAGTGAAAAACCAGGCGACTTCGGAAGCGTCGAGATCGGCATGGCTGAAATGGCAGCGGCGGAACTGATCCGCGCGTGGGAACGCTCCGGACACCATCAACGTTTGATGGAACTCGTTCAAACAGGCAGTCAACTCACCTCCGCGCTTGATCCAGAAAAGACCGCCCAGGAGGTTGCCTGGAGTTCGCGTGAGATCTTGCAGGCAAAATTTACTTTTATCTACATCCAGCTGGGACAGGAACAGAATTTCATCCAACAGGCTTGCTCCGGTTCGGCACCTCTTTTGTTTAGCGCCGTGACGTCGGCATTTGCATCGGGCGAATTGAACGACCTCGCCTTGCGCGCTTCCCAACCGTTCCGAATTCGTGATGTGAGGAAATATCCCAAGACGGCAAATTTACGGTTGGACAACCCGGCGCTTCGCAGTCTACTTGTAATTCCAATCCGCTGGCACCAGGTCAACATCGGCGCGATCTTTGCGTTCGGAAAGAAGAACGAAACGTTCTTTACCGAAAACGATGAAGCGCTCGCCGAATTGATCTCCATTCAGGCGAGCGGCGCATTCGAAAGCGCATGGCTGCAGCAGGAATTACGCGCCTCCCTGCGCATTACCTCCCTGCTTTACCGCCTGAGTAACAAGATCATTTTGTCGGAGAACATCGAAGATGCAGCGTCCGATATCGCCCAAACCGCACATAAACTTGCCAGGAGCATAACGACAGGGATTGTCCTGCTAAATCCCGACCAGAGCATCCTTGCCGAGGTCAGGGTGGACGAGGAAGGGAACCGCATCGCTTCCGATCATCCCATGAGTCTCGTCCATGATGCGATCAAATCCAGTCAAATGATCTACATCTCACAGGGAAAGTCCATCCTGCGCACCTGCCTGCCCATCCAGACCCCCGTTCGTAGTTACGGAGCGATCTGGATGGATACCCACGATGATCCCCTCAAAAAGACAGCCGCCAACCCCAACGATCTGCAGGCACTTGTGAATCAGGCCGCTGTCGCTCTCGAACGATCGTTGTTGTTGGTTGAATCACGGCGGCAGGCGAAGGAGATCAAAGAGGCATACGACAAGCTCGAAGCGACCTATGACCAAACTCTTGCCTCCCTGACTTCCGCATTGGATGCCCGCGACCGCGAAACGGAAGGCCATAGTTCGCGCGTCACGCAGTTCGCTGTCAAATTGGGAAAAAGCCTGGGGTATTCGCAGGACCAGCTCAAAATCCTTGAACGAGGCGCATTACTGCACGACATCGGCAAGATCGGAATTAGCGACACCATCCTTCACAAACCCGGGGAACTATCCGCCGAAGAATGGACGATCATGAAATTCCACCCGGACATCGGCGCTAAAATCGTGAGCGGTATCCCATTTCTGCAAGAAACCATCCCTGTGATTCGCAGCCATCAAGAGCGGTGGGACGGCTCCGGATATCCGGACGGATTGAAAGGCACGAACATTCCCGAACTTGCCAGGCTGTTCGCAGTGGTGGATGCCTTCGACGCGCTAACCAGCGACCGCCCCTATCGTAAAAAAATATCAAATGACGAAGCGCTCGGATTTTTGCGCGAGCAATCCGGAATCCTCTTCGACCCGGATATGGTGACTAGTTTCGAAAATTTGCTTCTGCAGGATTCCGGCGTGATCGACAATTGACATTGTCATGCCAACACATCGCGGAATGCCTGCACCGCTTTTTCCACTCCGGTATCGTCCACCCAGTAGTGCGTCACCAGGCGGAATTCCCTCGGGGCAGACCAATCCACCAGAACGCCGCGTTTTTTCATTTCAGAGATGACCTCATCCTCCGCCATCCTAATATGTTCGGCAAGTTTGAAATAAACCATGTTGGATGAAGGTCCCGCCTCGATTCTTAATCCCCCAATTTGTTTCAAGCCTTCATATAGATTCTTCGCCCGGGCATGGTCTTGTTTAAGTCTTCCGGCCATCTTTTCCAGCGAGATCAACCCGGCCGCCGCAAGCACGCCTACCTGCCTCATTCCACCGCCCAGCATCTTGCGCAGACGATGCGCGCGGGCAATAAATTCCCTTGTGCCTGCCAGCATCGAGCCGACCGGCGACGCAAGCCCTTTGCTCAAACAAAACATGACCGAGTCCGCTGGATCGGTCAATTCCTTTACATCCACATCCAAAGCCGCGGCGGCATTGAAGATACGCGCGCCGTCGATGTGAAATTTCAATCCATTTTCTTTTGCAAGCGACCCAACCTGCCGCGTATATTCCACAGACAAGGGTATGCCGCCGCAGGCGTTCTGTGTATTCTCGATGGATATGAGCCGGGTGATCGTCCGATGCTGGTCGTCAGGTTGAATCGCACCGCGGATATCTCCGAGCCTAAGCGTCCCATCCTTCTGATTCGGCACAGGGTGCGGGTACACGCCGCCCAATGCAGACATCCCGCCCGCCTCGTTTAAATAGATGTGCGACTTGTCCCCGATGATCGCTTCCTCTCCCCGCGAACAATGCACCATGATCGCAATCAAATTTCCCATCGTACCCGAAGGGACAAAGAGCGAAGATTCCTTTCCGATCATATTCGCAGCCAGTTCCTGCAGTTCGATCACAGTCGGGTCGTCCCCAAAAACGTCATCTCCCACCGCCGCTTCCGCCATCGCCTCCCGCATTTCAGGGGTCGGTTTGGTGACCGTATCCGAACGCAAGTCGACATATTCCATTTCATTCATATCTCTTAACCTCTTCCAGAACTTTTTTTAATTCAGCGGGTAAATCCGCCTCGAAAACCCTAGGTCGATCATCACCTGGGAGTACGATCTTCAGGCGATATGCGTGCAAAAAATGACGCGCGATCTCTGCCGATGGAGACCGCCGACCATAAACAGAATCTCCGACAATTGGGCATCCTAAAAATTTGCAATGCAGGCGGATCTGGTGCGTCCTTCCAGTCAACGGATGAAATTCCAGGAGCGTATGTCTCTTGAACGACTCCAGAGCCTTATATTCACTAATCGCTTCGCGACCTTTTCCCGGTTGGACGATCGCCATTTTTTTTCGGTGGCTTGGATCGCGGCCGATCGGCGCTTCCACCCGGCCAGACGGCGTGGGCGGATGCCCATCCACCAATGCGAGATAGGTCTTTTCCACTTTTCGAAGCCGGAATTGTTCCTGAAGCCAGTTGTGAGCACGCTCGTTCTTCGCAAGCACGATCAGACCGGAAGTATCCTTGTCGAGCCGATGCACCAAACCTGGACGTTCTTCGCCCCCGATCCCTTCCATATCCGGATCATAGCCCAACACAGCATTGACCAATGTGCCGGAGTCGTGCCCCGCCGCGGGGTGAACCACCATACCCGCCGGTTTATTCACCACGATCAAGTCATCGTTCTCGAAAATAATATCGAGCGGAATATTCTCCGCAAGCAACCCGCCCGGCGCTGGCGGGGGAATGCGCACCTCGATACTGAAACCCTCTTCGATGGTTTGCCCCGCCTTCCTGGCATGCGCTCCGTTGACCTTGACAAAGCCATCCGCGATCAAACCCTGGATGCGCGCGCGGGAAAACTCCGGCAGTTGGGAAACCAGAAATTTATCCAGCCGGTCAGGATTTTCTCCGCTATATCGAAAAGTCTCCACCCGATCATTCATGGATGATCATCCGGTTTCGATTCTTCACCTGAAATCGAGGTCTTTCGCTCACTCATCCAAACCAAAATCACCAGCATCGCAACACTGACGTTGATGCTGGCATCCGCGATATTGAAAATGTAGAAAGTGCCGACGGAAATGAAATCCGTGACCGCGCCAAAGAGGACGCGGTCGATCAGGTTGCCGACCGCGCCGCCGAGATACAATCCCGCCGCCACCCACATCCACTTGCTGTCATGTTCCATTTTGGTCACATAAAACAAAATTCCGCATACGATCAGGAGTGAAACAATGATGAATATCAGGTTGCCGTCCTGGAACATGCCGAAGGATGCGCCGCGATTCTGAATATGCAGAAACCGCACGTAAGGCGAAAGCCATTCCAGCCATTCGGGAAGCCAGGATACACCAAGAGGGATATCGCGCCTCACCAGCCACTTCGTCCATTGATCGACGGCGATGATGGCAAATGCCGCGGTAAAAAATATAAAAAAACGCCCGCGGCGTCCCTGTATTTCATCGTTGATGATAATCTTGTCAGTCACTTAGATCACCCTTCCTTTGCCGGGTCGACCACCGCCATTGCCGCCTTCAATTTCTCCTCCCTTTCCTTAAGCCACACACCGAGCAGAAGGATCGCCACTCCCACAGAAATCGAAGCGTCTGCGATGTTGAAAACTGGAAATGCGCCGATGGAAATGAAATCGGTCACCTTGCCCATCATCAGCCGGTCGATCAAATTACCCACGGCGCCGCCCAACTGCAAACCCATCGCCAGCCTCAACGTCCTGTCGTTTTCCTCCATGCGCGGGTAATAATAAACGATTGCGCCGATCACAATAAACGCAAGGATCGTAAACACCAGATTGCCGTTCTGGAACATGCCGAAGGCCGCCCCGCTGTTATACCAATGCACAAACCGCGCATAAGGATACAGCCAGGCGATCCATTCCGGGAGCCACTGCCCGCCAAAAGCTATGTTTTCGCGAACCCACCACTTCGTCCACTGATCAAGGGCGACCGAAACGCCCGCCACAACGAACAGAATATAAAAATCATTCACTCTTGAATTCAACACTCACCTCAAAACGCAATTATGCCATACCGCGCAGAACAAATCTATGGATTTGTTCTACATTACGAACACTCTCGGCACGCGTGTGCTGATATTTGTCATCACTTCATACTCGTTCGTGCCCGCCCAATCCGCCAGTTCTTCGGGGGTGATCCCGTCCCCGAGCAGAGTTACACGATCACCGACATTGACATTATCGTCTCCCGCATCTGCCATAAACTGATCCATGCAAATGCGCCCCACCTGCGGGTAGGGTTTCCCATTGATAACAACTCGTCCCTGATTCGTCATACGACGGAAGTAACCATCCGCATAGCCACAGGGAATGGTAACCACACGCCTCGGACTCCCCTCCACCCTCCACAACGACCCGTAACTGACTGAACGCCCGGGCTGTGTCACTTTGCTATATACCACCTTCGATCTCCATGTCATTGCCGGTTTCACGTCGAGAGTTTTGGGAATATCCCGTCCAGGATAGACTCCATAGAACAACACACCGGTCCGGACCAAATCCAAATGACCTTCGGGAAGATTCAATATCCCGCCGGAGTTGCAGAGATGTCGGATCGGTGGAACGGGCAGACTGTGTTTTTCATAAAAATGTAAAACTTCATGAAAACGCTCAAGCTGTTGTTGCGATGTTACGACGTGAGGCGGCAACCCGCCCGGCTCCATCAATTCCGAGTTTGCCAAATGAGTATATATCCCTTCAATCTCCAAGTGGTTACATGCAAACGATTTCAGGATAAACTCTTCCGCTTCGTATTCGCGGACGCCGACCCGTTCCATGCCGGTATCGATTTTGAGGTGAACGGCAAGCCGCTTTCGGGTGGCTTCAGCCAAATGGTCAGCAGCCAGCAACAGGTCAAGGGAAGAAGCAGTGAGGGTCAAATCGTACTCGAAGAAAAGCGGCAACTGCTCGATCAACGTCCCGCCTGCAACCAGAATCGGTTTCTTGATTCCCAATTGGCGAAGTTGAATCCCCTCCTCCACCAGCGCGACTCCGAGCATGTCGACGCATGGTTCGATGAAAAGCGCGACTCCGTCCACGCCGTGGCCGTACGCGTTGGCTTTAACCATCGGCATCACTTTTGCGGATCCGACGCGAGCGCGAATGGCTTCTATGTTCTTTTGCAACTGGTTTAAATTTATCTCCAGGAATGTCGGACGCATGATCTTTGACATTGCAGGATTTTATCAGACCGGGAACTTTTGCGAAGGATTAACGTCTTTAGCTCTGAAAAATTTTTTGGAGGTATTCAATGAAGAAACTATTCTCACTCCTGTCGTTTGTCGCGCTGGCAGTTCTTGCTGCCTGTTCTGGAATCGCGCAGGAGCCGCGTTCTTCGGAAGGCAGCGATAAGGTCTATCCCGTCAATCGCGCAACATTGATTCATATCTTGGAATCGGAAGGCGCAACGGTCGCGGAAGGCGATGCGATCCAGCAGCCATTCTTCTCAGTGCCCGGCAGAATCCTTTTGGTCAACGGCGAGGCGATTCAAACTTTCGAGTACGAGAGCGAAGCCGCGATGTTGAAGGACTCGGACCATGTGTACGCCGATGGATCCGTCGACAATGCGGATATCAACTGGTTGAATGAACGACATTTCTTCCGCCTCGCAAACTTGATCGTTCTGTACGACGGCAGCGACGAAGCCATGCTCACGCTGTTGAGAAACGCCTTCGGCTCTGAGTTTGCCGGTGATTTCACCCGATTGAGCCTGATCGGCGTCCTGGTGAGCAAGGGCGCGGATGTGGTCGAAGGCGATTTGATCGAACAACCCTTTATTCCTGTAAAGGGACAGATTCTCAGGGTCAATGGCGCTGAGGTGCAAATCTTCGAATTCAATTCGAAATCAGAAATGGAAATGACTGCTGAAACCATCAGCGAAGACGGAAGCATGGCTGGCACAACGATGATCACCTTCGCGGATGATCCGCACTTCTTCAAAGCAGGCAGGCTGCTGGCGCTCTACGTCGGGAGCGACGAGGAAATTGTCAGCTTACTCGAAGACGCTGTCATGCTCCAGTTTGCGGGAAGATAAACAAAAAAAAGATGCAGCTTGCAAAAGCCGCATCTTTTTTGCATCGATACCCGCACTTTTCAATGCCACGCGCCCATGATCGCGCCAAAGAGCAAAAACGTGATGAGATGATTTCCCATCTCGATCGCCCAGGCTTTCAACTGTCCGGCAAAAAGTTTATTCGTCAGACTGGAAGGCGCAACGAATCCAAGCCAGAGCATAAAACCGGATAACATGCCGCTGCTCCAGGAATCGCTGCCCATCACATCGGTCATGAACCACATGGCGACGGCTTGAACGAAGGATGCAAGGACGGTCAATCCCCAAGTCATGCCCATGTTTTCCATACCGGGTTGCCCAGCCTCAGCTTTGCCGATTGCCTTCCACCAGGCCGGGAAGAACGTTTTTTGATTGAACCAAACGCTCCCAACGATCATGCTTACGATCACGCACAGCAGTACTGCCCACCAGTTGACGTTGATGAAATCCATTTTATTCTCCTTTGGTTTATGAATAAATCGATTACGACAAGACACATTATAATAGAAAATTTGTTCTTTTTAAATTAAGGAATTATTTCACAACATTATGATCCCGCGCGATGGGGGAATTCATATAAATCAACATAATTAACCCCAAATTTAACCGGGACGCTGACGAGTGCGGATGGCGTGGAAATAAAAAAACCGCGTTTTCAGCGTTAATCCGCGTCCCGTTTGCCCTTAAAAACGAACTCACCCACGAAACCTTTGTTTCCGGGTGAGCCATGTTTCAATTTGCTACATACTGCTGGTCTGCTAAATTTTCCCCGCCACATAATCAAGTACATCGATTTTGGTCAGGATGCCGGTCGGTTTGCTGTTTTCCACGACGATCAAGGCATACCCGGCAGTGAGTGAAGGCATCGCCTCCTCGAGCGGAGTCTCCGGCGGGAAGACCGCCCCTGCATTTTGAACGAGCGAGTCGATGGTTTCATCATGATTGTGTTCGTGCTTCTCGAGCATGTGATTGAGCAGGTCCACCTCTTCGATGAGACCGACCAGGGATCCATCCGCGCCGACAACCGGCATTTGAGATACCGCATTTTGGTGCATGACCGATACAATTTTTCGGATCGAGTCGCCCAGTGTCGCCGTGAACAAAGCCTTGTTCGGCTTGGCGATCAAAAGGTCGCCCAGAGCCGTCTCGCCGAATTCCATCGAGAGGAATCCGAACTCGCGCATCCATTTGTCGTCGTAGAACTTGGAAAGATAGCGGGAGCCCGAATCCGGCAGAATGACGACTGGTAGGCGGTCGGGAGTCAATTTGCGGCAATACTTGATCGCGCCAGCAATCGCGGAGCCGGACGAGCCGCCCGCAAAAATCCCCTCCTGCCGCACGAGTTGACGCGCCCACAAAAACGACTCGCGGTCGCCCGCGCGTTCGATGGCGTCCACATAATTGATGTCCATCGTGGACGGCAAAAAATCCTCGCCGATGCCTTCCACTTTGTAGGTCTTGGGGTACGCGCCGGGCGGGATCACGCCTTTGTTCTGCCAGATCTCGGTCAGGATCGAGCCTTCGATGTCCACTCCGACGATGACGATGCTCGAGTTCTTCGATTTGAGATAGCGCCCCACGCCGGTGATCGTCCCGCCGGTGCCGATGCCGATGATGACATCGGTCACTTTGCCGTCGGTCTGCTCCCAGATTTCGGGTCCCGTGCTGAGCACGTGCGTCTGCGGGTTATCTGGGTTGTGATATTGGTTCGCCAAAATCGCGTTGGGCGTTTCGCGCGCGAATTTCTTCGCCACTTCGTAATAGGAGCGCGGATCGTCCGGTCCAACCGCGGTGGGCGTGATGACCACTTTCGCGCCATACGCGCGAAGCAATAGAATCTTTTCATTGCTCATCTTATCCGGCATGACGAAGATGGTCTTGTAACCCTTCAACGCTGCTGCAATGGCGAGGCCGACGCCCGTGTTGCCGGACGTGGCTTCGACGATCGTCCCGCCGGGTTTGATCTCGCCGCGCTTCTCTGCCTGCTCGATGATGTTCACGCCAACCCTGTCCTTGACCGAGCCGCCAGGATTCATGAATTCCAATTTTGCATAAAGCGGAACGGGCAAATCTTTACCGATGCGTTCCAGTTTGACAAGCGGCGTGTTCCCTACCGCGCCGAGGATGTTGCTAAATACTCGTTTTTCCTTGGATTCTGATAAATCTGCCATTCTCTCTCCTTGGTTTGGTCGGGGTATTTTAACCGGACTCGGAGGCTATTACCCGACTCTCCATTCGGTTAATTTGTTCAGGCTGTCCCTTTCCTCTTCGGTCAAATGGACCTCCAACGCGCCGAGGTTTTCATTCAATTGCGCAATGGAGGTCGCGCCAATGATGGGGCTTGTGATGATCGGGTCGGCAAGCATCCATGCTATGGCAATCTGGGATATGGTGGCTTTATGCACAAGCGCGATTCGATCCATTTCATGAATCAGGGTGAAATTCTTCTCCGTCATGGATTTTTTCCTGCCCTCGGCGCGCCGGCTTTCAGGCAGCGGCTCGTCGCGGCGGTATTTCCCAGTAAGGAAACCGCCCGCCAGCGGACTGTACGGAATCACGCCGATGTTGTAGGTCTTGCAGACAGACCGCAATTCACGCTCGAATTCGTCCCGGTGAATCAGGTTATAGTGCGGTTGAATGGAGTCGTAACGGGCGAGGTTGTATTTATCCGAAACCCAGAGCGCCTGCATCAATTCCCAGGCATCGTAATTCGAGGCGCCGACATATCTCACCTTGCCTTGTCGCACTAGATCGTCGAAGGCTCGCATGGTCTCCTCGATGGGCGTGTCTTCATCCGACCAGTGCGATTGGTAAAGGTCGACATAATCCGTTTGAAGGCGTTTTAACGAACCTTCCATCGCATTCATGATGTGGACCCGGCTCAAGCCCTTGTCGTTCGGTCCCCGCCCCATCTCCCCTCGAACCTTGGTTGCGATCACAACCTGGTCGCGCCTGACCTTGTTTTCCTTCAGCCAGTTACCGATGTAGGTCTCTGCGATCCCGCCGGGGTTGCCATCCACCCATTTGGAATAGATATCGGCTGTGTCGAAGAAATTGATCCCCGATTCAAAAGATGCAGTCAATATCAGATGAGACTCAGCCTCTCCCACCGACCAGCCGAATTGCATCGTTCCCATGCATAATTCGGATACATTCAAACCGGTATTCCCAAGCTTTTTATACCTCATACCTGCCTCCATCCACAATTATATTCCCGGTTTCCGGAAGAATGCTCTTTCAGAAAGGCAGAAATAAAAAGCGGCTGTCGTTTTGGACAGCCGCCTCTCGGAAATATTGTGTTATTGAATGGTGAAGAAAACCGTGCTGTTCAACGTGCCATTGAAATACACTTCCACCTTGTAGGTCCCGGTTGGCCAGCCATCGGAGGGCGCTTCGAAGTAGAAGTACACAAAGCCGATGGGTTCTGCGCCGATATCAATGGTGGATTCGTCGATGAAGAAATTTGGATCCACACCTGGGACGTTCTCAGCATACCAGCGGGAAGTGACTTGATTTCCTTCCACGGCATTCGCAAGGTCGCCAACCACATAGATGGTATCGAACGTGCCAAAGGTGGTGGTCGGATTCTCGCCATTCTCATCGCTTGAAACGCGGACGTTCGAAAGGGTAGGTTCACCCACCGCGCATGCCAACTGGGCAGCGATCAAAACAATTGCGGCGAGCAGGATCGATAATTTTTTCGCGTTCATTTCTACATTCTCCTTTTATCTCTGAGGGCGGTCGCCACCGCCGGTTTTTTGTGATTATACAGTACAGACGGTGAATCGCCTCACCAAAATGGGCGATTGCACTTCGATGTAAATCCGCTTGTTGATCGCGCCCTTGCTTTTATATTCGACCACCTTGATCGTCCCCACTTCGGACGTGTTCGCCACATGAGTCCCGCCGTCGGCTTGCAGGTCCAGTCCCACGATCTCGACGGTGCGTACTTGCAGGATTCCTTCGGGAAGCAGGTTGATCTTCGTCCGGATCAAATCCGGGATCTGGAACGCCTCCTCCCTCGGGAGGATTTTGACTCTGATCTCGCGGTTTTTCTTCACCTCGGCATTGACCGCCGCTTCGATCTCGCGGACGAGTTCTCCACGCATCGACTCGAACTCAAAGTCCATGCGTCCCTTGAGCGGATCCATGTCGCCGCCGGTGACTTTAGCGCCGTAATCACGGAACACCGTCCCGCACAGAATGTGCAATGCCGTATGCGTGCGCATCAGCTGGTATCGCCGCACCCAGTCCAGGGTCCCGGCGGAGGCGGACCCGGACGGGGGTAATGGCTCGGTCCCGCCGAGAAAATGAAGTACGTCGTCCCCCTGTTTCTTGACTCTCTCCACCGGGTATTTCACGCCGTTCGATTCGACGGTTCCAAAATCGCAGGGCTGGCCCCCGCCGCCGGGGTAGAATGCAGAGCGGTCAAGGACGACGGCGCGGGTTTCGGGTTCAACGGATGTTACGACGGCTGAAAAATCTTTTAGATAGGCATTGGTCTGGTAAAGGAGTTCTGTCATGTCCAAATTATAGCCGAACGGCTTTGAAAATTAGGATTGGATTAGAGGTTTTATACCTGCTTGACTTCGGTCTTTCATATATTGTATAGTAATCTGCGGTAATAAAAAAAGGCACCGCCCAGATTTGTGGCTGTGTCTTTTATTTGCGAATTATCCCAAGTGCGAAAAAAAACAATCTGAGGAGCAGCAATGATCAAGGTTAGCGGTCTTACTAAAGATTACGGATCGCGCCGCGCCATCAACAACCTCAATTTCGATTGCCAGCAGGGCGAAATTGTGGGCTTTCTGGGTCCGAACGGCGCGGGCAAAACAACCACAATGCGAATCCTGACCGGGTACATGCCGCCAAGCGATGGCGAGGCGATCGTAGCCGGTTACGATGTGGTGGAAGAATCGCTGGAGGTACGCAAACGGGTGGGATACCTGCCCGAGACCGTGCCACTTTATCACGACATGATCGTTTTCGATTACCTGAAATACATGGGCGAACTGCGCCACGTCCCGGACGTGGACGAGCGCGTCGAAGAGGCGCTGGATATGGTTGGTTTGATCAACCGGTCGAATGGATATGTAGGCAACCTCTCCAAAGGCATGAAACAGCGCGTTGGGTTGGCTCAGGCGCTTCTGCACCGGCCAGAGGTTTTGATCCTCGACGAACCGACAATCGGTCTCGATCCGGGCCAGGTGGTGGAAGTGCGCGAATTGATCCGCGAGATCGGCAGGGAACGCACTGTATTGCTCTCCACCCACCTGCTGAACGAGGCGCAAAACCTCTGCGATCGCGTGCTTATCATCAATAAAGGCAAGATCGTCGCTGAAGATACCACCGAGAACCTGCAAGCCCGGCTGCTCGGCGCGGAAAGGGTCGTCGTGCGCGTGCGCGGCGAAGCGGACGAACTTGCCTCCTCCATCAAGAGCGTCAAGGGCGTGCGCAAGGTGGAAACGCTCGATGACGGCGGCGTGGAATTCGAATTCGCCTCCGGCAAGGATCTGCGTCCGGAAGTCGCCCGCCAGGTCATCAAAGACGGGTACGACCTGCTTGAGCTCCGTCCGCTTGGCATGAGTTTGGAGGAGATCTTCCTCGAGCTCACCAACAACGAAGGGAAGAAATAATCCCATGAAAAACATCTGGACCATCGCTAAACGCGAATACGATAACTATTTCAACGGGCCGCTGGCATTTGTTGTAATGCTGGCGATCCTCCTGCCCATGGGCATTTACTTCAGTCTGATATTGTTTTACACCAGCCAGCAGGCTTTCTTCGGGGGCGGCGGCGCGCCGGATATTCAACCCATCAATGGCTTGTTCGTATTCCTGATGGTATTCCTTGCCCCGGCGCTCACCATGCGCCTGCTCTCCGATGAAGCCCGTATGGGGACGCTTGAACTCCTGCTCACATCTCCTGTGCGTGACTCAGAACTGGTCATCGGCAAATGGCTCGGAGCCATGCTTTTCGTGCTGACCCTCCTCGGAATCACATTGGTTTACCCCATCGTGTTGAACAACTTTGTCGATCCCGGCATCGACTGGCTGGTTGTGCTTTCCTCCTACATCGGCTTGATCCTGATCTGCGGAACCATGCTTGCCCTGGGCGTGGGAATCTCCGCCATCTTTACGAACCAGTTCGCCGCTTTCTTCGTCACACTGGGTTTGTTGTTCTTCCTCTACTTCATGATCGGACTTCCCGCAGGCCTGCTCCCGCAAAGCGGCGAGGTCTTCAATTACCTCAGCATCCAAAATCCCTTCGACCAGATGAACGCCGGAACGATGACGCTCGGCGGAATTGTGTATTACCTCAGCCTGATCTCGCTTGGTTTGTTCATCGGCACCACGGCAATCGAAATTCGGAGATGGCGCTAATGGCTGGCAAAAAGAAGAATCAAAACGCAAAATATGCGGTGATCGGGTTGATCGTTGCCCTCGTCGCATGTATATCCACAGGGTTGATCGGCTTTGCGAACCTGCTCGGCTCGATCGGCATGTTCCCCCTGCCGGAGAATATTCAGGAAGGCGTGAATCTCGCCTTGCAGATCAGTATCGGATTATTGGTCATTTCACTGGCGGTATCTGCCATTCTCAATCCTGATGCGGTGCGGCGCTTCCTCACCGGGCGTCAGGCGCGATACGGCTCGAACTCGCTGATCCTCACCCTGGCATTCGTCGGCATCCTGATCGCCCTTAACTACATCGTCTTCAAGAATACCGACCTGCTCGGTTCCCCCTACGACCTTACCGAGGATAAATCCAACACCTTATCAAAGGAGACTTTGCAGATTCTCGCCGAGTTGAAAGACCCTGTTAAAGCAACGGCTTTCTATTCGACGAACTCGAACATCTCAGGCGCTGAAGAACTCCTGAATAAATTCAAGAACAACAGCGACGGCAAATTCACATACAGCTTTATCAATCCGGACCTCGATCCGGTCGCCGCCAGATTGGCAGGCGTGACAGGCGACGGAAAGATTTTGCTGGAGATGGGTGAGACGAAGGAGATCGCCAATTTCTCCACCGAAACCGAAATTGCCCGGGCTCTTCTGCGGCTTATCAGCCCCGGCGCGCGCGCGGTATATTTCCTGCAAGGGCACGGCGAAATCTCATTCGAATCCGGCGAGATCACATACGGCATCGTCAAAAGCACGCTGGAAGCCAAGAACTACACTGTAAACACGCTCAATCTGCTCACCACGCGTAAGATTCCCGAAGACGCGCTTTCCATCATCATCGCCGGACCGCAAAAACCTGTCAGCGAAGATGAAGTGGAATTGCTAAAGGAGTTCGTGGATAACGGCGGGTCGCTGATCGTGCTCGAAGACCCGATCTTCTTCACTGAATTCGGTGATGCGCCCGATCCGCTGGCGGATTATCTTGCAGAGGATTGGGGAATCATCCTCAATAAAGACGTCATCATAGACGGGTCGAATCCCGACAACCCCTATGCGGCTGTCTCACTGAGATATAACGATCATCCCATCACCCGGGGATTATCCGAGAACCTCATCGTCATCATGCCGCAGGCGCGCAGTCTCACCATATCGGGTGAAAAGGAGAACGTCTCGCAGACCGGTTTGATCAGCACCGCGGAAAACTCCTGGGCAAGACCGAACGAGAATGTGAACGATAATCCCAACTTCAACTCCGAGACCGATACGCCCGGTCCGCTATACATGGCTGTGGCCGGAGAAAATTCCGCAACAACCGGGCGCGTGGTTGTCGTGGGCAATTCGCTTTTCGCGATCGATGGGAATTTTGATGTGTACGGCAACGGAAACTTCTTCGTCAACTCTGTGGATTGGGCAGCCGAACAGGAAGATCTGCTCAACCTATCCACCCGCCCGAGCACAGCGAGAGTATTCACCCCACCCACCGAAACCTGGCGTTTTCTCCTCCTGGTTCTCGTGATGGTGATCGTCATTCCGGGGATGGTGGTTTTCTTCGGCATTTCCACCTGGCTTTCACGCCGCAGGCGAGGTTAGACCATGGCGACAAAAAAGAAAAAAACGACACGGGCGTTAAAGCCGCCAAGGACATCGCGTGCCCAGGTCGAATCGCGGCAGGGCAAACCCGTTTTCCGGGCTGGAACCTGGATCGCTGTCGTTGTCTTTGCGCTTGTTATCGGCGCGGCGATATTCATCAATCGTCAGGCGGAGGAGGAGGCGAATGCGACCGAAACCCCAGCCGCGGAAGAATCGTTTGTCTATGACGAAGAGCGAGTCGTCTCTGCCATCGAGGTCACAGACGCGGACGGCAATGCCTCCCGCATCGAACGGAACGAGGATAAGGTTTGGGTGTTATCCAAGCCTGAAAAAGCAGAAGCAGACCCGGGCACGGCTGAGGCGGCAGCGACTCAGCTTGGAACGCTGCGCATCATAACTCCAATTGAGAATGCGGATGATCTATCCATCTTTGGTCTCGATGAACCCGCCTACACCATCGCGGTCGAATTCGAAGACGGCGGCAAAAGTATCCTTGAAGTAGGCGATAAAACCCCGACCGAAAACGGTTTTTACGTGAACGTGGATGGAAAAAAGGTCCTTGTGGTGGCTGTGAGCGGAATCGACACGTTGGAGAATCTTTTAGCATCGCCGCCTTACCTGAACACGCCAACCCCGACCCCAACATCCACGCCTCTCCCCACCGGGACGCCTGTTCCAACGACCGAAACGATAACCACGCCGGAAGCTACACCAACTCCGTAAAACAGCGTTGCTTACGCGGGGGCTTTAACCCCTGCAAATTTTTTACGGAAAACGTTCCACCGATCCCAATTGCGGGGTAGAAATCACCTGTTGGAGACCTGCGGATGAGTAATACAAAATCGTTGCAGGTCATCATTACTCCGTAAGCCTATTGCTTTTCGGTTAAAAAACGTGTATTCTATTTTTGGAAGTTGTTAGACAATTCTTATCGAAAGTTGGAAGAGTGAATGGATGTAGATAAAATACTGATAAGCGAAGACGATGAAGAAGAATATTCCGCAATAGCGCGTTTGATCGAACTGGGGCGGCAGAAATCCTTTGTTACTCTCGACGACATCCTGCATTTCTTCCCGGAAGCGGAGCAGGATGTGGAACAACTGGAGGAGGCGTTTTCAGCGCTGCTCAGCGCGGGCATCCCTTTCGTCGAGGAAAGCATGGCACCGGAACCCACCGAGGACGAGCTTGCCGCGGTGGAAGAAAGCGGCGAAGCTGAACCCGAGCCCGATCTTGCGCTGGACGACTATCTCGCGAATATCGATACCGACGACACGATCGGCTTGTACCTCAAGGAGGTCAGCCGCGTTCCCCTGCTCACCGCCACAGAGGAAGTACAACTCGCCCAACGCATCGAGCGTGGACGCTCGGCCCGCGAGGAATTGGCGCACGGGAGCGTTTCTCCCAAACGTCGTCTTGAACTCCGCCGCTTCATCGAAGACGGCTGGGCGGCGCGCGAACACCTCATCACGGCAAATTCCCGACTCGTTATCTCCGTAGCCAAAAAATACATGGGACGCGGCGTGCCTTTTCTTGACCTGATTCAGGAGGGGAATATCGGCCTGATCCGCGCCACCAAGAAATTCGACTACCGCCGCGGACATAAATTTTCAACATACGCAACCTGGTGGATCCGCCAGGCTGTGACCCGCGCCATTGCCGACCAGGGGCGGACGATCCGCGTGCCTGTGCACATGGGCGACCAGATCAATAAACTCCTGCGAGTCCAGCACCAATTGACGCAGCGACTAGGACGCGAACCCAGCGTGGAGGAACTTGCCGATGCGCTCGACGTGCCTCCCAAGAAAGTGGAGAACATGATCCAGGTTGCACGCCGGCCGCTTTCGCTTGAAACTCCCACCGACGACGAAGAGGATTCAGTTCTCGGCGATTTCATCGAAGACGACGAAGCGCCGCCGCCCGACGACACCGCCACCTACAACCTGCTGCGCGAACACCTCGGCGAAGTCCTGAACGGACTGCCGCCGCGCGAAGTGCGCATCCTGCAACTCCGCTACGGTTTGCTCGACGGTCAAGCCTACACCCTCGAAGAAGTGGGACGCAAAATGGGCGTCACCCGCGAACGCGTCCGGCAGATCGAAGCGCAAGCCTTGAGCCGCCTCCGTCACCCCTCCATCCGCAGGAAATTACGCGATTACCTGGGTGAATAACCGATTTATAATGAACAGCAATGCACCTTCGGGTGTATTGCTGTTTTTATTTAGATTGAGCTATGAAGAGCCCACCTGTCCTTCACCCATATTTTTTTGCGGCATACGCTGTTCTTGGTGTTTACTCCCAGAGGCCGCATGAAATTCCAATAATATGGGTAGTTCGTCCCACATTTTTTATACTGGGTATTTTCTTCCTTATCCAGCTTGGCTTGAAAAAAACGGTCAAAGACGAACAACGCGCCGGATTCATCGTCACACTGATTCTGGCATGGCTATTTTCAGGTCATTTGCGAAACACAATCTACGAGGTTTTTTTTGTTAAACCAACATTTGCCATCGATGTATTCCTTATCTTTTCATGGGGAGTACTGCTGACTTTTTTAGGGAGTATTTGGTTGTGGAAAAGGATAAAACAGCCTGAGTTGCTCACAAACTTTCTAAATGTTACTTCATGGGTGGTTATTATCCTTCCCCTCTATTTCGTGTTCGCTTTCACTCGACAAGCGATACAACAGAATATAACAACCCGCTCCAATGGTCCTCTTGTAGAGCCGGTTTTTCTAACCGATCCTGGCGAGACTTCACCGGATATCTATGTCATCATCCTTGACGCCTATGGCAGGGAAGATTTTCTCCATGATATTTTCTTGTACGACAATTCCAGGTTCATTTCTTTTCTGGAGGAACGGAATTTTTATATTGGTAACCAAAGCCGCCCTAACTACCCGCAAACCCAACTGTCACTTGCTTCCCTCTTGAACTTTCAATACTTAACAAAATGGTCAAAAGGGTTGGAGGGCACAAACAACCGTGAACCTCTTAATAAAGTTATCCGACACAGTGAAGTCCACCGCGCGCTGGAAGAGATTGGGTATCAAATAATTAACATTCCAAACTCAACATTAATCAGCAATAACAATGACAGCGATGTATATCTTCCCATATTGAATGTCGAGATTAACCAGTTCGAGGGGCTACTGATTGCCACAACTAGTTTGGAACCATTTATTCAAGAATGGGATTTGAAGATCCCTGTACCAAGTCATGAAATGCACCGCAGTACGATCATATATCAATTTAAAGCGCTGAAATCCATACCGCAAATGCCCGGTAAAAAATTTGTTTATATCCATATTCTTGCGCCTCATCCTCCTTTCGTTCTCGATTCTGAGGGTAATCCTGTCGAGCCACCAACTCGCTATACATTGGCAGATGGCGAGGGATTTCCCGGAACTTTGTATGAATATCAATCCGGGTATGCAGAGGAGGTAGATTTCATAAACTTACAGTTGATGGAGGTCATAAACGTGATCCTGGAACAATCATCCAAGCCGCCCATAATAATTATCCAAGGCGATCATGGACCAGGAAGCCGTTTCGGCATGTTGGAACTAGAGTTGGAAGAATGCTTGTGGGAAAGGTATTCCATCCTGAACGCCTACTATTTTCCCGGTCAAAAGTATGACGGCTTATACCCATCGATTACGCCTGTTAACTCATTTCGCGTCATCTTTAACACCTTTTTTGGGGAAAATCTACCCCTGCTCGACGATCGAAGTTATTACGCGACCTATGCGGCACCTTATGTATTCCATGAAGTAACCGATAAAATAGATGATGCCTGTCCTGTAAAATGAAGCTAATTGCGACGACCATGCCATCAATAAATTATATTCTTACACTCTCCGCGCGACGATACCGCCATATACAATCTCCTGCGCGAACGTCGCGACGAAATGTTGAACGGACTCTTGATCAGAGTATGTTTCCTGCTATTACGTTACATATTGCTTATTGGTGCTACCTCCAAAAATGTGAGATAAATAGTAGTGTAGGCATTCAACCGTCATTGTCGTCCCTACATCCAATGGAAAATATAAAATTAAATTAGCGGATATCTGATTCGGAAAAAAGATTTAGAAATTCACCTTCGAAAATTATTCCTGTATTTATTAAGTAACCTTCATGAAAAAACCCATCGTTTTCCACCCATATTTATTTGCACTCTACGCAGTGCTGGGTGTTTTCACCAATCAGCCACAGGAAATACCCGTCACCTGGCTAATTCGACCTGCTTTCCTGCTCATTACCGTGACGTTCTTTGTTTTACTTTTACTGCGACGATATACCGGCAACGACCAGCAGCGCGCCGGCTGGATCGCCACTCTTCTTCTGGGTTGGCTCTTCATGGGTCATTTACGGAACGCGCTTTTCGATTCCCTTTCAATTCCCCCGAATTTTTCATTGGACCTCCTCCTTGCGATCGGATGGGGCGGGCTGCTTATCTTTTTAGGAAGTCAATGGTCCTGGTCGCGGATAAAGAATCCCGGGCTGCTCACAAATTTTCTGAATATTACTTCGTGGGCACTTCTCCTCGTTCCCATTTATTTTGTCCTCGTTTTTACGAGACAGGCATTTGACCAGTCGCGGGCTGCCGGCTCGGGAAAACTTATTACCGAGCCTGTTGTTTTTCCGGAAGAAGTAAAAATAAAACCGGATATCTATGTCATTATCCTTGACGCGTACGGCAGGGATGATTTTCTGATGGAAAGTTTCGGCTACGACAACGGGGAATTCCTCCAGTTTCTCGAAAAGCGCGGCTTTTACATCGCGCGAGAGAGTCGCACGAATTACCCGCAAACCCAATTATCGTTATCCTCCCTTTTGAACATTAATTATTTGAATGATTGGGCTGGCGGTTTGAGTTCCACCAACAACCGAGCTCCGCTCAGTGAGGCAATTCGTCATAGCGAGGTCCGCCGCGCATTGGAAGGGATTGGATACCAAACGATCAACATTCCCAATTCCACATTGATCAGTTCTATGGAGGATAGCGATGTCTACCTTCCAATGAATCCCCTGCCACTGAATCAATTCGATGGACTGCTCCTCTCGACCACGGCTTTGGATATCTTCGCCCAGCAATGGGACATCGGGATTTCCCTTCCCGGCTATTCGAACCACCGCAAGACAATACAATACCAATTGGAGACATTGAAAACCAACCCTGGTTTGGATACGCCAAAATTTGTTTTTGTCCACATCCTTGCACCTCATCCCCCCTTTGTGTTTGACGAAAGGGGCAATCCTATACAGGCGGATTTTCCATATACCCTGGGAGATGGAGGCGGTTACCCGGGCTCGCGCGAAGAGTATATCGAAGGATATTCAGGGCAACTGACCCATCTCAACCGCGAATTGATGGAGTTGATCGACATCATTCTCAAAACTTCTCCTGAGCCGCCCATCATCATCCTGCAGGGAGACCATGGACCCGGAAACCAGTTCGACATGCTTTCGCTCGAGGGTGTGTCCTGCCTGAAGGAAAGGTTTTCCATCTTCAATGCATATTACTTCCCAGACGAATCTTATGACGGTTTGTATCCATCCATCTCACCGGTAAACTCATTCCGGGTCGTTTTCAATACTTTCTTCGGAACTGATCTGCCTTTGCTCGAAGACAGGAGTTATTACGCTTCTTATGGGACACCCTATCAATACGCGGATGTTACGAATAAAATCGAAGTCTCCTGCCCCATGGAGTAAACTTCCCCACGATGAGTGCTCCAACACACAAAAGGATTTTTTTTCTGCCGCGTTTGAGGGAAATCCTCTTCGTGACAATACTTTTCGCCGCGCTGACGTTTGGTCCGCGCATGTTGTCGCTGGATAGCGACCTGGGACGTCATCTAGCGCTTGGGAGCTACATTATCGATCACGGGGAGATCCCAACAAGGGACATTTTCTCCCATACCCTGAATGGAGAGCCGCGCCCCGCGTATGAATGGCTCAGTCAAGTAATCTTAACTTTGGCATATCGCACTCTTGGAATGGATGGAGTGATCTTTATCTGCGCGACGATAATTGGAGTTGCCTTCGCTGTCGTCCATGCCGATGCGGAACAGCAAAGCCGGATCCCGTTGACAGCGCTTTTCATCGTCATTCTTTCCGTCGCCGCATCGAGTCTGCACTGGCTTCCAAGACCTCACATATTTACATTCCTTTTACTGGCAGCATGGCTCGAACGCCTGGATCGCACGCGGCAGGGGGAAGAAATCCCATTGTGGCAGTTCATGATCTTGATGCTGGCATGGGTCAACCTGCATGGAGGATTTATCTTCGGAGTACTGGCTTGGTTCGCTTACTTTTCCGGCTGGCTTTGGGAGAGGATTTGGACACAATCATTTAAAAACAACTGGAAAATCGTTCTTGTTGGAGCGGCATCCCTGCCGATGACCGTTCTCACACCAAGCGGGTTTGGAAATTGGCAGGCGGTATTGAACAATAACAGCCGGTATATCCTGAGACGTACGCTTGAAACCATGCCAGCTGATTTCACCCAACCTGTGACCTGGCTATTCGGGTTACTGCTTTTGGCGACAATATTTATTTTCCTTGCAAACAGGAAAAAGACGCCTACGGCACATATTTTTTTACTCTCAGGCTTTGCCATACTTGGCCTGCTGATGGCGCGCAACATTCCCTTGTTTGCGATCGCAGCGGCGCCGATTCTATCCGCTATTCTTGGAAAAAAAATTGCGCCTGCCTCTCCCCTGATGACATTGGAATCGAACTTTTCCAGTCTGGAAAAATCGCTTCGGGCGGGACTTTGGAGCGGAGTTATCTGGGTGGGCATTGCCACAGCTCTGGCATTCCGCACCGAGGTCCGGAGGGAGGCGGTTCAATTCAACCCGAATGTGTTCCCGGTCGCCGCATCCGATTGGCTCGAAACACATCCGCAATCCGGGAACATGTTCAACGAATTCAACTGGGGCGGTTACTTGTTATTCCGCGCGTGGCCTCATCACAAGGTTTTTCTGGATAGCCAGACGGATTTTTATGGCGAGGTGCTTGTACGCGAATATGAAGCCGCGCTGACTGCCGGGAACGGCTGGGAGTCTGTTCTGAAAAAATACGATATCGAATGGACGATCATTCCGCCTGATTCGCCCCTGGCGCGCAAACTGCAAACGCTGGGATGGAAGATAGAATATGGAGACGATACCGCCATCATCCTGAGACGCCCAAATCAATAGGCACTTAACCCAATATGACAAAAATCAAAACTTTGCCCGCTGTACTGGTCATCCTGATTATTTTTGGTTCGATACTCGGCTATTATTACGTTCACAAACCATTTGATGCCGAAAGCGGATTTGGGCTGTTCAAAACCGTCTGGCAGATTTTGATTGCGCTTTTCATTCTCACGCTTTCCGGCGGGCTCGGGCGGAAAATCCTGTGGAGTCAAGATGATATAGCAACACACGTTGACCTTGTTACAAACGCCGCCATCGGGATGGGTTTGATTGGCATCTTGACGCTTGCGCTCGGGATGACCGTCGGCATCGAGATCATCCCGGTCCTGATCCTTCTCGGGGTTATCTTGGTCGTAACAGCCGGAGAATGCCTTGCATGGATGCGCAGCTGGCGGCATATCCATTTTCCCAGACCGAGCCTCATCCAACGCGCATGGTTTTCTCTGACCATCATTATCCTCATCCCTTCGTTATTCTTCGCGTTCGCGCCTCCGATCCATTATGACGCTCTTGCTTATCATTTGTCCCTTCCTCAACTCTATGCGGAAACCGGCAGAATCATTTACACGCCGGATATTATTTATGTCGGGATGCCCCAATCGACGGAGATGCTCTTTCTGCTCGCCATTCGTCTCGGCGGGTTGGAGGCGGCGACAATCCTCGGCTGGTTTATTTCGATGCTCACGCTCGTTTGTCTCTTTGAGCACGTAACAATTCGTTTCTCCGCCGGGGCCGGATGGGCATCTGTTCTCGCTTTACTGTGTGGATTCACTTTCGCAAAATCCCCCGCCTGGGGATACAACGACTGGACCGCAATGCTTTACGGTTTGACCTGCCTGATCGCATTGGACAATTGGGCTTCCAGCAAGACACGGCGAGACCTGGCTCTCGCTGCCACATTCGCAGGGATGGCTCTCGCCACCAAATACACAGGGGGAATTATTTTAATATGCGGCATTGGGGTTATCGCGTTCAACATGAGGCGGGAAGCGTTATCCAAATTGGCATCGACCCTTTTTCTTTTTGCTTCGCTTGCCAGCCTCATGCTCCTGCCCTGGATGTTCAAGAATTGGCTGCAAACAGGGAATCCTTTTTATCCTCTTTTGTATCCAGCTGGCGCCATGGACTCGATTCGCGTTGCATTTTATCAAAGCGGCACGATCTTTGGCGATTGGCTCGATATGATCCTGCTCCCGGTCCAGGCATCCGTTTTCGGCGTGGAGGGAGGCGAAGGCTATTCCGCCTCGATCGGACCCCTTCTCCTGGGATTCAGTCTCGTGACATTGATTCAACATCGAACCTTCGCTGAAGATCAAAAACTAAGTCTTCAAAGTATATATGTCTTCCTATTGACCGCCTGGGTGGTCTGGGCTTTTGGCAGCCGAATCTCCGCCCTGTTGATCCAATCCCGCCTGTTCTTTCCCGTATTTCCCGCCTGGGCAATTCTGGCTGGCGCGGGATACCATGTCATTGAGAAGGAAAGACTTTCGACGATCCGGCTCGGGATGATCGCCGGGATACTAGCGACAATGGTGTTCATCTTCACGAGCGTCGAAGTCGTCCGCGACTTTTTCAAGCAGAATCCGGCAGGTGTGGTCTTTGGCGTCGTAAGCCGCGAGGAATATCTTGAACGAAATCTTGGTTCGTTTGTTCCTGCCATGCAGGCCGTTCAAGACCTGCCCTCATCATCACGGGTATTGTTTATATGGGAGCCGCGAAGTCTTTATTGCCTGCCCAAATGCGAACCGGATGAGATCATCGACCGCTGGTATCACGACCGGAAGGTTTATGGAAACGCGGAGTCGATCTTGAACTCCTGGCGAAACGAAGGATACACGCACATGCTTTATTTTAAACTGGGAGCGGACAATCGGCGCGTTGAAAGCAAGCGATTTACACCTGAGGACTGGGAGGAAATGGATTTATTGCTCTCCGAACTTCCTATCGTGGAAAATTTCAATAATGCTTACATCCTATACTCACTGGAAGGTAATTGATGCCGATCCACCCGTTTTTATTTGCCATTTACATTGTCATATCCATGTACGTGAACAACGCCTCACAAGTGCCTGTCGACCACATGTTCCGCCCGCTGGCTTTTTTCCTCCTTATGGCGGGAGTCGTTTACTGGATTCTTTTTCGACTCTCCAAAGATTTGAATTACTCCGCCTACGCCGCCTCATGGGCTTTGCTGTGGCTGGGATTGTTTGGGCACCTCTTTCAAGCCATCAACCTCGCTTTTGTGGCGGCAGGGAGCGTGGGTAATGAGACCATCACCCTGATCGCATGGACGCTCATCATGGGCTTCCTTGGGACACCCACGGCATGGCGAAGCATCCGCAACAAGAAATTGGTCAACGATGCGTTGACTGCCTTTGCCATCGGCGCGGCGATATTTCCCGTATTTACAACGGCGAACGCACTGTTTGCCAATCAGCGCGATATTAAATTTGTTCAAATGTGGCAATCGGAACAACCGGAGATTCACCTGGAAGCAGGCGCGGATTCTCCGGACATCTACTACATCATTCTGGATGGATACGGACGCAAAGATATCCTTCAGGATACCTACGGATTCGACAACTCTGAATTCCTCTCTGCCTTGAGCGAGCGCGGATTTTATATTGCCGACTCGAGCAATAGCAATTACATGCAAACTGCCCTCTCTCTTGCTTCCTCCATGAACATGGAATATGTCAACTTTCTCACGGATGTGGACGACGATAATCGCGCGCCTGCCTATAAACTGCTCGAATCCAGCCGCCTGCGTTCCGCACTCGACGAGGCTGGGTACGAGACCATGGATATTGCCAGCCCCGTTCTCTTTACACAACTTACCGATTTCGACCAATACCATACGCCGGGCAGTCCATTTTTGACGGAATTCGAGAAATTAATCCTTTCGGTAACCACTCTTGCGCCATTATTGAGAAAGGGGGAGATCATGCTTCCCGGCTACGAATCCCACCGCGTTTACACCCTTTACTCATTCGACAAGCTCAGCGAACTGGCGGGAAAGCCGGGACCCAAGTTCATCTTTACCCATGTGGTGGGACCACACCCTCCCTTTGTATTCGATGCGGAGGGAAATCCCATCCAATCGAATCAGCCGTATGTCGTCAATGATGCGACAGGATTCCCAGGCTCACAAGAAAACTACATTCGGGGATACGTCGAACAGACGCAATTCATAAATCAACTCACCCTGCAAGCCGTGGATGCCATTCTCCAAAATTCCGCGCGCCCGCCCATCATCATCATTCAGGGAGATCATGGGCCCGGTGGTTATACAAACCTGAATATCGAAGAGGAATCCTGCCATCGCGAACGCGGTTCGATCCTGAATGCATATTACTTCCCGAACCAGGATTACGCCTCACTCTCCCCGGACGTCACACCGGTCAATACATTCAGAATCGTCTTCAACCAATATTTCGGAACTAAGTTGCCGCTTTTGGAAAATCACGTTTATTTTTCCTACTGGGACGATCCATACAATTTCGTGGAAGTGACAGATCAGCTTGACGAGGTTTGCACTCCATGACTTCCGGCTACCAAGACTCACGCATCGAGACCGCTGCGGTCGTTTACCTAACCATTTTGGGACTTGCAGTACGACTCGCAGCACCGATCATGTCCCAATTTCCGCTCAATGATGGCGGCTTGTTCCACGAGATGATCGTTGACCTTGAATCGAACGGACTCCGCCTGCCATTCACGACAACTTACAATAATGCGGATATCCCTTTCGTTTATCCCCCACTGGCGATTTACTTTATAGCCATTCTTGCGAAAATGACCGGGCTCGCCACCCTTGACCTTTTGAGGATTCTCCCCGCAGTGTTCAGCGGACTTGCCATCCCTGCTTTTTATTTTCTTGCCAGAGAATTTACATCTACCAAACTACAAACGGTTTTTGCAGTCTTCTCGTTTGCGTTCATCCCGCGCGTTTTCGAATGGCATGTGACGGGAGGAGGCATCACTCGCGCGCCGGGATTTATCTTTGCGGTAATCACGCTTTTCTTTGTTCAGCGATTATATAAAAAACCAACCCGGAAAAATCTGTCCTTATCCGCGCTCTTTGGCGCGCTTACACTGCTTACCCATCCTGAAGCCGCAGTGCATACAGCCATCAGTGCTGGCGTATTCTATTTATGGATGAATCGCTCGATCAAAGGGATGATGCATTCCCTGGCTGTTGCTCTCGGCGTAATTGCGCTCTCTGCGCCGTGGTGGCTTTTTGTAATCCTCAGGCATGGATTCGATCCCTTTCAAGCCGCATTCTCAGCAGTCGGCGCAGACAGCCCAAATATTCTCGTCCGCATTTTCGTCGGGTTCCTGTTCATTTTCACCGACGAGCCTTACCTCGCAGTGATCGCCGTCTTTGCGCTGATCGGATCGTTTGCAAGCATTGCCCGGCGCGAATTCTTCCTGATCGTTTGGATGTTCGCCCTTTATCTGCTCGAGCCGCGCGGCGGCGCCTTGTACCTGATGCTTCCTCTCTCGCTTCTCGCGGGGCTTGGATTGGTTTCCATCTTCTCCAACCTTGTACCTGATCCATCCGCTCCGGGTAAAACTCCCATCTCCGTCCAACAGGTTCTCCAGCATAAAACCGCACGCTGGATGTTCGCCTTCCTTTTCGTCTACCTGCTCATGGCGGCTTTTGCCACCGGCGAACGGCTACGAAAGGATTTCTCCCTCCAATCATCGGACGTTGAAACATTTTTTTGGATCAGCAAAAACACTCCACCCTCTGCATCGTTTGCAGTCCTAACAGGCGAATCGACCCCCTTCCGCGATCCGTGGACGGAATGGTTCCCCGCCATTACGGAACGCAAAAGCCTAGGCACCATCTTCGGGTACGAATGGGTGGACGATGGGATGTTCGAGAAGAGAATATTGCGTTTCGAATCCCTGCAGGCGTGCGCCCGAAAAGATGCTGATTGTCTCTCCGTTTGGGAGGACGAATACAATCTTGACCTCACCCACCTCTACCTGCAAGTGGAAGATGCCACCCTACCCCTTCAGATCAGCCTGAAAAATTCTCGAAATTATAAATTGATCTACGAAACGAACACGGCGGCGATATACGAACAATTGAAATGACATTTGGAGATCAGAACTACGTTGCCGCATCGATCATCAATGCCAGGAAGATGAACGCCAGGTACATGCTCGACCAGCGATACATCATCCACGCCACCTTGTTCCCGCCTTCGCGGAAGACCCTCCATGCGGCATAGAGCAAAAGCCCTCCAAGCACCAGCGCGGAAATAAGATAGATCGTCCCGGCGAGATTGAACAAGGGGAGCAATAATGTGACGATGATCAACTCCACGGTGTAGATCAATATTTGTCTGCGGGTCTTTTCCTCGCCCTGAACGACCGGCAGCATCGGCACGCCCGCGCGCTCGTAATCCTTCATGCGGACGATCGCCAGTGCCCAGAAATGCGGCGGGGTCCACATAAAGATGATCGCAAAAAGGATCCACGCGCCGAGGCTGAGATTTCCCGTTGCCGCAGCCCAGCCCACCATTGGCGGGATCGCTCCCGCCCCGCCGCCAATGACGATATTCTGCACGGTCGCTTTCTTCAACCAGACGCTGTAAAAGAAAACGTAGTAGAAAATTCCCGCAAGCGAAAGCAAAGCGGCGAGTAAATTTACAAATCCCGCCATCAGGTAATAACTGAGCAAACACAACGCCAGTCCGAAAGATAAACCTTCAGCAGGGGTCAATCTTCCATCCGCCAGCGGGCGCTTGGACGTACGCTGCATGTTCTTATCCAGTTCCCGGTCGATATATTGGTTCAATGCGCTCGAACCGCCCGCTGCCAGCGCGCCACCAAGCAATGTCCACACTGCTAAAGAAGCTGAGGGCCAGGCTTTACCTCCGGCCACCAATCCGCCATAGGTCGTCACCAGCAATAACGTCACGATCAGCGGCTTGGATAGGATAAAGAAATCCTTCACCCTTTGCCGCCAGCCGAATTGATAATCCGCGATGCCGTCCTCCTGCAGTGTGCCGGAAACGAACACCAGCGCTCCCAACGCGATCCAAAGTGAAACCGCTGTCAATGTATGCAGTACGACCAGATGCACGGGATAATTGCGGGTCACCTCGATCGCGCCGACGAACGCCTGCCCGAAAAACAAAATACCCGTTACGGTCGTAAGCGGCAGCAAACTTGCATGATGACGCTGTTCGCGCCAGGCCTTGCGCCAGACCGAGATCATCGCGACGGATGCCATGCCCACCAGAACCAAATGGATCAATTTTAAATAACCGAGGACGTCCGTCGGCATGCAGAGGGGCCAGCCGATGCAAAAAGCCGCCGCGCCAGTCAATGTCACGAGCCGCCCGACCACCGTCAACACAAAGACAGCCAGAAGCAACATGACCGCCCTGCGAGCAAACGATGTTTTCATTGAATGCTTCATTTCAATCGTCCTGTTTTCGTAGATAGAATGGATAGCCAAAAAATAAGATCGCCGCGAAAGTGAACCATTGCAAAGCATACCCGAAATGCGAACCTTCCGTCAATTCGATTACCGGCTGGTACGGGATGGGCGGAAAGGCATCCCCTTCTTCAAGATTTGGTTGGATGAATACATCGAGGGTGAGATACGGCAGCTGAGAGGATATTTTCTCCACATCGAGATTGTTCCAAACCTCGAGCCGGGTCCCATCCGTCGGCAGCGCATCGGGGATTCCGCCGAAGGCTGGTTTGCCCTGCCCCAGCCGAATCTGCCCTGTGACCCTGACTTCACCTCTCTCATCATAGTCACGCCAATCCTCGGGGGTCGAATCGCTCTCGGCGGGAATCCAGCCCCGGTTCACAAGAACAGCCTTCCCCTGGAAAAGAAGCGGGGTGATGAGGTGGAATCCGTAAACGCCTTCGTTGTATTGATTCCTCAACGCGACCTGGTTCGCGAAATCATATTCCCCTGTGACCGTTACGGCGCGCCATTCCATCGAAGCGATATTTTCCGACGTTCCAAGATTCAGATCCAATGGATCCGCCGCCCGCATGGACTCGACCTGGGCATTGAATGCCCGTCGCTGCTCGAGGCGGTCCAATTGCCAGATGCCGAGGCGGATGCAAACGGCTGAACCGATTAAGACCAATAAAGTTGTGAACGCCAATTTGCGCGACAGCATTTTCACCAGGACGCTCATGATCCTTCCTTCTTTTTGACTCCGATCAAACCGCTGTAGACAGCAAACAACATCCCAAGCGGGAATCCAGCATAGAACATTCCGGAAATGCGCGTGCGCCATGTGACCGGTTCCTGCACGCTGATACCCATGTAATTACCAGCCTGGAAGGTGCATTCGTAAATCAGATTATCTTCCTCTTCAAGTTTCAAAGTGGCGGTTGCTTGCGCCGGAATCCACAATGGACCCAATTGGTGGTTTTCAGTATCCTGATTCACGACCTTCAATGTATCCCCCGCCACAAAGCGCATATCTTTGGGAATTTCCGGCGGCGCACCGCCCGCACGGATCATGTCCGCCGTGCCAGCGGGGACAACCAGTTCGATGACACCCGGCTCGCGATTTTCCTTTTTCAGAAGGAAGTACGCCGTTTCGGTGGTCACAGCAGCAAGCGCCAGCCCAAGCAGAAAGGAAAGGAAAATCCGTTTCAGCGTAAAATTCATTCTTGCTCCAATAACAATTTGATATCGTGAACGATATCCTTCACAGGGGTTTGATACGCATAAGACAAACGCAAATTTCCCTGAGGGTCCACAAGAAAGCTGCGGGCCGTGTGGTTGATGATAATCCCTAACGCCGAATCGCTTTCAACCGATTCGCGGAAGATCGAATACGCATTCCAAACCGGCTCCAATTCCTGCATGGAACCGGTCAGCCCAAGAAATGCAGGATTGAAATGTTCGACGTAGGCTTGTACCTTTTCAGGGGTATCGCGGTCCGGATCGACGGAGATAAAAACGACTTGCACGCGCTCATTAAGTTCGTCGAGCTCATCCATGACCAGTTTCATTTCCGCGAGTGTGGTCGGGCAGACATCGGGGCAGGAGGTGTAACCAAAAAAGAGCAGGACGACCTTCCCACGTTGGTCGCTTAACCGAAAGGCCTCTCCATCGGCTTTTGTCAGTTCGATCTCAGCAGCAGGCGGAAAAGGCTCGCCATAGGATGTTCCGCGGAAGGAAGGCGGTCTGGCAAGAATAATGGAAAGTGCCGCCGCTGTGGCAACGATCACAAAGATAACGCTGCCCGTCAGAAATAGTTTCTTGTTCATATTTCACCAAATGATCGATATTCAAAAGAAACCGCCGCCTTCCGGCGGCGGAGGTATTCGATTTTTATACTGCCGTGCCGATCAGGTACAAGGCGGGATAGAAGAATATCCACACCAGGTCGACGAAGTGCCAGTACACAGCGGCGGCCTCCACGCCCCAGCTTTGTTCCGCAGTATAAACGCCTTTACGGGCATTGTTCCAGACC
>JAPKMP010000022.1 GCA_026645935.1 Candidatus Villigracilaceae bacterium | reverse complement strand
GCAGAAAGTCCTCACCGTCAGCACGGATAAGGCTGTCAGCCCGGCAAATTTATATGGCGCGACCAAACTCGCGGCGGAGAAGTTAACGATTCAGAGTAACGCCTATGCCGGGGGTTCGGCAACCCGCTTCTCCTGCGTCCGATACGGGAACGTCGTCGGCTCGCGCGGCTCGGTCGTCCCGTTATTCCTCAAACGGCGCGCCACCGGCAAAGTCACCGTCACCGACGAACGCATGACGCGCTTCTGGCTTTCGCTGGAGCAGGGCGTGAGATTCGTCATCCATTGCATCGAGCAGATGGAGGGCGGCGAGGTCTTCGTCCCGAAGATTCCCAGCACCAAAGTGACCGACCTTGCGCGCGCCATCGCCCCGGACGCGGAACTGGAGATCATCGGCATTCGCCCCGGCGAAAAATTGCACGAGGTTCTGATCTCGGAAGACGAGGCGCGGCACACGGTTGAGTTGGAGAAAATGTTCGTCGTCCAGCCCGCCGAGGCGACCTGGTTCGGCTACTCCTGGCAGGATAGGGGTACAATTCCCGGCGAAGGTTTTTCATACTCCAGCGACAACAACAGCGAATGGCTCGACGTGGAAGGCATCAAGAAATACATCGCCCCGTTCGAGGAATTGTTCCTTCAGGGAAAATTGGAAGGATAAGGAAAGTGTCACGTGCCAGATATCAAGTGTCAGGTTAATCCCTGAAACCTGTTACCTGTTACCTGACACCTGGAACTTGACCCATGAAACTTCTACTCACCGGCGTCAGCGGATTGCTCGGCATCAACTTTGCACAGGAGATGATGAATGAGCATGAGGTCATCGGCGTGGACCGCGGCAAACTGGTCAACGCGCCGTTCAAGGTTCTGAAATACGACCTGCTCGAAAGGAATTCGGTGGAGTCGATCCTCGATGCCGCCCAAGCCGACTGGATTGTCAACTGTGCGGCTCTCGCAGACCTCGATGTCTGCGAAGAAGAGCCGGACCTCGCCAAACAGCTCAACACCGACCTCCCACGCCGATTCGCGCGTGCCTGCAAAATTCGGAATATCCCTTTCGCCCACATCTCAACCGATGCCGTTTTCGACGGGCAAAAGGACGGCTACTACAGCGAGGAAGACCCGCCCAGCCCGGTTGGGGTGTATTCCAAGACCAAGCTCGACGGCGAATGGGCGGCATTGACTGAGAACCCCAAAGCCATCGTGGCGCGCGTCAACTTTTACGGCTGGAGCTTGAACGGCCGGCGCAGTCTCGCCGAGTTCTTCTTCAACAATCTCTCGAACAATAAAAGCATGAGCGGTTTCACCGACGTCATCTTTTGCCCAATGTTGGTGAACGATACCGCCCGAACTCTCGTCAAGATGTTGAAGCGAGAGTTAAAGGGTTTGTATCATCTTGTCGGTCCGCAAGCCATGAGCAAGTACCAGTTCGGGGTCGAGATCGCGCGGCGTTTCCACATGCGCGAAAGCGACATAACCCCAAAGTCCGTCAACTTTTCCGGTCTTATCGCCAAACGTTCCAACAATTTATGGCTTTCCACCCGCAAGTTATCCACAGACCTGGGCGAGGATTTACCCGATTTCTCCACAGGTTTGGAGGAGTTTTACGCACAACACGAACAGGGTTATCCACAGAAAATCCGCAGTTATCAACAGCCATAACCCCATGTGAACCGCTTTTCAGGCAATTTATCCACAGCTTCACCCACTTAAACGGGTAGTTATCCACAGAGATTGGGCGCTTTTTGTGGATAAACTTAGATTTTGACCCCAGTTATCCACAGATATTCCCAACTTATCCACAGTCGTTTTGTCGTTATTCACAAGGAACCCACATGAAATCCCTTCTTAATCTTGAAGAATTATTGATGTTTGCCCTCGCCCTCTTTCTTTTTTCGAGATTGGATGCCTCTTGGGGGCTTTTCGCCCTCCTCTTTCTTGCTCCCGATCTGAGCATGATTGGCTACCTGATCAACCCCCGCTTCGGCGCGTGGACCTATAACCTGATCCACCACAAAGGGCTTGGGATTACGCTCTATGCCTTGGGCGTCCTACTTGTTACTCCCTGGCTAACCTTTACCGGCATTCTGCTTTTCGCCCACTCCAGCCTTGACCGGGTCTTCGGCTACGGCTTGAAGCACGAAGACGCCTTCCAGAACACACATTTGGGAAGGATTGGGAGATGAACAGCAGATTATCCAACTCAAGGGAATAAGCACCATGAATAACGATTGGCGAGAATGGGAAAATAATAAATTACGGCAAAGAGAAATAGAGAAATGGATAACACTCTTTAATAAGGCATATAGTAATCACGAGGAATGGCAAAAAGTTTATCGCGACTACTTAAAGTCAAATTTATGGAAAGACAAACGCAGACAAGTGTTAACTCGTGCTAATGGAAAATGCGAAAGATGCAAATCAATTATTCTTGATCCTGATGTGCATCATCTCACGTATGAGCGCGTTGGAAATGAAAGACTCGACGACTTAGTAGTCCTATGCTTTCCGTGTCATAGAAATGCTGATGCTGATAGAGATGATGAAACAGAAGAGCGCAGGATAGATGCATATTATGAGGCAAGGTTAAGCGGCTTTGCCATGAGACGATATGGGGATGGGTGGTGGTTTGATCGTGAGAGAGAAGATGTTGAAATCGAGTTCATCAAGTATTTATACAAGTTGTATTGTAAAGAACATGACATCCACTTTGACCCTTATCTTGACCCTGAAACAGACCTAGATTTTATAGATTATTGGAAAAATGTCCGAAATGGCTATGGATAAAATATAATTGTCTGGAGGAACACATGGAATTCAAGATCAACAACCACACCATCGGCTTGAACCATCCCACCTACTTCATCGCCGACATCGCGGCAAACCATGACGGCGATCTGGAGCGGGCGAAGAAACTGATCAAACTCGCCAAAGAAGCGGGAGCCGATGCGGCAAAGTTCCAGCATTTTCAAGCGCCCAAGATCGTTTCGGAGTATGGCTTCACTCACATGAATTCCAAGGTCAGCCATCAGGCGACTTGGAAAAAATCCGTTACTGAAGTGTATGCTGCCGCTTCCGTCTCCCAGAGTTGGACGCCCATCCTCAAAGAGGAATGCGACAAGGTCGGCATTGACTTCTTCACCTCGCCCTACGATTACGATTCCATTGAGCATGTCAATCCGTATATCCCAGCCTTCAAGGCGGGATCCGGCGAAATCGACTGGATCGAGGCGCTTGAACACATGGCATCCAAGGGCAAGCCGATGATCATTGCCTGCGGCGCGGCGGATATCACCGACGTGCAGCGCGCCGTCCATGCGATCCTCAAGATCAACAAGCAACTGTGCCTCATGCAGTGCAATACCAATTACACTGCCAGCCCCGATAACTACGACCATCTGCATATCAACACGCTCAAAACCTTTGCCGCCATGTATCCTGATGTGGTTCTAGGTCTGTCCGATCACACCCATGCCCTTGCACCAGTTCTCGGCGCGGTGACTTTGGGTGCGCGCATGATCGAACGCCACTTTACCGACAGCAACGACCGCGAAGGTCCCGACCACAAGTTCGCGATGAATCCCGAAAACTGGACGAAGATGGTCGAGGAGACCCGCCTGCTCGAACGCTCGTTTGGCAGTCCCGATAAAATCATCGCCGCCAATGAACAGGAGACCAAGGTCGTTCAGAGACGCTGTTTGCGTACCGCGCGCGATATCAAAGCCGGTGAAACCTTCACCCGCGACATGATCGATGTCCTGCGTCCCGCCACACCGGGAGCGGTCAAGCCGCATGAGATTCAAAATGTCATTGGTACCAAGGCGCTTATCGACATGCCCAAAGGCAGGGAATTGCGCTGGACCGACCTGGGCGCGTGATAAATGTGGAGGGGCGAGGTTACCTCGCCCCTATGTTGGCATATGAAGATTCTTTACTTCTCCCCCGGCTATTCCACACACGATTATCGTTTTCTCAAAGCCATCTCCGATGGCGGGCACGAGGTTTATTTCGTGCAACTCGAAGGGAATCGCAGACAGGTTGAAAGCCGCCCGGTGCCTGAAAATGTGTATCAAGTCAGTTGGAAGGGCGGGCGTAAACCATTTACTTGGAGCAAACTTCCCGCTTTGGTGATGGACTTCAAACGCCTCTTGCGGGACCTCAAGCCTGACCTTATCCATGCGGGACCGATTCAGACCTGCGCGTTTATCGCCACCCTGAGCGGATTCCACCCCATCCTCACCATGTCCTGGGGTTTCGACTTGATGGACGATGTTCACAAAAACAAGTGGATGGAATGGGTTACGCACTACGTGTTGCGCCGCACAGATTTTTTCACCAGTGACGCCAACGTAACGCGGGATAAGGCAGCCACCTACGGCATGAACCCTGGAAAGACGGTTGTCATTCCCTGGGGTGTGGATCTGCAGCATTTCAGAATGAGGAAGGCGGAAGGCAAATTGGTTCAGGAAGGGTTTGTGCTTTTCTGCAACCGCGCATGGGAGCCACGCTATGGCGTGGATGTGTTAGCGCGCGCATTTGTGGAAGTTACACGGCGCCGCGAAGACATCCGCTTGATCCTTTTGGGCGGCGGTTCGCAGGGAGCAAATATCCGTAAAATTTTACAAAGTGGCGGCGTGGAGGAATACGTCACCTTCGGCGGGCAGATTTCGCAGACAGAGCTTCCGCGCTGGTATCATATGGCGGATTTGTACATCTCGCCTTCGCATGTGGATGGTTCATCTGTGTCATTGATGGAAGCGCTGGCGTGCGGGCTGCCCTGTTTGGTTTCGGATATCCCCGCAAACAAAGAATGGGTGGTGGAGGACGAAAACGGCTGGTTTTTCCGCGATGGAGATACGGATCATCTGGCGGAAAAGATCCTCGCGGCGATGAATCAGCGTGAGAAACTGCCGGGGATCGGCGAAGCAGCCCGCAGGTCCGCCGAGAGGCGCGCGGATTGGAAAAAGAATGCCGCGGTGTTGATGAATGTCTATAATCAAATGTCATTGCGAGGGCGATAGCCCGAAGCAATCTCCTATAACAAAAAGATTGCTTCGCCGCATTGCGGCTCGCAATGACATGAAAGGAAAACATGTTAAGTAAGAAGGATTTGCTGGCTGGTTTTGGTCAACTCAACCTGAGAGAGGGCGAGACGATCATTGTGCATACGTCGTATAAATCGCTGGGCGGGGTGGAGGGCGGCGCGGACACGGTCATCGATGTGATGTGCGAAATGGTCGGTAAAACCGGAACGGTATTGTTCCCTGCGTTCAATTTTCAATCGTGGACGGAGACGCATTATTTCGATGTCATGGAGAGTCCTTCGAAGATGGGGATGATCACCGAGATTGCGCGGTTGAGGCCGAATGCGTTGCGTACGCCTCACCCAATTTACAGTTTTTCCGCGCTTGGGGCGAGGGCGAAGGAATTTTCCAAAACCGAAGATGTGGAAGCCTACGGACCGAACTCGGCGTTTGCGTTATTTCACAAGATCAATGGCACAATTGTGAGCATCGGTTTGGATTTCAATAGCACGTTCTCGATGCATCATTACATCGAATACAATGTCGGCTGCAATTACCGGCGCGTAAAGGAGTTTTCCGGAATTTATGTCGGCTATGACCGCAAGCCGCAGATCAAAATGTATTCGATGTTCGTCCGCAATGATGAACGCGTGAAGACCTACATCAACCCGGGCATGAACGAATTGCTGGCGGCGGGTGTCATCAAGGAAGTGCAGGTCGGCGCGGCGAAGATCCATTTTGCAACGGCGAATGATTTTTACGATAATATGTCGATTATCGTGCGCGAGCACCCTGAAAAGTTGCATTACATCGAAGAGGCGAAGTATTAGGGTTTCCCCGCCCTAAATTAGATAAAACCAAAACAAGGCGAGGGAACCTCGCCCCTGCGTGTCTAAAAAATGAAACCCTACACCTCCCTCAAATCCATCCTCGCGGAATTCTTCCCTCTGCATCGCACTATCGCCTCCGACGACCACGATAAAACATTGGAGATCGTCGGCTCATACATGCCCGATTCTTCGAACTACACCATCGAGACGTACGCGCCGCTGACTCCCGTCTGGACCTGGAAAGTACCGGAGCGATATGTTGTCCATGAGGCGTTTCTCGAAACGGAAGACGGCGAACGCGTCGTGGACTTCAAGGACAATCCGCTTCACATAGTTTCGTATTCTTTGCCAACTGACAAAGTGCTGAGCTTCGAAGAACTTCAGCCGCATTTGTATTTCGACGAGAAACGTCCGCATACCGTACCGTGGATATTTAAATACTACGAACGTGATTGGGGTTTCTGTCTGCCGAAGAACACGTTTGATGAACTTTCGCGTGATAAAAAATATCATGCGGTGATCAGATCAGAGTTTGTCACCGACCCCAAACGGGGATTCAAGGTCGCGACTGCGGTTGTCCACCCTCTAGGCGGACCAAATCCCGAAGCGGGTGAGTTCCTTGTGCAGGCGCATACCTGTCACCCCATGCAAGCCAACGACGACGGCGCGGGCGTGGTCAGCACCATCGAGTTGGCGCGGCGACTCGCTGAGAATCCGCTTCCTGCTGGCTCGATGAGCGTCCGCTTTTGGTTTGGACCCGAGACCATCGGTACGATCGCCTGGCTGGCGCACAACGAGTCACTCATCCCGACTCTGCGCGGTGGCATCTTCATGGAGATGACGGGCAATCAGAATCAAATTGCATGGCATCACACCAGGCAACATACTCACCTGCTTGATCGAATTACGAATTACGTATTACGCAATACACCTCACGAGTCCCGTGATTTCGCCGCCGCCCCCGCCAATGATGAACGCGTCATCAACGGACCTGGTGTCAACGTGCCATGTATCTCGCTCAACCGTTTCCCCTACGACGAGTATCACACCACCGACGACAATCTCGACATCATGCACGAAGATATGCTCGTCGGCGCGGCGCAAACTGCCGAAGAGATCATCCGCATCTACGCCAGCAACTACATCCCCAAGCGCACTTTCCGCGGTCCCGTTTTTCTCAGCGGTCACGGTCTCTGGGTCGATTGGCGCGACAACTGGGCGCTCAACCGTGCCATCGAAAAGATCATGATGCGCTTCGAAGGTGAACACACGATTTTTGATATCGCCGAACAGGTCGGTCTCGATTATCAAACTGTGTACGAGTACGTCGAAAAATTTAAAGCAAAAGGATTCGTGACTCCTCAGCCGATCCCGTCCGAAGGGCAGACTCAATGACTGAAAACGTAGTAGCCATCATTCAGGGACGCATGTCCTCATCGCGTTTGCCTGGTAAGATCCTTGTCGATATCGCCGGTCAACCCATGTTGCAGCGCGTCTTCATGCGGACCTCGCGGGCTGCTTCTGTTTCCCAAACCTTGTTCGCCACGACGACTGATCCCTCCGACGACCCCGTCGCCGAATACTGCGACTTCAGCGGAATCCCTTTCACGCGCGGCAGTCTCTACGATGTGCTTGACCGTTACTATCAAGCCGCCAAACAAGCTAAAGCGGATTATGTTGTCCGTATCACCGCGGATTGTCCCGTCATTGATCCTGAACTAATAGATAATGTAGTAAACACATTACTCGAAGGCGAATATGATTTTGTCTGCAACCGACTTCCGCCTCCCTGGCATCGCACCTATCCCATCGGGCTGGATGTGGAAGCTTGCAAGTTCCAAGTCCTTGCCAAAGCGTGGAAGGAAGCCAAAGAGCCGCAGCATCGCGAACACGCTATGCCCTACTTCTACGAAGGAGTTGAACTAACCCGTCAAAGTCGAACTCTTGAAACAGGAACCTCTCCACGAGGATATAATATCGCCCTCCTCCAGCACACCACCGATTTCGGCGATTACCGCTGGACGGTGGACACCCCCGAAGACTTGGAATTCATGCGCCAGGTCTACAGTCACTTTGATGGGCGCGATGACTTTTCGTGGAAAGAAGTGCTTGATCTCGTTCACGACAAACCTGAATTGATGAAGCTCAATGCAGGAGTGCAACACAAAACTTTGAAGGATATTGATAAAAGAGCTTTAAAATAATGTCGTTGCAAGGAGCGCTCTTTGCGACGAAGTAGTCTCCAATTAAACGGGAGATGGCTTCGCCCACTCGGCGTTTAAGCCTCAGGGCTCGCAACGACATACTGATTACTCATGCCACTAATCACTCTCTTTTCCGCTCCCAAACCCTTCACCGATCCGCACATCGCGCTGATTCAAGGCAACGCGATCAATTCATGGACTTTGCTTCCTGATGTCGAAGTCATCCTCCTCGGCGAAGAGACGGGTCTTGCTGAAACTGCAAAAGAACTCGGCGTCAGGCAAATCCCCAACGTGGCACGTAGCGAATCGGGCGCGCCGCTGATCTCGTCCATGTTTCGACTTGCTCGCGAAAACTCGAACAGCGACCTGCTCTGCATCATTAATACGGATATGATACTCATGCTCGATTTCTTCGAAACGGCGCGGAGCTCGCGCACGTTGCGTGATAAATACGTTTTGCTCAGCCAGCGCTGGGATTATGACATTGCGTCTCCAATTGATTTTGCCGAAGGGTGGGAGTCAAAGCTGAGGGAAAGCGTCCGGAAACAGGATCAACTTCACCGTCCCGCGGGAAGCGATTTTTTCCTTTTTCCAAAATCCTGTTATCAGGATATTCCCGACTTTACCATCGGTCGCGCAGGCTGGGATAATTGGATGATCTACAAGGCTCGCAAAGAAGGTTGGGCGGTTATTGACTGCACGCCCTCCATCATGATTGTGCATCAAAACCACGATTACTCGCATCTGCCTGAAGGCAAGCCGCATTATGAACATCCCGAGACCAACGACAATATCCGTCTTGCGGGCGGACAGGCGAACATCCGTTACACAAGCCTGGATGCGACGCATGAATTGTTCGATGGGCAGCTTGCCCGCCCGAAGATGACATCGGCTCACTTCATGAGGAAGGTCGAGTTGTTTCTGCGCGCTGTGTTTTTCTTCCTGCCTGAAAATATGATCGAAAACATTGCCCGCCCAAAACGATGGCAAAAGCGAATTGCTAAACTCTTCAAATCATAACCTGATACCTGAATCCTGGGACCTGATACCTAATGCGAAAAGGACAAAACCCCGCCAAGTTCGTCAAAGATGTTTCCCGCCCCGAACGGATCACAGCCGCGCTGTTGAATTACATCCCGTTCCTGAGCGGATTCTACGCCGAGACTCTCGATGTGCTGAAAGTCTCGCTCGAGTCCATGCGCAAGGACGCGGGTCTGCCTTTCGATCTGATGGTTTTCGACAACGGCTCATGCGCCGAGGTGCGTGACTTTCTTGTGAAAGAAAAGGAGGAAGGGCGAATCCAATATTTGATCCTTTCCGAGAAGAACATGGGCAAGGGCGGCGCGTGGAATGTGATGCTGGCGGGCGCGCCTGGCGAGATCATCGCCTACACCGATGCGGATGTACTATTCTCCCCGAAATGGCTTTCGCGTTCGGTGGAAATTCTCGAAACCTTTCCGAATGTCGGCATGGTGACCGCGCGTCCCTTCCGCACGCCGCCAGAATATTATGAGTCAACTTTGAAGTGGGCGCGCGAAAACGCCAGACTGGAGGAAGGTCAATTTATCCCGTGGGAGACGTTTTTGGAATTCAACTTGTCGCTTGGGCAAACTGAAGAAGAGAATAAGAAAGTGTATGCGGAAACTAGAGACTGGAGAATAGTTTATAAGGGAGTCAACGCGATGGCTGGCGCAAGTCATTGGCAGTTTACAGCGTACAAGTCCACGCTGGAACAATTCCTGCCTTTCGACATGGACAAGCCGATGGGGCAGGTCCGCCAGTTGGACAAGCGCATGAACGACGCGGGATTACTGCGGCTGATGGTGAGCGATCCGCTGGCGATGAATATGTCCAATACGCTGGGGTATTTGCGCGGTGAATTAAAGGATTCAGGGAGGAGGAAGTCTGCCTCGTTTGGGAGACGGGTCCTGGAAATCGTATTTATCAAGAAGATGCTGATGGCAGTCTATAACAGGATCTTCAACTGGTATTATTCGTAAATCGAACTTTCGAGTTGTCTCGTCCTCTGGTCCGGTTTTCACCTTCCCTGTTAAAACATGACTCACCCGAAATGTCAGCATCGCGGGTGATTTCGTTTTTAAGAGCAAATGGGATACGGAGAAGCTCTGAAAACGCGGATTCTTTGGTCGTTTTGCGCGCGCTTCACGGTCCGTGCTCTTCAGCATTCCAAATTAAATTCAGGATTAATTATGTTTGTCCTGTACCCTGTTGATTTGCTGTCTATAACGTCCTATACTATTTATGAGGGTTTGAGCGCACACGACAGGAAAGGATGGACTGCATGACCAAACAGATCGGGCTTTGGATCGACCACAAGAGGGCGGTGATCCTGACTTTGAATGACAACGAATTCCTGCAGGTGGTCGAGTCGGGCATCGGACGACACCTCCGCTATCGGGGCCTGACCCGCCCCCGCACTCCATACAGCGCCCAATATCAAAAAGGGGATGACCAGCTCGACAAACAATACAAGGGATATCTCAATAAGTATTATGAAAAAGTAATTGGCATGCTCCGCGGCGCGGACGCAGTTCTGATCTTTGGTCCCGGCGAGGCGAAGCACGAGTTGAAACAGCGCCTCGAACACAGGAAAGATCATACTCATATCGAAGGCATCGAATCTGCAGATAAGATGACCGACCGCCAGATCATGGCGAAAGTTCGGAAGTATTTCGAAGAGGCTGGTATAAAGAAGTAGACAAAACGCCCTGCATCGAAAGAATGAAAAGGTGTGGGGGTAAGTTTTTGCCATCATAACGCGATGTTGTTCGGGTGGGATCGATGCGCGTTTGAAAGGTGGGGGATGCAATTGTTATATAATCCTGCCAGACATGGATTCCCTTATTCACGACGCAAAAACGATTTTCAACGTGCATCTCACAACGCGCCAGGTGGCGGCGCTCGTCAATTATGAGCGGGAGTTGATCGAGTGGAACCGGAAATTCAATCTGACCGCCATCCGCGATGTGGATTCCATCCGCTCGAAGCATTTTTTGGATTCTTTCTCCTGTGTGCTGGCATGGAAAGCCAACCCGCCGCGCCGCCTTGTGGATGTTGGGACAGGCGCAGGCTTTCCAGGCATTCCCTTGAAGATCATCTACCCGACCATGCATGTGACACTGGTGGAATCTGTCGGCAAGAAAGCCATGTTCTGCCAGCACGTGATTCAAACTTTGGGGTTGGATGACATAGAAGTCATTCATGCACGCGCTGAAGATGCGGGGCATGACCCTGCGCATCGCGAAACCTATGATTGGGCGGTGGCGCGCGCAGTGGCGAATATGAACATTCTTGCCGAATACCTGCTCCCTCTTGTCAAACTCGGCGGAACGATGCTTGCTCAAAAAGGCGAAAGCGGACCCGCCGAGGCACAGTCCGCTGAAAAGGCAATGAAATTATTGGGCGGCAAATTGAAGCAGTTGATCCCCGTCCACCTGCCAGGCGTGGCGGATGACCGCTATCTTGTGCTGGTGGAAAAGATCGCCGCCACCCCACCCAAGTATCCGAGAAAAGCGGGGATCCCGATGAAGACGCCGTTGTGAGTGGGTTTGACTACTTCCCGAACCACATTCTTGCCAGCAAGTTATCCTTCCTGATGAACTGATGGAACATCGCCGCGCCAAAGTGCAGTAATACAAGCGCAAGCAGCAACCATGAAAGCAGCCCATGACCGCCGCGCGGCAGATAGTCAAAGAAATTGGCAGGGTAAGGCGCGGCTCCGCTGAACACGGCGGGCAGGTTCGCCATTTGGAAAAGCCCCAGCCCGCTGATTGCCATGCCCACCAGAATCAAATACAACAGGAAATGAACAGCCTTGGCAAGGAAGTTCAGGAAGGCATTACCGGCATCTGCCGGAGCAGGACGCGTGGTGGTGTATCGCAGCACAAGGCGTACGATCAATAACAACGCAATCGCGCCGCCGATGTAAGCATGGCTTTGCAACATCATCGGCTTTTGCGGATCTTCCGGCGGGATGCCCGGCATGGCAAATTTGCCAATGCCAAGCATCATGATCACAAGCAGCGCCATCAACCAATGAATGGCGACATGCGCAGAGTGGTATCTCTTGGGGGTGGTCTCAGACATGGTATTTCTCCTCATTATTTTCGTTGCATACAAGACAATCCCTTAAATTCCTTTCTTACAAGGTCTGACGGGTGTAAAATGGACATGTTCGTATCCATTTTCCCCGCCGTGTTTCGGCGGGTACCTTTACCTCAAGGAGCATTCCCCATGTATCACACGATCATCATCGCAGGCAATGTCGGCAAGGACCCGGAGATGCGTTACACCCCCACCGGTCAGGCAGTCACTTCGTTTTCGGTCGCCACCAGCAGGCAGTACACTGCCGGGAACGGAGAGCAGGTCAAGGAAACCATTTGGTTTCGCATCTCAGCCTGGGGGAAGACTGCCGAAGCGTGCAATCAATATTTAAAGAAAGGCGCCAAGGTACTGATCGAAGGACGCCTCACACCCGATAAAAATACCGGCGGTCCGCGCATTTGGACAAAGCAGGACGGCTCGGCAGGTTCTTCCTTTGAAGTCACTGCCCAGACTGTGCGTTTCCTTTCATCGCGCGCCGAAAGCGAAGCCGGACCCATTCCCTCCAGCGGCGGCATGGAGATGGCTGAACTCCCGCCCGAAGATGAGATTCCATTCTAAATTCAAAGACCCTGAAGGTTTTCAAGACTTTTGGGGTCTCCATAAAAAGCCATGACCACTCCCCAAACCCCTCCCAAACCTGCCGGTCCGGTGCTCGAAATTCCCCCCAACCTGGAACCGCAATACGTCAACCTAGCACGCATCGCCCACTCGCCGTCCGATATCGTGTTTGATTTTGCCCACCTCCTGCCCGGCGAGCCGCGCGCGCGAATCCGTTCGCGGGTGGTCATGACGCCGCTCAGCGCGAAACTATTGTTGAGAGCGCTTACGGAGAACATTGCGCGTTATGAGGCTGCCTATGGTGAGATTCAAGTCCCCGTCAATTCCACCCTCGCCGACAACTTGTTCCGCCCGTACCAACAGCCTCCCGAGCCTCCAAAAGAATAATCATGCACAAGCTCGAATCCATCGCCGATCAGATCCGTAAAAGTTTCGACTCTCGCACTGCCGCTCGTGAGCAGGCGCTTGCCCATGCGCGTCAACTCACGCGCGCCTGTTCGCTCGCCATCCGCGCAGTCCATCGTGATGATACGGCGAACATGCATGCGCAATTGCGCGAAGCGCGTCAACTTGCGGATACGCTCCGCAGTTCCCTCTTAGCCCATCCAGACCTTTATCACTCAGGATACACACAGGACGCGTTGAAGGAATACGTGGAAGCCAACATCACTTGTTCTTTGATCCGGAATCAACCGCTTCCGACTCCGGAGGAATTGGTCGTTGAACCCGCAACTTTTCTCAACGGGTTGGCGGAGGTCGTGGGCGAACTGCGCCGCCGCACACTGGACATTTTGCGCCACGGATATTCCACCGAAGCGGAACGCCTGCTCGGCGTGATGGACGAAATTTATTCCGTGCTTGTCACCATGGATTACCCCGATGCCATCACCAACGGTTTGCGCCGTCAGACGGACCTGGCGCGCGGCATCATCGAGAAGACGCGCGGCGATATTACCTTCAGCCTGCGCGGAGGACATTTGGAAAAAGCCATCGGGAATCTGATCGACCGGTTGGGCGGCAGCCAGGTTCGAGGTCCCGAAGGAGACGGGACCTTACCCATCATGGACGAGGACGATTAAGTCATGGCAGGGAAAGGCGGACGACGCTACCCGCTGGTCGTATTTACGCATATGATGAGCCGCTGGTGGACGGCGGTTTTTACGCTTGGTCTGGCAATGCTCGGGCTGGCATGGGCGATTTACTCGTGGGGTTTCGAGCAATGGCGTTGGATGACGTTCGCCGCGTTGGGCGTGGTCACCGCCATGATCGGCCTTGGCATGTGGTTGATTCGAAAAAGCGCGTATGTCCAGCCGTTCAACGATCATCTGCGGCTTGTCACGCCTTTCCTGCGTTTGAATATTTCATACAAACGCTTCCGGCGTACAGCCACGGCGACAATGGTCTCGATCTTCCCGCCCAAAAGCATCCCGAAGTCGCTTGTGGATATCGTTGAACCGATCGCAAAAATGACAGCGATCGTCATCGAGGTCAACGCGCTTCCCATGTCTCGATCTGCCCTGCGGCTTTTCCTCTCACCGCTCTTCTTCAAGGATAAGTCGCCTCATATCGTCATCCTTGTTTCAGACTGGATGCGTTTCGGGGCTGAGATGGACAGTATGCGTCACGGGGGCGAGGCTCCTGTCGTGGAGCACCGGCGCGATATTTCCATATTATCGAAGCTTCCGAAAAAGTAATTGCGGGGTCCAGCACCTCTGGGTGTTGGCTTTACCATCCGAAGTTAGGAAACTTCAGATTCCACAAAATCTAATGAATATCTATTTTGCCTGTTCCATCACCGGGGGACGAGAACTCGAAGGCTTTTATCGACAATTCGTCGCCGCGCTCGAAGCGCAGGGACACATCATCCCAACATCGCATCTTGCCCGGTCCGAAGCCCTGGAAGGGGAGCGGGTGTTGACTCCGCTTGATGTCTATGAGCGCGACGTGAAATGGATCCGCGAGTGTGACGCACTGATCGCTGAAGTCAGCGTGCCATCGCATGGCGTCGGCTATGAGATCGGATATGCCCTGACTTTGAAGAAACCGACACTTTGTCTATACCAGGAGGGGCGTAAAGTCTCCAGGATGATCACGGGCAATCCTGATCCCGCTCTTCGAGTTGAAGTCTATTCCACTTTCGAAGAGGCACTCCGTCGCGCTGGGCATTTTCTGCGCACGTCCTGATTTTTTATGCGCTTCATCATGCTGGAACGGTGACAAATTACGATGCTCAAATCGGGCATCGTGCATTAATATCGAACTGGAGACGGTTGCAGACACCTCCAACAAAGATCCCAGTCTCCTCCTTTGGCGAAAGTTGACGCCGGGTGAACAGCCCGGCGTCAACATTTTTTAACCATTGTGGTTCGTACATTACTCATGCACGGGGAGCAGCACGATAAAGGTCGAGCCGACGCCCACTTTGGACTCCACCCACACCCTCCCATGGTGACTTTCGACAATCGACTTTACGATGGCGAGACCCAGCCCCGATCCTTCCACATTTCCGGGGCGGTTCGAGGCGCGATAGAATTTTTCGAACACCCGGTTTTGTTCATCAGGCGGGATGCCCGGGCCGCTGTCCGAAACTTGTAAAATGACCTGGTTTTCCTGCGAGGAAATACTCACCCTGATATCGCCTCCCGGCGGCGTGTATTTGATGGCATTGCCGATCAGGTTGTCGATCATCTGTCTGATGCGGATCGGGTTGGCACGCAGGGATTTGGGCGTATCGCCATGGTCGACGGTTAGGCGCAGATTCTTCTTCCGGATCTGGCTGTCGAACACGGTCAGGGAATATTCAAACAGATTGCTGATATCGACCACTTCGCGCCGGGTATCGAATCCGGCTTCGAGCCGGCCAACATCGAGCAATTCGTTGACGAGGCTGGTCATGTGTTGGACACTGGCCTGTAGCCGGTTGAGAAAATCGCGCTGGGAGTCGTTCAGCGAGCCAACACGTTCGATCAATTCCATGTAACCCAGGATGGCGGTCAACGGCGAACGCAGGTCGTGCGAGACGGTGTGAACGAACTCGTTCTTCAAGCGGTCGATCTCTTTTAAATAGGAGATGTCTTGCATGGTCACTGCACTGCCGATGCGTGCCAGCGGGGTGTATTGGGCGTTAAACACGCGCCCATCGTCGAAATTGATCTCGTGGTATTTCAAAATGCCGTCGCGCGCGCGGTCGATCAGGGCGCTCAGGTCGGCATTCGGGATGATATCCTTGACATATTTGCCGACGATCGGTGTCCCGTCCAGGCTGAACATTTCGTAAATCGTCTGGTTTGCGATCAGGATGTGATGCTGTTCGTCCAGTACAAGAACGCCGTCCTGGATGTTGGAGATGATCGCTTCGAGTTTGACGCGCTCTGATTCGGAGATTCTCGCCTTTTGCTCCAGTGAGGCAGTGGTTCGTTTCACTTCACGCCGCACCCAATCTCCCAGGGTTCGTGCGCGTTTCAAGGCGCGCCGTATCTCCTCCACGATCTCTTCCATCGTCAACGGCGGATGGATATATCCGGTAATGCCCGTTTTCAACACCTTCATGGCGAGGTCGGGGGAATTTCCTTCTGAATACAGGACGATAGGCATGGTTGGAAAGCGTTCCAGCATGCCTGCGGCGATGGAAAATCCATCCTGCCCGGCAAACGAATCCCCGATCACTGCCAATGCGGGAATGCTGTTTTGCGTTAATTTGTCCAATCCCCCGCGGTCATGCGCGAGAACAAGATCGAAATTCGATGCCCGCAGAGCCTTCACCAATAATTCAAGCGAAGGCGAGGGATCCATTGCGAGCAGAATCAGGTCCTGTTTTGCCATTGTTTCGATGAGAGGCAGTTTACCTGGCCGGGGGAACCGTTTTTTCGGATGAGCGCATCAAACGTTCCAGCGCGGATTTTACGGTTTCGAGCGCTCTCTTCTGTTCGGCGTTGAGAGCGCCGGGCATCTCGGTCAACACCAGATTGAGCGGATAGATCGCCGCCTCCACTTCAGTATGGATGGATCTCCGCAGGTTTTCAAGCGAACTCTGGCGGGCTTTTTCCCCGGCACGTGCGCCCTCCGCCGTTTGTTCGAGGGCGCGGAACAATCTGGCGTTGACGAGCGATATCGATGCGTAATCAGCCATGGCTTCGAGCATGGTCTGGGCATCACGCGTAAATTCGCGGTCGGCTTTGCGAGCCACGATCAATAAGCCGATGACTTCGTTTTTGATCTTGATGGGAACGACCCCGGCGGATTTTCCGAGCGAAGCGATCTTGAATTTCTGGAGGGGAACGCCGTTCATGAACAGGCTTTCACCCGAGAGCGCAACCAGCGAACTGATGCCGTCGTCCATCGGCTGGTTCATTTTCTTCGACCAGGCTTCGGGGAGTCCGCGCTGGGCGCGCATCAGATATTGATTCCCCTTTTCCTCTCGCAGCATCAGCCAGCACATATCCGACTCGCCCAGCTGCATGGCGCTTTCGAGGATCCGGTCGAAAAGATAACGCTGGTCGGTGATGGAGGTGACCGCTTTTGCGACTGATAGGATGGTGGTCATGTCGCGCAGCCGTTTGTGCAGTTCCTCGTTGGTTGCTTTCAATTGACGGTCGAGCTTTTGACGCTCGCGCGCCTCCTGGGTCTGACTCAGGGCGCGCTCGACGATGGAGACCACCTCCGCATCGCGCAAGGGCCAGAACAGAACGTCCGTTGCTCCGAGGCGGAATGCCTGGATGGCATCGTGTTCCTGTCCCTTTTCGGTGATGACAATCACGGGGGATTTGACGTTTTGAGAACCAAGAGCCGCCAGCAGGTCCTTTCCGCTCAGGCCGGGCAGGTTGATATTGGCGAGGATCAGGTCTGGAGGAGTCTGAACCGCGAGCTTGATCGCGGAACCGGCATCTCCCACCACATTCACCTGGTAACCGAGCGGTTTGAGAGCCTGTCTGCCGATCAGATCGGCGATATCTGGGTCGTTTTCGACAATGAGAATACGTTCCCCGGTTGCCATGAAAGTTCTCCTTGAAGAAATTCTATCACCTTTTCGATTACAATCTTAAGCATGAATTTCACGCGGTACAAGATCGCAGTGGTCATCCCTGCGTATCGGACGGAAAAGGAAATTCAAACGGTCCTCGGGGGGGTTCCTGGCTTTATCCGTCATATCATCGTGGTGGACGACGCTTCGCCCGACTCGAGCGCGGACCTCGTGGCCGCCGCCGCCAAACGCGATAAACGCATCACGCTGATTCGTCACGCAAAAAACCAGGGCGTGGGTGGCGCGATGGCGACGGGTTTCAGGAAAGCGCTCGAATTGAAAAGCGACATCGTGATCAAAGTGGACGGCGACGGACAGATGGACCCGGGCTATATCCCCGCCCTGATCGCTCCCCTCATCGCCGGCGAAGCCGATTACGCCAAGGGCAACCGCTTTCGTAATTTTCCCGCCTTGCAAAAAATGCCGTTCATCCGCCGCCTTGGCAACCTTGGGTTGAGCTTTCTCACCAAAGCCGCCACCGGCTATTGGAACATCTTCGACCCGACAAACGGCTATTTCGCCATTCGCGCCGAGATCCTTGCGCAGTTACCGATGGACAAACTCGACAAAGGGTATTTCTTCGAAACCTCGATGCTCTCGCGCTTGTATCTGCTCGGCGCCTGCGTCCAGGATGTGACCATGCCTGCGCGGTACGGCGGCGAGACCTCCAATCTTTCCATTCGGCGCGTTCTTTTCGAGTTTCCTTTCAAACTCACGCGCACATTGCTTCGCCGCGTCGTGTTGAAATATTTCATTTTCGATTTCTCGATGACCTCCATCTACCTGCTGACGGGCATCCCGCTTCTATTGTTTGGTTTGATCTTCGGCATCACCAAATGGATCCATTACGCAAGACTTGGCATCCCTGCCCCCACGGGCACGGTCATCCTGCCTACCCTTTCGGTCATCCTCGCAATTCAAATATTGCTTTCCGCCGTCGAGATCGACCTCAACGCCGCCCCGCGCAAGGCTTTGAGCAAACCTCTGGTGTGAGATGGACTTCAAACCCTACATTCCCGGATTCAAACCCGCGGAGGTTGGACCCCTCTCCCGATTTTTACCCGCATTGGAGGATGGCGTCATCTCGGGATGGCTTTCGCATCTTGACTTAGCCGGAACCTGGCTGCTCGACCCGTTCGGATTCGCCCCGAAAGTTGCTCTCGAAGCCGCACGCAGCGGTTACCGCGTGCTGGTGACAGCCAACAACCCAGTGACACGCTTTCTTCTTGAAATATTTGCCGACCCGCCGCCAGAGTCAGAATTCATTGCCGCGCTCGCAGACCTGGGCGCGGTCAAAAAAGGGGACGAGAGACTCGAACTTCACCTGCAATCGTTATACCTGACCAAATGCGAAAAATGCGAACAAAAGACCCAGGCGCAGGCTTTTCTCTGGCGTAAAGGAGAGGTTGAGCCGTACGCGAAGATCTACGAATGCAAACAATGCGGAGACTCGGGCGAGAGACCGGCAACGGAGGAGGACAGGGAAAACGCAAATCGCATCGCCGCGACGGATACCCTGCATCGAACGCGCCTGTTCGAGCGGGTGGTCTCTCTCAAAGACGAAGACCGTTTCTATGCCGAGGAAGCCATCGAGCATTATCAACCGCGCCCATTGTATGTCATCGGCACGATCCTGAACCGGCTCGATGGTATGAATCTTTCTCCAAACCGCAAGCGCGCATTGACCGCGCTCCTGCTGCTGGCTTTCGATGCGGGCAACTCGCTTTGGGCGCACCCGGCGGAACGTCCGCGCCCGAAGCAGTTATCCACGCCGAATCAATACCGCGAGGATAATCTTTGGATGATGCTCGAGCGTGGGGTCGGTTTGTTTGCAGGTTCAGGCTCACCCGTCCCGCTCGAGGCGTGGCCGAAAAAAATTCCCGAAACGGGCGGGATATGCATCTATGACGGCCGTCTCAAAGACCTTGCGCATGAAGTCAAACGGGAGATTCCCATCGCGGCGGTGATCGGTTCCATCCCAAGACCAAACCAGGCGTTCTGGACTCTTTCGGCGCTGTGGGCGGGATGGCTTTGGGGCAGGGATGCGGTCGAGCCGTATAAGATCGCATTGCGGCGCAGAAGGTACGATTGGGCGTGGAACGCGACCGCGTTGTACGCGATGTTCAGCCATTTGAACGAGCTACTCGCAGACGGTGTGCCGGTCTTTGGCGTTCTGCCCGAACCCGAAGCGCCTTTCATGACCTCGGCGTTGACGGCGGCGCAGGCGGCGGGATTTGTTCTGGAAAGTATCGCACTGCGCACCGCGCTCGACCCTGTGCAGATCGTTTGGAAGAGCGGGAGCAAACTGCAGCCGGCGCAGATGGAGATCGAAACCATACGAAAAGCGATGCGCGAGTTTTTATCCGCGCGCGGCGAACCGGCGGGGTATCTTCATCTGCACACGGCGGGATTGATCGCGCTGGCGCAAGCAAATGCGTTGAAACAGACTGAAGACGAGTTCGATACGGCATTGCGCAAAACCCACAACGCGATGGAAGAAGCTTTGAAGGAAGGGGATGGGTTCTTCCATTACTCGACGGGGGAGGGCGTGGATACGGGGATGTGGGGGCTGGGTAATGTCATTCTGAGCGAAGCAAAGAATCCCTTGCCCACCCTTCGTCTTCAGCGCTCAGTGTCCGCTGAAGGCGAATCATTATCCGATAAAGTGGAAGTTGCGGTTGTGACCTATTTGCAGAAGAACCCAAACGCGATCTATCTTGAAGTGGAAGGGGAGTTGAACAATCAGTTCCCGGGGCTGATGACTCCATCCAAGGCGTTGATCTATGCAGTCCTGAATTCGTATGCAGAAAAGGACGGTGGGAGCTGGACCCTCCGCAGGGAGGATTTCGCCTCTGCGCGCCGCGACGAAATGGAAAAGGTTTTCGATCTGCTTGAAGAGATCGGTAAACGCCTCGATTACGGTTCGAAGCGGGATCATCCGGTATTGACATGGCTCGAGAAAGGCAAGCCTGTCCGTAGGTTCTATGTCCTCGCTTCCGCCCTGGTCCACCGCGCGTTGGAAAAGGCGGGCGGGCAAACCGTCATGGTCTTTCCCGGTGGTCGCGCGGCGCTTGTGGCGTATAAACAGGAGCGAGACCCGTCATTGAAGGAGGGGTTGAAAAAACACCGCCTGGTAAAATACCGCACGCTGCGCGGCTTGCTCGAACTCCCCATTCTCACGCGCGAGACATTCGATGAACAGATCACCAGCGACCCGGTGGAAAAGGCGGTCGGGCAGATGATGATGTTTTAATTTGAGATGTAAGGGCTCGAATTTGCAGAACCTGATCATGCTCGATCACGCTTCCATGGTTCACCCGGGAGGGGTAAAGTAGAAGGTGGAACTTTTTTACAAGATAAACCCGACAAGTCGTGCTCAATGCCTAATTTCTCAATCATCATCGCTTCATAATCGGATCAGTTGCCAGCCATGTCATTGCGAGTGCAGGTTGCGAAGCAATCCCTGACACAACGAGAGGATTGCTTTCTCGAAGACTCACAACGACATGATCGTGGTTTATCTTTTCAACGTCCGATACTTCACCTGATGCGGAGTTAAATCTTTGCCGAACTTTTCTTGCATCATCGTTTCGTATTCTGATACGCCTAGGGAATAATAAACTGCTCCAGGGCTTGACAGGTGTCTCTTATTTTGATAAATTTATATAGAAATTTTTTCTAAATAAATCAGGCTTTTTATGTCTCCACGAAAATATGACAAGACTAAATGCGTATCAAATTCTGAAGCGATCCGACAGCGGATTCTGAAGTCCACGCTGGCGTTACACAGCCAAAAAGGAATCTTCGGCACCTCGTGGAAGGATATTGCGCAACATGCCGATGTCTCGCTGGCGACGGTGTATAACTACTTCCCTTCCCTCGATGAACTTGTCCCTGCGTGCGGGAAGTTGATGGCTGCCATCGCCCAGCCGCCGTCGCTGGAGGATGCGGATACGATCTTTGCGGATGCTTCAACGGTTGAGGAGCGAATCGCAAGGTTGGTGAAAACCCTCTTCGATTTTTACGAGCGCGGGGAGCCGTATCTGGAAATAGACCATCAGGAGCGCATGCTTGAGTCGGTTCAGGAGTGGGAGACATACCTCAAAGAACTCATTGACGGGTTGACGCGTATCGCGCTTGAACCCATCAAGCCGAACAAACGAACGACGGAGGCTATGAGCGCCTTGCTGGATGTGCCTGTCTATTTATCGTTTCGGCGGCGAGGAATGTCACGTGCGGAGATCGAACAGATGATGAATGAATTGCTGTTATGTTTAGTCGTCAGGTCCTCGAGTTAGCGGCGGCTTTTCTTTATTGTCAAAGGAGATAGAATGAACACAAACCATGCAAGCCGAGTCTATGCGATGAATGCAAATGAGGGTGAAGCGTTTTGGTGGATGGGGTCGCTGGCGTTGATCAAAGCTTCAGGAAAAGACACCAATAATCAGTATGCGCTGGTGGAAGTGGTGGAACATGAAGGAGCCGAAGCGCCTTTACATGTCCATCATAATGAAGATGAAGCCTTTTGGATATTGGAAGGCTCATTGACCTTTGAAGTGGGCGATAAAACCATTCAGGCGGAGGCAGGTTCGTTCCTATTCGGACCCAAAAATGTGCCGCACCGCTACACCGTCAACAAGGGATCCGCGCGGTTGTTGTTCATTCTTACGCCATCAGGCTTTGAGGATTTTATCCGTGAGACAAGTGAGCCTGCACCGTCTGCCATTTTGCCGCCACTGGCAGCGCCGCCCACGGATGAAGAGATGGAGCAATTAATGCCGATCGTGCAAAAGTATGGCATGGAAATTCTTGGGTAGAAAACATCTCAGTATATTGCAAATGAAAAATCCCCCGCTTCAAGTTTTGAGCAGGGGATTTTTCGTTAGGTTACCGTTTCATCATTCGGTGTTTGACCCGATGGAGGGTGATGTCTGCGCCGAATCTCTCTTGCACCATCGTTTCGTAATCGGACCAGTTGCGGGTGTACATCTTGGCGACAGTGTCGCTTTCGAGGGTCTTCTACTTCAAGTATAATCAAAGAAAAATGAAGACCACGCAGTATTTTCAATATACCCGTCAACGCCCTGACCGTATTTTAATTCTGGGTGAATGGATCGAGCGGGTTGTTCAAAGCCCATTGCATGAGGAGATTCAATCCGACGGCAGGATTCGCCGCTGGGCGCGGATCCCAGAAATGGAAAACCGCGTGTTGCGGGTCATCCTGCTCGAGGACGGTGAGACCGTTCACAACGCTTTCTTTGATCGAAACTTTAAGGAGTAAGCCATGCGTATCAAATATTTTGAAGATACCGATACCACGCTGGTTGAACTTTCCAGCAACCCGCCTGTGGAAACGCGCGAACTAAACGAAAACATCTACCTGGATCTGGACAGAGATGGAAACGTGGTCAGTATCACGATTGAACATGCCAGCGCATCCAGCGATATGCGGGAATTTCTCTACCAAAGAATACCAGCGATGACATCCACCTAAGACAGAGCGTCCCGAAGGTTCACAACCTTCGGGACGTTTTTTTATGTGTCACACCTGTACTCCCCGGCACTTGCGTCCGGGGCAAGTGTGCGCCAGGTGCAAGTGTTGCGAGGGTCATGACCCGAAGCAATTTCCTACACGATGAGGAGATTGCTTCGCCCTGTGGTCTCGATACAGCGGCGGAACGTTCGCCGCCGCTTACTCGACCAACAGGCTCGCAACGACATGAATCTTATTTATCGTTTTAACGTTCTATATTTGACGCGATGCAAGGTCAAATCTTTGCCGAATTCTTGCTCAGCATGGTTTCGTAATCGGACTCGTTGTTGAATCTTATTCCAAAGCAGAATCGATCAAAACCCGCGCGGCCTCGGCGAGATGCGCGGCGGGATTCTCCGCGCCGAACATGCGCGACGCCATGTATGCGCCGTCCATGAGCAGGAAAAGCTGGTCGGCAAGAATGTCAGGTTTCTTTGCGCCCGCTTCTTTTGCCATTTGACGGAAACGCGCGCGGACGGTCTGCTTGTGTTCAATTGCCACTTGATGACCCGCATAATCTGTTTCGGGATATTCTGTTGCCACATTAAGGAAGGGACAGCCGTAACAGGCGGGTGTCGTCACATATTCCTGCAAGCCAACGAAGAAAGCCAATAATTTTTCGCGAGCAGAGGGGGTATTTTTTGTGAGTTCTTCAAAATTTTTCCAAAAAAGTTCATCGCTGTCTTTGAGATAGGCGACGATCAAATCGTCCTTGGATGGGTAATGGCGGTAGAGAGTCATCTTGCCGATGCCCGATTCCGCCGCGATGGTATCCACGCCGATGGCACGATAGCCGTGTTGATAGAAAAGTTTGCCAGCGGTCTGGAAAACCTGGTCTTTGGGGGTGACTTCTTTTTTCATCGGTATTTCCTCTTGACACGATACAAGTCTGTATCGTATACTTGAGTTAATTCGATACAGGTCTGTATCGTAGCATATTTCACGATATTTTACAAGGAGATCCTTCACATGAAAATACCGCAAGAGGTTAGGAAACTCATCGAATCGGGAACACCCGCTCATTTGGTCACGCTCATCGAGATGGCAGTCCGCAACTCACTCTTGTCTGGATCGGGCTCGACGGAGACGACATCGTTGCGGCGCACCTGCCCGAAAACCGCAAGGTCAAGAATATCCGCCGCGATCCGCGCGTGGTAATCTCGCCTCAAGCAAGTACGAAGAGCGCCATGGGGTTGACCGAGTATGCCGTGCTTTATGGCGAGGCGCAGATCGAAGAAGGCGGAGCGCCCGAGTTGTTGCAGAAATTGGCTGAGGTCTACATCGGACCTGGGGTGAAGTTCCCGCCGATGGACAATCCGCCGCGAGGGTTTATTACACGCGTGAAGGTCAAGCGAATCGAGGGAGTGGGTCCATGGACTGGCAGAACTGTTTGATTTCAGTCGGCGAGGAACAATGTATGGAGAAAGAAGGTTGATATGGAACACAAAACATTTTTAGGGAAAAGCAATCTGCGCGTGCCGCGCTTGGGCGTGGGCGCGATGACGTGGGGTGATGCAAAAGGTTTGGCGCGTCTGCACCCTGCCAAAACAGCCTACGGCGGCGCACACGGATTTGAAGAGGAGAAGCGCGCTCTTGAGTTTAGCCTCGAGGCGGGCGTGAATCTGTTCGACACTGCCGCGATGTACAGCAACGGCGCGGCGGAACTTCGTCTCGGTGAGCTGGCGCGCGGGAAAGATGTCATCATCGCCACGAAATTTCCAGGCGGGTTTTCCATGAAGGAGGAAGAACTACCGAAGCAACTTGAGGCGAGTTTGAAGCGTTTGGGGCGGGAGTACATCGAGTTATATCAGCACCACTATCCCATGCCGAAGATATCCATCCCGAAACTGATGGATCAACTTGCGAATGTGGTCGAGGCGGGGAAGGTCAAGGCGGTGGGGGTGAGCAATTATTCGGCGGAGCAGCTGCGGGAGGCGCACGCCGCGCTTGCCAAACGGGGCATCCCGCTGGCGTCGAATCAGGTGGAATATTCGCTCCTGAATCGCAAGCCTGAGGTGGATGGCGTTTTGGAGGCCTGCCGCGAGTTGGGAATCACACTGATCGCGCAGACGCCGCTGGCGGGGGGCAGGTTGACGGGAAAGTATTCCGCACAGAACCGGGCGGGTGGGTTGTTCAGGCGCATTCTCCCGCAATACAGCCGCAAAGCAATGGAGGAAATGCAGCCTGTGATCAAACTTCTGCGCGAGATCGGTGAAAAATATTCGAAGACGCCGAGTCAGGTGGCGCTCCGGTGGTTGATCGAGAATCCCGCTGTGCTTCCAATCCCTGGGGCAAAGAATGGGAAACAAGCGGCGGATAATGCGGAGGCATTGACGTTTTCGTTGACGGCGGAGGAAGTGCAGAGGCTGAGTCAGGCAACGATGGCGTGGAGGAAGTAATAAAGTGACAGCCACCTGCGAGGTGACCGTCACTTTTGTTCCATTAGAGAGGATGCTTGCACCAAAATTTCGTCATGCAGAATGGCGAAATCTATTGAACCCCGCACGGACTACCCAACCCGCATACGCACCGATGAAGGCGATGATGAGCGCGATGATCGAGCCATAATTGCGGGCGATGAGAATCCCGTGCAGCGGAATCCACACACCGACGACGAGAGCCAACAGCCACGGGCGCTGAAATCCGATCAATGCCAGCAGTCCGCACACAAAAAGAATTCCCATTGCAAGAACACCCGTATCATCCCAGTTTGGTCGGGTATCCACATACAGAGAGAACAAGCCCGCAATTGCCGCGATCCCAATCAGAATTTTTTGCATGACAGTAAACCTTTCTTTATTGAATGAAGATAGAACGACCTTGATCGAACCGAACCTTTGTAACGCCTCCTCCTCCGCCTCAGCCTGATTCAGTCCACGACGGAGATTCCCCTCCACCGATTCCATTAAGTGGCTCTCGATCTCTGCCAGTGTGTCTGGATGAAATGTGCCGTTCTTTTTCATCTCGCGTTCGAGGGATTTTAGATAGGATGCAATAGTATTCATATCAAATCCCCGCCGTTGCGTTGATCGCTTTGGAGAACGCCAGCCATTCCGCCTGGCGCTTCGACAAAGATTGCTGTCCCTTCGCCGTCAGTGAATAGACTTTTCGGCGGCGCGGAGCAGTTTCATCCCAACGGCTTTTGAGCAAGCCTTGCTCTTCCAAACGATGAAGCGCAGGATAAATAGTACCTTCGGGCAGGTCAAAGTGACCGCCGCTGCGCTGGCGCAGAGATTCGATCACGGCGTAGCCATGCGCCGCGCCATTTGCAAGGATAGAGAGCAGAAGAAAATCAAGATGACCTTTCAGGGTTTCATTGTTCATGTATTAGAGTTTATACCTAGTATTGCTAGGTGTCAAGGGCAAAATATATGTCATTGCGAGGGCGCTCTTGCTCTTTGCCCGAAGCAATCCCCGAATCGACGAGGAGATTGCTTCGACGGAAGAACGCCGTCTCGCAATGACGGAATGATGGTTATCTCTTCATCGTCCTATACTTCACCCGATGCGGAGTTAAGTCTTTCCCAAATTTCTCTGTCATCATTGTTTCGTAGTCTGACCAGTTGCCGATGTACATTTTGGCTTGTGAATCCCCCTCAAACACAACAATGTGGGTGCAGATGCGGTCGAGGAACCAGCGGTCGTGGCTGACGACGAGGGCGACGCCTGCAAATTCTTCGATGGCTTCTTCGAGGGCGCGCAGGGTGTTGACGTCGAGATCGTTGGTGGGTTCGTCGAGCAGGATGACGTTGGCGCCTTCGGTGAGGGTCTTGGCGAGATGGACACGGTTGCGTTCACCGCCCGAGAGGATGCCGACCTTCTTTTGCTGGTCGGAGCCCTGGAAGTTGAAGGAGGCGCAGTAGGCGCGTGAGTTGACTTTGCGTTTGCCGAGTTCGAGGAAGTCGGCGCCTTGCGAAATCTCTTCGTAGACGGTCTTCTCGGGGTCGAGGGTGCGGTTCTGGTCCACATACGAGAGTTTGACGGTCTCGCCGATCTTGACTGTGCCGCTGTCGGGTTTTTCCTGTCCTGTGATCATCTTGAGCAGGGTGGTCTTGCCTGCGCCGTTGGGACCCACTATCCCGATGATACTGCCTGGGGGAACAGAAGCAGAAAACTCGTCAAGAATGAGGCGGTCGCCCCCGTCACCATTGCTGACGGGGCTGGCGTAAGACTTAGTCACCTTGTCAAATTCGAAGACGACGTCACCGAGGCGCGGTCCGGGCGGGATGTAGATATCCAGTTCTTCGCGGCGTGCTTCGGCTTCCTGGTTGAGCAATTTTTCGTAGGCGCTGACGCGGGCCTGTCCCTTGGATTGACGCGCTTTGGGCGACATGCGAATCCATTCGAGTTCGCGCTGGAGGGTCTTCTGACGTTTGGATTCGGCTTTCTCTTCGAGGCGGATGCGTTCTTCTTTTTGTTCGAGCCACGAGGAGTAGTTGCCCTTGTACGGGATGCCGTAGCCGCGGTCGAGTTCGAGGATCCAGCCTGCGACGTTATCGAGGAAGTAGCGGTCATGGGTGACGGCGATGACGGTGCCTTTGTAGTCGCGCAGGTGATGTTCGAGCCACGCCACGGATTCGGCGTCGAGGTGGTTGGTGGGTTCGTCGAGTAGGAGAATGTCGGGTTCGGTGAGCAGGAGTCGGGTGAGGGCGACGCGGCGCTTTTCTCCGCCTGAGCAGACGTTGATGGGCGTATCCGACGGCGGGCAGCGCAGGGCGTCCATGGCGAGTTCGAGGCGGCTTTCGAGGTTCCAGGCGTCGTGCTTGTCAAGCTGTTCCTGCAGTTTGGCTTGTTCGGCGACGAGGGCATCGAAGTCGGCGTCGGGTTCGGCGAACTTGGCGTTAACCTCATCGAAGCGCGCGAGCATTTCGACGATGGGCTGCACCGCTTCTTTGACGACTTCCATCACGGTCTTGCTTTCGTCGAGTTTGGGTTCCTGCTCGAGCAAGCCGACGGTGTAGCCTTTGGACGCTGCGCGGGAGATCTCGCCGATGTAGTCTTTGTCCACGCCTGCCATGATGCGCAGTAAGGTGGATTTGCCCGCGCCGTTAAGACCGAGCACGCCGATCTTTGCGCCGAGGTAGAAGCCGAGGGAGATGTCGCGCAGGATTTGTTTGTTGGGCGGGACGATGCGTCCCACTTTGTTCATGGAGTAGATGACTTGGGTGGTTTCGTTTGCCATAGTTACCAGTGAGTAGAGATTAGATGATTAGAGATTAGTAAAGCGGGCGTATTGTATCAGATGAAGGGGGAAGGATGAATGATGAAGGGTGAGGGATGAATTTTTATACCACGAAGGGTCACTAAGGGGCACGAAGGTTTAATGGGACGCTGACCGCGAAGCGCGCAGATGAACGCAGACTGATTCTTTTTGGAGATGAAAAACCCCCGCTTCGGGCTACGGGGGAGGTTGGTTCGGTTTCGAGGGGCTTTGTGCTACGCTGTTAGCCCGCACGGGGTAAAATATTGCTATCATCGCCAATTGTGAGTGGTTATGGCTAAATCTCCTTCCGAACAAATTGCTGGGTTTCTTCTAGATTTTTTACCGAGCTTACTACCCAAACCTGTAGATGCTGTTACAAAATCTGCAATTGGGTCATTTCGCGATCAACTAGATAATTTTTTGAATCAACCAAGACTTCATGGCGAATTGTTAGATGCTACACAAAAAGCAGAAAGCAATTTTCGCTTCGAAGCTCGAAGACAATTGAAAAGCGATGAACTAATTCAAGCCGTTACCAGTTTTCCACTCTTTGATAATGATTTGTTTCAGAAAGCTCTTGCCAGTCTTCCAGAACACCTAGATGAAGAGTTTCTTGCTCACGATCTCAAAAAAATAATTGATGATGATTGGAGAGGGAAATTTACACCCGCCGAATTGCGAGAAGGGGTGGGAATTTATCTCAATTGTCTGCGCATACAATTACTCAATGTAGAAGGCTTTGGGGATATTGTCACGAAACTTGCAACCCTGCGAACTGACATGCGCACAGAGCGAATTGATGAGCGAACTGCACGGATTGAAAGCAAAATTGATTTCATTTCAGAAATTATCCAGCCGCAAACTGCTTATTCACAAGCAGTGAAAATAGATCCAACAGTTCCGCGCACACTTCCAGATTTTTACGTCTCACGTGAAGAATTATTGAAACAAATCAAAGCTGCGTTAGGTATGGATGTTGGTATGGGTGGCGGGCGCACTGTTGCTATCACAGCGTTACTCGGTATTGGAGGTGTTGGAAAGACTATACTCGCGCAGGCGGTTGCAAATGATTCCGATCTACGAGTCACATTTCCAGACGGATTGCTATGGGCCTCACTTGGACCCGATGCTCGAGATATTGAATCTGCCGACCCATACCTCAGCGATTGGCTAATTGCTTTGCAGACCGATCCGCGACAGTTTCCAAATCCAACCAATAAAGCGGAAGAAGTGCGAAAACAGTTGTCAGAACAGAAACGACTATTAATCATTGACGATATTTGGTTTGAAGAGGCAGCAACACTCTTTCTTTCTGTAAGAACCAATCAATGTGCTCTTTTGCTTACATCACGTGACCGCGAATTAATGACTCGGTTGGGCGTAGGTAAAAATAATCGTATTGATGTTGATGCCTTGACAGAAGTGGAAGCTCGAATGTTGGTTGGGAATATTTCAGGGGAGGTGGCTGATAAAGTTTGGGAAAATTCTATTAAACCAGTTATGACAAGGTTGGGTTGGCATGCGCTCGCTGTGCAACTGGCTGCCAAACAAGTTAGCTTGGATGACACATGGGACAGGATTCTTGCTGCGCTAATTCAAGTACAAGGTACAGAACGCCTTGATTTCGACGATCCAAAAATAAGAGAACAGAGCTTATTTCTTACATTCAAGATCAGCACCGACATTTTAGATGAATTAACACAAAAACGTTTTTCTTGGCTTGGAGCATTAGCGCCAAGCGATCCTTTTTACTCCCAAGATGCCGCATGGATATGGACAGGAATCAACATACATAAAGTAAAAAGCTTTCACGATGAACTGAATGTTAGCTTGGAAAACGCGCAGAAAACGCTTAGCTACCTGACGCGCAGGGGTCTCTTGGAAGTTGAACAAGTCGATGGAGAGCAGATGCGATATCGCATGCATTTACTCTTATGGGAACATGCACATCGTTTGCTTCGAAAATCTGGAGAACAAGAATTAGCCCTGAGACACCATTCGCAATCATATGCGAAAGTTGTTGAAACTGATGATGATTCAGCTAGTGAAAGGCGTAATACAGATCTTAGTCGTTCTCAGTGGCGTTCATTACTGGAGCGGGCATGGGTCACTTACACAAAGGGAAAGGGTTTGAAGCTGCCAGATCCTGATCTCGCTCGCATTATCATCATTCAACTTGCCATCTCGCTAGCGGAATATTGGGACATGCGTAGTCTTATGGCTGAATGGATTCTCTGGGGTACACGAGCAGCCCAAGTTTGTCAAGAAATAGGAGAACGTCAGGCTGAGGCAACGCAGATCGGCAATTTAGGTGTCGCTTATGCAAATCTTGGTGATACACACAAAGCCATCGAACTCAACGAACAAGTTTTGACGATTGCCCGCGAGTTTGGTGACCGCCGCACTGAAGGTGCGATTCTTGATAATTTAGGCGCTGCTTACAAAGATTTAGGCAAGACTTCTAAAGCTATCGAGTATTATGAACAGGCAATGGCAATTGCTCGTGAGACAGATAATCATCGCGGAGAAGGAAATGCACTCAGCAACCTAGGTGAAGCATATCTTAGTTTAGGGGAGACTACTAAAGCCATTGAAACCTACCAACAAGCTTTACTAATTGACCGAAAATTTGGCGATCGTCGAGGTGAATTGGTCGATCTAGCTAGGCTAGGAAATGCCTATCAAAACTTGAAGGAGTTTCCTAAAGCTATCAAACTTTACGAACAGGCTTTGGAGATTTCACGCAGTATCGGCGATCTCCGTGCTGAAGGAAAAATTCTTAGCGGCCTGGGGGCTGCACACGACAACGTAGGCGAGACACTGAAAGCCATTGAACTTTATGAACAAGGTTTAGCAATAGATCGTGAGATTGTCAATCGGTACACGCATGACATGAATTTGAGTGATTTAGTAATCAAATATCAACGTCGTGGTGAGATTCTTGACCTTGGAAGACTTGGTGTTGCGCACCAAAAGATTGGAGATATTCAAAAAGCTATCGTCTTTTATGAAAAGACCTTGCTGATTGCCCGCGAGATTGCTGATCGCCATAATGAGTGTATCTATTTAAGCAAACTTGGGATGGCTCACGCAGATTTGCAGGATTTTCAAAAAGCTATCGAATTTTATCAGCAATCTTTGGTAATTGCCCACGAGGTAGGTGACCGCGAATGGGAATATGTAAATCTAGAAGGACTAGGAAATGTATATGCCAATATTGGTAAAGTCCACATGGCATTTACATGTTATGAAAAAGGTTTGATGATTTCTCAAGAAATTCATAATCGGCCAAATGAAGGGATTTTTCTGAGCAAACTTGGATGGTGTTGTCTTCTTCTAGGAGAAGCTCTCAAGGGAATTTATTTTTACGATCAGGCTCTGAATATTCATAAAGAATTGAACAATCAACAATGGGAAATGTTTGACCTTCATGGATTAGGAAAAAGTTTCGAAGCTTTGAAAGAAATTCACAAAGCTATAAGCCGCTTTGAGCAAGCATGGGTGATAGCTCACGAGATCGGTGATCCGATTAATGAAATCCAACTAATTCAAGAATTAGGCAATTCTTATTTAGAATTAAAAAATTACGAACAAGCGCTTGCCCTGTTTGAACAAGCAGCCCAGACTGCAAAATCGATTTCTCCTGAAGAAGAAGCTAGTGTTATGAATTTGTTTGCAGGTGTGTTTGAGAAACAGAAAAATTATTCAAAGGCGATCGAATACTATTCAAAAGCCATAGAAACCTCACCAAATAGTGCGTATATTTGGCGCAATCGCGCTCACCTACATATTCTGTCCAAGAATGCCCATAATGCATCAAATGATTTAGATGAAGCATCGAAGATAGAACCAAATGATGCCTTTTTATTCCTCAGGCGTGGTGAATTAGCAACATTGCTAGAGAATTTTGCTGATGCAGTTGAAAACTTCAAGGTGGCTTTGAATCTAAATAATCGCATGAGTGATGCATACTTCGGCATTGGTATAGCCTTCTTGCATTTGAAAAAAACAGATGAGGCACTAGGTGCCTATCGACATGGTGCAGAAACAATAGAATCTCTAAATGATTTGGAAGGTGCAATCGAAGAGTTAGAACAATTACATTTGGAACAACCTTTGTTGGAAGGAATAGATGAAGCACTGAAATTATTAAGGGAGTTTTCCAAGAAGTGATAATGTTGCTAAACGGACGTGGTAAGAGATGGTGATGGGGAGGGTTTTTATTGGTGTATAACGGCTCGCTTGAAAGATTTATTCTTTTGCAAATAGAACTAACCCCCCGCCCCCTTTCCAATTGGGAAGGGGAGCCTGTTTCGAGGTGTGGGTGCTAGGCTGGTAGCCCGCACGGGGATGAATCACCCGGGCTATTTTTACGAAGTCCGCTCGAAGCGGACTGTGACGGTTGAGTTGAAAGCAGAAAATCGGTTCTAGAATTAGGGTAAAATACCTCCATGACAGTCAGATATGTTGATTTATTCGCTGGTTGCGGTGGAATCAGCCTTGGTCTGCACAAAGCGGGGCTACAAGGTTTATTTGCTGTTGAGAAAAATCCAGATGCTTTTTCAACCCTGAAATACAATCTTATCGATACGCATAAACATTTCAAGTGGGCTCCTTGGCTTCCAGCAAAAAACTGGAATATTGATACCCTTCTGAAAAATAAAGAAAGTGAATTGAAGTCACTGCAAGGCACAGTTGACCTTGTTGTTGGCGGACCGCCATGCCAAGGGTTTTCACTTGTTGGTGAACGCCGCGCTACGGACAAGCGAAACAGGTTGATTCATTCATACTTGAAATTTGTCGAGCTTGTTAAACCCCGTGTCATTATGTTTGAAAATGTTTACGGTTTTACTGTGAAGTTTTCGAACGCAAAAAGAAATGGCAAGCGGGCATATTCTGAAATTGTGATTAGCAAATTACATGAATTAGGCTATACCGATGCTAGGGGCGAAATTATTGACATGTCGGAATTTGGCGTTCCACAACGCAGGAAACGCTTTATTGTGATTGCAACGCGCGAAGGTTTAGCGGACAAGATTTTCCAAAACTTATTTGATGGACGTACTGAGTTTTTGAAATCAAACGGACTTCCCGCAAAGGCTACAACTTATCATGCCCTTTCAGACCTTGAAAGCAAGCATGGCGTGGATGCCTGCCCTGACACAAACGGTTTTATGTCGGGAGTTTCATCGAAAGCGAAAACCAATTTGCAAAAATACCTGCGAATTCCTGGCAAGGAAACTTACATGCCAGATAGTCATCGATTCGTAAACCATACAGAAGACGCTGAAAAAGTTTTCAGTTACTTGCTTGAAGAAGCCCCGCGCAACAAGCGGATTATGGGTGAAGCAAGGGCAGAATATGGGATTAAAAAGAGAAATGTAACTGTCCTTGACCCTGGACAACCTTCTTTGACTATTACAACTATTCCCGACGACTTTGTTCATTACTCTGAGCCAAGGGTAATGACAGTCCGCGAGTGTGCAAGGCTCCAGACCTTTCCTGATTGGTTTGAATTCAAAGGTCCATACACCACTGGTGGACCAAGAAGGGTAAAACAAACCCCGCGATACACCCAAGTAGGTAATGCTGTCCCGCCATTGTTTGCTGAACAAGTTGGGCTTGCTATCAAAAAAGCTTTAAAAAATGAGTAACGTCACCTTCAAAATCAGCTCAGCATTAAAAAATATAATTGGCAAGGAACTCATCACAGATGATTTCATTGCAGTATATGAACTTGTCAAAAATGCTTTTGACGCAAATGCACGCGAAGTGGAAATTATTTTTGAGGGACTAAAATCGGAAAACCCCCGCATTATCATCAAAGATAATGGCGAGGGTATGGACGAAGATGATCTTAAAAACAAATGGCTTTTTGTTGCATATTCTGCTAGGAAACTAGAACAAGATTACCGTGACAAGATAAACCCCAAGCGTATTTTTGCAGGAGCAAAAGGAATCGGGCGTTTTTCATGCGATAGGCTAGGAGTCAACCTCAAATTAATAACGAGAAAAAAGCGAACAGAAAGCTGGAATATTCTTGACGTTGACTGGAGCGATTTTGAGAAAGACCCCACTGTAGAATTTCGTACTATCAAGGCTCAGTTAACTCAATCTAGCGATATATCAGTGCCAAAATTGCAACACGGGACAGTTCTTGAAATTTCCGAGTTGAGAAATAAAGATTGGAATAGAGAAAAACTTCTCAAGTTGCGACAATCACTTGAGCGACTAATCAACCCGCATCAAGAAAATGACTCTGAAAAATTTACAATTCTCCTTACCGCTCCTGACGAACAAGATGAAGACAAAGAACTTCAAAAGAATAAACCTGACGAGCCTTGGGGGATTGTCAATGGTCCGATAAGGAATTTTCTGTTTGAGGCGTTAGAACTTAAAACAACACAAATACAATTAGAGATTGACAGGGATGGAGAATTACTATTTACAAAATTGAATGATCGCGGCACACTTGTGTATGAACTAATAGAGCACAATCCATACAAAGATATATTATTTGATATTCAGATAAACCTTTTTCATATGAACAGAGCAGCGAAAGTTGCTTTTACTCGGCGGATGGGATTACCCCATGTTCAATACGGTTCTGTCTTTCTTTATAAAAACGGCTTTAGGATTCACCCCTATGGTGACGCAAAAAATGATGCATTAGGACTTGATCGAAGAAAACAGCAAGGGATTTTCAGAAACTTAGGCTCACGTGAACTCTCTGGAAGAATAGAAATCAACGGGAGAAATACTGAATTTCAAGAAACAAGTAGCCGTGATGGTGGACTTATAAAAAATGAGGCATTTGACGCCTTAATAGATTTATTTTCTGAATATGCATTAAAACGACTAGAAAATTTTGTTGTCAACTTAACAAAATTTGGAATTGGTGGGGATTTTCCTGAGCTCTCGGACCCAGATAGCGCGGAGCAAAGGCAGCTTACGTTTGACCTTATTGTCAAACTCACTCAATCAAAAGATGTTGTTCTTATTAATTACAACAAAGATGTTCTGAATATTTTAGAGAACAGGTCTGCGGAGAGTGTTACGTCTTTGTTGAAAAACCTTGAAAGAATTGCATCAGAACAGGGAAGTAATGAGCTTGATAAAGAAATTAAACGCGCGAAAAAGCAAGTAGCTATACTTGCAAGGGCAAAAGAAGAAGCTGAAGCAGAGACCGAAAGAGAACGCAAACGAGCAGAAAAGGCGGAAGAAAAGGCAAGAGAAGCAAAAGAACAAGCACAAGATGCTGAAAACAAAGTTGAGAATATCTCAACTCAAAATCTCTTCTTAACATCTGCTCTTTCGACAGATGTTGAGCATGTTATTGAATTGCACCACAGCATAAAACAAGATGCAAGAATCATTGAGCAATTCTCATTTAATTTACTATCCATTGTAAAAGACGATGGTAAGCCAATGAAAAGGGAAGAGTTCCAAGCAATTCTCGAAAGAATCAATTATTTAGCCAGGAAAATCTTGACAACAAGCCGCCTGACTACTCGCGCAAATTTCCGTGGCGATGCAGAAGAAATCAACGCTGATTTAGTTGCCTATATCAAACAGTATTTACTTGTAGTATATGGTGGCTACGAGGAAGATCCATATAAGCAAAAAATTATAATTAGTTTTGACGCGTCGAAAGACGCTAAATTTGAGACACAATTCGCCCCGATTAATGTAAGCATTGTGCTTGACAATTTAATAAGTAATTCTCGTAAACAAAAAACAAAAAGAATAGACGTAATAGTTGTTGATTGTACAGATGATGCTTTAGTTGTAAGCTTTAAAGATGATGGGAAAGGTATTCCGCGCAAAAATATATCTTCCCTTTTTCAAATTGGTTTTACTACTACCGACGGATCAGGTCTTGGACTCTATCATTCCCAAAAAATCATGAATGAGATGGATGGCGATATTGTATTTAATGACGACTCTGAGCAAGGCGCAGAGTTCTTATTGACATTCAAGAAAAAGTGAGGGCAAATATGAAAACAGATTTCCTTATGCTTTGGGTCGATGATCGACGCTTGTTGATTGAGGCTCTTGCAATGAGTTTGAAAGGATGGCTTGACAAAAAGGGGTTTGAGCTAAACATAATAATGCGCCCTGACGAGAAAAATGTTCTGGATGACGTTAAGAATAGGGCTATAGAATTAATTGTAATTGATTACAGGCTCAACAAAAAGAATGGTGATGAAATTATAAAAGACATTAGAAATAGTGGTTGTTATCAAGATATAGTTTTTTATTCAGAAAATGAGTTACCTGCTACGTTATTTGATGGGGTGTTTTATGTTCACAAACAAGACGCGGAAACCAGAATCAGGGAATTGATAGAACTAAAGCTTTGGCGTTCATCCGACCCATCAGGTGTTCGTGGCTGGATTGTGGCTGATGCAATCGAACTGGAAGGGATTGTCACAGATTTGTTAGGGCTGTGCTTTACTCAACGAGAAGGGTATACATTTTCAAAAAGATTCTTCCACGATCATAATGCCCCGATTGATTTTGGCAGAAAAGTAGACATATTAAAGGGCATACTGAACGACTTAAGTGAATGGATGAGCAAGTTGCCTAAAAAGGATGAAGCAAAGATAAAAAGAATTGATGAGTGCAATAAAATATTTAAGGATTTCAAGGAAGAGGTTGTTGAAGTCCGAAATGCGGTTGCACATCAGAAAACAGAAGTTACAGATTCAGGTCTTGTAATCAAAAAGAAAACTTCAAAAGCAGAGCCTATTGCGCTTGAAGATGCAACCTTTGTAAAAATCCGCAATGACCTTCGAAAACATCATAAAAACCTCATTGAGCTTCTTGAACTACTCTAACATCCCTTCATGACCGATTTTGTTTCAAAAGCAAAACGTTCCAAGATAATGAGCGCAATTCGGTCGAAAGGAAATGAAACCACCGAAGTTGCAACAATACGGCTTTTTAGGGAATATGAAATTATTGGTTGGCGAAGAAATCAGGCTTTGTTGGGTAAGCCTGATTTTGTTTTTCCAAAGAGTCGGCTGGTTGTTTTCGTAGATGGCTGTTTTTGGCATGGTCATACTTGCTTAAAGCCAAGGGATAGCCTGAAAAAAGGATTTTGGAAAGAAAAGATTGAGCGTAACCAAGCACGAGATAAAAAGGTGAACAAGGCGTTAAGACAAGACGGGTGGAAAGTTGTCAGAATTTGGGAATGTGAGATTGAAAAGAAAAGATATAGCAAGAAACTTAAACTGATAAAAGGTTATTTGGAAGATTCAAGATAACTTGTGGATACATTCCAATCCAAACGGGGGAGGGATCTGTCGGTGATTGGGGTGAGGGGGACCTTTCCCCCGTCCCCTTCCCTTAAGGGAAGGGGTGCCTGCTGGTCGGGATGACTTCTGATGGTTGGGTATCTGCTTTGGCTGGGATGGGTCTAGCTCCCTCTCCTTTAGGAGAGGGCTGGGGAGAGGTTTGCTCTTTGTTCTGAATTAGAATCAAACCATGCCGATCAAAAATATTGTCACCGAACAAGCAGTTACCAAAGCAAAGCTCGAACGCGCAAAAGAGTTACGACGTGAAATGACCCCTGCTGAAAAATTACTCTGGCAGCAAATCCGCGCCAATAAGCTGGGCGTTCGATTTAGACGGCAACAGATTATTGAAGGGTTCATTGTAGATTACTATTGTCACCAAGCGGGGTTGGTTGTGGAAGTGGATGGAGACATCCACGACTTGCAGAAAGAGGAAGATGAGAGGCGGGAGAAGGTGTTGACTGAGATGGGGTTAAGGATTGTCCGCTTTGGGAATGATGAGGTTGTGAGGGATGTGTCCGCGGTGGTGGGGAAGATAAAGGAACTTATTGGAAAATAAAAGAGCGCCCACATGAGACGCTCTTTTTGATCACTTTGTGGTTTCTAGAAGTTCTTTTGGCATGGCAGAGATCAAAGCTCGCAATGCTTTATTGACCTGCTCAGCTGAAGTAAAAACTTTTGCGATGTCTGGCTCGATCATCACAATCAACGGCTCGTCTTTCATCCGCGTAGCAAAACGGTTGGGCTTTGCCTTTTTATAGTCAAAGCGATATTCAGAAGCCATTTCCTGAACTTTACGGGGTTTGGTTGTGGGCGTTTTCTTCATAATCTTTTATTTCCTGATGGGTCGCTGGGCGGGCGCTGATAATTCGTACAATATCTTGCAATCTCTCCACAAAGCAGACCAAAAGCATCCTTCGCAAAGCTGACATTCCGATGATAATTTCGCGGTGTTCTTCTTCGGAGTGGGCTTCATCATCGAAGATAAATGCCAGCGGGTCTTTGAAAACAGTCACAGCCTCATCGAAACTGACATCATGTTTCCGAATATTATTTTCGGCTTTGGTGGAATCCCACTCGGATCTCATGGATATATTTTACCTCAACTCAAATTGACAAAAATTGCGCGCAAAAGAACTGCGGCATGGCATGACTCCCGCCGAGAAAACTGCGAAGCGTGTGGGAAGAATTGCGGGCGAATAAGTTGGGAGTCCACTTTCGGAGGCAGCAGGTCATTCAGGGATTCATTGTCGATTTTTATTGTCATCAAGCGGGGCTGGTTGTGGAGGTCGATGGCGACATCCACGATTTACAGAAAGAGGAAGATAAACGGCGGGAGAAGGTGCTGAGCGAGATGGGGTTGACGGTGGTCAGGTTTGGGAATGATGAGGTGATGAGGGAATTGTCCCGCGGTGGTGGGGAAAATCAAACAATTGATTGCGGCACAGGAAATGGGTCATTAGACTGTGCTATACTTTGGTTATCTATGCCGAGCCTTGAGCCGATCCTTGATTTTGTGTTCACCGATCACGCGTTGAAGGAAATGGTGCGGCGTGAAATCACTCAGGAAGATGTAAGAACGGTTTTGGCAGAGCCTGAGCAGACAGAAATGGTTCGAGATGGGCGGGCAGTTTACCAATCAAAAATTGGCATGGGCGAACCACCGAAAACATACTTGCTACGCGTCTTTGTAGATATTGAACCTGTCCCGCCGTTTGTGGTTACTGTTTATCGAACGAGCAAGATCGAAAAGTATTGGAGATAAGCCATGAAAGTCATTTATGATCGCGAAACTGACACCTTGACTGTGATTTTCACAGACACCCCTGTCGCCGAGAGTGATGAGGATAAGCCAGGCGTGATTCTAGATTATGACAAGAGCGGAAATCTCGTCTCATTGGAAATACTCGATGCTTCGCGGCGGGTGAGTGTGCCAAGCAAGATCGAATATCAAGTTGCGCCTGTGGCAGGATAAGAAGTGAACTCCGAGGAAACTCGGAGTTTTGTTTTCAGGAATTCGCTGTCGATTTTTACTGTCATATGGCGGGGCTGGTCATTGGAGTGGATGGCGATGTCCACGAATTGCAGAAAGAGGAAGATGAACGGCGGAGAAGGCGTTGGGTGAGATGGGGTTGAGGATGGTCAGGTTTCGGAATGATGAGGTTGTGAGGGACTTGTCCGCGGTGGTGGGGAAGATCAGAGAAATGCTTTCATAATGAAGAGCGACCCATTGCGAGTCGCTCTTAGTTTTATCCAGCCATTGCATATGGGCGGACTTCACGGTCCAGCCGTTTGCCGAGCAGATCTTCGGCAACGTCAAGGTCATATTGAGATTGCAGTCCCAGCCAGAATTGCGGGGAGTTGCCAAAGAAACGAGATAAACGTAAAGCGGTATCTGCGGTGACCGCGCGTTTGCCAAGGACGATCTCGTTGATGCGGCGCGCGTCCACACCGATGTCAATGGCAAGTCGGTTCTGGCTCAGATTCATTGGCTTGATGAATTCCTCCAGCAATACTTCGCCAGGATGGATGGGGGAGAGTTTATCAGTCATTCTTGCTCTTTCTAATGGTAATCCGTAATCTCAACGTTGAACGCGTCACTGCCGCGCCACTCAAAACAGATTCGCCATTGGTCATTGATTCGGATGCTATGTTGCCCTGCGCGGTCGCCGCTAAGTTTTTCAAGCTGATTTGCAGGCGGGATTCGTAAGTCATTAAGGTTGATGGCGTTGTTGATCATACTTAGTTTTCTTAGCGCTACCTGCTGGATATCAGATGGCAACTTTCGCGAACGCTGGCGATGATAGATTTTTTCTGTTTCGGCATCCTTGAAGGTTTTGATCACAAGGTTATTATATAGTGCAACGCACTAAACGTCAAGCGCCATATTAACAAGTTGGGCATCAGGTCATCACAAGCTGTATCGTTGATTTTTACTGTCACAGGGCGGGGCTGGTTGCGGAAGTGGATGGCGACATCCACGATTTGCAGAAGGACGAAGATGAGAGGCGGGAGAAGGTGTTGTCCGCGTTGGGGTTGAGGATTGTCCGCTTTGGGAATGATGAGGTCGTGAGGAACGTGTCTGCGGTGGTGGGGAGAATCAAAGCTTGTCTGTAAATGCTTTGAATTCTTTTTCTTTTCCCTCTACCTTTGACCAGCGCTTGATCTCTTTCAAATCCACTTGCTGGCTCTTTGTCACTAAAATTGCCTGCTCCAATCCCTGCAAATCATTCCAGAAATAGAACGCACACAGCCTGTCTTTGACACAGTCTGTGGGGGAAAGTACTCGCAATGTTCCTGTGGAGAGTTCGAATTCGCTGATCTCTTTCACGGGCTCTTCGCCCACAGAGAGCGGTCCATCGGGGAATTCAATGAAAAACGTCGTTTCGGAGTGGATAAAGTAACGTCCCTGCTCGTGAAAACCAAGCCCTTCCATCACGGTTTTGATCTTTCTGCGCCGTGAAAAACTTGTGTTGATCAAGTCCAAGTCTTTTGAGACATACTTGTTACTGCTGTAAAACGAAACGGCGCTCCCGCCTGAAAGCACAACTTGAATCCCTTCTGCTTGCAATGAGTCTTGAACATAGGCTGCTAGTTCTGCCTGGCTCATGTTCTTGATCTTTTTCATAGAGTCTTCCCCTTCGCGCGCGGACGGCGTCGATTCATTTGAAGTTCTTCCTGCTCCTTGGCAGGATAAAACGAAAGCGCTTTTTCGAGCAAGACTTTCAACTCAGCCAAGAATGGATAACGTGGATTGAATTCATAGGGTCGAGTCCGCCCGATGGAGCGGCTGACGAGAACCCCGCCTTTTTCGAACTTGTCCAACTGCATTTGGATGGGTTTCAGGTCCGTGTTGTAAAAGCTGGCGATCTCGCGTGCGTAGCCTTCTTCCCGCGTGAAGAGGTATATCAAAACCCGCTCCGCATTTTTAGAACCCAGAAGCACTTCGATCATTGAGTATCTCCTGACGTTTATTTGACGTTTTATGACTTTCAAATTACGTCATTATATCATGGTGGAGGATGAACGGCGGGAGAAGGTGTTGAGTGATATGGGGTTGAAAATTGTCCGCTTTGGGAATGATGAGGTCGTGAGGAACCTGTCCGCGGTGGTGGGGAAGATCAGAGAACAGTTGTAAAATATGATTGAGGAGATTGAAAAATGGCGCTCACAACTAAAGAACTTGAAGTCCACTGGGCAAATATCGCGCCTTTGCTGTCTGTTCGCAACGAACGCGAATACAATGCGGCGGTCAAGCGACTCAATGAACTGTTGGGTGAGATCGGGAACAACGAGAAACATCCGCTTTATGGGTTGTTGGATACGCTTGGAACTCTCATTCACATCTATGAAGAAGAGCATTACCCAATCCCTGATGCGACTGGTGCAGAAGTGTTACGGTTCCTTATGGAAGAGCATGGTCTAACCCAATCTGATTTATCAGAAGTGGGATCGCAAGGCGTGGTTTCTGGGATATTGAATGGAAAGCGTGAATTGAATGTTCGCCAGATTCGATTCCTTGCAGAAAAGTTCAAGGTTTCAAGCGCAGTGTTTTTGTAGGGACTTCTACCGTCACAGGGCAGGGCGGGTGGTGGAGGCAGATGGAGGCGGAATGATAAGGTGAGAGGCGATTGGGGGAAAATCCTCCTGTATTCGTTGTACAATGAAATTGTGGTGAACAGGAGGCGCCAATGAAAACATGGAGTTGCAAGTGTCTATGGATTGGCTTTGCGCTTCTTATCGGTGTTACGGGGTTTTTTGTAGTAATTGGAATTCAGCCAAAGTCCAGCTTGCTCGATCCTGAAATAAAACTTGTGCGTAAGTTTGCCGCCGTCAACGACCCCGCCCTGGCGGAGATGCTGGAGCGAAGTGTTGTGTTCATCCCTGCAGGCAATTTCATCCGTGGCAATGACGCGGGAAATTACAATGAAGGTCCATTACAGAAAGTTTATCTGGATGCGTTCGAGATCGACCGCTTTGAAGTGACGAACATCCAATATAGCCGATTTTTGTTGGCGACAGACAACAAACCCCCACCGTATTGGACGGGCGGCGCCTATCCATCCGGTCAGGCAGACAATCCGGTCGTTGGTATCAGTTGGGAAGACGCAAATGAATATTGCACCTGGGTGGGAAAACGCATGCCAACCGAAGCCGAATGGGAGAAGGCTTGCCGCGGTCCAGATGGAAATTTATACCCATGGGGAAACAGGTGGAATCGGCAACTCGCCAACGTGGATCATTGGACTTCGCCTCTTACCCAGCCGGAGCGGGACGGGTCGCCCACGGCTTGGGCGAATGCCTGGAATTTGTTGCAAGCCACTCCTGGCGCCGATCAATTGGGTTTACGTCCCATCGGTTCATACCCGGCTGGCGCCAGTTGCTATGGAGTCATGGATATGGTCGGCAATGTCTCAGAATGGGTTTATGACTGGTACAACTGGGGTGATTATTCCCAATTGCCCACGAGGAATCCCGTCAATTTGGAGCCGGAGTGGAATCGCGTCATACGCGGAAGTGCCTGGCACGACCCTGCAGCGGACTTGGACCAAGTCGCGGTATCGAGCCTCTGTTCCACGCGCAGTTCTGCACATTCCATTTCCGAACCGCGTACCGGGTTCCGATGCGCGCGCTCCGTGAATGTAGAAGGCAACTGAGAGGATCGGCATCGCCGACAGTGCGATGATCTTTTTCGAGATCATGTCATCTGCCCCGGACGCGGCGTCACCACCCCGCCCTTCACATCCCAGACCTCGGCATTTGCCGTGAATTCATGCGAGAAGAGAGAAAGGTCGGTTGTGGTAAATAAAACCTGTTGATCCCCGCCCACATATGTCAATAGGTCGCTGCGGCGCGAGGAATCAAGTTCCGCCATCACCTCATCGAGCAGAATGACCGGATACTCCCCGGTGCGTTCCTTCATCCATTCGACCTCGGCAAGTTTCAATGCCAAAAGCGTGGTGCGCACCTGCCCGCGCGAGCCGTAATCGCTCACATCCGCTTTGTTGATGATGAACCGCAGATCGTCACGGTGCGGTCCGATGGTGGTCATGCCGCGCGCGATCTCTTCGCCGCGAATTTGTTTTAGCCTTGCGAAAAAACCTTCTTGAATCTCTTTGAGGTTGAGCGACGTGCGGTCGATGGAAGTATCGATCTTCAACCCCAATTGACCTTCTGGCTTGGGGAGGGGGTCGTAAGCGGGTTCGTAGGCGAGGCGAAGAATCTCGGACCCGCGAGTCAGTTCGTGATGCACGCGCGAGGCGAACCGTTCGATCTCCTGGATCGCCTGTATGCGGCGTTGAATGATTCGCGCGCCAATTCCCGCCAGCGCTTCATCCCAGACTTCAAGCTGCTCGCTGTTCCCTGCGCCTTCGTTCAACGCCTTGAGCAGTGCGTTGCGCTGGGTCAGTGCCTGCGAATAGTCTCCCAAATCCCGCGCATAAGAGGGGAGCGTCTGCGATAGCGCAAGGTTGAGATAACGACGCCTCTCCTCGGGTCCGCCTTCGATGATCTGCGACATTTGCGGAGCGAAGATGACAGCGTTGAAATGCCCGATCACATCATTAACCTGCCGCCTGGCGCCGTCGAGCAATATCTCTTTGCGAAGCCGCTGCCCGTTTGCGCCGGTCGGTTCGAGGATCAGCCTTGTTTCAAGACGGTGTTTTGTCTTTCCGCGTTGATAATCCGCCACGAGCCGAGTTACTGCCAGGGGTTTTCTTGCTTCGTGAAAGTTGACGATCTGCCTGTCTGCATGGGTCTGGAACGATGTGAACGCCGCAAGAAAATAGATCGCTTCGAGCACGGATGTTTTTCCCTGTGCATTGCCACCCGTCAACACCAAAGCCCGCCGTGGGAGTTCTGCATCCAGGCGGGTAAGACTGCGGAAGTTGGTGAGGGAGAGGTGTTTTAATTGCATGTTGAAAGTCGAAGGTTGCAGGTGTAAGTCAAAACCTTCGACTTTCAACCTTCGAACCGTTACTTAATCCAGCGGTATTTCTTCTTCTTCCTCGCTCGGCTTCCACACGCGGACGGCGCGGTCGGTGAAGAGTACTCCGTTCAGGTGATCAATCTCATGCTGAAAGATGCGTGCCATCCACCCGTCCACTTTGTGTTTGACAGGTTTGCCATGACGGTTGAGTGCGCGAACCTGAATCGATTCATGGCGTTCCACTTCGCCGACCAATCCCGGAATGGATAGGCAGCCTTCGATTCCCATCACCTTCTCCTCCGACGTCTTGATGATCTCCGGATTGATCAGCACATAAAGTTTTTTCGGAGGCGGGGGGGCATCTTCCTTCGGTTCCTCTTCATCTTCGTGTTCACCGTATTCGACCACCGCAAGTTGCATGGGCAGGTTGATTTGCGGCGCGGCGAGCCCCACACCGGGAGCCTCGCGCATGGTCTCGACCATATCGTCTATAAGAGACTGCAGGTCCCTGTCGAATTTAGCGACAGGCTTTGCCTTTTTTCGCAGGATGGGTTCAGGCAGGTGAATAATTTGTCTTAATGTCATTCAGGCTAATTCCTTTGGTGGTCTAAAACTCGCCGGGCTGGGGTTGTTCACCGAGGTCGTTCTCTCCGCCGAGTCCATCGTCCCCGCCCAGCGGAAGATCATCCAGGTCCTGTCCCGCCGCGGCAAACGGATTCGTGGATTCGGTGTCAGCCGGAGCCGTGATCGGTTTGTTGAACTCGTTGATATGTTTGTGATACGCGGCGATCCAGGTGGCGAAGCGTTCGCGGTCGGCGCTGCCGGCATCCTCGCCTTTTTTCGCGATACGCGCCGCGCGCCTGCGGTTGATATCCGCCTGAACGGCGGCGGGGTCTATCACGTCTTCGAATGCCAGCTGCGTTCCGCCGACCGTGATCTTCACCGTTCCGTAGTTGAACAAGTTGGCGATGATCCCATCTCGCGAGTATGAAGTGCTCAGGATATTCTCGATTTGGGCCGAGCGGCGTTCCTCCGTGCCGAAGGGTTTGCGGTCGATGTCGAAGATCTCGTCGTTGGTCACCATGAAGATATCGTTCTTCCAGTCTGTGAATTCATACCAGAGCCAGACCCCGATGGGAAGGAAGAAAACCATCAGAAACGCAATAATTCCATCAGGCGCGGGGATTCCGATCGCATTGATATGAAAGACCGTATCAGCGGGGTCGGGCGAAGCGGCGAGCAGGTAGATTCGCCAGCCAAGCAAGCCCAGGTTTAAAAAGAAGAGTCCGATCGGTCTCCAAGCCTCTCGAAACAGCACGAACCAATGTTTGTGGTAGATGACCTTCCCGGCTTCTTCGATCCGTAATTGGAAAAAGTTTTGCAACGCCAGAATCCACAATGGAGTCTTCAACGCCTTATCCTCATCCAGGGGCACAATGGGAGAAAGCTCCACCTGCGGACGTTTCGGCAGGGGAAGACCCAATTTCTGCTTGATCGAATCCTTCATCACATCCATCTGGCTGCGTGAAGTAATGGCTTTGGTGCGCTCCCAATATTCGCGGATCATATCCGCGGCTTGCACGGGGTGATCCACGTGGTCGAATTCGACTTTCCCGACGAAGGTGCGCACGATGACGTTGCCGTACTTCAAGATGCGCCCCAGCGTATCCGTTTCAACGCCAACCGATAAGATGGTGCCAAGCGGCGCCTCTTCGCGGCTGTCATGCAGTCCGATCACTTTTTCCAACCAGATCACGCGCTGGTTGGTGACGATGAAATAATCGTTGCTCCAATCGATGGCGCGCCAGATGCCCCAGAAGAAAACGCCGAGCGCTGCCGCCCATCCCACCGCCTGCGGGATTGCCGAATTGAGAATAACGCCGGATGCGACCATTCCCAACGAAAATAGCATGGATAACACCGGAGCGATCAACGTCTGAAACAGCCGAATCTTATGCCGCCGGGCGATGAAGTAAATAACCTCATTCTTGCCCAGCCATTTGAAATTGGTGGACCGTGCCAACCTGCGGCTCTTGATCGTGACCTGAAAGTTCGGCCTGAGTTTTTCGTATTGATTCAACAGGAAATCGAAACCGGGATGGGAGAGGAACAGCAACTCAGTGTTATCTTCCGCCGTGACGGTGGCGGAGCGATTGCGGTTTTCGAAGAGTGCCTCTTCGCCGAAGTAATCCCCACCGTAAAGGACGCCGATCCGTCGCTCACCCTTCTCTCCAGCGGGTATAGTGACTTTAACCTTTCCTCTGAAGATCATGTAAAAACCATCCGGCGGATCTGTGCGTTTGAAGATCACCGTCCCGGCGGGGGCGGTCCGGTCTTCAAGTTTGGTGGCAATGTCGGCCAGCTGATCCTGATCCAACCCGTTGAAGAGGTGAATCTTATCGAGCAGGATGACGCGCGCTTGGATATCGCTCACGATTTGATTCTATCAAACTTCGCGCACAATGGCGCAGCCGTAGGCGGGGGATTCCTTCAGCGGGGGTAAATGCCCCTCGAGCAGCGACTCAACCGCCTCGTCCAGAAAGAAGCGCGTTGGTTTTCGCTGCCGGAAGGTTACATCATCCACCGAGCCGCGGTAGCGAAGGATTCCATCCTGGTCGATGACGAAGACATGCGGAGTGGTCTGCGCGCCGAAGAGGTCCGCAACGCGGCAATCCGCATCATGCAGGACCAGTGGCAGGCGACGGCTTTCAGCAGCCTCTTTCAACGCCGCGAGCGACTCGTTGCGGTTCGACCCGATGCTCAGCATGGCCACATCGTCCTGCCACTGCACGAACATGGACAGGATGGCTTTGTCCGTTCGTTCCGAGTGCGGACATTCGCACGACCAAAAGTTGACAATGACGATCTTTCCACGATGGTTCGATAGTCTGTGACTGATGCCGTTGAGATCGGACAATTCAAAATCGGGGACGGGTTGGTTGATTTCCATGGGGAATGCGCTTTCGAGATTCGAAAAATGCTTACGATATAATTGAATAACCCCAGATCATAATGGAACTATCCGGAAGTTTACATGATTAAGAACGAACGCCGCATCCATTGGCAGGATATTGCCTTTTTGTTCCTTGCCGTTGTTTATCTCTTTGCCGGGGTTTCCCTGACTCCCTTCCACGGAGATGAGTCGGCATACATTTGGTTGAGTGAAGATTACGACCAGGTTGTGAAAAACCGGGATTTCGAAAAGGTGCTCTACACCCCGGAGGGTAATCCAAAACAATATTTGCGGTTGACCACCGGCTCGGTCCTTTCCTATTCCATCGGCTTTTTGCGGGATGTCACCGATAACGACGACCCGATCGAGAAGTGGTTATGGGGCGAATCCTGGGAGGAAAACATCCAAATGGGAAAGATGCCGGCACCGCGCCTTTTAGCCATGGGGCGGGCGACTTCAGCCGTGATGGGCGCCATTAGTATAATTCTTTTCTTCCTTGCCGCGTTCAAACTATCTTCGTCGAGCCTGGCCGCCTGGTGTGCGACGTTGGTATTTGCCACACAAGGCGCAGTCCTTGTCAATATCCGCCGCGCGATGCAGGAGGGCCCGAAGTTTCTCTTTCTACTTTTTACGGTCTATCTCTCATTGTTCGTGCTGCAAAACCTTCAGGCGATGAAAATACGGTGGCAGACGTATGCCCTCCTGGGGCTTTCAAGCGGACTTACCCTTGCCGCCAAGCAGGATACCGCTCCAATGCTGGTCGCGATCTATTTTGCGATCGGGCTTCTTCCGGTCTGGAATAAAGCGGGAATCCGGTTCCTCCTGATAAATTCCCTTTACCTTTTTGCCGCCACCTGCATTGCCTATGCCCTCTTCCTGTTGTTCATGCCCGTCTTTTGGGATTGGTGGGAAACAGCATTCATGTTAATCGGCTTTTCCATCATCCTTTTTCAATTGCCTGTTCTGAAATCGGAGCGGATGGCTGTTCCATTTGCCCTTGTTGGGTTCATTCTTATGGCGGGAATGGCCGTTAAATCTCCATTGCTATGGCGGGACATCCCAACACCGGTGCTTGCCATGCTCGAAACCAGAGAGGGCGTTGTCTCCGGGCAAAGCGCGTTCATCGGCGATGCAAACCAGTTCGACGCCGAGACCAAAAGGAACCGATTGGGCTTCCTGATTGAAAACACCATTTCATCGGATGTCATGTACATGGAGACGGCGAGCTTCGACATCCCGCCTTATCATGAGCAGATAAATATATACGAACATTCGGGATTAGGCGGACGGACTGGGTCGCTTTTGATCGACGGAATCATTGCAGCGCTGGCTATCCTTGGCGGATGGGTTCTGCTTATAAAGTTTACAGGGGAGGGATTTTTCATCCATTCGCTTTTCTTTGTTTCCGCTATCCTGCTGTTCTTTTTGATCTCTCTTTCCTGGCAAAGATATTTCCTGATCTTGCAGATTCCCTATTCACTCCTGGTAGGATTTGGAGTAAATCGGATGTGGCTTTGGTTGAGAGATATTGCAAAACAGAAACGCGGCTGGTTGAGACAATGATTCGAACGTTGGGGATCATCCGGCCTTGCTCAATCCAAAATCCCAATCCCCGCCAACTTCTCGACCACACCCACCACTGCAGAGTTGTCCAATTCGCCCATGCCAAGGCTGATCATCTGCTCGAAGAGCTTCGTATGTTCCTCCACCGATGAGACCGGGATATCGTATTCCGTTGCCGTGTCGAGCACGATCCTTAAATCCTTCAATTGCATGTGTGCCTTGAAACCCGGATTGCGATTGCCGTCGAATAAACGCAGCGGCTTGACATCGAGAGTCCAGCACTGCGCCGCGCCGCCTTTGATGGCATCCACCACCTTGCGCGGATCGACACCGGCTTTCTTCGAGAAGACCAGCAATTCGCCCATTGCCACCATCTGCGCCGCAACCATGATCTGATTCGCCGCCTTCGCCACCTGACCGGCTCCCGCTTCGCCAACGTGTGTCACGGTTTTACCCATCGCCTGGAAGACAGGCATACCTTTTTCCAGAGCCTCAGCATCGCCACCAACCATGATGGTCAGTGTGGCGTTCTTCGCGCCGATATCCCCGCCAGAGACGGGCGCATCGAGGGAGAGAATCCCCTTTTCTTTTAACTTCTCGGCGATCATGCGTGCCGTTGCCGGTTTGATCGTCGAGTTATCCACGAATATCAAGCCGTGATGTGCGCCCGCGATGATGCCATTTTCGCCGAGAGCCACCTTTTCGACATCGGGCGAATCGGGCAGGTTCGTAAAGACGATATCCACCTGTTCGGCAACTTCTTTGGGCGAGGTCGCAGGCACAGCTCCCTCGGCGGTTAATTCATCCACAGCAGCGCGTGAACGATTGTGAACAACGATGGGATATCCCGCTTTCATAATATTCCGCGCGATGGACTTGCCCATTAATCCCAAACCGATATAGCCAACTCTTAACATGAAGAGACTCCTTGAGTGAGGTTGGGTGGATTATAAGCCCCAGCCATCCCTAAATACGACGGTTATTTGGGTGGAGCACAGGGTGAGATGCAAAAAGCCTGCCCCTTTGCAGGGACAGGCTTCAAGTTCGGAAAGATGCGGGTTACTTGACGGTGTATGTCATGTTGACGGTCACTGTCACCGCCAGTTGACCGGGCTGGATCGGTACAGCCGCCTCCGCGCCTCCGCCACCTCCGCCCTTGCCGCCATAGAAATAGGGCGATGCGCCGCTTTCGTAGTAACTGATTTTTTGGACCTCGACCAGCGAGAGCCCTGCAACGTCCGCCAGGTCTTGCGCCTGTTTCTTGGCTTCCTCGACCGCCAGAGAACGCGCTTCCTCGTTGGCTTCGGCTTTATCCTCAACATCGAACTGGATGCTGTAAATGCTGTTCGCGCCCGCGCTGATGGCGGCGTCGAGAAGGTCGCCCAGTTTGTCGATGTCGCGGACGGTCACATACACAGTGTTATCCACTGAATAATTGGAACCCTTGACCTGGCCGAATTCATCGTACTGCGGATTCGACCAGATGCTGAAATTCGTGGTACGGATGTCCTTCTCCGCCACGCCGAAATCCCTGATCGCCTGGATGACCGCAGTGGTCTGTTCCTTATTGATCGAAACCGCTTCGGCGGCATTCTCGCGCTGGGTATTCACGCCGATGTTGATGTAAACGATGTCGGGGGTGAGATACACAACACCCACGCCGCTCACGTCCAATGTCCGCAGGTTCTCCGGCGCTGCCTGGTTGATGGTGGTCGGTCCGCAGGCGCTCAGAACGAGAGCCAGGACCGCCAGAACGGCAAAAGAAAAATATTTGGTACGCATTATTGTCTCCTTTATACTTATATTATGCACCATAAAGACGCTTCCATCCCGAAAAGGTTCCCGCACATGTCCTTGAATTTTGCCCCATTAAGGGCTAAAATTGCACAAATGTTCTATGCCAATTAATTACCAGGAAATCTACGCACAGATCAAACAAGCCGGCTTGGGCGCGAAGGAAAGAAGGAAGAAGAAAGAGGAAGCACAGGAACGAGCCCGCAAGCTCCTCGAAACTTATTCTTCCGAATTGGATGCGCTGCGCTCGAAAGTGGATTCTGCCAAAGCGGCCGATGCCAACATCCGCTGCGCCGTGCCGCTTGAGGAACCGCTCGCCTCCCACTACCCGACGGCTGATACTGTTCCTCAAGCGACTTTAATCGCCGCTGACGGTTCCCAATCCATCGCGGACAGACACAGCCCGGTGCAGTTCTGCGTCATCAACGTCGGGGCGATCATCATGAAACCGAACTCCGGGGAAACGCCATCGGTTGAAGTAGACAGCGAATTATTTTTCGGCGATGCCATCGAAGAGAACGGACTCACCACCGACGGCGGTGTTGCCCTTCGGCGTGACCTTGCCGAACGGTCTGTCATCGAGAAACTCAGCAAGGGAAGGAAAGGTTCGGTCGTTTCCTTTACAGACGGTACGCTTGAAATCTTCCGCACCAGGGACGTGGATAGTCCAAGCATGTACCGCGATACGGTGGATAAGTACATCTCCGTTCTCTCGCGCTTGCAAGGGCGCAGCATTATCTCGGCGGGATATATTGACAAGCCTTCATCCAGCCTGGTTGTCAAACTGCTTGAACTGACACAGATCACCATCCCCGAAGAGATGGAAAAACTGCGTATCGCGCCGCCGCTGAAATATGTAACCGACCGCTGGTTGTTCGGCTACAACAACAAGTTATTTCAACTGCTTCCACCCGGTCATCGTTCGGCAGTGTTCAAAATTCAATCCAGTTCCGAAAAAAGCTACAAAGGCGTTTTGGAATTGCATTTCTTCTACCTCAACGTCGGCACGGAGGGACACCCCTGGCCCGTCCGCGTGGAAATTCCGCGCTGGGTGGTGGATGATAAAAAGCAACTGGATTTGCTTCATGCAGTTTTAGTTGATCAATGCCGCATGATGGGAAGCAAGCCGTATCCGTATCTTTTGCATCGCGCGCATGAGACGGCGGTGGTAAAGAACGAAGAAAAATATCAGATCGAGCAGATGTTGCAACAGGAATTAAGACGCAACAACGAAGACGTGGACGAAAGCTCCAATAAGAGTTCTGCAAAAGGTTTATCGGGACGGACGTCTTTCAAAAAATCTTAACGCAAAGACGGCAGGACGCAAAGAAAAAAACTTTGCGCCCCTGCGTTAAAAGGATGGTGTTATGACTCAAATCGAGATCGGACGTTTACTGCGGGCAGGGACAACGGGCTTCATTGCAGGCTGCCGTGTGAATCAGTTGAGCGTGCCTTCGTTCGGGGCGCTTGTCCGCGCGCCGCTGGGGGATGGATATCAGGTGTATGGGCTCATCCACGATATTCACATCGACGATGACGGGCTGGTGCGTCAGTTGGTGACCGCCGACGGCGTCAGCGAGGAAGTGATGAAGGACAACCGCGAGCGCCGCATTGTGCCCGTGGAAATGTCTGTCCTGGCGGTGGGATATGAACAGGATGGGAATATCCATCATCTGCTGCCGCCGCGTCCGCCGCTGAGCTTGGATGTGATCTATTTGTGCGAGGATAAGGATATAGTACGGTTCACCGAGAAGTTCGGGTATTTCCGGCATATCTTGAATGGCAAGGATATACCAATAGGGGAAGTGATTGCCGCGCACATCGTGCAGGCACAGTCCGCACATAAGGATAAGACCTGGAAGGACAAAGCCACACAGGAAGTGATCACGCTCCTGCGGGATGATTACCCGGCCTTGATGAGCGTGCTGGGCGCATTGAGCGATGTGAGTATCTAAGATGAGCGGATTTTCGTTTGTCCAGATCACGGACCATCACCTGCTTGAGTCGGAAGACGCGATGCGGGACGGTTTTTCCCCGGCATATTCACTCCGCATGGTGATGCGGCATATTTCGGAGCATGTCGCATCGAAGATCGATTTCATTGTCTCGACCGGAGACCTCGTCGAGCCGGAGTTGGAGACACATTATCAAAGTGCGGCGAAACTGTTGGGAGTGAATTCTTCCGCCACGCTGCCGGGACCGCAGCACATCAACATCGAAGGGCTGAAGGATTTTCCCTTTTACTTCCTGCCGGGCAACCATGACGACCGGGCTTTGGTGACGAAGTATTTCTTTCCCGAGTCGCAGTCACCGAAGCTATACAACTTCAGTTTTGAGCATAAAGGCGTGCAGTTCGTGTTCATGGATTGGGGTCCGAGATCGAAGGCGCATTTCTTCCCCGAAACGCGCGAGTTCCTGGCGAATGTGCTGAAAGCGGAAATGCCGTCTGTGATCGTGTGCCATCAGCATGTGAAAAGAATCGGCAGCCGCTGGCTGGATGCCTTCCTTGCAGAAAACCTCAATGGATTTTGGGATGTGGTACTGCCCAGGCAAGACAACGTGCTGGGCATCCTGTGCGGACATGTTCACATAACGTATGAGGATGAATACCGCGGAGTCCCCATTTATGGTCTGAGCTCCACGGCGTTTCCCTTTGCAAAAGTGGATGAGCCGCTTGTGATTCTTGCGCCGCCGCATTACCGGTATGTGCGGATCGAGGATGGTGTGATGACTACGAGGATTTACAAAGTTCCGATTTGAATTTTTTACCACGAAGTGTCACAAAGGTACACGAAGGAAGAGCAAAAGGTTTTAAACCTTAGCGACCCTAATTGACCCTTTGTGGTAAAGAAAAAGGAGGAGTTATGGAAAAGAAAATCTATTTGCCCATCCCGCCGAGTGTGGAGAAGATTGGGAAGGCCGTGTTGGATGCAGCGTTCAAAGTCCATACGGCACTAGGACCTGGGTTGTTGGAGTCAGTGTATGAGACTTGTACGGCGTTTGAGTTGAAGGAAAGCGGTTTGAGTGCTCCGACTCAGGTTGGCTTGCCTGTGACCTATCGCGGAATCAAGATGGATGCTGGGTTGCGTCCAGATATGATCGTGGAAGATTGTGTGATCGTGGAGTTCAAGTCTGTGGATACGATGCATCCGATCTTTGATGCGCAGTTGATCACGTATTTGAAGTTGACGGGAATTCGTTTGGGATTTTTGATCAATTTCAATGTAGTGCATTTGAAAGATGGAATTAAAAGGATAGTGGTTTAAGAGCAAAAACCACAAAGTGTCACAAAGGAACACGAAGGAAAACCAAAGGTTTTAAATCTTTGTGACCCTTAGTGATCCTTCGTGGTAAAAAATCCTTTGTGACACTTCGTGACCCTTTGTGGTGAAAAGAGGTTTTATGGAACAACGAACTCAAATTGGTTATCTCGTCGGTGGCGGATTGAAGGAAAACTTCCGCGTGCGGCTTACTGTTTCTCCGCAGGAGATTCAGGAGGGGGCGTTTGTCGTCATCCAGAGCGGATGGTGGAATTATTATGGGATCGTGACCGACATCCAACTGGGTGCAACGGACCCGCGTTTTGCGGATGAGCAGACGGAGGTGCGTTTCCCTGCGCATATCGCCAAGGCGCTGCATGGACAGACGTTGTATGCGAACCTTGAGGTGCTGCCGAACCTGATGCTGGAGGTGGGTCCCGAATTGGGCACGCCAGAGTATAAGGATTGGCAGGGAAAAATTGACGCAGGCTTGAAAGATGCGCCGCGCATTTTGCCCGTCAAGAATGTGCCGCCGCACCATGCGGTCGTGTCGCTGGCGAATGAGGGCGATATCGCCGAGATCTTCGGTGACCCGAACAAGGAAAGCAATTTTGTAGTCGGGTATACGCGTGAGCAGAATCATCCCGTGTGCATTGACTTGGACAAGTTCGTGCAGAGGTCGTCGGGGGTGTTCGGGGCGACGGGGACGGGGAAGTCGTTCCTGACGCGTTTGGTGCTGGCGGGGTTGATGAAGCACAATCAGGCGTCGGTGTTCGTGCTGGATATGCACAACGAGTATGGTTTTGACGATGTGGCGTCAGACACGAAAAAAGCCGTGACGGGATTGAAGACCCTGTTCAAGGGCGGAGTCCGATGCGTTGGCTTGGGAGCAGGAAGCACTATCAGAGGCAATCAAGTTGACTTTAATTTGGAAATCTCGACGGGTGATATTTCCACATCTGATATTGAGACGCTTTCACGCGAGTTGAATCTGCGCGAGACGACGCCGACGATTCTGAATGCGTTGTATATGTCGTTTCGCGAGAAATGGTTCGCTGAGTTTCGCGGGATGAATCGGGATACGGTTGTTTTTGAAGATGAAAGAGGAAAGAAGAAAGAGGAACCTGCGGAGGGAAGTGTTGCCAAGTGGGCGTTGACGAACGGTGTGAATGTGATGGCGGCGGAAGCGCTTCATGACAAACTGCGACGGCTGTTCAGCCAACCCTATATCGTGGACAACCCTGCAGCGGATTCGGTGGCGCAGATCATTCAGTCGTTGGAGGCGGGCAAGCATGTGGTGCTGTCGTTCGGCGAGCATGAGAGTGACCTGGATTATCTGCTGGTGTCGAATTTGTTGACGAGAAAGATCCGCGCGGCGTGGGAGAAGAAGACGAATGAGTTCCGCACGCACGGCAAAGCGGAACCGAAGCCGTTGATCATTGTGGTGGAGGAGGCGCATAAACTGCTCAACCGCGAGATGGCGGCGCAGACGACCTTTGCGACCATCGCGCGCGAGCTGCGCAAATATTATGTGACGTTGTTGATCGTGGATCAGCGTCCGTCGCAGATCTATGATGAGGTGATGAGTCAGTTGGGCACGCGCATTAGCGGCTGGCTGGGCGATGACCTGGATATTCAGGCGGTGCTTTCGGGTCTTTCGGGACGCGATTCACTACGCGGGATGCTGGCGCGTTTGCAGCCGAAGGAAGAGGTGTTGCTGCTCGGTTGGGGCGTGCCAATGCCGCTGCCTGTGCGGTCGAGAAGGTATGATGAGTCGTTTTGGAAGGAGATGAGCGGGGGTGGGAAGAAATCCCGCGAGGAGAATTTGAGGGAGTTGGGGTTTGGTGGGTAGGAGGGAGTTTGCTATAATACTTAGTACAAGGATATCCTTATGGCACAAAGACTCACCATTGTCGAAGTTACTATAAAGAATTTTCGAGTTATTAATTCGCTTCATGCCAGCGGTTTTGGGGATGTTAATTTAATCACTGGTAAGAACAATAGCGGAAAAACAACTTTTCTTGAAGCTCTGTTCTTAAGTCTCGGTCCCGCTAAC
>JAPKMP010000021.1 GCA_026645935.1 Candidatus Villigracilaceae bacterium | reverse complement strand
CTGATCCTTGCCGAAGCGGGGACCACCCCACAACCGGATGACCGGGTGTTTGTCAACGGGATTCCGCATGAGCTGGATGTTGAGATCGCAATGCGCGGAAATTTCCAATTGCAATTAAGGCGGGCGGTGAATATTCGGCTCCTCACTCCGAATGGCGAGCAAACAATCAATACCTCTGCGCTGACTGTCGGCGAAGTTTTGAATGAAGCGGGATTTACGATCCACATCAACGACGACGTTGCCCCGCCTCTTACCACGCCGATAACGAATACGCTCACGATCCACATTTCTCCAACCCGCGAGTTGACCGTGACCAGCGGTGGCGAATCCGTAATGATTCATTCGTCGGCGAACACGGTTGGGGAGGCTTTGGCAAAGGCGGGAATTCCACTAATGGGGTTGGACCAAAGCATCCCGTCGGAGAATGAGCCGCTGCCACCCGATGGGAGGATTCAAGTCACACGAGTCACAGAATCTGTTTTGGTGCAATTAGAGTCCATCCCTTTTTCCGTCGAAGAGACATATTCGGAGGATGTGGTATTCGGTCAACAGGAGATTTTACAGTACGGCGCAAACGGTTTGACGATGATCCGCACAAGAGTCCGATATGAGGACGGCGTAGAGGTGAGCCGCGAAGATGAAGAGAAAACAATCTTGCGCGAGCCGAAGACGCAACTCGTTCTCAGCGGATCGAAGATCTCTCTTTCGCCTGTCGGGGGAAATTCGCAATATCAATACTGGTATGCGACCGAGATGTATGCGTCCTGGTATTCGCCTTGCAATTCCGGTACAGGTGGATGCTCCTACGGCACAGCCAGTGGCGCGCGCGCGGGATATGGCATTGTGGCAGTCGATTATTCGATCTATCCATATCTTGCTGGTATGAAAGTCTATATTCCGGGGTACGGCCTGGCAGTCATAGGGGACACAGGCGGGGGACCGATCATTGAAAGCGCATTCAACGTGGCGCGCACACAATGGATCGATCTCGGCTATGACGATAACAACATCGGCGGGCTTTCCGGCTGGGTGACGGTGTACTTCCTCGAACCCGCCCCGCCAGAGATTCCGTATTTTTTCAAATAATCACAATGACAAAATCGCAGCGTATCATCATCACAATTCTCTCGGTCATCGCATTTACACTTGTCGTGGTGGTCGGCGTGTTTGCCTATCAAGCTCTCAGCGCTGTGGCAATGAAACCCCTCGGTCCTTCATTGCCTACCCAAGCCCTGCCACCCACCTGGACGCCTTCACCGGGACCCCTCACATCGAACGGAGCTGTAACTTTTGCGCCAACGATCTCCTTCCCCACTGCCACACCGGGTCCGCGATGCGGTGGCCCGTTATCGATGAATATCCTTGTGGTAGGTACAGATACCCGAGGCGATAACTACACCTACGGGCTGGCAGATGCGATCCGGCTCGTCCGGGTGGATTTTTTCACCCCCAAAGTGAGCGCGCTCGAGTTCCCACGCGATCTGTGGGTGGAGATCCCCCACGTTGCCGATGACCTGAACGGGCAGGACCATGAAAAACTCAACCAGGCATTTCTTTATGGACAGCCCGGGTTTAATTACTGGGATGATCCGACCGAAGGATCGGGCTTACTCGCGCTGACTCTAAATAGGAATTTCGGCGCAAGTGTTGATCACTACATCACGATCAACATGCGAACATTCGAACATATCATCGACGCCCTGGGCGGAATCGATGTGGAAATTCCAAACGAAAAAATCGCAAAAACAACCGGTCTCAAAGAGGGAACCCATCACCTCAGCGGAGCAGAGGCGCTTAAGCTGTCGCGCAACCGATCGGGCGGTAGTTTCGAACGGGCGGATAACCAGAACATCGTCCTGTGCGCCGTGCGCAAAAAGCTGACAAGCCCGCAAATACTGGCGCAGATACCCGCGCTGATCGAAACCTTTCAGGACAATATCCGCACCGATTTCACGCCTGCGCAACTCAGCCAGCTGGCATGTCTTGCGACCCAAATGCCGCCGGAAAACATCGTCCTGGCAAGTTTCCCCGCCGATCTCTTCAAGCAAACACGCGTCTTCGACCCGGTCTTCGACAAACGCATCTCCATCCTCGACGCCGATTTCGACATCCTGCGTGATTTTGTGGTGCGGTTCCAAATGGGCACATGGCCTGCGCAAGCCGCAATCGCCTCCCCCTCGCCTCTGATCGATGAAGAGGATAACGCTTTCGTCTGCCAATGAACATAGTTTCCATCCCCCCGCTCGACGCCGCTGCAGTCCTCAAACGGTATGGCTTGCGTGCAGATAAACAGCTCGGTCAAAACTTTTTGCAGGATTCATCGGCGCTCGAAAAGATCGTTCAAACTGCAGAGATTCAAACGGATGACTGTGTTTTGGAGATCGGTCCCGGCCTCGGCAGTCTGACCCGTTATCTGGCAGCATCTGCCCGAAGCGTTGCAGCGGTCGAGCTGGACCCGGAGCTGATTCCGCCGCTTGAAGCTGTTCTTACGCCGTATCAAAATGTAAACATCATTCAAGGCGATATTCTGGAACTGCCCATAGCAGAACTCATTGACCAGCCCGGCTATATCGCAGCGGCGAACATTCCATATAACATCACATCTGCCATCATACGCCACTTGCTGGAAAGCGAACCGAGGCCAAGACGTATCGTTCTTACCATTCAAAAGGAGGTGGCGGAACGCATCTGCGCAAAACCCGGGGATCTGAGTCTGTTGGCGCTGAGCGTACAAGTCTACGGCTCACCGCGCATTGTTTCGAATATTCCCGCCGGGGCATTTTATCCCACCCCAAAAGTGGATTCCGCCATCCTGCGCGTGGATATTTTCGACAAGCCGATGATACCAAGTAAAAAACTTCCCGTTTTTTTCAAACTCACCAAAGCGGGGTTCGGTCAGAAACGCAAGACCTTGAGGAACTCCCTTTCCGCCGGATTGCAAATTAAACCCGCAGAGGCGGAGAAAATGCTGAATGCCGTAGAAATCAACCCCATGCGACGCGCAGAAACACTATCCCTCGAGGAGTGGGGCAAGTTATGCGAGACTGATTGGATGAATTGAAATTACAACTTCCTGTAATTTCAATTGCGTAATAAACCATCTTACCTCGAATGCCGGGTAGTTTTTGAAAACATTGAAATCAGGTTCCCATTCAAAACAGAATCATGACTAATCATTCACATTCCCATTCGACTCAATCCTCCAACTCGCATGCCATCGCCCTGGTATTGACCGCCTGTGCTGTCGGAATATTGATGACCTTCCTTGTGTATTCGGGAAACTTTACCTTCGGTTCCTATATCGGCATTTGGGTATATCGCTACTTTGAAGAGACCTACACGCTCCCGCGCTGGATTCCGGCATTATCGCTGGCATTGCTTATCATTTCCGTTTTCATCGGCGGAAGATATATCCACATTAGAGAAACGTTGACGCTTGCATTGGGGCTGGTCAATACCGTCGTTATCCAGATCGTGATGCGCTTTGCTTATCGATTTTCGCTCACAGAACTCGTCGTCAGTGACCGTTCCAACTCATTCTATATTCCCGCCCGGCAATATTCCGCCCATGAGATCCTGGCTGATTACAATGCCCTTGCCTCCACATTTCCTCCTCATGCAAGGACGAACATGCCTGGAAAGGTTTTGTTTTTTGATTTCCTTGGGTTATTCACCGAATCACCCGAGGTTATGGGGTATTTGATCATCATCATTTCGTCGCTTGGTGGATTGTTGCTTTATTCGATATGCAGAAGATTATTTCAAGACAGGACAGCGGCATATTACGCATTTACCCTCTATGCAATAATTCCCTGCAGAATCTTTTTCTTCCCATTAATGAACACGGTCACGCCACTGTTCATGCTGGCTTTGTTCGCGGCGGTCCTGTCCTTCCTCGAGCGGAAAACCATCCTGTATGCCTGGCTGGCGGGAGCGGCGCTCTACATCATGGTTTTCTTCGAACCGCTGCCATTGACAACCGGTCTAATCCCAGCCTGGTTTTTGATCCATGCCGTCCTGACAAAAAAGATCGAAAAACTTGATCTCATAAAATTCACCCTTCATTTCATACTTGCGTTTTTGGTTGTTTATCTGATATTCATTGCGGTCTTTTCCTTTGACCTCTTCAGTACTTTTCTCTTCATCCTCGGGGATGCGACACATTTCAATGATCTTGCAGGGCGAAGTTACAGGGTTTGGTTTGGGGAAAACCTGAAGGAATTTTTTTACAGTGCAGGGACGCCCATCCTGGTCATTTTTGTATATACCGTCGCTCTGATTGCATCAGGTTGGAAAGAATTAAATATTTCCGGGCGTTGGATGCCCGATGCTGTATTTCCGCTTAGCCTGCTTGCGACCCTAGCCGCAGTTGTATTAATTGGAATCAACAGGGGCGAGATATCACGGTTATGGATCTATCTTGCCGTCTTGTTCCAAATCCCCGCGGCGGTTTTCATTGCAAAGATCGAAAAGAGCGGTGCGCTGTTTTTTCTTGTGGCAGGGACTTTGGTCATCCAGACCCTGCTCGCCCTGCATCGTGTCGGGTTTGTCGTTCCGTATAGCTTGAATTGATATCGTGCGACTGGTCGGATGGTAAATTCAAGGTCAAGACAGGAGGCGGGAGATAGTACCAACGTCCTTTTTGGGATTAGTACCAATAGCATGGGATTTTCCTTGATTATTCACATGCAGCCCGGGATAATTGCCTCAAAAAGGAGAGAGTACCCATGCAACGAAGATCTTTTATTTTAGTGGTATCCATCATTTCGATCACAGTTCTTACCGCCTGTAACATGCCGGGCGGACAAGACCCGAATGCCGACTTGGCTATGACCATCACAGCCCAGGCTTTATTGTTGGAATCCGGTTCGGGTAATGCCACCCCCCAGCAGGGACAGCTGCCCGAGATTACAGCTACGCCCGAGTTCACACCTACCCCCGCGATCACCGGCACCCCGACCGTGCCGGAGGTGACTGTCAGCCAGAATACAAACTGCCGCACTGGTCCGGGTATTGCATATGACAATATCGGTTCATTACTTATCGGGCAGGTTGGCATAGTGGTAGGCAAAAACACCTCCACGGGTTATTGGATCATTAACAATCCGGGAAAAACCGGTACCTGCTGGCTTTTCCCTCAATACGCAACCGTAACCGGGAATACAGCCAATTTACAGGAATATTCCATTCCACCAACGCCCACGCCTTCGCCTACCCCCACCTTCACAGCAACGGCAACCCTGGCTTCCCCGGCTCCAGTGAACAACGTCACCATGGACATGGTCTGCCCCAACAACCTCCACTCAGGCACTTTGAAATGGGAGGACAAGTCCAATAATGAAGACGGGTTCAACATCTACATCAACGGCTCGCTCGTTGCCAGCATCCCGGCGAACAGTACGTCGTATGTAGTTGCTTCCGCCCCCGGCAACCCATTCCTTCCCGGCATCGCCTCCATTTTCGAAGTCGAAGCCTTCAATGCCGCGGGAAAAGCCGCAAAGAAATCTGTAACGAAGGGCTGCCCGTAGACGTAACCCGGTTCACAACGATTCGCGCCTTGCGGGGTTATCCCCGCAAGGCGTCTTAATTTCATTGAAATGATAACCCGTCCGCAGTTTTAATGTCATAATTAAACCCGGAAAGGAGAGAGACCATGTACCGAAGAATGTTCGCATTGTTCGCCCTGGCTGCGTTTGCGATATCCGCATGCAATCTGCCCAGTGGTCAAGGCGCAACCGAGGAGGTGGACGACCTGGCGTTGACCATCACTGCGCAGGCATTAATTCTCCAACAACCCGGCGGGGGCGATCCGGGTCAAGGGCAGCAGCCCGGGGGCGGCAAGCCTGCATTCACAGCCACGCCGCAATTCACCGCCACACCCGGACCAACATCCACCCCTTCTGTGCCGCAGATAACGGTGAGCGTCAATACAAATTGCCGCACGGGTCCCGGTGTCGTTTATGACTTGATCGATTCTTTGCTTGTCGGGCAGACCGGCGAGATCGTCGGCAAGAATTCAGGTGTCCCGAATTATTGGGTCATTAAACGACTCAACGGATCTGGGACTTGCTGGCTGTGGGGACAATACGCCACCGTGACCGGTAATACCTCCAACCTGCCGGAATACCCGGTTCCGCCCACGCCGACGCCGACCAAGACCGCCACACCGACAGCCACTTCGACATTCACGCCCACGCCAACTCTTGCCCCGCCAGCGGCAGTGGACAATGTAGCTGTTGCCAAGGTTTGTATTCCATTAATCCTGCCGATCTACAACTACACAGGAAACCTGACATGGCAGGATAAATCCAACAATGAGGATGGATTTAATATATACTTTAACGGAGGGTTGTTCACCACCCTCCCGGCAAATAGCACCTCATTCCCAATCCCGCCATTACCCTTTGCTGCCGGCACTCCCGCAAAGTGGGGCGTGGAAGCTTATAATGCAGCTGGTAAGGCAGCCATAAAAGATACAACCTTCCTCTGTCCATAATTGATGTTTTACAATAAAGAGCCTTGTGGAAAATTCTTCTGCAAGGCTCTTTATTTTGTATAATTTAAAAACCATGCCCACTTTTCGTACCCCACAGATACTCCAGATACCCGATGAAACAAGGGAACGCGCATTTGCCTTTGCGAAACGTGTGACTGAGACGGTCAACTATCATGACAGCAACCAGACTGTGCTGGAAAAAATCCGCGACGATCATTTCGTCTCTAAACTTGGCGAGGAGGCGGTGCGGATTCTCTTTCAGAGTAGGGAATGTCTGGTCGAGGGACCCGACTACGACGTGTACGAGGCGAAGCGCAAGTCCTGGGCCGCGGATTTGAGAGTCAACGATCTCGATGTGGCGGTCAAGACACAAAGGCGGTCCGCCGCGAATCGATATGGCTTGTCATGGACATTCCAAGACTCTCCCGAACGTCGTGATCCCATTTTGGATATGCCCGACGCCTGGGTATGTTTGGTTGTATTCGAAGACCTGAAAGAAAAAACCGAATGTGTGGTGTATCCGCTCAGGAAGATCAAACAACTGATCTTCGAAGCGCCGCGTCTGGGCAGACTGGAGGGGAAAAAGCAAGCCGTGTATTTGGAGACCTTGCAGAAAAATGGAGTATTCAAATAAAGACACCTCGCGGAAGAGAAGTCCGCGAGGTGTTCATCCTTCATCCTTCTGAATTCATCATTCAGATTACGTTCCCTCTTCCCAAGAGTTCAGGTAGTGGAGCTGCTCGTCGGTGAGGACGTCGATCTTCACACCCATGGCTTCGAGTTTCAGGCGCGCGATCTCGTTGTCGATCTCGGTCGGCACGGAGTAGACCTTCTTCTCCAGTTTGTCGGCGTTCTTCGCCATGTATTCGGCGGACAATGCCTGGTTCGCAAAGGACATGTCCATCACGGAGGCGGGGTGACCTTCAGCCGAGGCGAGGTTTATCAAACGTCCCTCTCCGAGGATATTGATCTTGCGACCATCCTTTGTTTCGTACTGGTCCACGAACGGACGCACGAGATTCGGCTTGCCCTTGCTCATCTTTTCCAGCGCGGGGATATTGATCTCGACGTTGAAGTGGCCGGAGTTGGCAACCAGCGCGCCGTCTTTCATCACTTCGAAATGCTTGCCGTCGATCACATTCAAGTCGCCGGTGACGGTGCAAAAGATATCGCCGACTTTCGCCGCGTCGAGCATCGGCATGACCTGGAAGCCGTCCATCGCGGCTTCGAGCGCCTTCATCGGGTCCACTTCGGTGACGATGACGTGAGCGCCCATGCCCCGCGCGCGGGAGGCGAGCCCGCGTCCACACCAACCGTAGCCAGCCACCACGAAAGACTTGCCCGCAAGCAGGACATTCGTAGCGCGGACGATGCCATCCACAGTGGACTGACCCGTTCCGTAGCGATTATCGAACATGTGCTTGGTCAGCGCGTCGTTCACGGCGATGACGGGGAATTTCAACACACCGTCCTTTTCCATCGCCTTCAAGCGGATCACGCCGGTGGTGGTCTCTTCGGTGCCACCGATGACGTTCTTGAGCATTTCCTTGCGCTCTTCTTCTTTGAGGGATTTTGCCCATTCCGCGAGGGAGGGTTCGAGTCTTTCAAAGCGTCCCATTTCAATAAAGAAAAGAGAAGAGACAAGGTCGGCGCCATCGTCCTGGGTCATATGTGGTTTATGCTCGAGCGCGGCGCGGATGTGTTTGAAGTACGTGACTTTATCCTCGCCCTTGATGGCGAAAACAGGAATCTCGAACTGGTTCACCAACGCAGCAGCAACGTCGTCCTGCGTGGAAAGCGGATTGGACGCCGTCAGGACGATGTCCGCGCCGCCGTCGTGCAGGGTGCGCATCAGGTTGGCGGTCTCGGTGGTGACATGCAAACAACAGGAGAGGCGCAGTCCCTTGAGAGGCTTCTCTTTATTAAAACGCTCGCGGATCGAACGCAGAACGGGCATTTCGCGCTCCGCCCATTCGATGCGTCGTCGTCCGCCTTCGGCTTGGTTGATGTCCTTGATATCGTAATTGCTCATTTATTGCTCCTTCTTGGTAATTAGTGATTGGTAATTGGAGAATTGTATTGCTTTTATTTCAATAAGGCATCCAGCATCCCGCCATCTTCAAAATGCCTGCGGAAGCGTTGGATGAATTCTTCACGAGTGTAGGAATGGTTTTGCGTGCCGCGTTGTTCGAGACAATAAACAGCGGAAAGCGAGCCAACCTCACCGCACAACTTCCAGTCAAAACCGTGCGAATACCCCGCAAGAAAACCGCCGCGAAAGGCATCGCCGACTCCGGTGGGGTCGATAATCTCGTCTTCAGGCACCGTGGGAATGTGAACGGAAGTCCCATCGGAGTATAGATCTGCGCCGTCTTTTCCGCGTGTAATGACCAGCACTTTGACGTGCTCGAGGATCTGGTCGAGGCTCCAGCCGGTCTTTTTGGAGATCAAGCCGAATTCGTAATCGTTGCAGAAAAGGAACTGTGCGCCTTCCATATCCCGCGCCAATTCGTGTCCTTCGAGGCGCAAGACCTGCTGGCTGGGATCATACAGATAGGGAATCCCCAATTCGCGGGATTCGGCAGGAAATTTCATCATCGCATCGGGCGAACTGGGAGAGACGATGACAAGGTCGGGCTTCGTATCCAACTCCTTGAGCGATTGGGTAGCAGAGTAGCCCATCGCGCCGGGGTAGAAGGAGGCGATCTGTGCGGAGACTTTATCCGTTGTGGCGAAGAACGAGGCGGTAAAGACACCGGGGATGACTTTCATCAAACTGGTATCCACGCCTTTGGATTCGAGCCACTCGCGATAATCTGAAAAATCCTCGCCGACAGTCGCCATCACGCGGGGTTTCTGCCCGAGCAATGCCATGGTGTACGCGATGTTCGGCGCGATTCCGCCGCGCTGTTTGGACATCGAATCCACCAGAAATGAAAGGCTGATCGATTCCAGCCGTTCGGGAAGGATCTGTTCCTTGAAATGACCGGGGAAGGTCATCAGGTAATCATAGGCTACGGAGCCGGTAAGCAGAACGTCCATTGCACACTCGCAGAAAAAGGCGCACTCTTGCGAGTGCGCTTTGAATTGGGTACGGACGGGAGTTTATCACGGGGTCAATGGATTGTCTAGAATTTCCTTGTCCAGATTTTCAAGGTGTTGACGACGCAGGAGAAACAAATGGCTCAGTCAATTCACATATAACCAGATCATCGATGAAAAACTGGCTCGTTTTGCCTTGATCAAGGTGCGTTTCAAACCCGATTGTTCCCTCAGGATAGGGCTGGGGATCCTTATATTCCATGATCTTCTTTCCGTCCACCCATACCTGATGAACACCGTCAAAATAGGCAATATCCAGGCTGTACCATTGTCCATCGATGAGTCTGAACGAGGTCTGTCCGATGTTCATCGGGTTTGGACCGCTCTGATTGTCGAGGAAACGCACCATCCACGGCTTTACACCCCCTCCCACAACAACCACGTAGCGCTTTTGTCCCGCGTCGGATTGCGAAAGCCGCCACATGAAAAACATGTCTGCATCTGTGCCGACTGGTTTGTATTTAATATGCCAGACAAAATTATCGAATGTATATCCTTCCAAAGTGTCACCTCCGCCAGACGGCGCATTGGCATTAAGAAGGATTTTGTTCCCATCCTCGTCGGCTAACGACCAGCCGTTTGGCATATCGCCACCAGTGCCAAGAGAAATATACGGCCATCCTTGTGCTGTTCCGTCTTGAAAATCTTCGACATATAACAATGTCTGTCCTGATACACACGCCTCTGCAGGGAGAACGCCCATTGGATCGCGCTGAACGGTCACAGCCACCTCATTTGGACCGCGAACAAGCGCACTATTGGAAGACGCGGGCAGATAACCCTGAGCAGTAACATTGAATGTGGCTGTATCTTCCAGCAGGTCGTTCCAGTGAACCTGACCCGCTTCATCCGTCAGAACAGGCGTGTCATCCCCTGATTCAGGAAAGGAAATATTTGCTCCTGCGACTGGTGCGCCGGATTCATCCATTACGGTCACGGTCACATCGATCGGGAGAGGAGTCGGTGAAGGCGGGATCGGCGTTTGGGTGGGCGTCGGCGTCCAGGCGGAGGCTGTCATCGTCGCAATTTCTTCAGCAGAGGGTCCGCAAGATGCCATCAAGATTATCAATCCCCCAATCAGAATTTTCATCGCGAGTTTCATGGCTACTCCTTTTCAATGACAGGCGGAACGGAGTCACGCAAACGGATTATGCCCGTTCCAGAATCAAGGGGACAAGGACACCATACTCATAAGTTAATTCTCGCTTCGAAGTTATTTTTTTCTCTTAATATCCAAATCCAGTATATAAAAGCAAATCATGGTTTTCAATGACGAATGTCATCTCTTGCAACTCCCTCTTTCGATAAAAAAGAAGGTCGGAGAATTTCCTACCTTCTTCATGAACTTTATTGTTTTATTTCCGTCCATATCTCGTCATACAACAAAAGCGCCTCACCCAGATCCTTGACCTCGTGCCCTCTCGCAAACTCGCTGGCAGGCGTATTGGTGATGGGAGATGTCATGTAAGCCTCGAACACTTCGGGCGCGTTCTCTTTTGCATATTCCAGAGCGGCTTTGTTCGGGTTGGTGTAGGGATAATCCACCAAGGTCAGCCAGTTGGTATTACCTTGCAGGAGGTAATTGAACCAGGCATAGGCGGCGTCTGGGTGCGGCGCAGTAACTGGGATCGCCATGCCGTCGTAGAATATGATCGAGCCTTCTTGAGGGAAGACGTATTCGAAACGCGGGTCTTCGGTCTGGGTCAGAAAGGCTTCACCGTTCCACACGATTCCCAAATCCACATCGCCCGCCACGAGCGGCGTCTTGGGGCTGTCGCTGTCGAAGGCGCGGATGTTGGGCATCAATTCGAGCAGTTTCTGCTTGGCCTCCTCAAGATGATCTGGATCGGTCTCATTGACGCTGTAATCGAGCGTGAGCAAAGCCGCGCCGATGATCACCCGATTATCGTCAACGGCGACGATGCGCCCTTCATATTCGGGATTCCAAAGATCAGCCCATGATGCCGGAGGAGGTTCCACAGTTTCGGTGTTGTAAATGATCGCCTGTGTACCCATTTGATATGGAACAAGGTAATTGAGCGAGTCGCCATACGCCGCGATCAAACCCGAATCGAGGTTCGACAGGTTCGGGATCCGCTCCGGGTCCAGATCCTGCAATAATTTCTCGCGGATCAATACGCCGATCATGTAATCGCTTGGGTGAATCACATCGTACGGATTGATCCCCTCGCCCAGCGAAACCTTCGAATACAACTCTTCATTGGACGAGAAATAATCCACGTTCACCGTCACATCGTACACCATGCCGAAGCAATCGAAGATGTCAGCGGGGATGTATTCCGACCACGTATAAATATTTACCTCCGTGCTTTCGAACTCCACGCGCGGCGAGGGCTCCGGGCAAACGAAACCGCTGGCAGTCACCAGCTCGCCAGACCCTGCAGGTTCACCTCCCGCTGCGCAGGCTGCCAAAACGATCAACAGCACGCTCGACAAAATCAACCCGGGCGAACGATGGATTTTGTGATGTGTGTTCATGTTTCTCCTTTGGGAATTGGGAATGAGATGCAAAAGAAATTATATTGCAACCCACTGGTGAATACAACACAGAAAGTCAAATTGCTCTGCTTGACTCGCCCTCCCTTTAACAGTATAAAAACAGGATGAAAATCATGCGCCCTTCGACAGGCTCACATCGTCCCGGCGATTTTTCAGGAGGACAACGCCTCCTTCTTGGACTCTGGCTTTCAATCTCTCTCATTGCATGCTCCACGCTGGAGAATTTTCCCGCCATCCCGCCCGGTTGGACGGTGACTCCCAGCATCACAACATCGCCTCAGCCGTCCTTCACTCCCACCATCACGCCGACTCCGCTTCCCACCGCCCGGGTCAGCGAAGGCGACAAGGCGCTCTTCAACGGCGACTACGACCTCGCGCTTATCCATTACCAGATCGCGTTGAACGACTCGCCTGACCTTCTGGTGCGCGCGTCGGCTCAATGGGGCGTGGCGAGGATCTTTTACGCACAGGGGCGCTACAACGAGACCCTCGCAGCCCTTCAAGTACTTATCACCGAATATGCCAATTCGCCGCAATCTGCCCAGGCATACTTCCTTCAGGGATTTGTCTTTTACAAGTTGGAGAATTATGCCGCCGCCGCGGATTCCTGGCAGACCTATCTCATCCTGCGTCCCGGCGTTTTGGATGCTTACGTCCAGGAACTGCGCGGAGATGCGCTCTTCAACTCAAAGAATTACGCAGAAGCCCTGCCCTCATATACAACGGCAATCCAGGCGCCATCGCTTGGGGACGATATCCATCTCGATCTGAAAGTCGCTTCCACACAGGTCCAGCTCGGGAATTACGAAACGGCACTGACGCTGTACGACGGGATCATCGGACGCGCGTCGAGCGATTACGTCAAGGCTCAGGCGTTGTACGAGGCCGGGTTGGCGAATCAGGCTCAAGGTCAATTTGCCGAGGCGAACGAAAGATTCCGGTTTGCCGTCGAACATTATCCTCTTTCCTATTTTTCCTATCTCAGCCTCGTCGCGCTGCTTGATGCGGGCGGAACGGTGGATGAACTCGATCGCGGTCTCGTGGATTATTTTGCGGGTCAATACGCGGTCGCGATCGCCGCCTTCGACCGCTATCTTGAAACGAATCCGCCTGAAAACGACGGGACCGCCTACTACTACCGCGCGCTTTCGAAAAGCAGTTTGGGGTTTTACGATGAGGCGTTGGTCGATTACAACACCTTCATCGCCAATTTTTCCGCCCACTCGCGCTGGAGCGACGCCTGGGGCGAAAAGGCGTTCATCCTATGGGCGCAGAAAGGCGATTACACAGGCGCGGCGCAGACACTGCTTGAGTTCGTCAGCCTCGCCCCGAACAATTCGCTTGCGGCGGATTATTTGATGAGCGCAGCGCGCATCTATGAACGCGATGGGCAATACGACAAAGCCATCGAAACCTGGTCGCGCGTTACTCTCGAATATCCCGGCTCGCAGCAATCCGCGTATGCATCTTTCCTAATGGGCATCATCGATTATCGGCGTGGAAATTACCAGACCGCGCTGGACACCTTCAAACGCAGTCTCGCCTTGTCGGTTTCGAGCGAGGATAAAAGCCGCGCGCTTTTATGGATCGGAAAATCCTATCGAATCCTTGGGGATTCCAACGGTGCCGGGGACGCCTGGCGCGAAGGACAGAACCTCGACCCCGGCGGTTATTACAGTGAACGCGCCCGTGACTTGCTGGCGGAAATCGCGCCGTTCACATCAGGGTCGTTCATCAACACAAACGTCGACCTGCCAAGAGAACGCGCTGACGCGGATGCCTGGATGCGCCTGACCTTCAACCTCGGCTCGGACGTGGACTTGAACGGTCTTGGTCCATTGGCTTTGGATTCGCGCCTTATCCGCGGGAAGGAATACTGGGATCTGGGCATGTTCGATGAAGCGCGCCTTGAATTCGAAGACCTGCGGGAGGAACTTGAAGCGCTGAACGATGCCGTCGGAAGTTATCGTCTCACGAATTATCTGCACAACCTCGGGATGTATCGCTCCGCCATCTTCGCGGCGCGACAGGTGCTGACGATGGCGGGGCTCGACGAACACACCGAATCCATGATGGCTCCGGCGTATTTCAGCCACATCCGTTACGGACTTTATTATTCCGATCTCGTCATCCCCAACGCCCAGCAAAACGGCTTCGACCCCTTGCTGATCTTCAGCGTCATCCGGCAGGAGAGTCTCTTCGAAGGCTTCGTCCGTTCGACCGCCGGCGCGCATGGCTTGATGCAGATCATCGCCCCCACCGGCGCGCAGATCGCCTCGGAACTCGGCAAACCCATCAATTACACAGAAGAAGATCTGTATCGCCCTTATGTCAGCGTGTTGTTCGGAACGCATTATCTTGGGAAAAACCGCACGCTGCTCAACGGCGACCTGTATGCGGCACTTGCCGCCTATAACGGCGGTCCCGGCAATGCGGTGGCTTGGAAACAACTGGCAGGCGATGACCCCGATCTGTTTTTGGAGAGCGTCCGCTTCGAGGAGACAAGGAATTACATCCGGAATATTTACGAGATATTCATAATCTATCGGCGGTTATATAGCGCCTCGTAAAGGCGGATGTGGAAATCTTGTTTGGATCAATGCAAACCATAATTAAACCTGAATTTAACAGGCGGCGCTGACGGTCGCGGACTGCGAAGCGGATGGAAAAGGGTCAGGGACTCCGCGTTTTCAGAGATTTTCCGCACTCCATTTGAGCTTAATAACAAACTCACCCACGAAACTTGATCTCGGGGTGAGTCGTGTTTTTATTGCGGATATTAGGTTCTATTCCAGATGCGCCACAATGCGTTGATGGGCAGTTTTCGTATCCATATCCAGGATCGATACGAGTTTATCTCGTCCGCTTTCGCCCGCCACGATCTCCACCCGCGATTTTGGCACGCCGAGCACCTCTGCCAGGAAGGCGATCAGTTCGGCATTTATCTTTTCATCGACCGGATCAGCGGCAAGATGGACTTTGACCGTGCCGTCGTTCAACACGCTTGCGATCTGATTGCGGCTGGAGCGCGGTGTGATCCTCAGCGCCAGCGCGGATCCGCGTTTGCCGTCATGGAGGACATATTGTCTTGTCATGATTCACCTCGAAAGAATGATTACATCGAAAGAAGCACGGCGATGAACACCCGCGAAAGCAGGTCCACCGCCAGGATCAAGACCAGCGGACTGAAATCGATCGCGCCTGTACTGGGCATCAGGTTGCGGATCGGGTTTAGGAATGGAGCCACAATTCGATCCAAAGCCTCCCGTACCGGATGGTAGGGCGAAAGAAAAAATGAAAGCAGGGCATTGGCGATCACAACCCAGATAAATGTCTGCGCCACCACCCTAATCAACAAGATCAGAAATTCGACGCTCATACCTTCTCCGTTTTGGTTTGTCGCGGTCCGACGATCGCCGTGCCGACCCTTACATAAGTCGCACCTTCTTCCACTGCAACTTCATAATCGAAACTGGTGCCCATCGAAAGCTCTGATATAGCTGCCTGTGGAAATTGCCTGGTTAGAAATTCCCTCAACCGCCACAATTTCTGAAAGTACGGTCGGGAGAATTCAGCGTCATTACCCAGCGGCGGCATCGACATCAAGCCGAGGACTTTCAAATTCGGCAGGGTGAATATCTCCGCAATTTCACCCGGGAGGGCCTGCCATTTTGATTCTTCCGAAGCATCCCACCCGCTCTTGCTCTCCTCGCCGCCGACGTTAACCTCCAACAGGACCGGCAGGATGCGTCCCGCCTCTGCGCAGAAACGGTCGAGCCGTCTGGCAAGTTTCAGACTGTCGAGCGAATGCATGAAATTGAAATTCCCTGCCACGAGCTGCGCCTTGCGGCTTTGCACGTGACCGATCATGTGCCATTCTACCGCAGAAAAATTTGCCAATGATTGAATTTTCGTGACACCTTCTTCAGCATAATTCTCGCCGAGGATGCGGACTCCCGCCTCGATCGCCGCCCGGGCCGTCTCCACTGGTTGGGCTTTGGTCACCACGACGAGTTTTACCGCCTCCGGACTCCGCCCGGAGCGTTTTGCCGCACCGGCGATTCGATCCAGCGCGCCAAGATATCTTTCTTGAATTGATGCAATGAGTTCGTCCATGCTTTAATTTTACCCCGCCTGTCGTGCGGGACATATCCCGCATCACGTCAACGCCATCAACGCGCCAAACCTGCCTGTCTTCCCATTTTCGGCGCGATGGGAATACCAGTCCTCCAAATGGCAGGCGGTGCAAAGACCGGAAATCTGAATTTGCTCCACACCCATTTTTTGCAATTGCAACGCGTTTGCCGTCCAGAGATCGAGGTGGATTCGCCCTTCCCGGGTCTGGAGGATTCGTTCCGAGTCCGCGCCAAACCTATCGCGGAATTGAGCCGCCACCTCCTCCCTCACCTCGTAATGATCCACGCCGATGGAGGGACCAATACCGACAACAACATCTCCCGGCTTCGATCCGTATCGTTCCTGCATTGCTTTTATCGAAGCTTCCGCGACTCCTCTGACTGTACCCATCCAACCGGCATGGGCAATTCCGATGACATGTCGTTTTGGGTCGTGGAATAACAAAGGGACGCAGTCGGCAAAACGCATGAAGAGCGAGACACGCGGATTGCTCGTGAAGATAATGTCTGCCTTCTGAGTAGGTCCGTCAAGGGAGCGCGGAGCTTCAGCGTGGACCACGTCTGTGCCGTGGACCAGCCATGCGTCATGGATGGAGGCGGGGTTTCTTCCGAGCGCGTTGAATGCTAGGATGCGATTCTCCGCGACGCGTGCAGGATCATCCCCGACTGAAACACTCAAGTTGAGCGATGTCCACGGCTCGGGGCTGACTCCGCCATGGCGGGTAAAGACGGCATTTAAGACATTGTTCGAAAAAAAATCGAACTGATAATAGCGCAGCGCGTCGGTTTGTCCAAAAGGCATCAATTACCAGCCTCGATGACCGCTGATTTTTTGATGTAATACTGGCGGGTTTCGTTCATCGACTCTTCGATGTTGGGGTAGGCGAACCAGGCCGTGAACAAACCGAAGAGACCGCCGGTGAGCACTCGCAGGAATGGCGTGCTTTCCCGATAAGGAATGACGGCGGAAAACCAATCCCAGTTGAATTGACTCAGCAGTTGGGAAAAACCATCCAACCCGATTGGCGCAATCCCCAGAAAAAGCCATGCCATCCAATGTAATGATTTAAACCGCCTGCCCGTCAGCCCAAAGATCACACCGAAAAGAAGGATGGCGAGATAGATGGCGATATCGCGCTCGCATAACGCGACCTTATAGCCGAGAGTCTCATCACCGACGAAATTGCGCGCCTCGAAACGGGAATAACTATATGGATCATCGACGCCTGTGATGCCGGTTGCCTCTTCGAACGTTTTAAAACCCGTCATTCCTGCTTCCTTTAGTGGATAAAAAGGTTGTTCGCCGAAAAGGAAGAAAGAACGAAAACCAAATTGGTGACATAAGGGTTTATAAACGCGGTAGATCACCTGCCCGGCTCCCTCCGCGCCGAGTTTCATCAGGGTCGGGGCGAGGAAGGGCAAGCCCACATAGACAAGCATAAAAAGATTGAGGATCAATAGATACCGTCTTGCGATCCAGAAGGAGATACGGTCGCCGGTGGTCAAAGTTTTCCCTTTCTCCATTTTGTATTTGTAGATCGGGTCGTCGAGCTTTTCAAGTTGATTCTTTCGATCTGAAGCCGCGCCCAACGTGATTTGCAATTTCTGGCGTGAAATGGGCGCATGAAGGGTGTACGGTCCCACTTCGATGACGGGGATCAGTCCGCCGTATTTTGCTTTGATCGCCGAATCGTCCTCGACGTCCACTTCGGCAAGGCGGTGCGGATACTGCTTTTGGAATTCTTTGAGGAATCCCCTCACCTCATCGCATTCCGGAGAATCTTTTTTAACAAAAAAAGTCACATTGAGCATAAGAGTATTTGCAGTTCGGTCCCCGATCCGGATTCTCTATAAGCCAAAATCGTAAAAGAAGAATTGTCCGCGTTGAGCGATGAGTTCGAAGGTCCCGGCAAAAAGCATGACACCGATGATGACCAGGACGACTCCCATGACGACCTCGACGTAGCGCATGGTCTTATTGTATTTGCGAAGGATGGTCGTCACCCAGCCGATGCCGAGGGCGGCAAGAAGGAATGGGATGGCGAGACCAGCTGAATAGAAGGTAAGAAGCGTCGCGCCCTGGGAGATCGATCCGCCATTGATCGCGAGAGTTAGGATTGCTCCGAGGACGGGTCCGACACAGGGTGACCATCCCGCCGAGAAAAAGACTCCCATCAAGGCAGAGGAAAGATAGCCGAGTTTGGGATCTGGCGCCTTTTGAACGCGCGTATCGTAAGCAAGGAAGGGAATGTGGAAAACTCCGATCATGTGCAAACCAAAGATGATGACAACCACGCCGCCGATCTTCGCCAGCCAAAAACGAAGATCGTAGAGCAGTCCGCCTGCAAAGGAGGCAGCGACACCCAAAAGAACGAAGACAACGCTAAACCCCAGCACAAATGCGAAACCATGCGAGAAGGTCAACCACCTGCTGGGACGTTCACCGGGGTTATCGCTGCCTGCAGCGATCCCGCCCAGATAACCGACATACGCCGGGACCAGGGAGAAGACACAAGGAGAGAGAAACGATGCCAGCCCGGCAAGCAAGGCAAGCCAAACGGTGATTTGGGAAATATCCATGACTATCCCTTTTTAAAATTGAGTTTCCGTCGAGTTGATGATCGTACCGTGATCCGGTAGTTCACGGCGCTCTTCCCCAACCGTGAGCGATACAAATGGCATCGTCCAGCGGAAGATCCACTTTGCCTCTTCCGGCAGGATATTGACACATCCATGCGAGCGGCGCTCGCCGAATGCATTGTGCCAGAAAGCGCCGTGAATTGCGACGCCGCCCGAAGCGATAAATGTACACCATGGAACTGCAGGGGTCGAATATCCCGACGCTTCGTTGCCCGCGGTCATGTTCTTCGAGATGATCTTCCAATAGGTCAACAAAGTCCCTGCCGGGGTGGCGTAGGTATCCACAACTTCACCCGTCACGGGATCGTACCGTTTGCCGGATGATATGCGGCAGAAAAAGACCTCGCGGCCGCTCTCAAAACAGGACAGCGTCTGGTAATCCAAGTCGATGGAGATCGTCTTTTCATTTGGGTCGACATCGGGGTTGATCGTCGCAATATCCGCTTCTGTGATGATCTTAAGCCCAGCACCATCTGCCCAGAAGAACTCGCCGTAACCTCCATATCCATATCCACGCCCGTTGGCATCTTCGTTCCAGCGATATTCAGGAAAACCATTATTCGTGCGCACCTGATCGATCCAAACGACCTGGCCGTAATACAGGCGCGGCGGGAAATTGTAGGTGATGTGATCCTGCAGCCAAGGCGACGCTACAATTCCTTCATGAGCCAGATCGATATACGGCACGGTCACTTCCGCCCAGAAACCCTGCCCGTTCGGAAGTTCGGTCACTGGTGTGTTTGGAAGGTTCTTCGTTGGTTGAACCACCGAGCCATAGACATATCCCTGCGGCGTCTCGACGTATTTCTGGTTCGTCAGCCCGCCGATAACATTCCCCACCACTTCGCGGTTCCATTCCACGAGCGAATCGGCACCGAGCTTGCCGATGGATGTGTTTTGATTCGGGTCGTTCGTCGGGCGGCTGCGGATGTCAATATCCGGCTCGCAGACGCGCCCAATGATGGCGCTGCCCGGGAACTGCGGAAGACGCTTCGGCTGACTGAACACATCCCAGCGATAATCGATATCGCGGCCTGAAATGCGCGTAAATGCCAGCGCGCCCAACCCCAGCCCGGCGAGTTTTATAAAATCGCGTCGTGAAAGATGTTTTCTCATGGTTTCGCCTTTATTTCCTCGCAAGCATACCTGTAAATAAATTCAGCGTCAACGGAGGGGTGAGAGGGGATTAATCTGCAAGGTATTCCTCCAGGGCGCGCAGGCAATCGGGGCTCAATTTATGCCCGACATCAGCTTCGCAATATGTGATCGCAGCGCCTGCTCTTTCAAGCAATTCCATCGAAGCGCGCGCGCGGTCTATGGTCACCAACTCATCCTGCGTGCCGTGCGCCACGAATATCTTTTTTCCATCGAGCGCACGTTTTTCGATGTACGCATCCAGGCCGGATGGGACAAAGCCCGCCAAGACTCCCATCTTGCGGATTCGATTTGGGAAGACCATACCCAGCACATTGACCATCGCGCCGCCCTGGCTGAACCCGATCACATCGAATTGATCCGCCTCGATCTTGACCGAAGCGGAATACCCATCCACAAGCCGGATCAACGCCTCGGCGGAAGGCAAAAGCACCTCAAGGCTCGGACGGCCAAAAGTCTTGACCAGATGCGGCCGCCACGAGAATCCCTGCGGGTCAGCGGGGTGAGGCGCGCGGGGGGCAATGATCCAATAATTTTCCGCGGAGAATTTTCGGGCAAAGACCCACATCGAGTTTTCGTCGCCGGTCCAGCCATGAATCATCAACAACAGGCGCGGGTGGTCCATCGATGCCGGGCGGACGCGCATCGTCCATCCGTTGAATTCAATCGTTTCGGTCTTTATCGGGGTCTGCACGTTTCACGATCCAATCCATTCCATATAATGCAAGCATAATCAAGCCGATGGGGATGAATGCCCCAAGGATGCAGAGAAATCCCGTCACCGCTGCGCCGAAGCCATAGATCAGCCAGATCAATCCAAGCCCGACGATAAACAGCAGGAGAATCGCGCCGACAACCAGTCGTGTATTCGTATCGCGCATGTATTTTCGCAGGTCTCGACTCATTGTTTTCTCTAGTTATTGCCAAACACGCGCCGCCCCAGGCGGGTGATCCACGCCGTTTCGCGTTTGAGATCGGGAAGGACTTTCTCCAATGCCTGTTCGCCCAGGAGCGCAACTTCCTCGATCACGATCCTGTCGAGGATTTGAATATGATGGACTTCCGGTCGGACGATGATCTCGGGCTTGTTCACTTGCAGGCGCAGGAACGATACATACCGGCTGGAAACATCCACCGACCGGAGAAAAATATCCAGCGATTGGGCAAGCGAGATTCGCGATAGCCGTTCCACTATGGGACGCGGGACGATGTTCGGAAGCGGGAGATTATACGGGTGCAACGGTTTATCGATCGGGTCATTTAATACAACTGCCACGACGGGCAGGTTGGGGGATAGCATGCGTGCCACGGAAACCGGCACGGGATTTAGTACACCGCCATCCACAAGTTCAAGGCCATCGACACGATGGACAGGAAAAATCCCCGGGATGGCGACGGTGGATAATAATGCATCCTTCAACCTGCCGCTCCGCAGGATCACCTCACATCCGCTATTGATGTCCACCGCTGTCACTGCGCAAGGGATGCGGATATCTTCGAATGTTTTTTCGCCAATCGTCCGGTTGAGCAATTGACGCACACCTGCCAGGCCAAGCAGGGAAGGTCCATCCTCCGGATCGCGCCCGTATAAGGCTTTTTGGTTCACCGATTCAAAGATGGTTTGAATTTCTTTGGGAGAATAACCGACTGCATATAACACAGCCACCAGGCCGCCAAAACTTGTCCCTGCGACCGAAGCGATCCTGTATCCTTCCCTTTCAAGGCGACGAAGGACGCCGATATGGGCATTGCCTTTCGCGCCGCCTCCCCCCAATGCAAGTGAAATTTCCATTTTCTGCCTTTTTTCCAATTTCCAATGTGTTCGATGCGGTATTATCAGCTAATTTTACCCAGAGAAGCTCCTGCCCGCCTGCCAACGGAGAATATCCCTATGAATTACCCGTTCCATTCTCCCCTTAATTCTAGCATGTGCCAAGCCGGATTGGCAATCCGGCATCCTGCGATTTACAATAGATGCATGAAAAGGCAACTTCCCTATCACGGTTGGTGTTTCGTATGCGGCCACGAGAACCCGAACAGCATTGGGTTGACCTGGTACGTGGACGACGAGGGACATCTCACATCTGAATTCGCGTTCACAGAATCGCAACAGGGTCCGCCCGGCCATGCGCACGGGGGCGCCTCGGCTGCGGTGCTGGATGAAGCGATGGGGCTGGTGGTATGGGCGGCGGGGCACAAGGTCGCAGCTGTCCACATCGAGATCAATTATCACAGACCGGTTCCGCTCCATCAATCTGTATTTCTCGAGGCGCACATTTCACAAATGGACGAAAGAAAAATCTTAAGTGAGGGGAAAATCTTGTTTGCCGATTCAACCGTTGCCGTAAGCGGAAGCGGCATCTATGTCGTCGCGCCTCAATTGTTCGGCGAGGTAAGAATGACGAGGCAGGGATGAAAAACATCCTGATCCTCATCCTTGGATATTTTCTGAGTGCATGCATCACCGCTCCGGCGCTCATCGTAACTACTACGCCCCCGGCGCCCTACCGCATCACACCGGACGAGAATCCGTTCGAGCCGCAATTGGAGGATACGGGCAGGCAGATCGCATCGGTTGTGATCACGTCGATTTTGTTCTCGGAACGATATGAATTCTCGCCGCCTCGCGCCGCCATAAACATAACCGGTTATATGCCCAGTGTGTGCAATGAATTACGGATCGAAATCAGCCCGCCGGATGAGCAATACCAGATGTTCATCGAAGCCTACAGTCTGATCGACCCCGATATCCAATGTGATGACGTTTTTCAGCAGTTCGAAGCGGATATTTTGCTGGGCACATATTCCCCCGGCAGGTATTCGGTTTGGATAAACGGCGCCTTGGCGGGCGATTTCGTTTCCTATTGAGGAACTTTTTCCGGAATTATTCGTCTTTCGATGAGAAAAGGATATATCATGAATCCTATTCATCTTTCCGTTTTGCTGATTGCGATTTTCATCTCCGCTTGCGGGGCATCGCCGGATTCGCCGGTTTCCAGCGATTCGCCTTCATTGCCGGGGCAGAATGATTTCCTGCCAAACCCGGCAGACGGTTCTCTACTCCACGGAGAGGTGTTTCTGGATTCTGTCGACCTGCTCACTCTGGAAAGTTATCCTCCGCAGTTTACGCTGGTCTTGAAGGGGGAACTTCCTACGCCATGCCATAAACTGCGGATCGCTGTCAATCCGCCCGATACGACGAACAAGGTGGTTGTGGATGTCTATTCAGTGGCGAATCCGGATGAAATTTGCGCCCAGGTTTTGGAACCTTTCGAGGTGAATTTCCCTCTTGGAAGTTTCCCGCAAGGAACTTACAGTCTTTGGGTCAACGGAAATCAGGCTGCCAATTTCGACGCTTAATGGCTGAGGATCTGCGAGAGGAATAATTTGGTGCGTTCCTCTTTCGGTTTCTCGAAGATATCCACCGGAGTGCCGCTCTCCACGATCTGACCTTGATCGAAGAAAAACATGCGGTCCGCCACAGCGCGGGCAAATCCCATTTCATGTGTGACGACGAGCATGGTCATGCCCGATTTCGCCAATTCGACCATGACGTCCAGGACTTCTTTGATCATTTCCGGGTCAAGCGCGGAGGTGGGTTCATCGAATAACATGATCTTGGGTTGCATCGCCAGGGCACGCGCAATGGCTACGCGCTGTTGCTGTCCGCCCGAAAGCTGGCCGGGGAATTTATTCGCTTGCTCGGGGATGCCCACTCGTTCGAGTAATTCCATGGCCACTGCTTCCGCCTTATCCGTGGGCCATTTGCGCACCCATACAGGCGCCAGGATGATGTTTTGCATGACTGATAAATGCGGGAACAGGTTGAACTGCTGAAATACCATCCCGATCTCGCTGCGGATGACGGCGATGTTACGCACATCGTGGGTTAATTCGATACCGTCGACAATGATCGTGCCGCGCTGGTGCTCCTCCAGCCTGTTGATCGTTCGTATGAAGGTCGATTTCCCCGAGCCCGAAGGACCGAAGATTACGATCACTTCGCCCTTATTAACCTCCATCCCCACGCCTTTGAGCGCATGGAAGTTGCCAAACCACTTATGAACATCCTTGCAGACGATAATCGGTTCACTCATCAGAGATACCCTCAATCTTTTTCAACTACGCCAAGCTGTACCTCCAGGCGGCGGCTTACCTGGGACATAGCATAACTCAAGACGAAATAGAACAAGCCGACAAAAAGGTACATCTCGCGTACCGCGCCAAGGTAATCACGCGCTTTGATGACACTCTCGCTCACAGCGAGCACATCCAACAACCCGACAATCGCCACCAGCGAGGTATCCTTGAAGATGCTGACGAACTGCCCCATGATTGGCGGGATCACGGCGCGCAAAGCCTGTGGCAGGACCACCAAACTGGTCACCAGGAATTCATTCAAACCGAGCGCACGCGCCGCTTCGATCTGCTCATTGCGCACCACCTGCAACCCGCCGCGGACGATCTCGGCCAGGTAGGCTGCGGTAAAGAGCGTCATTCCGGCCATGGCACGCAAGACCCGGTCGATATTGACCTCCAGCGGTAGAAAGAGAGGCAACATCACCTGGGCCATGAACAGGATCGTGATCAACGGGACACCCCGGACCAACTCGATGAATAAGATGCTGAATCCTTTCACGACGGGCAATGAACTTCGCCTTCCAAGCGCCAGGAGCACACCGATCGGAAAGGAAGCAACAATACTGACCACAGAGAGCGCCAGTGTAAGCAGTATCCCGCTCCAAATATTAGGCGGCACGATCAAAAGCGCTTCCACCGGATCAACCGCTTCGTTGCCCACCTCGAAGGTAGTCAGCACGATCAATATGATGGGGATGCTCAATAACCACCACGCCGCCAGCACGCGCGCGCTCCCGGTTACGTTGACAAAGGAAAGACCCACGGCTCGACCGACCAGCAGGCTCAAGCTGAATGTGACCAAGAAAGGGATCGCCATGGGCATGGTTATTCCGAATATCCAGGGGCGACTCTGTGTGCTGAGTGGGATCATCAAGGCGATGATGACCAGCCCGCCAACGATGGCAAGGCTCCGGGACCGGAGTTTCTTGAAGATCACCCATGAGGCGCCTGTCAGCAAACCAGCGAGCGTGAGCGCCCCATTTGCCCGCCAGGTCTGGTCAAGACTAATGAGCACATCCGGGCGGACGATGTAATACCCGATGTTATTCACGATGGTGCGGAAGGTGGGCAGGATGATCCCACGGATCAAAATGGTGAGCACGAAAGGCATCAACAACCAACCGATCATCAAGACGCGCCGGATCCGCGGATTGCTGTGTCGATACCACAGGATCCACGTAAGCGTTCCCATCACAACTATCAGGCTCAAGCTTAAACCCAGACGCCAAACCTCGGTGCTGGGATATCGGCCCCAGGTCAGCACACCCAGGTTGTCGACGACCGCAAGCCAGTTTGCTTCCTGCACAGACCAGATCAACACCGACCGCGCAACGACGTATATTAAAACCATAAAGATGATCGTCAGCAGGCTGTTGAACCAATTGCTGAACAGGTTGGCGCGCAACCAGCCCAGCACACCCTGGGAGGTTACCGGAGGTTTGATCGAAGATGTTTCTACGCGTCCCATGACTATCTTTACCGTTCCGGGATCTTCAATCGCTCGTTGAGGACGTTCATTACGGCAGAGATCAACAAGCTCATCAGGAGGTAGGTGACCATCATCAGGCTGATTACCTGTACCGCCTGACCGGATTGATTGAAGATCGTCGAGGAAATGTTATACAGGTCCGGGAAGCCCACGCCCACCGCGAGGCTGGAGTTTTTTGCCAAATTTAGGTACTGGTTGGTGAGCGGGGGGATGATTACCCGCATTGCCTGTGGTAGGATCACCAAACGAAGCACCTGCGCCTGAGTCAGACCGGAGGCTTTCGCCGCTTCGAGTTGTCCCTTGGGCACTGCCAGGATACCCGCCCGTACGATATCGGCGATGAACGCTCCGGTATAGAGCACCAGTCCTATGAGTATTCCTGCGAATTCGGGCGTCAAGCGGGCTCCGCCTTCCATGCGGAGGCCCACCAGATCTGGATATTCGAGAGTAAAGGGATTTCCAGGAATCAGAAACCAACTAATCAACGGAATGCCAAAGATCAGAAGACCGGCCTTGAGTCCCGGCCAGGTTTCAGAGCCGGTCAGGATTCGTTTCTTTAGAAGAATACGGTACAGGATTATCCCGCCTACGAGAGCGGCTCCCGCGAGTACCAGCCAGAGAGTGGCGCCGTCTTGAGGTACTGCGCGTGGGAAGTAGAAGCCGCGGTTGCTCAAACTGAATTGTCCAACGATAAGTCGTTCCTGGAGCGAAGGTAATTTCAGAATAATGCCGAAGTAAATGAAAAATAATTGCACAAGTAGCGGCGTGTTGCGCATGACTTCGACATAGGCGCTGACGAGATTGCGCAATAGCCAGTTGCCTGAGAGTAGGGAGATGCCGGCCAGGATGCCAAGTACGGTTGCCAGGGCAAGCCCAAAGACGATCACGCGAATCGAATTCACGAAACCGACAACGAAGGCGCGCCAGAAGGAATCGGTACGTTCGAAGGGAAGACCTTCCCCGATCCCAAAGCCGGCGGTGCGTTGGAGGAACTGAAAATTCAGATCCAACCCCCGCTCCTCGAGGGATGTAAATAGATTGCCGACCAGCCAGCGCCCGGCGATCAGCACCAGGACGACGAAGATCGCCTGAGCGAGCGCCTGCAGAAAGCGCGAATCACGCCAGAAGGACCAGCGACCAGGCTGGAGCAGGGTTGGATCGGTTGCGTTTGGCCTCATCCTATTAAGGATGCAGCCCTACCCGAAAGCAGGGCTGCATGTTGTCATCGGAACGATTAGCGCCAGGGCGGTGGATAGAGCAAACCACCGTCTTTCCAGAGAGCGTTGAACGAACCTTCACGCGGGATATCAGTACCCTCGGGTCCCAAGTGGCGATCATAGATCTCGCCATAATTACCCACAGCGCTGATCACATTGACCATGAAGTCGGGTGCCAGTCCGAGCAATTCTCCGAATGAGCCTTCCAAGCCGAGCAGGCGGGCAACTTCCGGATCCTCCGGTGTGCCAGCCGCAATTTCTGCAACATTGGCGGAGGTGATGCCCTTTTCCTCAGCGATGATGATGCCATTGACAACCCAACTGACGATGTCGCCCCACTGTTGATCGCCATGCGCCCAAACCGGTCCAAGCGGTTCTTTGGACATGGTTTCGGGCAGAATCACGTGCTCGTCAGGGTTGGTCATTGTTGTGCGCAAACCGGCCAGTTGTGACTTATCGGAGGTCAAGCCATCGCAGCGACCTTCATCATACGCTGCGGCGGTCTCGTCCGAATTGTCGAAGACCAGCGGTTCATACTCGAGGCCGCGCGCGCTAAATGCGTCAGCCAGGTTGAGTTCAGTGGTGGTACCAGAAAGCACGCATACCGTAGCGCCGCCCATATCGGACAGAGATGTGAAACCACTGTCCGTTCGGACCATCATGCCCTGACCATCGTAGAATGTGGTCGGACCGAAGTCTGTGCCCAGCTCCACGTCGCGCGAGAAAGTCCAGGTCGTGTTGCGGATCAAGACATCGATTTCATTGGTCTGAAGGGCTGTAAATCGTTCGGCCGCCGTGAGCGGACGGAATTCCACAGCCGAGACATCGTTGAAGATGGCTACGGCGAGGGCGCGGCAAAAGTCGGTGTCAAAGCCGGTGAATTCGCCGGAGGCGTCCAGAAAACCAAATCCCGGGACGCCAGAGTTGACGCCGCATCGGATTTTTCCGTTGCTCTTGATTGCCGCAAGACGAGCTGATTCCATCTGGAATTCAACAGGGACCTGAACCTCCTGGGTCACCGTCACTTCCTTGGTCTCGACGACGGTCACAATTTCGGGCTCGACCGGGGCGCAAGCTGCGAGAGCGAGACTAAAACCGATGAGCAACGATGTGATTTTAAACATCTTATGCATGTTCTCCTCCTCGAGAAGTTGATTGATGAAACGACACGATGAACGGGAATTTTCGATGATTATCTGCGAGAAGCGCCTCCTTTCCTGTTTTTATAATTTTCATTATAGCAAATAAACGGGGCAATTTCACAAGATTTTGCTTACTTCGGTAAAACGGGCGTTAACCAGTTTAGCGAGATCCTTTACCCCCAACTGAATGTTCAATCCTCTCTGCCCGCCCGAAATATAAATCTCATCGAACTCCTGGGCGGATAAATCTATAACCACTTGAAATCCCTTGTTGATCAACGCCAGAGGCGATATGCCTCCTGCCTGCAATCCGGTCATTTGTTCGGCTTCGCGCTCGGTGGGAAGGTGCATCTTCTTTTCGCCTAAAAAGTCCGCAAGCAATTTTAGATCTACAACACATGGCGCGGGAACAAGGGCAAGAACCGGCTTGCCTTTCTCACGTTTGGTTACGATGGTCTTGAAAACCTGATTCTCCGGGACGTTCAGGTACAGCGCCGCATCTCTTGCCCCCAGCTTTTCAGCGGGAAGTTCGTGCGCTGCGTATTTCACTTTGCGCGAATCTAGAAACCGTGTGACATTGTTTGTTATCGGCATTGTTTGAAGCCCTGAAATTATTATAAGCTTAACTTTCCAGTCCAGACGGCGTAGTAAAATCAAGGGGATGAAATCGGCTGTTGTTGAGATCCCCATGGAAAAATTGATGGACCAGCTACCCGAGAGGTATACGCTCGCGGATCGGGAACTGGTCATTCGGGCTTTTACGTTCGCAGAGGAAGCGCACCGCGAGCAAAAACGTCATTCCGGAGAGCCGTATATCAACCATTGCATTGCAGTAGCAGGCATTCTCTCTGAGTTGAAGGTACCCGCCGAGGTTGTTGCTGCGGGACTATTACACGATACGGTCGAAGACACTTCTGTGACCCTGGCGGATATCCGCCGGGAGTTTGGAGATACGGTGCGGCTCCTTGTGGACGGGGTGACTAAACTTACCCATCTGCCTCGAGTCTCCCGTGGAGATCAACACGCAGGGTCTGGGGACCTCGAACTGGAAGACCCCCACATCAAACCCGCATTGTTGGGGCGCAAAGAAGACATGATTCCCGAGACCCTGCGCAAAACCTTTCTAGCCATGGGGGAAGATGTGCGCGTGGTGCTCATCAAACTGGCGGACCGTCTGCACAATATGCGTACGCTCGGCCATATGCCGGAACATAAACGAAAACGCATCGCTCAGGAGACGCTCGATATCTTCGCGCCGCTGGCAAATCGTCTCGGGATCTGGCAGTTGAAATGGGAACTCGAGGACCTGAGTTTCCGTTACGTCCAGCCGGAGAAGTACAAAGACATCGCCGAATCCCTGGCGGAGCGCCGCCCAGATCGTGAAAAACAGCTGGAGGATATCAAACAGAACCTCGTCCGCCTGCTGGAAAAGAACAATATCAAAGCCGAGGTCAGCGGAAGACCCAAGCATATCTATTCGATCTATAAAAAGATGCAGAAGAAGGACAAATCCTTCAACCTGCTTTACGACGTCCGCGCGGTGCGGTTGATCTTGCCCGACGTGCCATCGTGTTACGCCGCGCTGGGTGTTATCCACACTACATGGAGACCGGTACCGGGCGAGTTCGACGACTACATCGCTGCGCCAAAGGATAACCATTACCAGTCCCTGCACACGGCGGTATTATACGACGACAAACGCCCGCTTGAGATCCAGATTCGCACGCAGGAAATGCACATGAACGCCGAGTACGGCATTGCCGCGCACTGGCGTTACAAGGAGGGCGGTAAGCACGACAAGCAGTTCGAGGAACGCATCAAGGACCTTCGTAAGATGATGGAATGGCGCGGAGATGTGAACGACGCAGCGGAATTTGTCGAGTCGATGCAAAGCGACGTATTTCGAGACAGGGTATATATCTTCACACCGCGAGGCGACGCCATCGACCTGCCCTCCGGTTCGACCCCCATCGATTTTGCCTATCACGTCCATACAGACATCGGCCATCGCTGCCGCGGCGCGCGGGTGAACGGAAAACTCGTGCCGCTCGACCACGAATTGAAAACCGGTGATCAGGTCGAAATTCTGACAGCCAAACGCGGGGGCCCGAGCCGCGACTGGCTCAACAAGGACCTGGGTCTTGTAAAAACCCAACGCGCAAGGTCGAAGATCCGGGTGTGGTTCAAGAAGCTGGAGGATGAGCAGAACCTTGCAAACGGACGGGAGACTCTTGAACGCGAATTGCAGAGGCTGGGGATAAGCGAAATCAATTTCGAGAAGCTCGCGCGCGAATTGGGTTACAAAGTCCCTGAGGATATGTTCATCGATCTCGGCACCGGCGACCTTTCCATTACGAGGCTCATCAAACAATTCGCGGAAGACGAAGAGATCAAGGACATCATCGAGGCGAACGCTCCCGCCGCGCCCGCAAAGCCAACCGATGCCGTCGAAGTCGTGGGGTTGAAAGGAATGCTGGCCACCATGGCCAAATGCTGCAACCCGATGCCTGGCGACCAGATCGTCGGCTACATTACACGCGGGCGGGGCGCCACCATCCACCGCCAGGATTGCCCGAACATTTTGCAGGCAAAGGACCGCGAACGATTTTTGAAGGTCGGCTGGGGTCATGTGGAGCAGACCTTCCCCGTGCCGGTCAAGATCAAAGCGTATGACAGGCAGGGATTGATGGGCGATATCTCGAACCTGCTTGCGGATGAAAACATCAACATCAACAACGTCTCGGTAAACGTCAACCGAAGCATTGCAGACTTAAGATTGATCATCGAAGTAAGGGATTTAACCCAACTCAGCCGCATCCTGACCCGCATCGAAAATCTGCCGAATGTGATGGAGGCTGTCCGGACCAAGCCAGGATAAAAATCCCCTGACATCCTGAATGGTCTTCGCGGCGAGCAGGTTGGGGGTATAATCGCGGCGCTTCGATATGCTTAGCGTTAACGAGGCGCGCGAGCGCATCCTTTCCCAGATAAAAATTACGGCAACAGAATCGGTCGCATTGAACGACTCGCTGAATCGCGTGCTGGCAAAAGAGCTTTTCGCAGATTCGGATTATCCGCCATTCGATAATTCCGCAGTGGACGGGTTTGCGATCAAAGCGGATAAAGGCGGCTCCAACCGGACCTTGAAAGTGGTCGCTGATATTCCCGCAGGTACCGCGCCGACGGTTATCCTTAATGCCGGTGAAGCCGCGCGAATTATGACAGGAGCTCAATTACCGCAAGGGGCTGACTGCGTAGTTCCTGTCGAAGAGACAGATTTCAATGACCGCAAGGCGGGAACTACACCCCCCAAGACCGTAACCATCGATAAACAAATGAGTGTTGGCGACAACGTCCGACCACGAGGTATGGATATGCGGTTGGGCGATATCGTCCTGAACAAAGGCAGGACTCTTAAGCCGCAAGACCTTGGTTTGGCGGCAACCCTTGGGTATGCAGTAGTTAGCGTCCACAAAAAGCCGCGGGTGACTTTGATGTCTTCCGGCGATGAATTACTCTCGGCAGGCGCGCCATTGGAACCCGGGAAGATTCGTGATTCAAATTCGTACACATTGGCGGCACTGGTCTTAAACGTGGGCGCAGAAGTCGTTCGTCTTGGAGTGGCGAGGGATACGCGCGAGTCGGTGACGAATCTATTGGAGAAAGCCGCAAATGAACGCGCGGACTTGATCCTCTCCTCGGCGGGCGTGAGCGTGGGGGCATTCGATTTCATCAAAGAAGTGATCGATGCGAATGGAAAACTGGATTTCTGGAAAGTCAACATGCGCCCCGGGAAACCACTGGCATTCGGCGAGTATCGGGGAATCACTTTCATCGGACTGCCCGGCAATCCTGTATCGGCATTCGTCGGGTTCGAAGTGTTCGTGCGCCCCGCTTTGCTGCACATGAGCGGCGCAATGGATGGAAGCAGGCCAAAGGTAAAGATCCGATGCGCGGAAGAGGTTGTATCGGACGGGAGGGAAAGTTACCTTCGAGCGCGAATCAGGCTGGTGGATGGCATCCCATCCGCATTTCTAACGGGGCATCAGGGTTCGGGCAATTTGCTGTCCTTGGTGCAGGCGGATGCTTTACTAATCATCCCCGCTGGTGTAAAATGCCTGCCTGCTGGCTCGGAAGTAGACGCCATCTTCATATAGAGGAAACGTGGATAAATGGCTTTTTCGCTCGTCGGTTGCGCTTGTTATCGTCGGACTTGCCGTCTCTGTTTACATGACGGTTTACAAATACACCGGGAACGATGGCATGTGCCTGGGCTCGGGCGACTGCTCGACCGTCAATGCCAGCGTGTTTTCTGAAGTAAACGGGATCCCGGTTGCAGTGCTCGGGGTGATCGGGTACGCGGCGATCCTTATAATTCATTACTACGAGGATAAATTCGAGTATCTGCGCAGGAATGGGACCATGCTGGTTTTCGGCATGTCGCTGACAGGCTTCCTTTTTACCCTCTGGCTGGTCTATGTGGAATTTGCCATCCTCAAGGCGTATTGCCCGTTCTGTCTCACATCACAGGCAGCGATGACCCTGATCTTCATCATTGCGGTCGCGCGTCTGATTCGAAACGAAATCTAGGAGGATTAGAAATGCCCCGTATCAAATGTCACTACACCGACTGCGTGTTCATCGACGAAGGCTTATGCGGTGCCGCCGCCGTCGAACTCGACCCGGACACGGGTTGTGTGACCTACTCTCCTTCCGAAGGATCCGCCTCCAATGACGAATGGGAGGATGAAGACGAAGTGGATGAATGGGACGACGAAGAAATAGACGGCGAAGAGGACGATGAGTGGCTGGAAGAGGAGGATGAATTCTAACCCCGCCTCGTTGACTTGATACCACCCATTGAGCCTTCTCTTGCTGAGAAGGTTTTTTCATGCTTTCACCTTATAGCCTCTCCAATTCCTGCCCCTCCTTCGTGTCCTTGATCCTCCATCCCAAAGCAGCAATTTCATCCCGCAAACTGTCCGAAGATGAAAAGTCTTTGTTCGCGCGCGCTTCCCTGCGTTTTTCGAGCAACGCGAGCACTTCTCCGGGAGGACCATTGTTCTCCGATGTGTGGGCTGATCGAATCAATTCCAGCGCATCGGGGTGGAGTCCGCTTTCGATGGGATCCGGCGGTGTGCAAGTTCCGAGTTCGCTCAACGAAAAATTCGACCCAGCCGGGTACATTCCCGAAGAGTCATGCTTGATCACCGAGACCGAACTGACGCCATGCACATCGCAAATTCCCTTTTCGCAATCCATGATGATGCCGGAGTGTTCGTCCAAGCCGACGATGATATTGTCTTTGGGAGTCAATCCGCGCCATTGCTCGAAGCGTTCCATGCCGACGAAACAGCGGCTCGTATCCAGGTCCACGCCGCCTTCGGCGTTGTTCCAATGCGGCACGAACGAGACATGCATCCCGAAATCGGAGAAAAAGCCCAGCCCGTCTTTAACATGCACGTCCTCGCCCACTTTGTAGATTTCATAAACAGGCAGGACCCACTGCCCCACCGAAATGGTTGCGGCGGAGGCAAACACGAGAGTCGCTCCCTGCCTGTGACGCGCGCGGATGATCTCCCAGGCGAGCGTATCCTTCAATTGCCGCGACATATAACTCGGGCTGCCCGGTCCCATAAAGATCATGTTTGCCTGCAATAACGGCTTGAGGATTTCGGGGTTTTCCGGGCTGAATTCCGTCCCTTTTTTCCTTGCGGGGACAAGGTCGATGACCGGTTTGTAATTCCCCAAACGGTTCTTGAGAAAGTCGCCCACGCGGCCGGCGACAAGAGAGGCGTTAAGCTCGAAGCCGGCTGGCGTTTCAAGGATGGCGATCCGCAGCGGCTGGGGAAGGAGGCGGGCAAGGGTTTCAAAGATTCGTCCACCCGCAAGCGAAGTCTCGCCGGAGCCAAGGAAGGCAATGCGTCCCAATGTCATGTTAACTGGATGACGCGTTGAGTTTATCTATTACACCGAGAAATGTCTGGTTATCCGGAATATCCATCATGGATGAACCGTAATGCACATAGCGGATCTTGCCTTCCGCATCCACGATGCAATTCAGCGGCATCCGCCCAAGTTTGAAAAGATTCACTTCCTGCTTATAGAGTTTGGCAACGACATGGTCTGGATCAGGCAAACCGATATAAGGAATCTCTTCGCGCTGCCAGTAACGCCTGAACGACTCCAAACCGTCGGGACCGACTGCGAGAATCTCCGCACTTCGTGAAGTAAAGTCGTTGTAATGATCGCTCATGCGCGCCAACTGCGCACGGCAATATGGTCACATGAATCCGCGTAAAAATGACAGTACAACGGTTTTTTTCCCACGGAAATCGGAAAGGCGGATGTGTACCCCATGGATATCCGCAAGTTCAAAATCCGGCGCATCTGCACCGGGCGTAATGAGGGTTGTTTTCATCGAATGTTCCCAGGCTCAAGCCGCCGCCTTGCATGGATCACCGGCTGCTCAAATATTCCAATATGATTTCCATGAATGGTTCTGGACATTCCTCCTGCGGCACATGCCCGCATTCGGGGATCAGTTCCAACCTGGCATCCGGCATCTCCGCAGCGACCGCTTCGAAATACCACGAACGGATGAGACGGTCTTCCTGTCCGGCCACGATCAAGACCGGCATGGTCAGATCCGGCAATAGCGGACGCAGTTCCGGATACGCTGGCGCAAAGGTCAATTCGTAAAAAGCGCGGTCCCAATTCTCAATGGTCAACACCTGCAAATGTCTCGCGCGGAATTCATCGGTAAGTTTATCCTTGTTAAACCATCCGCGATCGAGCGTGCGCGGAAGACTTTCCTGGTACTCACGCATCATCAGCGGACCAAGATGGCGCATTTGCGGAGTCCACATGAGCGGAAGCGCCCAGGCAGGGAATTGCGGTCCGCGCCCGCCGCCAAGGCCTGGAGCAACAAGGATTAGTTCGCCTACACGTTCAGGATACTCCATCGCGAACGCCGCCGCAACCCCGCCCCCGGCCGAGTTGCCCACCAGGACGGCTTTCTCTACACCGAAGGCGTCCAGCAATCCGCGCAGGAGTTCGATATTGGCTTTCATGCCATACGGATTCGACTCCCAATCCTCCGGCATCGGCCTTTCCGTGAGACCGAACGCCGGACGGTCATACGCGATGACTTTTCCATATTTTGCAAAATCATCCATGACCTCGCGCCAGGAAAAGGTACTTCCGCCAAACGGATGCAGAAGAACAAAGGTGGTTTCTCCCGACCCCGCCTCCTTGTAATGAATCGTCACACCGTTGATCTCGATGAATTTACTGTCCGGTTCGAGGAGCTCCTGCTCGCTCGCCAATCCCTCCAACTCAGGAACCGGGATGGCAAACGGTCCCAGCGCGGACGTGACGCAGGCAAAAATAAAAGAAATAAAAATAAATCTCTTCAATCGTTTCATAGTCAATTAGTTGGCGACAACCGTTATTTAATTACCCCATTGAAAAACTCAACTGTCGCTTCAGCGATCTTCTCCCATTGTTCTTCAGGCGAGACCGTCGCCTCAAGATCACCTTCCTGAAGCCCATAGGCGCCGAACTGTGAGTGATTTCCACCTTCAATGGGAACAAATTGTGATTCAACCGGGAGAAACTCGTGAGCATTCTCGAGCATGGCGGGAGTAAACAATCCGTCCAATGACCCATAAACCAACAGGACGTTCGATTCTCGCCCGATCAGGGCATTATTTCCCGGCGTGGATGCCCAAAGGACAAGCCCTTGAATTTCTTCGTGGGTCGAAACATAAGACGACGCTGTCACGCCGCCGAGGGAGTGCCCGCCCACAAACCAATTCCCGATCTCAGGGTATTCGGCTTGCACGCGCGCCGCGGCATTCGAGTCGAAAAACGAAAGGTTCAACGGCATCGGAAGAACTGTGATGAAATATCCTTCCGCGGCAATCAATTTCATCACCGGTGCATAGGCGCGGAAGTCCACGTTTGCGCCTGGGTAGAAGATAAATCCTGTTTCAGGCTGAAGGTCATTGGATGGGTAAAACGTCACCCAGGCATTCTCTTCGGTCACGAACACAGTCGACTCGGATTTGATGGCCTGCAAAGCACTTTCCGTTGCGGAGTAAGCGCCGCTCACCCAATAGATAAGTCCCGCTACGAACACAACCGTAACGAAGACAATCGTTATCGCCGCGGCGATCCTTAAGATTTTTCCCATTGTTCAACTTCTTGACGTCAATTGCCCAGCTTTTTTCCAAATCGCATCGAACATCTTTACGGTCAACTTACCCGTCGAAGTGTTCTGCTGGCTGGGATGATAAGAACATATTAACCACTGGCCGGTAATCAGTTTATAAGTGGCTCCATGCGAAAACTTTAATCCCCGCAGGGCGAATACCTTGAGGAGTCGATCAAAGGCAATCTTACCCAGGCACACGATCACCTTCGGCTGTATGATGGCAATCTCCCGCTCAAGATAAGACTGACAATTATCCAATTCTTGAGGGGTCGGTTTATTATCCGGTGGAGCGCAACGCCCGGACGCGGTAATATACATATCCTTGAGGAGGAGACCATCGCCTCGTGACTCCGCCCGGGGCTGGTTCGCAAACCCGGCTTTGTACAACGCTGGAAACAAAAAATTGCCGGAGGCATCCCCTGTGAATTGACGCCCGGTGCGATTCGATCCGTGCGCACCAGGAGCGAGTCCCACCACGAGGACTCGCGCTTTTGGATCACCGAATCCCGGCACCGGCTTTCCCCAATATTCCTCGTCTTTATACGCCTTGCGCTTCACCCGCGCCACTTCCTGGCGCCACGCGACGAGACGGGAACATTTACGGCAGTAGATGATTTCGTTGTTTATAGTTGAAAGGGAATTCATGAAGAGGTTGAGGGTAATTTGTAATTTGAGATTGGAGAATTAGAGGATTAGCATCGCGTCGCCGAAGGAGTAAAAGCGATAGCCTTCATTAATTGCCAGTTCGTAGGTATGCAAAATTCGCTCCCTTCCCGCAAAGGCGCTGACGAGCATAATCAACGTGGACTTGGGCAGGTGGAAATTCGTGATCATCGCATCGACAACTTTGAATTGGTAGCCGGGGAGGATGAAGAGGGTCGTTGAACCGGAGTATCGATTTACGATTTCAGATTTACGATTTTCGATTGCAGCAGATTCCAACGTTCGCACAGAAGTTGTCCCGACGGCGATCACACGCCCACCGTTTCGTTTGGTCTCATTGATCAAATCCGCCGTTTCCTGGGTCACCTCGCACCACTCGCTGTGGATTTTGTGCTCCTCGGGGTTGTCTTCGTTGACCGGCGCAAAAGTATCCAAACCGACATGCAAGGTTACGTATGCGATCTTCACTCCAATTTCCTGAATTTTTACGAACAACCCCGGCGTAAAATGAAGGCCAGCCGTGGGCGCGGCAACGGAGCCGGGTTCTTTGGAATAGACTGTCTGATATCGTTCGGGGTCCTCCAATTTTTCATGGACATATGGCGGCAAAGGAACATTCCCAACATGAGGGAAATATGGCTCGATAGCTTCGGAAAATCTTATCAACCTCTCAGATCCCTCCAGGACTTCAACAATTTCTGCGCTCGGTCCATTCTCGATTTCCACTGATTTACCTACACGCAAGCCTTTTCCACCCACTAAAGCCTCCCAGGTCAATGAGTCTCGGCGGCGTAATAATAGCAATTCCACTTTGCCGCCCGAGTCTTTTCTGGCAAAGATGCGGGCGGGAATAACACGAGTCTGGTTCAAGACAAGCAAATCGCCTGGTTGCAGGAACGATGTCAAATCACGAAAGAGGCGATGCTCCACTTCTCCAGATTCGCGATGAAGGATCAGCAGCCTGGACGAATCGCGCGGCTCGATGGGAGTCTGGGCAATGGAAGACTCCGGGAGGTGATAATCGAAATCGGAGGTTTTCAAGTTATTTTTGTATGAAGCGGGAAATGATGTTCAGGAGAATGGTAAGTAAGACCGACACAAGGATGGAACTCGTCAACGGAAAATAGAACGATCCATTCTCCCCTTCGACGCGGATATCGCCGGGCAGTCTTCCCAATGGGAAACCGAATTTTGCAGCAAGAAACACTCCCCCTCCGACGAGGAGGAGGATGATTCCGCCGAGCATGAGGTAACGGGCGAGAGATTCCATGAAATCGAAACCTATTGAATGGGTTCGCCGTAGATTTGAATCTCCTTCCACGCGACCCATGAGGGGCTGGATATGGTTTGAATACGTATCTGGGTCACGTATTCAAGAGGGGTATCTGGTTCAAAGGTCAGCCAGTTGTTATCGTTCGTCGTGCCGTTGAACTCATGGACAGTTTGAAAGGAATCACTACCAGAAACGCGCACTAGCAGGCGATGAATGGTATTCCCTTCGGGATACTGAGCAACTAACAATCGAACTTCCGTAACCCGATAACTTCCCTGCAAATCCACTTGTATCCACTGAACGGGTCCTTCCCCCGCACCCCATTGTGTGCCTGCGTTATCGTCCACAGCATATTGAGGTGGTTCTGCAGGCAAACTGCGTGAAGCGGTGACAGGCTTGCCATACGCCAGATTGTCGTTGGGAATCACAACCTCCTCACAGGGGTCCGGCTGATTCACAGGCGCGAACAGATTCAACAGGTAGCCCTCCTCATCCGTCAGTCCCCAAGTACGGTCGCCCGCGCGGGCATCGGAAGGATAATACGTCCAATAAAGCCATCCATCGAAGCCGTAATCGCAGGACTCCGCCGCCCATTTGGAAATAACACGCGCCGCTGAATCGATCTCGGTATAAATATGCCGGAATGCGCCATATTCGCCTAATACGATGGGTTTATCGTCGTAACCAACCATGCCAAAGTGTTCGGCGTGGTCTTGGAAGCTGGGTCCACCAGGATAGGCATGAAAATCGAAGAAATCCAGATCGGAGTTTTGGAGGAGTGAGGAGGTTTCCACGTACCAATCTGGTGCGACGATTTCTGGAACAAAGAAACCCATCGTTACCAACGCTGTCGGGTCGTGCGTCAGAATCTCCTCCTTCATTTGCGCAATGTAATATACAAGTCCGTCGCTCACCATCTTTTTCTTTTGTTCGGGGTCGCTGACATCATAGGAACCGGTCGTTGTCTCGATCTGACCGCTTGTCATTGAAAGTGGCGGCTGGTCGACGAACATCCATTGTTCGTTGAGAAGCTGCCAGCCAAGAACCGCGTCAAAAGCCGCATTTCGCTCCTTGAGACCGGTCAACAGGTCGCGCCAGTAACGACGCGTGGCTGTAATTCCGTTGGGACGCAGGTAATATGAATTGCGGTACCCTGCAAAATTCCCGCCAGACCCAAAATTTGCCTCCTCTGCATATCCGCCCTGATCGGGCAGGTCATTGGAGGTAAAGAGGATATAAATACCCGTTTCACGCCCCGCAGCCATCATGTCCGCAATGTTATCGAGATATTCGGGATTCAAACCTTTGTTATCTTCATCCCCGATGCACCCCGGACCGGAACCGCAATGATCAAGAAAAACACGCGCCGTGTTATAACCCAGGACCGCCAATGCAGAAAAATCGTCGCGTGTACGCTGCGGATCATATATTCCCACTTGAAGCAGTTTATTCGTAATCCCATTCGGGAGCGGGACAAAAACATAATTCACGCCGCGAGGAATAAACTTATCCCCTGTTCTTTTATCATGGAATTCCCCCATCCCGTTAACCTGGCGTACACCGATATGATGTTCAGCTTGCGATGGACCCATAACAGGTTGAACTGTAAGTATTTGGTCATCTCCGCTCACCCCTGGCGCGGGCGATAAAGTAGCAGGCGACATTGGCAAATTACATGAAACCAAAATCGCCGCAAGAACAAGCCCATGCACCCTGACATAATTTCGTTTCATGTCAACTTCCCTACAACAACCTTGGCTGGCCTTCCTCGGAGTATTGATACCCCAAATGCTCGTATGCGGATTTGGTTGCCACACGCCCTTGCGGAGTTCTATCAAGAAAACCGAGCTGCAACAGATAAGGCTCGACCACATCCATGATCGTGTCCTGCTCCTCGCTGATGGAGGCGGCAATGGTGTTCAACCCAACAGGTCCGCCGCTGTATTTTTCGATGATGGTCTTCAATACGCGGCGGTCGACATCATCCAACCCGCGCGGGTCGACCTGCAATAAATCCAAAGCCTCTTTCGCGACCTTTTGCGTGATCGTCCCATTCGCACGCACCTGGGCGAAATCACGAACGCGGCGGAGCAAACGCAATGCAATGCGCGGAGTCCCACGCGCGCGCCTCGCCACTTCGTCGATACCTGAATCATCAGCAGAAACCTTCAGCAACCCTGTTGCCCTCGAAACGATCCGCTTCATCGCTTCGATATCGTAATAATCCAAACGATAGACTGCGCCAAATCTCGCCCGCAAGGGTGCGGTGACGAGGGCAAGTCTGGTCGTGGCGCCAACCACGGTAAACCGAGGCAGTTTCAGGCGGATGGATCGAGCCGAGGGTCCCTTTCCGATCACAATATCCAACGCGAAATCTTCCATCGCTGGATAGAGCACTTCTTCCACGGCGCGTCCGAGGCGATGAACTTCGTCTATGAAAAGAATATCACCCGCGCGAAGGTTGGTAAGGATCGCGGCGAGATCTCCGGCGCGCTCGATGGCGGGTCCGGCTGTGACCTTTACGTTGACTCCCATTTCGTTGCCGAGCACATGCGCCAGCGTCGTCTTTCCCAAACCGGGCGGACCGTAAAATAAGACATGATCCAACGCTTCCGTCCGTTGCTGCGCCGCTGCAATCAGGATCGACAAGTTTTCCTTCACCTGATCCTGACCGATCAGGTCGGCAAGTTTCTGCGGGCGCAGGGCGTTGTCCACACGGTCATCGGGTTTTGATTCGGGGTCGAGCGATCTGGATTTTGCCATGGCGGGATTATACACAAAGTATTCCCTCTATTCATATAGGTGCCATAAGAAATGGTCCATGAACCTTTCCGCAAATTCCACTAACACTGTTTCCGGCTTTTCTTTCTCTATCATTTCAAGTATATCAGCCAGTTCAACATCACCATACGATACCGGTACAATGTCCTGGTATGTCGCTTCAAAGAACTGATATAAACATGCATTATAAAAGGAGTCGTGAACTACCATTAGGCCCGGTGTTTCTTTGGTTCCATCCATCGCAAACTTTGGGGTAAAAGCCACCTCGGTATCAACAATATTCGTCCCCATTTGCCTGGCAATATCGAGACCATGTACCTCGAAAAAATCGATATTGAAATCGTTCATACGATACCTTGGTAACCCAGGATGGATCTTAATCAAATTTGATATAACATCTTCATACGCATAAAATGCCCCAAGGCAATTCCAATGGGTATCCGTCTTGTAATACAAATGGGAGGATCGACCAGCCTGAATCAAAGTCGGTCGCAAATCCAATAATTGATAATTCCCATAAACCCTGGTACGCTCGATAAGCCGATCAAGACTGGTAGTGGTTCCAATGACCGGAATCTCATCAGGCATATAATGCGGGTAAATTGTGCTTTTATCGGGAGGAACGATAACCAATAGCGTTCCTCCATATTCCTTGACTGCAGCGTCCATTTGATTAAGTATACCCACAAGTTTTTTGATGTTGCTTATATTCAACGGATCGACTTTTTGATAATCTCGTAAACTCATTTCTCCCGTATAGAATAACCAGCCATCTTTTCCAACCACTGCAGAAGGAAAAATCCTATCGCCAATATCAAATTTAAATTTTCGGTACGCCTTGATCAAATCATCTTTCAGCAAATAATCTTCAGGAATCGAGTCGATCGTAATTCCGGAAACAAAAAGTTGACTAACGAGTAATAAAAGCACGGAGACAAAATATGCGAATGAGTAGAATTTTAAGAGAAGAGTCTTGCGTTTCATGTTGCCATCCCGTTACATTTAGCCTAAAATCCGCCGTAAATCCCGGGGAGATAAGTAGCGCTGGCAGCTGAGGCAAGCGCTGCAATGAAAATCATGATTGATCCCGCATCAATAATAACCCTCATTGCAAAACGAACGTTGCCAGATTTTTGTGATAATCGAGAAAACCAGTCGCCCCATGGAAAGCACAACAAAACACCAAGCACTAGCGCAATCAAAAAGGTCGGTTCAATAAATGGCAGAGGGTTGGTAAGTTCAAAGGGCAATACCTGGATTCCATTTATGTCACCTGTTAAACGTCTCAAATAATCAAGAGCAAAATCTGGGGATGGAGATCGAAAAATCACCCATCCAACAATAATCACCATTAGAGCGTATAAATGTTGAAGGGGTCTCCATAAATTACGAAGCATGCGCCCAAAAACCGAAGACTCGAACACCAATGCCAATCCATGCAGAATACCCCAAAGAACAAAATTCATATTCAGCCCATGCCACAATCCGGTAAGTGTAAATATGATCAGAACATTGATTTGCTGTCCCAACCATTTAAAACGATGGCGTTCTAACGGATAAAAAACGAGCTCCCTGAACCACGCAGACAAAGAAATGTGCCATCGACGCCAAAATTCACCTATGCTTTTGGAGAGGTATGGTAAATTAAAGTTCTCCATGAATCGAACACCCATCATTTGACCTAACCCGATCGCCATATCTGTATATCCAGAAAAATCGTAATATAGCTGAAGCGCATAACTAATAATTACCAGCCAGGCAAATCCAGGTGTTATAACAGGGGATTGCAAATTAAAAACAGGTGTCACAACGGTCGCCAACGTATCGGCTATTAAAACTTTCTTGGCAAAACCCCATAAGAACCGACGCAATCCAACTGCCATATCCTGAGGCGTGGGTTTGATATCGGCAATGTGAGTCCTTACCTGACGGTAGGGCACAATAGGTCCAACCGGCATTTTGGGAAACATGAGCAGATAGAATGAAAACCTCAATATATCTTTTTCAAGATTCTCAGGATTTTTATTGACATCCACCAAATAAGAAATTATCTGAAAAGCAATATAGGACAATCCCAATGGATAAGGCAAATCTGAATGGAGCTTAAACCAAACAGGAAGGCTGACTGTTGAAACGATCCCACCCCACAATAAGTAAAAAGCCACCTTCCTTCCACGCCATCTTTCGAGCAACAAGGCGAGCTCATAAGTGATCAAAACAAGGCATACTATTAATAACACATACTGCGAGTTTCCCCAAGAATAAAAAATAAGGCTCCCTGATACACCAACGAAGAGTTTGAAACGACTTCCAGACAGAGAATACACCAAAGTGAATATCGGCAAAAACAGAAACAGAAAGGTTGGGAATACAAAGTCCATTTTATGCAAAGCTGCCCTTTTTAAGGTGGTGTTAAAATGCGATTATAACAACGAAATGGAGGGCAACATTTGATTGTACAAATAATTAAAATCAAGCAGGGACGACTCTGTTGCAGTCGTCCCTGCGATAATGATTTGCTCTTCGGCAGTCTGGCGATCTTGACCGGAAAACGAATTTCGGTTTTAGACCCATGACTTTGCGTCGTCACGCTTTCGCGTGCGTTGCCTTTCGGCAGTCGGTCGGTCCTGACCAGCGTAAATGCCCGTTGGTTTTAGACGCTCTGACTTTGCGCCGTCACGCTTTCGCGTGATTTTGCTTTTCTCGGCAACCCTGACACTCATGGCTCAGTTCAGCTTTAGAGTAGGGCTTTGCGTCGCCGGGTTTTCCCGGTTTTGCTCTTTCTCGGAGCAAATTTATTATGGCATTTTTTGGGTCGTTTTTCAATCACTCAATTGTTCTAAAAATGGTCTCAACGGTCATGCCCCATTTTAATCTGGGGTCAGAAGTGTCTACGCGAATGCGGACGGAGTAGAGAACGTCGCCTCCTTGTTGGGTAAAGGCATCGCTAATTTCGACGATAGTTCCAGTTAATTCAAGGTCGGGTAAGGCATCAGGGCGCATGGAGACGGTCTGACCGATGCTCAGGTTCACCACTTCCAATTCTGTCACGTCAGTGGTTTCGACAAACCATTGGCTGTCGTTCACTACGCTTACAGCGCGTGTTTCTGTTCCAACCTGCTCCCCCGCCTTGACGCTCACATCCGCAACCCTGCCGGAGAACGGCGCAGTAATGACATAATTCGAGAGGGCATCTTTTGCTGCTTCAAGGTTCGCCCTGGCAATCGTCAACTGATCGGCATTCGGTCCGTCGAGGCTGATCTCATACTGGTATTTTGCTTCGGCTTCCGCGGCAAGCGCGGCATCGTACTCGGCTTTCAGTTCATCACGCGAACGGATCTCCGCTTCCAACTCCCGAATTTTCTCATTCAGGTCTTCCTGAGCCGCATCAAGATCGTCCTCGGCGTTAATCCGTTTGGAATTTTCTTCGTCCAGGTCCTTATATTTGTCAAACTCCTCCTGCGCGTCCTGCAAGTCATCCTTCAGGTCTTTTATATCGCCTTCAAGGTCTTCAATGCGGTCTTCGATGGCATCCACATCGAGATCCTCCCATTCTCTTTCCGCTTCAGCGCGGACGATCTGGGCGTTCATGTACACTTCCCACAATCTGGCGCGGTCGCCGCTTTCACTGCGAAGGAGGGTATCGTATGCGATTTGTGCGACAACGACCTGCGCCTCCGCCGCCCCCGCATTTGCTAAACGGACCAGAACATCCCCTTCGCTGACAGTATCCCCAATCCGGACGAGAACCTCCTCCACCATGCCTCGCGCCTGAAAGGTCAAGTTCGCAGCTTGGAAGGGTTCAATCCGCCCTTCAGCGATAATATCGCCGGCATCTATCACATCGGCTGCCGGCTCTTCCGTCGCCGCAACCTGTTGACTGCCGTCACATGCGGACAAAACCAGCATAAAGAGAACGGCCAGAGTTATAACCATCAATATATTATTCTTCATGGGAACCTTCTTCGATTTTCTATTGGAGATTGTTGATTTACGATCATTACTACTCATACGCCAATACCTCCCGAATGGTCAATCGCGCCGCATTGCGGGCGGGCAGGATCGAACCGAGAACGGAAAGCAATAAAACCAGTCCGAGCCAGATTGCGTAGCCAAGGTATGTGAATATCACCGCAATGGGGGTTTCAAAGATCGCCACACTGACGATATACGCGAGGAGATACGTCAAGGGGACCGAGACGACGATGGCAAACACAAAAGAGATCGCGCCGATCACAAACCCTTCGCCGATGACCGTCCGCATGACAGCGCGGTCGTCCGCTCCAACCGCACGCATGATGCCGATCTCGCGGGTGCGTTCCAGCACGTTCATTCCCATCGTGCCGGTAAGACCCATCGCGCCGACAATGGCGGTCAGAATTGCCATGATTAGAAGAAAGACCACCAGCGTATCCAAACTTTCAGAAACCGTATCCAGCGAAGCCAGACCCGATTCGGCTTGACGCACTTTGAATCCCAATGAGCGGAATTGATCGTCCAATCGTTCCGCCATTGCATCCTGAAACTCGCGGGTGTGGATGGACGTCACCACCCGAAATGAAAACGAACGATTCTTGAGGTTTAGCACTTGCTCCGAATACTCCAGCGGAGTGTAGGCAAGAATGCCTTCGCGCCCCACAAACTTGAAGATGCCGATCACCTCCCATATTTCCTCGCGCCCATCCACTTTCAAATAAAGCGGATCGCCGGGCTTCAGACCGGGATAGTATTTCAAAACCGCCTCACTGACTGCGACCATGCGGACATCGTCCGCCTGAATCCACCTGCCTGATGCCATGATCGGGCTGACCAACTCACTGTTTGCGGGAGGTGCAAGCAGGTTCACACTCTCGGCAACTGTGCCGTCAGGATATAACAACTCAGTCCCGATAAACTGCCATCCCTCCACGCGCTCCACCCCATCAATCTGCGAGGCGAATTTTTGAACCTCGTTGATCCTGTAAGGCTGATCGAAATCCAGGGTGACATCCGCGCGGAAGTAACTTCCGATTTGCTCCGTGTAATCGCGCAGGCTGACGCGCACATTGAATACGGCAATAAAAATGGCGCCACCCATTGTCAAGGTGAACAGGGTCAACATGAGCCGCCCGCGCCTGCGGAAGGTATTGCGCAAGGAGATGATGAAAGGACGCGGTAAATGCATCCCTCTCGAAGCAAGGATGCGGGTCAGGCGCACAAGCGCCCAATCCAGCCAGCTCACACGGGCTTGTTGTCCCTTTTCCCCGCCGGATTCATCGCCTGTCAGGTCATTGCTCAAAGCCCTCAGGATGGTGATTCGCGAACCAGTCAAAACCGGGGCAAGGCCGGCGATCAAAGGCACAAGCAGACCCACTGCAACCTGGATCAAAAATGCAAACGGAACGATACGATACCCGAGCAGGTTGAAGTTCAACTCACTGCTGATGAAAAGCGCCAATCCATAAGCGCCCTGACCGCCAAGAGGTACCGCGATCAATAACGACAACGCCGCAAACGCCATGATGAGCATCAGATACATGGCAAAGACCTGGCGGTTTCTGCCTCCCACCAGTTTGATCACGCCGATATGCCGCAGGTGCTGGTTCAAGAGGGCGCTCAAAGTGTTTGCGATCAGTGAACTAGAGAGAAAAACGATCAGGATGCCCAACGCCATCAAAATCCCCAACACCGCATTGACCGTATCCGCCAGCGGGTGTTTGTTCCTCTCCGAATAACGCGTGCGGATCACGGTCGTGCCCGTCTTTTCGACCTTATCCTTCAAATCGCCGCCGACGATGCGGATGTGTGCGAGATCGTTCGGATTCTCCTTTACCGTGGCAAACACCCGGTTATACAATTCCGGCTGACGCAAAGTCTCCATCGTATCCATAACGGTGAAAGCGAACGGCGGCGCAAGAAAATCTCCCGCGCCTGTGCTCGCATCCTGCACAATACCAACCACTTTCAAGGTTTTGAAAGTCCCATCTGTAAGTTCAAAAACAAGATTCTCGCCCACAGCAATATCGAACTCATCGAGAGCCTCTTTTTCGATCAGAATCTCGTTCTTGCCCGCTTCAGGCTTGCCCTGCAGCGGAACCAATAAATTGACCTCATTCTTCGCGAAATCGTCGAACGCCACCAAATCTATCGTCACCCAGCTGTCGCTGCCCTCGGCTCGCACACGGAAGTTGACCACCCGCCGGCCCTCTGCTTCCATGATTCCCTTTGTGTTTCGGATCGAAGACAACACATCATCGTCGAATCCGGATGTGCGCAACTCGATATTCCCCGGGTTATTTGCCGCATACGAAGCGCCCATGTCATTGGAGATGATCTCGTACGCGCCGGAGATCACGCCAATGGAAAACACACCCACCGCGATGGAAAATACCACCAACAGGGTGCGCATCTTGCTATCCCATAAATCGTGAAATACTTTACGCCAACGTGGTCTCATATCACTCTTTTGCGAACCTGACATGTCTTCAGCACCTGTCAGGCATTCCTTTACTTCAGCAGATCGTTCAATTCATTTACAGAATACGGCTTGACGGTCACATCCTTCAAGCCGCCGCGCATATATTGGGTCACGCGTTCGGGGCTGATGGCGGAGGTGAGGATGATCGTCTTTGGGGCGAGTCCGGCTTTGGAAATGGCAGCCAGAACATCCCCCAGCTTAGCCGAGGCGATATGCTCATCCACCAAAACAAGATCTGCTTCGGGGAATTTTTTCAAGTCGGTGGATTGGGTCAATTTGACCTTTGCTCCTTTGAACATTTCCTTGAGAAGATTTGCCCAATCATCGTCATCGTCAATGAGCAAAATATTTTTCACGCCTCCCGGCTGGACCTCGGAGCTGGTCACACGCCCCTGCGGCATAAACATTGCAACGGTTGTCCCCCTGCCCACCTCACTCACGAGGGTAATTCGTCCCTGCGATTGCGACAGAACGTGAAGCGTTGCAGGCAAGCCAAGTCCGTGATGCGCAACACCGCGTGTCGTGAAGAACGGCGACCAGGCCTTGCGCTGGGTTTCGTCGTTCATCCCAGAGCCGTCGTCCTCGATGTCGATCTCCAACACGCCGCGCTCTTCGGTGAGCCGTGTGTGAACCTTGACCGTTTTTGCGCCTGCTTCGACCGCATTTTGCAGAATGTTGCCAATGGCTCGCGTCAGTTGGGTCGAGTCTGCTATGACATAGGCGGCTTCAGGGGAAATATCGATTTTCAACCCTTTTTGCGGAATACCGCGCTGCATGGCTGCGGTTTGCAGCACATCTGCAAGGAGGACAGGGCGGGGTTTCATTTCACGGACGGCGCCAATAAGCTGCTCCTTGACCTGAATGATCTGAGTCGCGCTTTCGGCAATCATGTCAAGGTCTTCCCTGAGCGAGTCGAAGTCCACCTTGCCATCGGAAATCTCTTCGCGCAGGCGGGCAACTGTCAGCGAAATGGGAAGCGTCTTGTTACCGATCCAGTGAATGGCTTCGGTCGAGGCGGTGGTGAGCGCTTCAAAGACTTTATTACGGAGAATCTCGTTATGAGCTGCCTTCAACTCATCGATGAGGCGCGCGTTATTAATGGCTACAGCCAAATGTTCCGCCATGGTCAACAGAGTTGTAATGTCATCATCGCTGAATGCCCGTTCTTCAGAAGATTGAATGGTGACCGCACCGAGAGTCTTTCCGCCATATATTAACGGAAGCGCCATCTCGGAGCGGGTGTGCGGCAAATGCGGATTCTTGAAGTGAACGCGTTCCTCGCCGACATCCAGGGCGATTCGCGCCTCGCCCATGGCGATACATGCGCCGATCATCGATTCGGTACCGATGTGTAATTTGTGGCCTTCTGCCACCATGGCTTTGCCAGCTTTACCGTAACCCGCGCGAAGTACTGCATAATCGCCTTTTTCATCAAGCAGGAACACGCCTGCATAGTACAAACCGTACGCTTCGCAAATGATGTTCACTGTCTGCGGCAGGAGTTGGTCAAGGTCCAGAATGGACGCAGTTTCCTTTCCCACGCGGTTGGCAGCTTTGAGCAAGCGTGAACGGCGTTCCTCCTGACGATGCAATTTTGAATTTTGGATCGCGACCGTGAGCTGGTCCGCCATCGTTTGCAATGCGTCGATGTCTTCCTCGTGGAAAGCCGCCTCTTCGGTGGATTGGACCGTGAGAGCGCCGATCACCTCGTCCGCGATGACGAGCGGGAGCGCCATCTCGGAACGAGTGCCGGGCAGATGCGGATTTTCAAAGAAAATGGCTTCTTCGCCGACGTCGAGAGCGATGCGTCCCTTCTTATTGGCAATGCTCGCGCCGATCATCGAGTTGCCGCCGATGGCAAGTTTGTGACCCTCGCGCAGCATGGCTCTGCCCGCTTCGCCGCGACCGGCTCGGAGCACGGCGTATTGGCGGGCATCATCCACAAGAAAGACGCCAGCATAATAAAAACCGAATTCATCGCAAATAATGTCCACTGTGCGATGGAAGAGTTCGTAGGGATCCAGGATTGTGGTGATATTCTTTGCAGCCCGCGCGGCGGCTTTCAATAACTTCGCATGTCGTTCAATAGTTTTCGTCATAAATTCCTCTTTGACCATCTGCTCAGCCACGAAAGGTCACAAAGATACAAAAGGGTTTACTTTGCGATCCTACGTTGCCTTTGCGGAGTAAAAGTCATGAATCCAATATTTTCTGGATCAATTCCACCAAGCCTTGCTCGCGTCCCTTAACAAAGAACGCGGTTGCTCCTTTGGAAACGGCATCCTTGGCTTTATTCACTTCATCGTACGCTGTAAGGATGACCACCGGTAAACCGGCTTTCTTTTTCTTCAATTCCATCAACAGGTCGAAACCTGCATCGTTCTTCGGCGTTCCATCGAAACCGGGCATGTTCAGGTCGAGCACGGCAATATCCACCGCGCCTGCGTTCTGCGAAAATAGGTCGCTGCCGGTCTTGCAATCCGGAGCGGTCAACACCTCGAAGCCTGCGCGCAGGAGGGTCTTCTCCAAACTGCGCTGGATCAGCTTCTCGTCATCCACTAAAAGAACCGTCGTCATCATTCCTCCAAGTTTTTGTATCAGATCTGACAGGTTTTTATATACCTGTCAGATCTAAATATATTTTCTTCTCGGCAGGCAGGCGGACATGGAATGTAGCACCCAGCCCCGGTTCGCTCTCCAACCAAACCCTTCCGCCATGTTGATTCACGATCTGCATCACGGCAGAGAGGCCCAGCCCTGTGCCGCCCTTCCCACCTTTGGTGGTAAAGAACGACACCCAGATTTTTTCCTGCAACTCCTTCGGAATGCCGGGTCCGTTATCTTTTACAGAGACAAGAACAAAATCCGCATCTTTGTCTCTGCGTCCATTTACACGGATCTTCGGCTGGGGTGTGTTCGAAAGGATCAACGCTTCCCAGGCATTTTTGATGAGGTTATTGAAAACCTGTTCCACCTGCCTCGCATCGACGAGCGCAAGCGGCATATCTTCTGTCCACTTCATTTCCACAGCCCCGCCAGGCAAGCCCATATTCTCCACGGTATTCGCGATTAACTCGCTCAACGACACGGGCGCATCGTGTCTCTGACGCGCCGGACCGATCAATCCCTCCTTGATATCAAGGATGATATTTGCACTGTTTTCAACGATATCCAGGTCTTCCATCATCGATTCGACGCTGACAGACGCCTGCAATCGATTCGGCTTCATTGCAGACATCTCATCGAGGAGCTTATTCAAGTCCAATCCAGCCGCCTCCGCCCTTTCCCGGACCGATCGGACTGCCGCCCGCAGCGAAGCATTTTCCAACTCCGATTCATTCAGCTGTGCGACCAACGCCAACAGATAACAAATATCCTCCCGCACCCGGCTCACACTCCCAGGAATCGGAGCCGCCTTGTTCCCCACCCAGTGGATGGCTTCGCCTGTGGCGGTTGCGATCGCTTCATAGGTTTTTGTGCGCAGGATTTCCGCATTGGCGTTCTCGAGGTCTTTCATAAGGTTAGCGTTGTTTATGGCAATTGCAACCTGATCCGCCATTGTTTGAAGGGACGTGATATCTTCTTCATTGAATGCGTTGAGCTCACTGCTTTGAACCGTCACTGCGCCGACAGAGATCGAATTAACGATCAGCGGCAAAGCCATTTCGGAACGGGTATCCGGCAAGTACGGATTCTCGAAGCGTGATTCCTCTCCACCTGCGTCAAGCGCGATCTGCGCCTGTTGAGTCAAAATCGAGCGGCCGATCATCGATTTGTCATCGATGGGCAGTTTGTAATCGGCTTCGAGCATTTTCCTTCCCGCCTGAGCGTATCCGGCGCGCAAGACCGCCCAATTGCGGTCATCAGAAACAAGAAAAATACCGGAGTAATAGAAATGGAATTCGCTGCAAATGATATTGACCGTATGCCGCAGCAGTTCGTTGAGTTCCAATATCGAAGTGACCATCTGCCCGACCCGCGCAGCCGTTTCCAATAACTTGTGTCTTCGTTCGAGCATGGCAAACATTTTTTGATTCTGCGATAGCAAATACTTGTTCCGCTCAACCGTATTTGTCAGTTGCCGGGTCTGTTCTTCGATCTTCTCCGCCAATTCCAACTGATACTCGCGCAGATATCGCTCGGCATTTTCAAGTTCATCTATCCTGCCGTCTAGGTATTCGATCACCAGCTCTTCGAAATCATCACCGATGGGCTTGGGAATAAACCCCACCGCGCCAGCCGCAAGCGCTCGCGCCCTCGCTTTATTCGATGTATCTCCCGAGACAATGACAATGGGAGTGCCCGAAAGAGTTTTCTTTAGCCGGGTCGCCGCCTCGCTGCTTGTCATTTGAGAAACATTGTTATCGAGCAGGATCAACCTGGGATGTGTCTCTTCCGCCAGCCCCAACCCATCCAGCGGATTTGCCGCTTCGAGCACGACGAAGTCATCAGCGAGCAGACGCCGCACAAGCGAACGCGATTCTTCGCTTTCTGCGATATAAAGCACCTGGGGGAGTCTGCGCGGGTCTGAGTTCATCGATGATTCTGGTGTTCAGATTTTATTAGGCTGCCAATCTGCCGATCTATTTATATATCTTTTCCTTCTCGGGTCAACCATACGGTGTTGATCAAGACGTTTTTGCACGATCCTGCTTACTGCTTCGACCGTGATCGGGGATTCCGCCATGACACGCGTAAAATCTTCGCGGGGTACCATCAATACCTCCACCGGCTCATCTCCCGCCCGCACATTGGCAATGGAATTCCCGCCGCGCAATAGTTCGATGTCGCCAAAAAATTCGTTTGCGCCAATCTGCGAAAGGAGGATCTCCTTGCTGCGCGTCTTTTGCAATACCACCTCGACCCTGCCCTTGCGGATCATGAAGAAATGGCTGACCGGTTCATCCCGCGAAATGATGGTTTCCCTGGGTTGATAGAATCGCCGCTGCGCCAGTTTCGTAAACTCCAGCATGTGCCGGTGCCGCAACTGCGGCAGGGATCTCGAAACGGTCTCGTCGATCAATTCGCCGTCGGAAATGACAATGTTCCGGTGTGTGCGGGATGTCAGGGACGGGTCGTGCGTGACCATTACTATGGTCTTGCCCTGTTCTACGAAATGCTCGAAAATTCGGATGATGGTATCGGCAGAGCGGGTGTCGAGGTTGCCGGTCGGCTCATCCGCAATGAGGAGCGGGGGGTCGCAAGCCATTGCACGGGCGATGGCAGCCAATTGTTGCTGTCCCGTCGAAACCAGCACAGGCAGCTTGTTGGCGAATTTATCCAACCCCATCAGGGTCAACAATTCCATGGCGCGTCCCGGACGTTCATCGAAGTCGTACATGTCCACGTAATCCATCGGGAGCATGACATTTTCGAGCAATGTCAACATCGGGAGCAATTGGAAGAATTGGAAGACAATGCCTAGGTTTTTCCCGCGCCACTTCGAGCGCGCGCTTTCGCTCACGCCCGTGTAGATGTCATTGTGGTTGACGATGACCTGCCCTTCGGTGGGATGGTCGATACCGGTGATCATGTTCAATAACGTGGATTTGCCGCTGCCGGATTTCCCCACAATGGAGACAAATTCGCCGCGGTTGATCATCAAGTCCACGGCTTTGAGGACGGTAAACTCGCCCGCTGCGTTGGAAAATCTCTTGACAATGCCGCGCATCTCGATGATCGCTTCGGGGGTGGCGTCATGCACTTTTTGTGGAGCAGCTTTCAGCTGAGTCCGAGCCGCTTTTGAAAAGGCGTGCGTGCGTTTCCTTTTTGGCTGCGTCATCCCTTCCGGCTCCTCTTTGGGCTGGCATCCGGTTTTCCGGAATCCTGCAACTCCCCGTCGACAAGGCTTAGATAACGCGAGAAACGGTTCTTTAGACTCATATCGTGAGTCACCATGATGATGGTCTTGCCTCGTTCGGAGGCGAGGCGCGAAAATACATCGAAGATATGGTCAGCCGTGACAGAATCGAGACTCCCTGTGGGCTCGTCGGCAACGAGGATGTCCGGATCGTTTGCGAGCGCGCGCGCGATCGCCACGCGCTGCTGCTGGCCGCCCGAAATAAAGGCGGGGAGTTTATCCGCATGTTCTTCTATCTCCACCAGGCGTAGAAGCTCGATCGCACGCTCACGCGCTTCACGCGGCTTGAAGTTCTCCGCAAGGTCCATGGGCAGAGTGATATTTTCCACCAGGGTCAACATTGGCAGCAACTGAAAGGACTGATAAACCACACCCATTGTCTGTCCGCGCCAGAGTGCTTTTTGGTCCTCGCTCAGGTTATGGACTGATATCCGCGAACTGTTGGAATTGACGATCACTTCCCCGCTGGTCAGCACATCCACGCCGTTGATCATGTTCAAGAGGGTCGATTTTCCCGCGCCTGACTTGCCCACCACCCCTAAAAACTCGCCCGGATTCACTTTCAGGTTGATATTTTTCAATGCCGGGAAATCCCCGGCTGCCGTTGAATAGGTCTTGGATACGTTTTTGAGTTCAACTATGGGAGTATTCATAACATCGTTCGAATTTTACCCCTATTGTGCAATCCAGCGCAAAAAGCTTAATTGCAGTTTATTTTCAATTGTTTTGCAAACACTCGATCACCGACTTCACCGCTCCCTGCGCTTCTTCCCTCAGAACTGCCAGGACTGGAAATCTCCCCAGGGAATATACTTCGCGAACATTCCCAACCGCCCAACTCCGTGAGAGGAGGCCGACTGCATTGATTTCGTTACCAATCACCTCAGACATCTGATTTGGATTCACAGCCACCCTGGCGGATGAGGTCACGCCTCTTCCCTGCATCACGGCCTGGTCAAACAACCTTTGCATATCCGACCCCGAAGGATACACCCATACCTGTACCGAAGGGTCATCCGCTCCAGCGAACAACGACTGAACCTCCTCAATTGAAAGACTCCGCACCTGGCTCTCACGATGCGTGACGACCAACAGTTCCACCTCATCGATCTGATACGCCGGGAAGATCGACATCTCCGGCTCACCGATACGCAGAGAGATATCAGGTTCCTCCGCTGTAACCTTCACCGTTATGAATGATCCTTCTGCACAGGCAAAAAGATCAGCCATCCACGGTTGGGCTGAAGAGGTGGAAAATGCTGTGATGATTTGAGAAGGCTGCGCCGTTCGCGAAGGTGCGCAAGAAATTAGGAAAGATGGAAGAAGAAAAGTTAGGACGATTGACAATAGACCATGGATGGATAAATATGGACTACGGTCTATCATCCATGGTCTATAAGCAAATACATTTCGCATACCGAAACAATTACCAGTTTTTCATCAGCGCAGAAACCAATTTAATCCGCTGGGCAAGGCTGCCTGTAAAAATATACTCACGTTCCGAATGATAGCCTTCACCGATCGCGCCCAATCCATCTAAAACCGGAATCCCAAGCGGCGCAACGAGATTCGCATCCGAGGCGCCGCCCGTACCGCCGGCTTTGAGCTCAATACCGATCTCCCCTGCAATGACCTGTGCTTTTCTAAACGTAGCCTGCATAACGTCATCGAAAGGCATCGGGGGGCGGTTGAGTCCGCCTGTCACCTCCATCGAAGTCCCATCGAGAACCGGCTTGAGGCTTTTCATTGCCGATTCGATCCGATCCCACTCCTCCACTCGCAAGACTCTCACGTCCACTTCGATCTCAACTTCCTCGGGCACCACATTCGAAACCGTCCCTCCTTTGATGACGCCAACGTTGACGGTGCTCTTTTCGGCGTAATCCGTCAATTTTTGGATCGCGATCACCTGATGCGCCATTTCTTCGATGGCGTTACGTCCCTTCTCGTGTTCTCCGCCTGAGTGCGCAGCCCGTCCCTTCACCTTGACAGTGAATCCCCCCACGCCCTTGCGCCAGGTTTTGAGCGATCCGTCGACCAAGGCGGGTTCCATGACGAGCGTCAGCTCTGATTCCCCTGCCATGTTGATAATGAGTTCGCGGGAGGTAATACTTCCGATTTCTTCATCCGATGTGCAGAGCAGGGTAATGGGACGAGTCATCCCATCCTTCAACGCGTCTTCGATCGCACAGAGCGAGATGGCAATACTGGCTTTCATGTCCGATACGCCGGGTCCCATGATCTTTCCCTCTTCTTCCCGATACGGGAAATTCCCGATGGTGCCCAGGGGAAATACGGTGTCCATATGGCAAACCAGCAATATCGGTTTTCCATCCCCGCCCCAACGCGCAATGACATGGTCGCCTGTTTCCTTGTTTGAAACAACTTCCACTATTGCTCCGGTCCTTCGGGATTCGTCGGCAACGATTGCTCCAATCCTGTCCACGGCAGCTTTTTGGTACGAGGGGGATTCGGTTTCAACGAGAAGTTTAAGAAGGGATTTTGTGTCCATGATCGGGTTCCGGTTCCAGCCATTTATTTCAAAAAGAGGACGACGACTCCAGATACCAGGCAATAAATTGAAAAAACATATAACGAGTGCTGACGCAAATATCCCATCAGCCAGCGGATGGCCAACCAGCCCACAATCGCCGAGACGGCAAATCCGGTAATGAGAATGGGCAAAAACTCGGTCGTGTTCGGCAGGATGATCACTTGAACGGTTTCATAGAGTCCTGCCGCTAGCAAGATCGGCGCAGACATGAGAAACGCAAAACGCGCCGCAGAGGCGCGGTCAAAGCCGCGTAACATCGCACCCGCCATGGTCGAGCCGGAACGGGACGCGCCGGGAAAGATCGCCAGTACCTGGAACAATCCTACAGAAAGGGCGTCCATCCAGGTTGCAGATTCAAGTGTGCGGCTCTTTTTGTCGAAATATTCCACGCCAGCCAACAGAATCGCTGTGAACAATAAACGAATCCCCGCCCATAATAATGGGTCAGCGGACATGCTCTTTATGAATTGATTCATTACCAGGCCGGCAACTCCAGCAGGGATGGTGGCAACGATCACCAGCCATCCGAGCCGTGAATGATATTCCACGAATGGTTTACGTTCTTTGATCCCATCAAGAAAAGCTTTGGCAATTCTCCAAATATCCTGCCAGAAAAACAGCAGCAACGCCGCCACCGTGCCCAGTTGAATGATGACATTGAAGGCAAAGAGCCGCGCATCTGACGGAAGCCCAAGCACGCTGCTGGCAATGAAGAGATGCGCCGTCGAAGAGACCGGGATGAATTCGGTCAAGCCTTGCACAATGCCCAGAACGATCGCATGAAAATAATCCAATTACACCGCTCCATTCTCAGCACGTTTAGCATTGTTCGACCACTGCCTTAACAATTCGGGCGCGCGGGACACAAATGAGCCGTCGGCGATAAAGATACGGATATTCTCCATTAACCGGATCAAAGCACGGAGATTATGAATTGAAATCAATGTCCCTGCCAGCAATTCTTTTGCCACGATCAGGTGACGGATATAAGACCTTGTGAACGTCCTACAGGAATAACAATCGCAAGTTTCATCGATCGGACGCCCATCGCGCGCAAAGGATGCGTTCATCAAATTAAGCCGCCCCTCCGGCGAAAAAGCTGAATGGTGTCTTGCCAGTCGCGTCGGAAGGACGCAATCGAAGATGTCGATCCCGCGCGTTACGCCGTTGATGAGGTCTTCGGGCGTGCCTACGCCCATTAGATAACGCGGCTTATCTTCCGGCAAAAGCGGCGTGACCACATCCAGCGTTTCGTGCATTTCCTTTTTGGTCTCCCCCACTGAAAGACCGCCGATGGCGATGCCCGGCGTATCCAGCGATGCGATGAATTTTGCAGATTCGATTCTCACCGTGGGATCGATGCCGCCTTGCACGATTCCGAACAAGGCTTGGTCCGGACGCGTTTTGGCTTCGAGCGAACGCTCTGCCCAACGATGAGTCCGTTCCATGGCTTGTTTGATGTAGTCGCGGTCGTTCGGGTCGGAACATTCATCGAACGCCATAATGATATCTGCGCCAAGATTTTCCTGAATGGCAATGGACTTTTCCGGCGTGAAGCGGTGGATCGAGCCATCGATATGACTCTTGAAGGTCACACCCTCCTCATCCACCTTGCGGGTTTGAGAAAGGGAAAAAACCTGGAAGCCCCCCGAATCGGTAAGCAAGGGTTTGTGCCATTGCATGAATCTGTGCAAACCGCCCATTTCACGGACTAGTTCATCGCCAGGGCGCAGGTAAAGATGATATGTATTGCTCAACACCAGGGATGCATTGATCTCTTCGAGATGCCCTGGGGTCAATGTTTTGACGGTTGCCTGCGTACCTACCGGGGCGAAAACGGGCGTTCTCAATTCGCCGTGCGGGGTGGAAAAAATTCCTGTGCGAGCGCGATCGTTTTTCGCTGTGATTTTATAATCGAACATCGCGCTGATTATACAGGATGATGGCAATTTCAAATTGGCAAACGAATCATCGATTGATTGGTTCTCTTATTCAGATGCATCGGTTCATATAATGGAGAAAATTCTCCCTGCCCGCAAAATGCGTTCGGACTTGCACTCTCTCACCGCCCTGAAGACATGCTCATCCGCGCCGTGATGGAGATTGGGTGGTTGCCATATCGAACAAACTTGAAGTCTTTGGTCACTGCCGCTTTTGGCACCACATCTCACCCGCCTGCGCCTTACCCGATCATTTGCCCAACTGCTTCATCCTTTTGACAGACGCCTGCACCAACTCTTTCAGGACTTTTTTGTCCACATCGTCCAGCTTCTTAATATACAAACATCCCACGCTGCTGGTGAACTTGCCAAGTTTTTTCAGCAGGGCGGTGTGTGTATCGAATCCGCCCATCAGGTACAAGGTCAGGTTTTGTTTGCGGGGTGAGAAACCGGTCAACATCCAGTCGCCTTCGCGTCCGCTTTTTCCTTTGTAGTGATAACTGCCAAAGCCGACGATGCTCGAACCCCACATCTTCGGCTCCTCCTTGGTGACCTGCTTCATCATTCTGAGGATCTCGAAGCAGTCGTCACGTTTCTGCTCGTCGGCGACGCTGTTGAGGAATTTCGCCACACTGGCGTCATTGACCTTGGTCTTGAGTTCAGCCTTTGCCATGTCAGCCTCCAATAATGAATTAGGCACATTTTATCTTAATTTGACGGCAGTATCGCGGATCTACGTAAACGGCTGGTTTTAGTACTTACAATCCCATTGCAGGAATAAAATATTCTCCCTAGAATTTATCACAATTGCTATAATGATCCACAATGATACTGCCTTCTCGTCTTCAAGTCCAATCATCGACTACGGGCGTTCACGCTTGAAGATCAGCCCTTGCGGCGTTTGAGTTCATCCCGATCCTGAGGAACCATGCAAAAAGAGCGGATATTTATTGCGGAAGATGACACCCAAGCCGCCAGCGACCTTTTCGCAATCTTGGAAGATTTGGGGTACAAAGTCGTGGGCAGTGCAATCTCCGGGGAATCAACCGTTCAGATGGTCGGGGAACTAAAACCGGATCTTGTGTTGTTAGAGATCCGCCTCAAGGGGAAAATGGACAGCATCGTAGCAGCAAAGCAAATCCATGACAATATGGATATTCCGGTCGTTTTTATCAGCACACAAGCCGATACAATGACCCTGCAAACCGCCATGCTTGCCCAGGCATATGGCTTCGTCCTCAAGCCGTTTAACGCCGGTGAATTGAAGTCAGATATTACCATGGCGCTTTTCAAGCACAGCATGAATCGGAAACTGCGTGAAAGCGAAGAACGCTATGCGCTGGCTGTCCGCGCCGCCAACGACGGGATCTGGGATTGGAACCTACAGACAAATGAAATCTACTATTCAATCCGCTGGAAGGAGATGCTAGGCTTCAAGGACGATCAGATCAGCAATGGTACTGACGAATGGTTCAATCGCATCCATACAGACGACCAGAGAATCGTCCAGGCAAACCTGGTCTCACACCTCAAGGGAACGAGCTCCCACTTCGAATGTGAATACCGGATCAAGCATGCTACCGGAAAATATCTTTGGGTTCTCAGCTGCGGAATGGCCGTCCGGGATGCCAGGAATACCCCGTATCGAATGGCAGGATCACAATCAGACATCACTTCCCGGAAAATCGCGGAGTTACGCCTCGCTCACGACGCCGTTCATGACCCGCTGACCGGGCTTCCAAACCGGGTGCTTTTCCTGGATCGGCTGCAAAACCGACTCGAGCGCATCAAAAGAAATCCATCCGACCTTTTCGCAGTCATGTTCCTCGACCTTGACCGCTTCAAAGTGGTCAATGACAGCCTCGGTCATGGAGTTGGCGACCAGTTGCTGATCACCATTGCCAACCGCTTAATGCATTGCATTCGGAACGAAGATACGGTATCCCGTCTGAGCGGAGACGAATTTGCCATTCTCCTGAACTCCATCCCGGACATCAATGAGGCGCTTCAGATCGCAAACCGGATCAAGGCACAATTGAAAACGACCACCATGCTCGGCGCTGTGGAGCGTTTCCCGACCGCCAGCATCGGTATTGCCTTGTTCAGCGAAAAGTACACAAAAGCGGATGAACTCCTGCGCGACGCGGATGCGGCCATGTATGTGGCAAAGGCACAGGGTGGGAATCAATACCGGATCTTCGACGCCACCATGCACACCAATGCGGTCGAGTTAATTCGACTGGAGGCGGAGTTGAAGCGCGCCGTTGAACGGGAGGAATGGGTCATCCATTATCAGCCGATCGTCTCCCTAACAACCAACAAGGCGGTCGGCGCGGAGGCATTGGTGCGCTGGAACCATCCTCACAGGGGACTCCTGTATCCGAAAGATTTCATCCATGTTGCAGAGGAGACCGGAGCGATCATTCCGATCGGAGAGCATGTATTGCGCTCCGCCTGCGCGCAAGCAAAGATCTGGCGGAATTCCCGCCATCCCGATTTCTGGGTGTCGATTAATTTGTCTGCCCGGCAATTTCAGGATATTGAACTTACAAAGAAAGTGGCATCCATCCTGTCCGTGACCGGGTTGGATAGCAATGGATTGCATCTCGAGATCACTGAAAATGTCGCCATCCTGGATATGGAATATACCAATAACCTCCTGACCGAATTGGACAGGCTTGGGGTTCAAACATCGCTGGACGATTTCGGGACTGGGTATTCCTCGCTTAGTTATTTGAAACAATTCCCGCTCAAAATACTGAAGATCGATCAGTCGTTCATCCGTGATATCCAAACGAACAAGAAAAACGAATCCCTGATCATGGCGATCATCGCCATGGCTCGCTCCATTGGTCTCGAAGTGGTGGCGGAAGGCGTCGAAAAGGGCGAACAACTGGAATTTCTTCGCAATCAATTGTGCGATAACGTTCAGGGATATCTGCTCAGCCACCCTGTTTCCGCGTCGGACATGACCCGACTTCTTGAAGACTGAGTCGTACGCATCACGTCCCTGATTTATTGGCGGCTGGGAATTCGGGCAGTAATTCCGTTGTCGTAGCCCGCGACTTTTTCCCGCACATATCCTTCACGAACTTTAAATCTCCCGGCTTGTTGTACTTATCCTTATATGCCGCGCTGACCAGGTCCTTTAACCGCTCGCTGCGCGTTTGCACGGTGCGCACCTTGAATTCTCCCTCCCCCACAAAGATGCTCCCATCCGGGTCTTCGAGAAACGCCCGCCACCAACTACGAGGTTTCATGCTCCACGAGCGGATGAAGATACGTCCCTCTACGACCACAGCCCAAATACCAATGATGCGGTGGTCTGCTCCGCTCCCCGCACGGATGCCAAGGATTCTTTCCTTCTTTATCCTCTCCAAAATCACGCCTGGAATCTTTTTACCCGCCATTATCACCGCCCTGTGCCATCTTCGAGATCGGTCAACAGCAGATCGAGCGCGCCTGCCGAAATGGTCAATTCATGCAAAGATAACCCAAGCGAGACGATCATAAACATCAGGGCCGCGCCAAAACTCCACGCTCCTCCCCCGACCCAACCGGCGAAAATGGCGAACATGCTCAAAACGCACATCAGCAAGCTGATCACACCCGCTATTTGCATGTTGCGGATCAGGTACACACGTCTGCGCAGGTTATCGATCTGCGCGAGAAGGTTTCGATCCCCGCTGTCATGATAGCGGTCGTACAGGTTGCGGATGATCGTGGCAAGGGTCAGGAATCGATTGGTATACGCCAGCATCAACAACGAAACCGTCGGGAACAGCAGCGCAGGCGTGGTCAACGAGAGGTTTTCCATGGAATAAAGCGGCAATTCCCGCCAAAATTACAATAACCCGATCGTCACTTTGTTTGGCCGCACCAACAGCATTGGCACGGCAATATTCAATTGCGGCACATAGGGATTCGTTATCTCCGTATCGTATAGAGAAAGCCATGTGGTGTTCATCACATCGATACTTGCCGCCATATCAGTGGCGGTCGAAACGCGCAGGAGACCCTTCATCTCGAAGGAGCCGGCCAGCACCATCACAGGCTGCATTCGGCGGTTCATCTCAGAAGATTCGTAATCCACCGGATCGCGGGCGGGAGGCGCGAGGTGAAAGCCGATAATCTCAGATGTAGGGATGAAGATTTCCTCCTTTGTATACGTCTTCGATGGAGAACCCGCCAACTGGATGACATGCGCCTTGAGCAAATGAATGAAGTTGGGCACCCCCTGCGTGCGGAGCCAGATGCTCACACGCATATTCTCCCGCACGATTAAATCCCCGCGAACCAGCATCGTTGGAGTGTAAATGATGACGGTGGATATCTTCTCGTCGGGCGCAAGTTCTCTCATGGGAATCTCCTGATTAGATTATACACGCCCCGCCGGAATCATCCATCGCCCTTCCTGTTGACTCCAGTCTCGTTTATACTCCGTTCACCCGAAATGGCTCAGGATAAACATTGGAACATTCCGCCTCGCATCACACCCGAAGCGGATTCGGCGCTGGCGGCTTTTCCTCCGCTGTTACGTCAGGTGCTTTACAATCGCGGCTTCGCCGACGATCCCTCTGCGCGCGCATTCCTTCGCGGCGAACCGAACATCAATACCGACCCGTTCCAACTAACGGACATGCGCGCCGCCGTCGACCGGATTCGATTCGCGGTTCAAAATAACGAACCCACCGCGATCTACGGCGATTACGATGTGGACGGAGTCACAGCGACCGCCTTGCTTGTGGAAACTCTCAAGAATCTCGGCGCGGATGTGCGCGGTTACATCCCCAATCGCTTCGACGAAGGGTATGGGCTCAATAACAGCGCATTGGACGAACTCAAAACGGATGGGGTTAAACTCGTCATTACCGTGGATTGCGGCATCCGCTCACCTGCCGAGGCGGCTCATGCCCAAGCCATCGGCCTTGACCTCATAATCAGCGACCATCACCATCCCGATAACGAGAACCTGCCCCCGGCTTTCGCTGTCATCAACCCAAAACGTCACGGCGATCCATACCCCGATAAGGACCTTGCCGGGGTCGGGATTGCGTACAAGATTGCCGAAGGATTATTGAGGGAGAACGATCAAATAGATGTGGTCAATGGTCAGATCTTGAATTCTTTGCTCGACCTTGTCGCCCTAGGAACAGTCGCCGATCTCGCCCCATTGGTCGGCGAGAATCGCGTGCTCGTCAAAAAGGGATTGCGCCAAATGAGTCAAACGACCCGGCAGGGATTGTTCTCGCTCGCTGCGGTCTCCGACCTTGCCTTGAAAAAGATCAACGCAGGTCACATCGGCTTCATGCTTGGTCCGCGCCTGAACGCGGCCGGAAGATTGAAAGAAGCCCTGGCGGCATTTCAATTGCTTACCACGAATGATGTTTTCAAAGCGGGGGAACTCGCCCAACAATTGGACATGCAGAATCGCGAACGGCAGCGAATCACCCGCGAGATGCAAACCCGCGCCGAGGAGATCGCATTGAGCGACGACCCGGACGCCCAATTGCTTTTTGCCGCACACGAAGAATTCAACTCAGGCGTTGTTGGGCTTGCCGCTTCAAGGTTGACGGAAAAGTACTACCGTCCCGCCATCGTCGCTTCGAAGGGTGCAGAGGAGACACGCGGCTCCTGCCGTTCCATCCCCGAGTTCCATATCACCGATGCGCTCGATCAATGCTCCGACCTGCTTGTGCGGCACGGTGGTCATGCCGCGGCGGCGGGTTTTACCGTGAGAAACGAAAATCTGTCTGAGCTTGTCCTGCGTTTAAAAAATATCGCCGGAGAAAAATTATCGGGAATGGAACTCAAGCCCACCCTTACGGCGGATGCGGAGGTCGACCTATCCGAAATGCGCCCCGAAGTATACGAGAAAGGGCTCAAGTACCTTGAACCAACCGGCTACGGGAATCGCGAAGCCGCGTTCGTGGCGCGGGATGTCAAAGTCAAAAATTCGCGCACCGTCGGCGCGGAAGGCAAACACCTGAAGTTATCACTTGAGGACGCGAAGGGGGTCACTCATGATGCCATCGGTTTCCGGCTCGGTGACTGGCACAATTCCATGCTGAAGCGCGTGGATATCTTATTCACCTACGAACCGAACGAGTACAACGGTCGCGTGAACTATCAATTGAATTTGAAAGATTTAAAAGGTTCGTAGGCCGCGTTTCAAGCAAGAACTATTTTGCTTTCAACTCGTCTTCGCGTTCGGGGACCGTAAAGCGATTAATATTGACGCTGTCTACAAAACCGGGAAAGAACCGATTCATAAACACCGTAAATCCCCACATCCATGGGATGATCCACATGCGGCGCGGTCGGCGAACCAATTTGACGACCGCCTGACCAACCTGCTCCGCCGTCAAAAGCATGAACTTGGGAGTAGTGGCTTTCGTCTTGCGCTTGATCCCCGCATGGGAGGCAAACTCGGTCACAACGCCGCCGGGATAAACCAGCGATACGTCGATACCCCAAGGTTTGACTTCGCGCCGCAAGGCTTCGGAAAATCCATGCACTGCATGTTTCGATGCCGAATAGATCGTGTATGTGGGGGTTCCGATCAATCCCGCCATCGAGCACATGTTTACGATGCTTCCGCTTCGTTGTTTGATCATCAATGGCAGGACGAGACGCGTCGTTTGGATGACGCCCATCACGTTCACGTCGATCTGCGCCCGGATGTCCTTGACAGGATCGAGATTCTCGAGCCAGTCCAGCCGCCCGAATCCGGCATTGTTTACCAAGATATCGATGCGCCCGAATTTCTGTACGGTTTCATTGACAAGTTTTTCAATATCATCCAGTCTGGCAAGATCGGCTTGAACAACGTGAGCCTGCGCGCCTGTTCCAATCGCATCGATCTCTTTCGCAAGCGACTCGAGTTTATCCACACGGCGCGCGGCAAGCACCACTTTCGCGCCCCCGCGCGCAAACTCGCGGGCAGTGGCTTCACCGATGCCCGATGACGCGCCTGTCACAATTGCAACTTTACCTTTAATGTCCATTCGATTCTCCTTTGCTAATGTGTAGGTTGCAGTCTTCAACGCAACCGTTCGAGTAGAGCCCGGCAACGCAAGAGAGTGCCGCTTGCGCTATGGTCCCCAGCGGGGTTGATAATCACAATAATCATTATTGGTCAGGCGGCGAAGGTCGGTGCCATCCACGCGGACGATGTAAATTTCGCAGCCATGTATGTCACCGAAATGATCGAAATATGCTGTGAACGCCACCCATTGCCCGTCCGGCGAAATGGACGGTCCCTGCGAATTACCGCCCGTCGGAGTCAACATTCGGGAGTTCGATCCGTCTGCGTTCATGATGTAAACGTCCCGGTTCCAAGACTGGCCGGAATACGTGACGATAAACGACCCATCGGGGGACCAATCGCTTCTTCCGCGGATCGCAGGCAGGTTGCTGACCTTGAGCAGTTCGCTCCCGTCAGGCTTGATCCTGTACAGTTGAACCGCGCCCTGCATATCGGAAGCAAACAAAACGAATGCGCCGTCAGGCGACCAGGTCGGGTCCCAGCCGGAGGCATTGGGCAAGGGATGAGGATTTGTCCCGTCGCGGCTCATCAACCAGATCTGATTTGTGTTCGCTGTGGAAAGTTTAAATGCGATCGAATCTCCGTCCGGTGAGATCTCGGGTCCGTTCACATTACCGAGGCGGTCGGTGAGTTGCTTTGCCTCGCCGCCCGTCAGGCTCATTTCATGGATCTCATAAATGTTCGGCTCGCGGAATGCGGCATAGACGACGCTGTTCCCGTCCGGCGAAAGCGACGGATAATAATGCTGACGGTTATTATCGGTTGTCAATCGTCGAAAACCGGAACCGTCGGCATTGATTACGCAAATTTGATTCGTCGCCTGCGTTTTAAACATCTGGCATACAAAAACGATCTTCCCGGTCGGTTTACCGGTTGCAGCGGGTTGGAGAGTCGATTCAACTGCCAGCGGAGTCGAAGCGGACAATGTGGCAAACAGGTCCGGGGTCGGGGTTGACGCGGAGGGTATGTTGCAAGCAAGCATGATCAGCAATGGAATCGTCACTGCCCGGATAACGAGTCGCATCCTCTTAATGCTCCTCAAGATAGAATTCCTCCCCATGCAGGATTTTCGCTCCCACACTCCCGCATTGCGGACATGTTGTTCCGCCGCCTGCGGGTCGATAGACAAAAAAACACCACATGCATTGCTGTTCAGCAGGAACAGCGCGGATATTCAATTTTATATCAGCGAGGAAAGTGGACGAGGTCAGATCAGTCCATTCTTTGTAGAGTTGGGATTCTTCCAGGATAAGTTCCCCTACTGCGAGTTCTATGGAATCCCGTTGTGCGCTCCGGGCAAGCAAGTCCTGAACGATGGCCGATAATCGCGGGTATTTCATACCAATAAGTGCTCCAGGCTGGTCTATAAGCCGCATTCTGTCCGTGGCGTAAACGCCACTGTGCAATCATCTCTCTGGGCGAAGCGTCTCCGCTCCGCTCGGTGCAGCCTACCCGGGACTGGCCCAACCCACAGGAGGGAAGGGCGCGTAAGGAGACGAGCAGCCTCCCATCGTCCACAGACGAAATCGTCCCTGCTTGGCCTTGCTCCCGGCGGGGGTTACCTGGCCGCACGCATTACTGCGCGCGCCGGTGGTCTCTTACACCACCTTTTCACTCTGACTACCCTCACCCCTTCGCCCGTCTCCCTGAGGGAGACGGGTTGGGTGTGAGGGAGCGACTTGTTTCTGTGGCCCATTCCGGCAGGTTCGCGCCTCTCGGCGGCTTCCCCGCCCCGGGGTACTCTCCGACGCCGTGCTCTATAGGAGTGCGGACTTTCCTCGATCCCGACAACGCAGGACCGCGATTGCCCGACCAGCCTGAAGTAAATCGATGATACCCTCGCTGGATGCCAGAGTCAACTACGATGAATAAAATTACAATGGGCTTCTTGCAAAAGTCGCAATTTTATCTGGCTCAAGGCGGCGTCCCCACCGCCGGGGACCGAGGCGGGAGCACTTATGCAAGCGGTCGAATAAGGTCATCGTAGATAGATAGGCATTTCGTTGAATTATTAGGAGCCTTTGAATGAGTTCATCGCCTCGCGACTACCATCCGAGTTCAATGAACAAAGGTGGACATTTCTGGAAAAGACATTAAAATTGACAAAAGGTCCACCCCAGCCACCCCAAGAGGAATCCCGTTGAGCAATCTGCCAGGAAA
>JAPKMP010000020.1 GCA_026645935.1 Candidatus Villigracilaceae bacterium | reverse complement strand
TTGTTGGAGCGCTAAGCGAATTGAAGGTGGCAGTGTTTGTGTAATTCGGCGCACCGGTTGCATTGGAGGTAGTGGTAACGCCATCTTGTTTGAGCATAACCACGGTTCCAATGCCGATTCCGGTACCGTCCAAAGTAACAAAAAAGCTTGGTCCGTCTCCACCAGTTTGTGAAATGGTCCAATAACGAGGAAGAGGTACTACTCCGACAAAGGACCCGGGGAAGGCAGCTTCGATCGTCACCGTTCGATTTCCTGGATTTGTAGTGTAGTTGAATGTTGCAGGACGATAGGCGCCGCCTTTGCAAACTGGGAAATCTTTGGACGATGGAGATGTTACCCCCCAGGTTCGTGATAATGGACCGTTCACACAAGCAGTTGCCGAACCACCGGTAATACCACCAGCATTTGCAACTGTCACCGTATTGCTTGAAGTTGTGTTCAGCAAGCCGCTTGTGAGGGTCAATGTGCCGTTCACAAGAATCGCGCTGGTTGCCACGGTCACGCCTGCAGAATTATTGATCGTCAAGTTGTTGAAGGTGGTCGTCGACGAACCGCCGATGGTTTGAGGGGTGGAACCAGTAAACCCGACAGTGCTTGTACCAGCCGAGAATGTGCCACTGTTTGACCAGTTGCCATTGACGTTAACAATTTGTGCGCCGGACAATGTCAATGGAGCTCCGCTATTGATAGTCAGGTTACCGTTTACTGTGCGTGTTGTTGTTATTGTCCATGTTTTGGTTTGGGTGGAACCAGTGATGATCAGGTTGTTGTAATTTCGATCCGTGACCACCTGTCCGCTGGTGGCGTTGCGGTTATATTCGACCGTCCCGTTGGTATCTATGCTTGTGGTTGTAAAGGCAACCCCGTTATTGATCAACGAAGCGTTGGCAGCGGGACCCAACCCGTTTTGGTCGAGTGTCCGGATCAGGCCGGTCGAGCCCATCGTCAATACGCTCGTACCTCCGGCAAGGTTTGCGACGGAACCGTTTGCGTTAGTGAAATCTAAGGTACCGTTAACCGTGAGGGTTGCCGTAGAAAGCGAAACCGTAAACCCTGCGACATCGAGGGTCACACCGCTGTTTATGGTCAGAACGTCATTGATTGTGAATCCTGCGAGAGGTGTTTTCGTGCCACTACCGCCAAGGGTTAGGTTGTTATACGTATAGCCTGCAAACGTTTGCGCCGCGCCGTTCAAATTAACTGTGCCGGTCGAGGCGGCGAAGGTTCCTCCAGCCCCTAAATTTCCACCTAAATTAACTGTTCCTGCGCCTGTATATGTTAACCTCGCAGCACTAGCGGTTCCGGCGAAAGTAATATTACCAGTAACATTTATTGTGCCGGTACTCAATGTCAATTGGCTTATGCGGTTTCCATTATTACCGCTAGTAATTGAAACACTGCCAGCACTTAATGTGCCTGCACCAACGGCGAGGCTACTGATAATATTGCCAGAAGGGGTGGTCATGGTGATTGCGTTTGTGACTATAAGAGTATTGCTACTATTTATTGTCAAACTGGTTGAGACATTAGCTGGAGTGATGGTTAAACTATCAATCGCATTCGCTGGCGATATATCTAGGGATACTGCATGCCCGCTTGCAATAATAACTGTATCACCAGAGAAGGTTTGACCTGGATAGGTTGAACATAAAGTACCAACTGCAGACCAAGTTCCGGCGGCACTCCAATTTCCTGCAGCGACGGAGGTGAATGTACAGGCCGCCGCCCTTGCCGGTGACAGCGGCATCGCCGCCAGCGGCAGCATCACGATCAAAACTGCGGAACAAATCTTGGTAAAAAAGGTTTTACTCATTTTAGATGTCCTGACCTTTCTGAGTCTCACTGAAGCATTTCCTATTGTGGATCAACCAGGCAATAACGATCCCGTGCCCACTTTGAGCACCACTGCGGCTTTGCGCAGATTGCTCAATTGCACGTTATTGTCGTTGAAATTTTGGAACTGTTCGTATTCGCCGCGCCAGATCTTAATGGCGGTCGGTTCGCTGCATCCCAGTTTGCGCATTTCCCCAATGAACTCGTCGTAGGACATATTGATCCTCGCCGCAAGTTCCTGTACGCGAGTGGAGTAATTTGTCATCTAAGTATTCCTCAAACTACAAGATATAATGGATTTATAAATTTATTTCTATAATTGAATACAAAAATAAGTAACTGGACAACAGTTACCTTTCAAATATGTAAAGTATTGGGTAATTTTAATGCAACTTGTCAGTATGTCAATGTATTTTCCTTCACAAAATGGCTGATAGAATTCCTCGAGTGATTGGAGGTATCATCCCATGTCCCTGGAACTGCGTATAGGCAATTATTTTAACGAAAGGAGCTTCACTCTTACTGTGGCAGAATCCTGTACTGGGGGCTTGATCGCCAGCCGCATCACCGATGTCGCAGGTTCATCCGCGTACTTTTTGGGTGGCGTGGTGGCTTATTCCTATGAAGCCAAAGCCGCCCTGCTCGGCGTCTCATGGGATACGTTGAATACACACGGTGCAGTTTCGAGAGAAACGGTCATCGAGATGGCGTTCGGCGCGCGGAAAATATTCAATGCCGATATCGCCGTCAGCGTGAGTGGAATTGCAGGACCCGGCGGCGGTACCGAGGAAAAACCCGTCGGCACCACCTGGGTTGGCTTGGTGACAAAAGACGGCGAATGGGCGCGTCATTTCGTTTGGGATGGCGACCGCCTCAAGAACAAAATGCTTTCGAGCGAAGCCGCTCTGCAATTTCTCCTTGATTATCTCGAAGGGAAGCTGTAATGAAAATCGTTGTCATCATTTCCGCCATTGCCGAATGGAAAGCGGTAAAGGAAATCTATCCCGCGCTTGCTGTCGAATCGTCCCCTTATGGCGAAACCGCTGGGGTGCGCCTAGAAGGCTTCGACATCGAACTATTTCACAGCGGCTGGGGCAAGATCGCCTCGGCGGGCGCGATGCAATACGTGATCGACCATGATAAACCCGACCTCATCATTAATCTTGGAACATGCGGCGGCTTCGAAGGTTTGACAAATCTGGGCGATATTGTTCTCGTCGAGCGTACCTTCATTTACGATATCGTCGAATTGATGGGCGATCTCAACATTGTGGACTATTACGCCTCAAGACTCGATTTGAGCTTTATCCCCGAACCATATCCATATCCCGTCCGACGCGGGATCCTCGCCTCCGCTGACAGCGACCTGCCGCCCGCGAAGATCACCTATCTAAAATCGATGGGCGCCATCGCCGGGGATTGGGAATCGGGCGCGCTGGCATGGGTGGCAAAAAAGAACAACGCGCGATTGTTGATTCTGCGAGGCGTGAGCGACCTGGTCAATGAAGAGAGGGGAGAGGCGTACGACAACCTGCCATTGTTCGAGGAGCGCACAAAAAACATCATGCGGATTTTATTCGAGCAATTGCCCGATTGGTTGAGGAATCTAAACTTATAAAAATGGATTACGCTTCGATGGTTTCCCGCATTTTCCATGTTGCCCAGAGGATATTTGGAAAAGCGAGGAAAAGAAAAACTGCGCCATCCATTGTGTTGTAGGTCTCGAAGGGAAGGATAAACGCCAGCGCAAAGAAGATGAGAAAGAGCGCAGCCTGCGCGATGGCATAGGTTTTGAGGCGGGATGCATAACCTGTATTCGTATTCTTTTGTTTCGCAATGGATAGCAGATACCACATATAAAGGGCAAACGCCAGGAAGTTTACCGACCTCAGCATCTGGCTCTGCAGGTCCGTCAGTTTTACGTTTTCATACAAATTGATCGACCAGAGGGGCCAAAACAAACCCACGCCGTCGAAGAATCCCAGTATATCCACGAGACTGTGGAGAAGGGCGGAGCCTGTCGCCATGCCCAGTCCGAAGTTCAGCAAGGATCGATCTTTCCTGAATAAACGAATGACCAGAAAGATCGACGCAATGGCGAGCGGGAAGAACAGCGTGTGTGTGAATGTGCGGTGGAAGGTTTCCTCGGCAAGAAGCGGATCCATCCCCTGCAGCATGATGGCGAATGCCTGTGGATACCCATCCGCATCGGGGAGCATGCTCCCGAATACCAATCCCAATGCAAACCATTGTTTTGTCGAAAACGTTTTACGCGCGGCAAGCGCAATGACGCCGTGGAAACCCGGGTGCGGCATGCAAGCCTCCTTTGGTTATAAAAGGTAACACAAAGGAGGTTGCAAAGTTCCGAAGCACGTTGAATGCGCAACGTGCCCGCCTATTGCGGGTTCAACACCCGCCCGATAAAGAGAATCTGACCGCTTTCCACATCGCGGATGAAATAGATGAACGGTCGGTCGATGACGAGAACATTCTCCGGCATCATCGCTGTCGCTCCTTCCATGATGACTGCCGTTGCCGCAGCGGCTTCAGTGCCTTCTTCATCGACTGCCACGAAGGCTTTATGGAGCACATTGCCGATGAACAGGTCTTGTTGATAGGTCATGCCGGAGAAATCCGCGAAGCCCTCTACGAAGGGGAGAGGCATGCCCATCCCTGCCAGGGTATCTGAAAGTGAAAACGAGCTCTCGTATTCGAACTTCGGCATTCGCAGAGTGACATCTGCCGGTTCGAGATTTGACAGCATTTCTTCGAACAACGATTCGTCCAGCCGGGATTCGATCTCTTCAAAACGACCTTCATCCGGAACAAGCAGGGTCATCACCGCTGAGCCGCCTGCATAAGGGAGTTCCGCTGCCGCGAACCCGTTCCCGACAAAATAAGGGACATATAGCTGATGCCCCATCATCGGCACGATGACCTCGGAACCGTCGAGCAACTTGAAGACGCCGTCACGGGTATCGTTGGCGTCGAACGGAGAGAACCAGTCCGCTTTGAAGTAAATCGCGTTGACAAGCACCATTTTGGTGGTTGGTTTTATGGAATCTTCCGGCAAAAGATCCCTGATCTTATCGTTCGTTTCATCGCTGACCCAATTGTTGATCTGCCTGCGCGAAGGCTCGGGCTGGGTGATGAAATCAAGCAGGTGAATGCCCGCGCCATAGTTGACGGAAAGGGTATCCAGAAAATCGGTTCGAAAGGTGAAAGTTTGCTCAGCCCAAACGGAGTTGGCAATGTTCAGTTGCATGGGCTCTTGTTCTTTATCCAGCACAATGGGGATCTCTTCCAATGCGAGGTCGAGGGCATTGAATGCGGAATGCAATTGCTCTTGCGGGCCGAATCGCAGCACGTTTGCCATTTGTGCCTCGGTTTCGCCGCGCGCACCCGCGTAGGTCATTGCCAGGGCAAGGGAAATGCTGAACGGAGAGAGGATCAAGTTCCCGTTTTGAGCCCGAAGCGGCTGGTACAGGTCCAGGGCGAAGGCATTGTTTCCATCTACCAAAGTTTGCAGATTCGCCTGGCTCACGTTGGGATTCTTTTCCCGAGCCCGCCCCGACTCTGCCATGCTCACTGGTGCTCCACCGCAGGCCGAAAGCAGGATCGTCATCAGAATGATCTGGATAACAAGCTTTGGATAAGTTTTCATGTTGGGCTCCTTTTATACCCGGATGAATGTTTCAGCGATTTTGTTTCCATTGTATCCAAATCCGCGATGGTCGTTGGAATGAAAATGACAAAACGGCAGATCTCATCCGCCGTTTTGTTTTCTGTGCAGAATATGTTTTATATGCGAACTACTTTGCGGCTGCCAGCGCTTCACGGATTTGTTGGGTATGCGCGTTCAAGTGAAAACCCGGCTGGAGCATGCCGCTGCCGAAGCGGTAATAACTGCCTTTGTTCGCCGCGAAGTCTTCAGGGAGCATTTCCACGAACAGCAAAATTTCATCCACACTGCGGCGCAGGGCGTCCATCATCAATTTGATCGACGGGTTGGCTTTCACAGTTGCTGCCACCGACTCGGTGATGTTGCCGCCAAAACCGTCTGCCACGGGTTCATAGCCGTCAACGAGCGTGGAAAGATAATTGACATTGAAACGTTCGCCCTGAATGAGATGCGCCACCACTTCAAGCGCGCTCCACTCGTTCGGCGCGGGCCGTTTCATCGCTTGCGGGTCGCTGAACCCTTCGAAGCATTTTTCGATCTCGGAGAGCGCAGGCTCGAACAAGGCGCGGGCTTGTTTCGCCAGTTCAGATGGATCGAATGGCACATCCACCATCGGGCGTTTACTCAATTCCATCGCGATGGAATTTTTCTCCGAACCACGATAGTATTCCACTTCCACCACGTCCCCGCCTTTCCTACCGGCAATGGCGACTTGCAGACTCGTGAAATCATTGGTGATGGGTTTGCCCGCCATGCTGACAAGGACATCGTCGCGCTTGATTCCCGCGCGCTGTGCGCCCATCCCTTCCACCGTTCCGTCGATGCGCAATCCCTCGCGGACCGGAATGCCCAGGGTCTTTGCCTGCTCCTCCGTAAAATCACCGGGAACGATTCCCAGCATTGGGCGTTCGGCGATGCGCAGGTCGATCCCGGTTTCCAGAACAGATTTCAAATTCCGCAGGCTGTCCTGCCAGTTTTCGCGGAAACTTTCCGGTTTGCCTTTCCACGGTTCGTCCTCCGGCACTTCATGGTCCATGCGGATGTCCACCCCTCCATCCTTTTCTGTAAATGTAACGGTAACTTCAGTGGGCGCGGGGTCGATGTTCGAATACCAGCGGAACTTTACGCATTTGTTTTCTTCCAGTTCAAGGTAATGCCCGCTGGAATAGAAATCACCAGCCCACCACAGATACATGCGTCCATACGGGTGCGGTGCAACCGTGGCTACATCGCACAGCCATTCGCGCAGGGAGGTCGCATTCGTAAAGGCGCGATAGGCAAATTTCAGCGGGGTTCGAACAAAGGTCTCAGCGGTTACTGTGTTCATTGTTTCTCCTCGGATCGTTTTCTTTTTATATGGCGGCGGCGTCCATTTTGCAACCTACCATGGAGGGGAATTTCCCTCAAATAAAAAAACGCCCACAAAGCGGAGCGTTTCAAGTTGTCTATTGACCAGCCGGGGGCGGCGTTTGATTTTCCCCTTCGAGTATTTGCATATCCGCCATGTATTCGGCGTGTTCGTATGCGGTGATCGCGCCGCCCTCCCCAGCCACCGGGTCCACGCTTTCGTTGCCATCGAGGTCGATTCCGTTGCGGATCTGATCCGCGAGAGTGACCGCCAGGCGGACATCCGCCTCTGAGATTTGACCAGGCGCGGACTCGAGAATCCGCTTCGCAACATCCCGGAGCTGGCTCGCCCACCCCTCGACATTTTTTCCGCTGATAATGACATGCTCCGCATGGATATTGATGTTCGCTGTAGCGTCGCCCGAGGAAGCGGATAGTTCGGTATGAGTAATCGTCCCTTCGATATAACCGCTCTGTCCGCCGTTCAGTAAAAGTCCGAACCCATCGCCGGGATTATCCACTTTGCCGTTCTTATCCCAATCCTTATGATCCCCGCTCTGATTTCCGACGATGAGATTGATCATCACTTCAGCGTTCATCCTCAAAGTCTTTTCGTCTCCCTCTTCGAGGGCGGCCGCCATTGCCTCTCCCGCATCATGGACGAGTTGACTTGTTTCCAGCAAGCCGGTGGTCAGCGGAGTTTGGTCCGGTGTGCCGCCAAAACTGCCGAGCAGGTGGCGGATGTGAGTCAACGCGCCGGGCGGCACTGCGGATGAATAGATGATATCATCAGACGGGTTCGGGCTTGGGTCTGGATTCGCCTCGAGGGTGATCTCCATGCGGTTATAAACATTTAAAAGGTTGCGGCTTTGCGGGTCGAGATACGTCAGCGAATATTGACCCGCTTGATTCTTTTCGAGAATCCCGAGGCTGGTGAGGACTTCATTGCTGTCATCGATCAACCAGGCTTCGTAGTAATGTCCGTCTTTGGGGTCTGGGAACGAGCCGCTTACCGTAACTTGGTCAAGCGCGCCTTGAAAACGGAGAACACCGGGAAAGTCGCCGTCTATGGGAATGACCGAAGCTCCCCCTGCTTCTTCCACGCCCGCCGCATGGGTCTCTTGCGGGGTTGATCCCGCGATTCCCTGCTCAGGCGTTGCCCTCCCAGGCAACAACGTAAAAACAGAAATTCCCAGCAGGCTGGCGGCGAAAACGCCGAAACAAAGACAGGCAAAGATTCCTGCGCCGATCCACAGGGGGTTGATTCGGGTTTGGGCAGGCATGGTTCTTGACGCTGTTGGCGGCGGAGTCTTGAAGCGGAGCGAATGGATGGTTTCCGCTTCGGCGTGCATCCCGATCGCTTCGTAGAATTCCCCAAGCAGTTCCCGGGCGGACCGGTGTCGATTCTCGGGGAGTTTTTCCAATCCTTTGCTGACGACCGCTTGAATTTCCGGCGAGATATTTTCGATCGGCGGTGGCGGTTCCGAAATGAGTTTCAGGATCACGCCGAGGGATGAATCACCGTCGAAGGGCACGCGACCCGCGAGCATTTCATATAGTACGACGGTGAGCGAATAAATATCAGCCCTGTGATCGACGGATGAATTGCCCTGCGCCTGTTCCGGCGACATGTAAGCGGGGGTTCCGCTGACCAAACCCGATGCGGTCTGGGTGAGCGAGCCTGAGATGCGCGCCAGACCGAAGTCGGTTATGACGCAGCTTGTATCGGGAGGGAGGGGCTTATCGGACGAGTATTCGGCGCTGTTATTGCTCAGGATGATATTGCCGGGTTTGATATCGCGGTGAATGATGCCCTGTGAATGGGCGTAATCCAAGCCTTCGGCGAGCGGCTTGAGCAATTGCGCCACTTGTTTCAGGGTTAATTTCCCCCCGTTTTTGTGCAGGGTGCGCAGGTACATCGCCAGGGAGGGTCCGTTGATGTACTCCATCACAATGTATGGATGGCCGTTGTGCGTGTCAAAGTCATAGACCTGGACAATGTTCGGATGCCTTAATGCCGCCACTGCTTTGGCTTCGCGCTGGAATCTATCGAGAAGTTCCGGCTCGGATTCGACATGACTGTGCATGAACTTGACCGCCACGTGACGGTCGAGGGTGAGGTGCGTGCCGAGAAATACTTCCGCCATGCCCCCGCGCGCAATATAGTTCTCGATGCGGACTTTGCCGATGGTCTGTCCGATCCAGTCTGCCATGGGCAAATTATACAGCGGAAATCGGAGGGGGGATGTCTGAAAATGGAGTTGAAATGGAAGTCGCTAAGCTAATCTTAATTCCATCGAAATCTCACCGGGTTTCTCGTTGTAGCAGGCGATCTCATAAAACCCAAGTCGATTGTAAAAAGCGATGGCTCGCGTCTGTTCCGGACTGGTTTGCAGGATGATTCTTTCATAGCCTTTGGAGCGGGCGAAATCGAAAAGTTGATGGATGATCCAATATCCAATTCCCCTGCCATGATAGGGCTCGAGCAGCCACATCCGCTTCAATTCGGTGGTCCTGGCATCGAATTTGCGGACCGCGCCGGAGCCGATGACTTTATCGCCATCAAGCGCAACCAGAAAGTGACCGTCATTCTGAAAATAGTGTTCTTCCACATGCGCCATATCATCGAACTCTTCATCGGTTTCGAAATGGCTGAGCATGTCATCAAAACCACGTTCCCAGCCGTAGATGTTGAATGCGACCGAAAGGATGACCCGCCTCGCGGCTGGGATTTCTTCCGGGGTGATCGGGCGGATCGTAATCATGAGCGGAGTATAGCATCATGCAGGAGGGCACCTCGCGCGGATGAACCTATGCTGATATAAGCCTGAATTTGCCCACGGAGCGAAGGTGTAAAAAGCGGTCGGCATTAAGGAAAGACAATGTGCTTGTTTAATAAGAGAAACTGCCTATAATGAAATAAGCGGAGGTTAAACTTAGCCTTGAAGCCAGTCTTTAGTGTTGCTTCGAAGAGGTTGTCTGAGGTCTGAAAGTGAGCTGATATGACAGATCTTTCCGGTCAATATTGGAGCCGATATCATCTATTGGAGCAGCTTGGGGAAGGGGGCATGGCGACGGTTTACAAGGCGTTCGATACCCGGCTCGAGAGGGAGGTGGCGATCAAGGTCATTCGCGGTGACGCCTTCGCTCCCGGGCCTTTGGACGAGATTTTGAAACGGTTTGAGCGGGAAGCGAAATCGCTGGCGCGCCTCACGCATTCGAATATCGTCAAGGTCTACGATTACGGGGAACACGAGGGCGCTCCTTTTCTGGTGATGGAATATCTGCCGGGCGGTAACCTGAAGAAATTGCTGGGAAAACCCATCGCGTGGAAAGATGCATTGCGTTACCTGCTGCCCATCGCCCGTGGATTGGCGTATGCGCATCAGCATGGGATCCTCCACCGGGATATCAAACCTGCCAATATCCTGATCACCGAGTCCGGCGAGCCGATGCTCACCGACTTTGGGATCGCAAAAATGTTCGAGGGGGAGCAGCAGCCGGCATTGACCTTATCGGGAATGATCGTGGGAACGCCGGAATATATGGCGCCAGAACAATGGACCGGGAAGGTCGGCCGGCAGTCCGATATGTATTCCCTGGGGATCGTGCTTTATGAACTTGTGACCGGACGCAAACCATATGTGGCTGATACCCCCGGGGCAGTGCTGTTGAAACAGTCTTCAGAGCCGCTCCCACGGCCAAGCCAGTTTGTCGGGAACCTGCCTGAGGCGGTTGAGAGGATGCTGCTCAAGCTACTGGCAAAGGATCCAACAGATCGTTATGAGACCATGGACGCCCTGGTGAACGCGATGGAGAATCTGCTGGGGCTGGCGAACGATTCTACGAAACCCGAAAGTGAGTCTTTGCCTTCACAAGAAAGCACCGCCGGGGTGACCTCAAAAGAATTCCATCTCCCAACAGAGGGACAGATTCCCGTGAAAAGCGGATGGCGAGCGAAGAAATTGTTTGTGGCAGGGGCGATCACCCTTGTGTGCATATGCCTTGCTTTCCTGACAGCCTATTTCCTGTGTTTTCTACTCTCCACACCGATTTCGAACACGGAAGAGATTTCCACTTTCCCCGCCCAATCTCCCAGCCCCGGCGCGATCGATGGAATCGTACCCGCTACCATCGACGTCGATCCATGTGAAGGCATGACCGACCCGGGCGCAAGACAGAGATTCGATTTTGATCATGCTGTCACCTGCCTGAACGATATCGATCGTGTGCGGACGTTCATGGCGAATAATGTTCAATACGATCCGGAATATGACCTTCAGGAACGGGGCGGGAATGAATACGTCCCTGCCCGCATGGTTTACGAGCGCGGCATCGACGACGCTGATGGATGCGCCATCCTCCAATGCTACTTCCTTGAAGTCAACGGCCGGGATGCTTTTGTGATCGGTCTCAGCGTCGAAAGCCCGGTTGGTAGTAATGTCTGCGGCATAAGGAACGAAGACGGAACGATCCTGGTCCTCGAAGGCGCGGGTCAGGCTGCCGGACCTTTCAAATCTTTTACCGATCTGGCGGGATATTACATCGAGCGGGAATGGATGTTGAGCGGCGGCTCTCTAAGAACGCTGAAGGCATCGCAAGTCAACCAGGTTACGACCGACTTCACAACCCCAAGTGTTTTGGAACTGCCGTGGGTCTTTCAAAAGTATTAAACCTGCGCGGCAAAGTAATACACTGATTTCTCGGCATCCTTCTGCCAATTAAGGTCAAGGTTTTCCATACTTCAAGCAACGATAGTGAAATCGGATGCAATAATTACGTCGGATTACTCTTTACTTCCCTAATCGTCCGCGTTCTGCTTCGATCACATCAACTTCCAACTTCTTGAACAGCGGACCGGGTTGATTTAACTTCGCTCCCGGCTTCAGGTCGCTGGGTTTCCATTGCAAACCTTCAACCGACTTATAGCGCAATACCTTGTGTGTGCCGATGGCGTCGGTCACGTCTTCGGTGTATTGCTTGCCGAAGAGCGGAGTCTCGTAGCCGAAGAACCCGTGCAGGCGTTCGGAGGTGAAGGGGATGAACGGGGCGAACATGATCTTCAACGAGTCAATCGCCTTCAACGCGGTGTAGATGGTCTTGGCAGCGGCGTCTTTGTCGGTCTTCACAGCGCTCCACGGCGCATTCACGTCGAGATATTGATTGACAACAGTGGCGAGTTTCATCGTCTCACTGAGGGCAGAGCGCAGGCGGACGGCGTCGAATTCCGCGCCCACAGTGTTGAATCCAGCTTCAATGGTGGCGAGCAGGTCAAGGTCCGCGGGGCGAAGCGTGCTCGTGTCCACATCCGGCACATGCCCTTCCCAATGCTTGTAACAAAACGACAGCACGCGGTTCGCGAGGTTGCCCCACGTCGCCACGAGTTCGTTGTTGTTGCGCGCCACGAACTCCGCCCAGTCCCAATCACTATCTTTGGCTTCGGGCATATTGACCGTAAGATAATAGCGGACGGCGTCCGGGTCGTAGCGGGTGAGGGCGTCGCGTCCCCAAACCGCCCAATTGCGTGAGCCGCTGATCTTCTGTCCTTCGAGGTTCATAAACTGATTGGCAGGTACATCGAACGGCAGAATAAGCGGCGCGCCTTCTTCACCGGCGAAGAATTCGAGGAACGCGCTGCCTGCGCCCATCAACTCGGCGGGCCACTGCGAGGTATGGAAGAAGATGTTGTCTTTACCGATGAAGTGGAATTGCTTTGTTTCGGGCTTGATCCAGTAATCGCGCCACGCCTCTTTCTGACCCGATAACTGTGCCCACTCGATCGGAGCGGAGAGATAGCCGATAACGGCTTCGAACCACACGTAAAGCACTTTTGTTTTCCATTGCGGCTCATCCACAGGGACGGGAATGCCCCAATCAAGATCGCGGGTGATGGAGCGGGCTTTCAAGCCTTCGCTTTCGATCTTGCGCAGCGACTCGCCAATTACAGTATCTCGCATGTGGACCGAACGCGATTGCAGGAATTTCTTGACATCAGGTTCGAGCTTGGAGAGGTCGAGATAGAAATGCTCGGTGTCGCGCAGTTCGAGTGCGCCGTCGCCGGTCTTCGCGCGCGGATTTTTCAACTTCTCCGGTTCGAGCACATTGCCGCAGTTATCGCATTGATCCGAGCGCGCACCTTCGAAGCCGCAGATGTAGCATGTCCCTTCGACGTAGCGGTCCGGCAGGAATTTGCCCGCGCTGGGGGAGTACCACTGTTTGCTGAACTCGCGGTAAAGATAGCCGTTCTTTTGCAAGGCAAGGAACATTGACTGCGAGACCTTGAAGTGGTTTTCACTATGGGTCGTGGTATACAGGTCGTAGGTGATGCCAAGCTGCTGGAACAACTCGATGAAGCCTTCATGGAAAGACTTGTACACTTCCTCGACGGGTTTGCCGAGTTTGTCCGCGCTCATGGTGACAGGTGTGCCGTGCGAGTCGGTGCCGGTGATCATCAGTACCTTGTTACCCTTCAGGCGTTGGTAACGGGCGAAGATATCGCCGGGCAAATGGGAACCCGTGATGTTACCCACGTGGATTTCGGCATTGGCATACGGCCAGGCGACTGCCACTAAAATGGTTTCGGTCATGGTGTTTCTCCTATGTCATTGCGAGGCGGTGCTTTTTCGCCGAAGCAATCTCCAGTTTTGATGATTTCTTCGCCCTTCAGGCTCGCAATGACATTGTTAATTTCAAACAAAAAGGCTGTCCGCGAAATGGACAGCCCGTTTTCTTGTTCGACGGCCTAACGTGCTTTCCACTCGGTGTAAAAAGACATCTCCATTCGCATGGCCATGGTCATTGGCACCATCGGAAAAGCGGAAGTGAATTTCATGAGCGGTATTTTACAGCAAATCCTTAAGTTTTGCGAAGGGCGAATCAGGCTCTGCCGGGCGGTGGCCGCAGTCCTTTTCGTTCAGGTTCTGTCCGCATTCGGAGCATAAGCCCAGGCACCCTGCTTTACATATGGGATTGATTGGTATCTCCAAAACGGCATAATCACGCAGAAGTTCTTCCACATCGAGATGCGCATCTTCCGGGAGGATCAGACCGGAGTCGGTGACCGAACGCTGGTCGAACGCATAAAGTTCTGTAAACTCCCAATCCATTTCCTGCACAAAATCGGTGAGACAGCGCGAACAGGTAAGGGTGGTTTCGGCGGCAAATTTCCCCTGTGCGATCAAGCCCTGCGGGGTTTTGCCGACATTGACGCTGCCCTCGAAATTTCGCAGTTCAAGGTCGCCGCCGAGCGTGACCTTCTCGAACTCGAACGGGAAATCGTGGTTATAGCCGACCTCTTCATGGATGATGAAGCCGACATTGAATCGAAACGGTTTTCTTGGGTTAGCCATGGAAATTCACTCACCGCCAGGAGTGTTAAAACTGCAAGGAATGACAGACCTTAACTCACTTGGTGGGTTTTGTGGTTAAGAAAATTATGCCTTGCGATCGACAATATATTTCGCCAGATTTTCGAGCGCGTCGCGTTCCGCTGAAGGCTCGAAGGATTCAAGTTTGGCAAGCGCGCGGTCCACGTGCTGTTCGGCTTCGACCATGGCTTTCTTGGTGCAGCTGCTCGAGCGGATCTTTTCCACGAGGCGGCTCATATTCTCGTTATTCGTCCAGCCGCCCTGCGGCAGGGAAAGGATGTCCATATCGTCGGGGTGGATCTCGGCGAAGTAAATGGCTGGGAGTGTGACCAGACCGTTCAACAAGTCGGAGCCGAGGGGCTTGCCCACAGAGGATTGGTCGCCGCTGTAATCTAGGATATCGTCGACGATCTGGAATGCCATCCCGATCTGATACCCGAAATCGCGCATGGATTCGACGACATCCTCGTTTGCCGGGCTGACCATCGCGGCCGCGCGCGAGGTCATTTCAAATAATGACGCGGTCTTGGCGTAAATCCGTTTGTAGTAGTTTTCGCGGTTGATGAGTCCGCGCGAAGTGAACATCTGCGTCAACTCGCCGTTCACGATGATCGCCAGCGTTTCGGAAAAAAGCTTCATCAAAGGCAGGTAATTGGTCTCAGCGGCAAGCTTGGCGGCGCGCGCAAAAAGAAAGTCGCCGGTTAAGACTGTCGCAGGCGGCGACCAGCGCGCGTTGAGCGTGGGCGTGCCGCGACGCAGCAAAGAGCCGTCGATCAGGTCGTCGTGGACCAGCGTGGCGGTATGAAGCAGTTCCACTGCAGCACCGAGGGTGACGAGCTTTTCCAGCGGTGCGTTTAGCATGTTACCGACGAGCAATCCCAGGGTCGGGCGGACGCGTTTTCCTCCCGCTGAAAGTAGATGTTCGAGGGCGGCGCGCAAGTCCGGGTGGGCTTCGTCTGCCTGGACTCGCATGCGCTCCTCGACAAGTTTGACTTCTTCTGTGACGGGTGAAAGGAAGGTTACCGGGTTCAAGTCAATCTCCCCATGCAAAGAGCCGCGCCGCGTTGGCAGTGGTGATCTCGGCGATCTCTGCAGGGCTTTTGGAATGGATTTCCGATATTTTATCAGCAATGTGATGAACGAACGCCGGTTCATTCCGTTTGCCACGAAACGGCACGGGAGTGAGAAAGGGCGAATCGGTTTCGATCAATAACCGGTCCAGCGGGAGGCTTTTAATCATTTCTCGGTAACTTGCAGTTTTCGAATAAGTGACCGGACCTGTTGCACCGAGAAAGAAACCAAGTTGTATGCCTTTTGCGGCGAGGGGTGAATCTCCATTGAACGAATGAAGCACGCCGGGATTCAACCCAAGCGCATGGTTCTGTGTTTTCCATTGTTTGATCCACGGCTCGATCAATTCGAAGAAGTCATCGAAGACGGGACCGCTGATCGAGTCTGACGCTTCTCGCAGATGGATGACCAATGGTTTTTTCAGCGCTTCCGCCATCTGGACCTGGAAACTGAGTACGCGCTTCTGGAGTTTTTGCTTCTCCGAATCCTTGATCCAGTAATAGTCCAAACCGACCTCGCCGATGGCGACGACCTTTTCGTGCCCGGCAAGTTTATAAAATCCATCGATGTCATTTTCAGAGAATGAGTCCGTGTCTGTTGGGTGGATTCCTACGGCAGCATAGATCTGCTCATACTGTTCCGCAAGATTGATGGCTTGCCTGCTTGTTTCAATCGTTGTGCCGGGGACGAGCATCCGGCTGACGCCTGCATCTATGGCGCGCCGGATGACCTCGTCGCGGTCTTCGTTAAATTTATTCCAATATAAATGACAGTGGGTGTCGGTAAGGTTCACGCGCCATATTCCAAGTGTCGAGTGTCAAGCCTGCCGATGTCAAATAACCTGACACCTGACGCTTGCGCGCTTGACACTTTATTTTATTCCCGCCACTTTCAACCCATCTTCCAGGATTGCTTTCACCCTATCGCCGTGTCTCGTTTCGCAGTACACGCGCAGGATCGGCTCCGTGCCGCTGAAACGGATGAGCATCCAGCCGCCGTCCTCCAATTTGTATTGGAAGCCGTCAATGGTGATGAGGTCGGTCACTTTCAAGCCGCCGAGAGTCTTAGGGTTGTTGTCCATGATGATCTTCTTGCGCGCGCTGGCATCTCCCGTGAAAGGACTATCCACCCGGTCATAGAAGTATTCGCCGCCCACTTTGGCGAACAAATCCTTGAGCAATTGGGTCGGCTTCTTGCCGGTTTTGACCATAAAGTCGAGCATGAACAATCCCGCAAGGATTCCATCGCGTTCGGGAACGTTGCCACGGAAGGCGTATCCGCCGGACTCTTCACCGCCGATCAAGGCATTGGTCTCGGTCATCTTTGGAGCGACGTATTTGAACCCCACGCCCGTCTCGTGAACAGGCACACCGTATATCTCGCCGAGTTTATTCAACATCCCTGTTGTTGAAAGTGTTTTGACAATGTCGCCGCGTTCCCCACGCACTTCGAGCAGGTAATAGGCGAGAAGCGCATAGGCGCGCAGTTGATTAATGAACTCGCCGTTCTCATCGCCAAGACCACAGCGGTCGGCGTCTCCGTCGGTGATGAGCAGGACATCCGCTTTGTTCTCGACGGTGGCTTTCAATCCCACATCAATATTCGGGCGGATGGGCTCAGGGCGTTTCATCTCAGGGAACATGGGGTTGCGCTCGTTGTGGATTTCGATGATTTTCGTCTTTCCGCCGCCGAGCAGGCGGGTGAACCAACCCGCGCCGTTGCCCCACATGGCATCCACGACGACGGTCAACCCTGCGTCTTTGATTGGCTGGAGATCGATCAATCCATCGCGGGTGAGATGGTCAATGTAAGGTGTTGCCGCATCGAAATTGACGATTTCGCCTGCGGTTTCTGCTTCTTTAAATCCTTTGCGCTTCACATCCTTGACATCATCAGGTATTCCGCCTTCGATCTGTTTCAAACCCTCGGGGTCGATTGCGCCGCCTGTCTCGTTGCGGACCTTGAATCCGTTATCGGTGGGCGGGTTATGGCTGGCAGTGATATTGACCGCGCCTGCAGCTTTTTTATCCACAACTGCGTAGGCGATCACCGGGGTTGGGGTCGCGCCATCAGTAAGATAAACATTGAATCCGTTTCCTGCCAGGACCTCCGCCACTGCGGCGGCAAAGTGCTCACTGCCAAAGCGCTTGTCGTGCCCGACCACGATCCATTCACCTTTTTTGCCCCTCGATAGCATATACGAAGCAAAGCCTTGCGCAGCGCGGCGAACATTATCGAAAGTGTAATCTTCCGCGATCACTCCCCGCCAGCCATCCGTGCCGAATATCAGTTTTTGTGTCATGAACCTTCTCCTAAAAGAATGAGAACTTGCGGGATTATATCATTTGGAAAACGCGGGTTATTGGACGACCCCGAATCCGAGCAGCCAGTTACGGATATGGATGGAAAATTTTATGACCCTTACCACATGTTCCATTGGCAAAGAAATCAGTAGACTCGCAATAACAGACCAGAATCCGACGAGCGCAAAAAGTTGGGGGAAAGACCGCCATCCAGGTTTTGTCTTGTACATTGCAAAACCCTAGCCAGGAGGAAAAAAGTAAACAAAGAGAGGAGCGGCATGAAATCCTCGATGTAGCGTGTGGCAGGGAAATAAAAGGTCAGTACGAGGGTCAGCATGACGAGAAGCGACCCGCCGATTGAAACGAGGAACCAGATCTCGGATGGGGATAGAACCGCTGCATCCCATTTTTGCACGGCGGCAAGTGCAAGGTGAAATAAGAGGATGATGCCGAATAATATCCAGGGAGATATATAAAGGAGTCCCGCCAACCGTTCATTTGAATTTACATTTTCTGTGGGCTTTAAGTATGGAAATTTTTCCTGAAATTTGACCGGGAAAGTGAAATAATTGCGCAGATTACCCGTGATGTAGGATGTGGAAAATGGCGCGCTGAACTTGCGGTAATCAGTGTTGGCAAGTTGATAGCGGAGCCCAAACTCGGCCACAGATTCGAAGCGGATATAGTTATACCAACCCAACAGGAGAACCGCGATGCATAGCGGAAGGGCGAAATAGGCAGGTTTTACAATAAATCGGCTGAAGGAAATCAACCTGTGATGCTTCGCGAGATGGACTAGGGTGGTAATCGCGCCTAGAAATATTGCTGGCCAGACGGTTAATCGTGTTCCCATGGCAAATGCCCAATGAATGCCTCCCAGCAGCAATTTCCATCGGGAATATCCCGGCTGACGTAAAGCCGCATATATCCAATAAAACCCGCCGATCAAAAAGAATTGTCCGCCAAAGATCGCCGCTTCGTAGATCCCGGAAGTCTTCACCATCCACGGTGCGGGCATCGATAAGCCAAAGATCAGGGCAAAAACAGGAATGAACCATACAGAAAGGGCGTGACGACGACCTTCCCAGAGTATGAGAATGAAGAGAATCAGGTAAAGAAGAACCCCGCAGGCAAAAAGATAACCGATGTATTTATCCTTGATCTGCGATATCTGATCGTCGTTGAAAACCATCAGGAAGAGACCCGGTGCAGGTCCCCAATATAGATAATACTTCCCCTCATACAGGGATATGTCAATTGGAATCTCGTTTACCACGCAAGTTTCGTACCTGAGCGCGTAATCGTACGGGTTGCTCAAGCTTAGGAGGGATTGCGGCGGTTCTTCGAGTAGATGAACCTGTCCATGCCTGAATGCGGTCGCCATTCGGCCGTAATAATCAAATTTGAATTCCGGGTTCTCGAAAGCAGGAAGAGCATACCAGAAATAAACTGCCGCAATGAAGATAAAAGCGATTGCAGCGTAAAGTCTGGCTCGATTTGTATCATCAAGCGATGCAAAAATTTTCTTTAATTTAGAAAGCCTGCCACTGAATTTGACCAAAATCCAATTGACCGCGATCAGTGCTGCACCTGCAATTGCCATCAGAATGCGACTCTTCCCCCAGCCTGCATCGTTATCCAAACCCAATTGGACAGCAAAAACCGCCAAAGCAAATAGGATTCCGCCGAGGATTCCCAACATCGGAATTTTTTCAAGTCGATTCATGGTGAAGTCGAAGAAACGAAATGACCAGCCATCATAAATCCCTGACGACTAGGCAGGAACAACTTATGGCGTGCCAGTAACAGGCGGTGGAAACGGTGTCGGTGTGAAAGTCTCAGGTGCAGCGGGGGGCGTTTCAGTTCCAGTGGCAGCGGGTGTTGGGGTTGCTGTCGACGCTGGCGCCTTACCTGAGATCAAGATTTGCCATGCGATCTCGAGATCACCCGAAGCCACAACGGGGAAATCTGGCAGATTGCCAAGGGCAAGGTCAAGCCGCGCGATTGCCTGTGCAAAGACTTCGTCTTTGGTGCGGGTTTCCAATTCGACCAGCAGGTCGCGCGCTGTCTGCACATCGGTTTTTGCAAGACCAAAATTGCTTTGTGCCAGATACAGCCTTGCGCGGGCAAGCGTATCCAATGCGCGGGTGAACACTGCTTCGTGTTTCAATTCGATCAGGAGAGCGTCGTCGTTCGTTTTCATTTCCTCTTCGAGTGATACCTGCATTTGCTCCAATTTTTCAATCGAAGCCGAATGCGCTTCAATCGAGTCCTCGAGCAGGTTCACGCGTCCGTTCATTTCATCCAGTTGCGCTTGCAAGCCTGCAATCTCCGCCTCCATGCTTTGGATTTGTGCAGTATTCTCTTCCACCGGCGCGATGAACGTTTCCTGAATGTACGGCAGCCCAAAATAGAACATCGCGCCAACCGCAACGAAAAGCGAAGCAAGCAGGATCAAACGGATCAACGCTTTCATGAAGAAAAGGAATGCCCGCCCTAGACGCTTGAGGAAGGAACCCTGTTCTTTCGCTGAATCCTCCCCGGGCGGAGCCTTTTCCACAGGTGCGGGTATCGCCTCTTTCTCCACCGGGACCATGGCGCTGTTTTCCAATCCATTCCCCTGCGCCTCGGCAAATACCTCAAGGCGTGCCAGGGTTGCCTTCCCCATGCCTTTGACTTGAAGACAATCCTCCACTGAATCGAACGGACGCGCGGCGATGATATTCCCCGCCAGTTGACGGTTCACACCGGATACCTGGGTCAGGGTATTAAGGTCGGCAGTATTGAGGAAGTGAAGGAAGTCGGACATGGATTCTCCGTTACGGTGATTGTACAACAAAAGGCGGACCGCGTTTATTTGAAGAGACCGCCGAAAGTCCATGACAGGCGCTGGACGAGTTCGGGGTTGTGGATTCTGAATAATTCCAGGTTGCCGGCGTAGGATATGAGCAGGCTGAGTACGATGGTATAAACAAGGAGGAGAAGGACAAAGGTTATGTAGGTTTTACGGGATTTATAAACATCAAATCCGTGCCAGAATCCAATCACAGCAAGCAGGGTTAGTGTTGGAACTGCGTCGAGCATGTAGCGCATGGCGACGAAGAAAAAGGCTTGCAATGTGAAGAACACGCCGAGGAATGTCGATGAAATGGCGGCAAGCATCCAGCGCAGGTCTTTCCGCGGTTGGATAAAAGCCAGCAGGGCAAGCAGCGCAAACGGACTGCCGATAAGGATTCCCGTAATATTTTCAGTGAAAGTCAGGTACATTTTGGGATGATAATTCGTCAACCATACAGGACCCGACCAGCGGGTGGGGAAAATGTGCGGGAAGGTGTCGCGCCTCTCGAGCGGGTTCAGGATGGTCTTATAGAGGTTTGGAGGGACATATTCCACGGCGAAGGTCTCGCCGATCTTATCGTACAGGTTGTAACTCGTGAGTTGGTAGCGGTAGCCGAATTCAGCGAACGAATCGAATCGCGCATAGTTGTACCAGCCATACATCACGCCGCCGGCCACGAGCGGTGCGGCGAACGAAATCAGGATTGGGATAGGACGGTGATGTTGGGTTTGAATCGCCCAAATGAGGATAATGATCGAGAGTAGTCCAATGGCAGGTAGTATTGTCGTGCGAGACCCGATCGAAAGGGTGAAAAAGGTCCCGGCGAGCGCGAAGCGGAAATTTGTCGGCTTATCGAGAGCGGGCAGGAGGAAGAAGAATCCGCCCACGAGAAAGAATTGCGCGGCGATTATGGCGGCTTCGTAGATGCGACCTTCGACCATCACATAGGGCAACGGGTTGATCAATCCCGCGAACGCAACAGCGGCGAGGACCGCCCAATGTGAGATATGATTGAAATACCTCCGCCAAAGGTCGAGGATGACGAGGTTGAGAAAGAGGAGCGTTCCAGTGAGAAATGCCAGCGAGAGAAGTTTATCGCCGAGATCTTCTTTGTAAATGAGTTTGATGGGGGCTATGACAAGCGCGGGCGCGGGACCCCAATAAAGATAGTACTTGCCGTTATAGAGCGTTGCGTCCCATAAAACCGGGATTCCTTCACGGTTTCCCGGCTCGTATAAACTTTCGTCCTTGAACGTCAAAAGCGCAGGGTCGGGCTGAACATCCAGTTCGAGTTGACCTATGGCGAATGCGTTTGCCTGAAGGTCGATGTAATTCGTCTCGTTGGGAAGAGTCTTCCATAACCCATCCGACCCGAACCAAAGGTAGACGAGGAAAATGAAGACGTTGAGGAGGATCAGCGCAAGATGGAAGCGACCGTTCGGCGAAGCGACAATCCTGCCGATGAGATTATTTTCCCGATAAAAAAGCGAGACGGCCAGCAGGAGGATTCCAAGGAACAAGAGCGCGAATCGCCTCACCCCCCAGGTTGGGAAACCATCCAGCCCCAATTGATTTGCAAACAACATCAAAAGAACAACGGCAGTTCCAATAATTCCGCCCGCGATTTTCAGCCAGTGATTCCGCATGGGGCAATTTTATCATTCAAAGACCTGGCAGGTTTTTAAAAACCTGCCAGGTCTGTTATATAATCCATTCCATGATCTACCTTGATTATGCCGCCACCACTCCTGTTGATGAACGGGTCCTCGCGAAGATGATGCCGTATTTCCGCGAATCGTTCGGGAATCCGTCGTCGATTCATCGCTACGGGCAAAAAGCTGAAGTTGCCGTGGATCGGGCGCGGGAGGAAGTTGCTTCGGTTTTGGGATGCCGCCCCGAGGAGATCATCTTCACATCCGGCGGCTCCGAGGCGGATAACCTCGCTCTGCGCGGCGCGATGATGGCGCGAAAAGACTCGACCAAATGGATTTTGACTGCGAAGACCGAGCATCCTGCCGTGAGCAAAACAGCGATTCAGCTCGATAAGGTTTACGGTTTTCTACTCGAATGGCTGGATGTCGACCAATTTGGAATGGTCACCGTCGAGTCGCTGGCAAAGGCTGTCTGCAACGATACGACGATGGCGTCGATCATGTATGCCAATAACGAGATCGGTACGATCAACCCCATCCCCGATTTGGCAGAGACGGCGAAAGCGAATCCCATCCTTTTACACACCGACGCCGTTCAAGCCGCCGCGTATCTCGATGTTGATGTTGGCAAACTTGGGGTGGATTTGATGTCACTTGGCGGGCATAAATTTTACGGACCCAAAGGCGTTGGTGCGTTATACGTACGCAAGGGGACGGATCTGATTCCGCACCTCACCGGCGGAAGCCAGGAGTTCAACCTTCGCGCCGGGACGCATAATGTGCCCTATATTGTCGGTTTTGCCGGGGCGCTGAAACTTGCTGCTGAGGAGCGTGAGGCGCGGACGGCGCAAGTCAAACCATTGCGCGATCATGTAATTGGAGCCGTGCTCGAGACGATCCCCGACTCGAAGTTAACCGGCCACCCTGAAAAGCGTTTGCCCAATCATGCCTCGTTTGTCTTCAAGGATGTGGATGGTAATCTTCTCCTGCAGTTGCTTGATTCTGCGGGCTTTGCCTGTTCATCCGGCTCCGCCTGTAAAACCGGAAACCCTGAACCAAGCGAAGTCATAAAAGCCCTGGGATACTCGGACGATTGGGCGCTGGGCTCTCTGCGCATCACGCTTGGCGTAGGTACAACGCCGGAACAAATCGATTCATTCTTAAGAAACCTGCCTTCATTGATTGATAAAGCAAGAAATTTGAATGCCTGACCCGCTAAATTGAAAACCAAGATCATCACCCTTGAATCTCATGACGACCTGATCTCCGTCCGCGATAAATTGTCGTGGGCGAAAACTCCGCGCATCCTATTGGTGTGGCCCAGATATGAAAAGGTCACGTTGCGTCTGCTGGACTTGAAAGTCCTCCAACGCCACGCAGATTCGCTCGGGGCGCAGCTGGGACTCGTCACAAAATGGGTGAATGTACAACGGGATGCGGAGTTGTTGGGAATCCCGGTATTTGACTCGACAACCGCGGCTCAATCGAACGCCTGGCCCGAGTCGCCGCCCCGAACCCGGCGCACCCCGCAATCGCCTCGTAAAGGGTTGCGCGCAATGCGCGAAAATGCGCATGTCAGAGAGGCGTCATGGCGAACATCGCTTTTGGGGCGGGTGCTTACGTTTACCGCAGGGGTTGCGGCTGTCCTGGTGCTGGCAGGTTTGTTCGTCCCGCGAGCCGATGTGACTTTGAACACCGAGGCGCAGACCATATCCCTGGTCATCCCAGTCAACGCAAGCACGAATTATAAGACCGTCTCTCTCAGCGGCGAGATTCCCGCCCGGACCGTATCCATGACCGTGTCCGAAGAGCGGGTGCTTGTCCTTTCAAATTTAATTTCCGTTCCAAAGACCAAAGCTGCAGGGATTGCGCAGTTCACGAATTCGCGCTCGGAAGAGATTATCATCCCTGCAGGGACAGTGGTGGCGACGAATACGCTGATCCGGTTTGCAACCATGAACGAAGCGAGTCTGCCAGCGGGTCCAGATGAAAGCGTAGAGGTCAAGATAGAGGCGGTGGAAGCGGGTCAAGGCGGGAATGTTGAAGCGAATACGATCAGGATCGTCGAAGGTACGCTTGGACTTTCGGTAGAGGTAACAAACCCGGAACCAACGACCGGTGGAACGAACGAGGATGTGATCGGCTCTACCGAAGAAGACCGCGTCAATTTGCGGGAACAAACCGTGAATAAGTTAGGTTTGATCGCCGAAGAACAAATCCGCGCAAACCTTGGCGAAGGCGATCTGTTGATCGCGGACACTTTGGCATTCAAAGACATCCAACGCGAGGAATATTCCCTGCCTGTGGGCGAACCGGGTAACGAGTTGAGCCTCTCGATGCAGGCAGTATTTGAAGCGAAGTATATTCTTGCGGATGACCTGAGAGTTCTCGCCGCCTCTGCTGTGAATGCATCCATACCGGATGGATTTTCCCCGAACGGCGAAATGACGTTTACACCGCTCGAGACCCCGTTCACCGATTCGACGAGCATCACCCGTTTCCCCTTGCAAGCCTCGCAGCCCACCCTGCGCGAAGTGGATTTGATGCAGGTCTTCGATCTCATCCGCGGGCGGGAGGCGACCGCCGCCGCACTTGCAGTCAAGGAATCCCTTTCCCTGCAAAACGAACCGCAGATTCAAATTACCCCATCATGGTGGAAATGGCTGCCGTTGATTCCCTTCAATATATCGATTGATGTGAGATGATTAATTAAACAGCTTGACAATTCGACGAATCCATTATGAGAATTCTTGCAGTTGATCACGGCGAAAAGCGCATCGGTCTCGCGATCAGCGACCCAACCGCCACAATCGCCAGTCCCTTAAAAGTTATCCGGCACGTTTCGCGCATCATCGATGCCGCGCAGGTGGCGGAAATGGCTTCGCAAAACGATGCCGGGTTGATTGTCGTCGGCCAATCGTATGACGAAGATGGGAATCCAAATCCCGCCGGACGCAGGGCAGGCCGCTTTGCCGATGAACTCCGCCGCCAGACGAACCTTCCCATCGTGCTGTGGGACGAATCCCACAGCACGCAGATCGCCCGTGCCGCGCGCATCGAGCTAGGGGTTTCGCGGAAAAAACGCGCCGGGCATCAGGATGAATTCGCCGCGGTGGTGATCCTGCAATCGTATCTTGAATCGAAACGCAATTCATAGCTTGCAACCTGACACATGTGGCTTTCAACCTGAAACCCCCTAAACCAATGTCTTCCCGATTCTTAAAACGTTACCAGCTTCATTTCATCCTTGGTGTACTGGTCTTTGCCTTCTTCGCGTGCATCTTTGGATTCGTTTATTACATTCCCGCACGCGCTTCCTTGTTGTATGGTCCACCAGCAAGGCATTTATCCATTTCAGACCGGATCGAATATTCGGCCCGCCTGCTTTCTTACGGCGGCGAGCTAACGACCCCGCTCGATATGAACGGAGTTACGCGACCCTTTCGCGTAGACCCCGGTGAAACGGTCGCATCCATTGCCGGTCGACTAGAAAGCGATGGTTTCATTTCCAGCGCAGGCGCCTTTTTCGATTACGCCATCTATACCGGCATCGATCTCACGATTCAATCCGGCGATTTCGAACTCAGCCCGGCGCAATCCATCATCGACATTGCCCGATCGCTTCAAAAATTCAATCCCTCCGATGCGGTGCTGACGATCCTGCCCGGCTGGCGGATGGAAGAGATCGCCGCTTCGCTCCCGACCTCCGGCTTGACCATCCTTCCCGAAGAATTTCTTTCCGCTGCAAACGATCCTCCTCAAGTTCTCGCGTTTGCGGAGCCGGTCACCATGGAGGGGTTTTTCTTCCCGGATTCGTACACGCTCCCGCGCGAAACGACGATCGATCAATTGCTCGAAGCCATCGCGCGAAATTTCGCGGCGAAGCTTACACCCGACCTTCAAAACGGATTCACCTCCCAAAATTTGAGCATCTATCAGGCAGTGACCCTCGCCTCCATCGTCGAGCGTGAGGCGGTGAAAATCGAAGAAGCGCCGTTGATCGCCTCTGTCTATCTCAACCGTATCGCCATCGGGATGAAACTGGATGCCGATCCGACGGTTCAATACGCCCTCGGCTATCAAGCCGATAAAATCTCATGGTGGAAAAGTCCGCTCGCGTTGACGGATTTGGAAATTGTCTCCCCGTATAACACCTACCTAAATCCGGGTTTCCCTCCCACGCCCATCTCCAACCCCGGAATCGAAGCCTTGACCGCGGTGGCATTTCCGCAGCAATCATCTTATTTTTATTTCCGCGCCGCATGTGACGGGTCGGGGTATCACGTCTATGCCGAAACGTTCGAAGAGCAGGTGGCGAATGGGTGCCAGTAGCTATTTACGAAATCCATCCCATACCGCCAGCGCGGGTTTGGGGGAACGGTCGGGATTAATAAAACCAACATGGGAAAAATATTCAAGGGAGGCGATGTCATTTGGGTCCTGTCCCTTCGACCGGGCGAACTCGGCGTAAGAATCCATATTGAAGTCGTTCAGGGTGAGGTTTACCCAAAAGACAAGACGTGAGCCGAGTTGTTCGTGGATTGCATTCAGGTAAGTGACCTGACCTTCAGGCGTGCCTTGCGCGAACTCGACGGCTTGAGAGGAAAATCCGCCTTCGGCGACGGCGATCGGTTTCGAGGTCCGAGAGAGAAGCGGGGAGTAGTAATCGGAGGGAATGTCCGCGGCTGATGGGAAAACAAAGTAAGGGTAGGTCGAGATCGCCCACACATCCAGGTTCGGCTCGAAGGCTTCGATCTGCTCCCAGTTGGGAGAGAGGCGTTGTCGATTTCCCTCTTCGGGCTGGGGGAACATGTTATTTAGATCATCCCACTGAAAGGTGACGAAGATTTGTGTTTCGGGCGCTTCGGCTTTGACCAGGTCGTAGATTTCATTATAGAGGCTGATGAAGTTCGGCGTATCTTCGGGATGAGCGTCCATGTAGGTGTTGATCTCGGAGGCGAGGCCGAGATACCGCGGATGGAACGAGCGCACGACCCACAGCGCATAATTTTTATAAGCTATTCGAACGTTGGGATTTGAAAAGGCGGCATCCCAACCTGCGGGCAGTCCGATAAACTCACGGCGGTTCAGACCGTTCAACGCATCGAGAATGAAGATGGTTGCAAGGTTGTTCTGACGCGCAAGAATGGTCTGATTTGTGATATCGGTTCGGGTTTGCGATTCGCCGTCCACATCACTGGCAAAATCCTCCCAGGCTGTGTTCTGTTGCAGAAGGACAAAATCGGCATGAAGGCTCAGGTCTTTGTAAAGCTGCAGAATACTGTCGGTGGTTGCTTCCGGCGCGACGGGGAAGAACCCGTAGGCTGTCCTGTTTGAGTCGAAGATGGAGTTATCCGGCGGCGGCGGGGGAGTGGGTGTTCCGCCGCATGCCAGAGTTGCGGATATTAGGATCGAGAGAAATATACCAAGACGCCTCATTCGTGACTCCTTTCCAGGTTATACAAGAATGGAGGGCAGAAAGTTGCGTCGATCAACCATCGCATCCAATGGCATTTAGAACAACGAATGGCTTTTTTCTTTTCTGTTTATGAAATAAGCCGCGAATGCCATTCCTGCGCCAATGACGATCAATAACAGACCCTGCCAAATCACCGGCAGGAGCAATGCCCGAACCATTGCCGACGAGAGATCGCCGGTGAAACCGGATAGGAATGCGGGAAGATAATTCGGGAGCCGATCCGCCAGGATTCGTTCGAGAATCGCACCGGCGATCGGCGCGCCGAGAATTCCGAAGATGAACGCGATGAAACCGGCGGCAAGGATTGGAATTCCCCACCAAACCATCCAATCCTTGGGCGAGCGGACGATGACAATCGTCAGAGCAAGAAGAAATGCGATGGGCAGGATCGGGCTGAGTCGCATCAAGAAGCGGATGACTTGCAGTCTTTGTCTCGGGTCGTTTTGAGGCGGTGCAGTCACGAGCGTTAATTCATCCGGGATGATCGATGCGGCGAATTGGAGCTGTCCCTGAATGACGGGGGTAATGAGCGGGATCATCCCGACAGGCGGATTGCAGAGCTCGACCTGTCCATTGGAGAGGAGTTCGAACGAGATGCGGGCGATTTGTTCGACGGTGCAAGCAGGCAGAGTGCTCATAAGGTAAAGTACCGCTTGTGTGCCTCTATCGCCTGCCATGCTTGCTTTTAGAGGTCTCAAGTTGGCATGAACCCGTTCCGATTCGAGGTTGAGATATGCGAAGGTCGAATTCAAGACATCGTCCCCCATGGTCTTCAACATTTCCGGCGGCAGGAGCCCGCGGATGAAATTCTCCCACGCCTCCAAGCTCATGCCCTGCATCACCATCGGCAATCCGCTTGTATCAGCATCGGAGGAAACAATGGCTTGAGCCATCAAATTTGGTATTTTGTTGTAATAGTCTTCGCGCGCAAAAGCGCGTTGATAGGTCTCGGCTGTGAAAGCACGGCGGTCGAAATTGAAGAGGAGGATCGCCGTCACTGCAGTTATTGCGAACAGAATAGCGCAAAAGACCGCGACAGGATTTCTGAAATTTTCCATGAGTCAGGAATATACGACAAACGCGCTGCCTTCATTTTGAGTGCAAGCGCAGGAGAGGCATGTATGACCGTTGCTTCTTATGCGGTCAAAATCTCGATGTAATCCTGCGTCACGGTTTCAGCCTTCCCGGCGCCGAGCAGGTCGAGCAGTTCATTCACCAATTCGGCTTTATGGTCGGCGTCCTTACGGCTCCAGGTGGTGCTTTTCACTTCGAGGAAAGTTCCCATCGGCGGCTGTTTGACTTCGTCGAGGTTAATGAAGAACTCGGTGTTCTTGTACTTGATGTGCCAGCGCAGGCGGTCCTTTTCCACCGAGACTTCCGTTTTTGGCTTGAAATATTCGCGATAGAACCTCAGCGATTGCATGGCGGGCGCAAGGAAGCGGCTCCGTGAGAGCAGGACATCGTGCCCAATTTCCCCTTCGCGCTTTACACCGAGCAGTGTCAGGCGCGAACGGGTGTTGACGATCTCGCCCTTCTCGTTTATGAGGTTATCCTCGCGAAAACGCAGGCGTCCCTGGTTGGGATCGTCGAAAATGAAATATTCATCGAACTGACGGTAATGTTTGTGCGCCGTGATCTCGATCTCTTCGTGCATCAAGTTTTGGACGATGAGACTGGGCTCTTCGATCTTGGCCTTGACCTGCACCTCGAACGATTCCTCCTCCATCGAGCCGCCCAAAGCGATGAGCTTCGAAAGCACCGATTGCTCGCGCTCTGTCAGGAAGGCGTCGATCTTGACGGCAAGTTCGCGGGCCTGGGCGATCAATTCCTTTTCGTTGATCGTAAGCAGTTGACGATCCCGCATCAGCCATTTTCCATTGACCATCACGTCCGTCACATCGGTCGATTTGGCCGCATAGACCAATTGGGCGTAGGCGTTCTGTGGATCGCGTTTGAAGCGCGGCGTGTTGTGGAGGGGACCCGTATCCACAACAATCATGTCCGCGCGTTTGCCGATCTCCAACGAGCCGGTGATTTCGCCGAGATGAAGCGCCTGTGCGCCAAGACGGGTCGCCATGGTCAGCGTGGCCGCGGCGGGGAGAACGGTCGGGTCGTTGGAGGCAGCCTTGGCGACGAACGAGGCGAGGCGCACTTCCTCGAACATATCGAGGTCGTTGTTCGATGCGGGTCCGTCGGTGCCGATGCCAACGTTGAGTCCGTCTGCCAGCATTTTGGCGACCGGGGCAAAACCCGAAGCGAGTTTCAGGTTCGATGATGGATTGTGCGAAACTCCCGCATTGGCATGCTGTAGCGTGCGGATCTCGCCCGTGTCGATGTGGACGCAGTGAGCGGCGATGACTTTGGCTTCGAATAAGCCGAGTTTCTTTACGTAAGGAATGACCGGCATGCCCTGTTCCTTGCGCATGTTTTCCACTTCGAATGCGGTTTCGGAAATGTGGATATGCAGGGGGACATCGAACTCTGTGGCAAGGTCGACACAGGCGCGGATGATCTCGGGCGTGGTCGAGTAGGGGGCGTGAGGCGCGATGGCAGGGACGATGAGCGGATGACCTTTCCATTTTTTGATGAATTCGCGTGCATAGGCGAGCGAGTCGTCGTATGATGGCGCATCAGGCGCGGGGTATTTCATGATCGATTCGCCGCATACCGCGCGCATGCCCGCGTCAGCGGTGGCTTGGGCAATGTCGTCCTCGAAGAAATACATGTCGTTGAACGTGGTCACCCCGCTGCGGATCTGTTCGGCGCAGGCAATAAGCGTGCCGAGGCGCACGAATTCCGGTGAAACGAATTGACGTTCGACGGGAAGCATGTAACCCATCAGCCAGACGTCGAGACGCAGGTCGTCGGCAAGACCGCGGATGAGGGTCATGGGCACATGGGTATGCGCGTTGACCAGGCCGGGCATAAGGATTTTCCCGCCGCAGTCAATCACTTCCTTTGCTGAATATTCTTTTTTCAAATCGGCTTCAGGTCCAACTGCGACGATGGAATCGCCCCTGACTGCCACTGCGCCGGGGTCATATTGAGTCAGGAATTCATCCATCGTCAGCACGACGGCATTGATGAATAAAGTGTCAAGAGTTTGAGTCATTTGTTCTCCAAAAGATGTCACCCCGGGCGAAGGGTCTCCTCGTCTGCGTAGAGATTCTTCGCTCAGAATGACACAAGAATGTGTTTATCTCCAATTCAACAGCACTTCCAGGGCTTCGAGATTTTCTTCAAAGTCGGTGTACTTGTGTGTGGAAAGTTCCATATCTGCCGCGGTGATGCCGAGCGAGACGGCGTAATCGGCGAGGGTGCCGGTGTAGACACAACCTGTGTCAATGGGCGGGTAGGGATATCCCGTGGCTTTGGATAATGCCTTCGAGAATTTCTTCGAGTCCGCCTCCCAGGGTTCACCGCCAGGGAAAACGCCCAGCGCAGCACTGTGATAGCTGATGATCGTCTCGACATCGTGCGATTGCAGGAAGTACATCACAGCCCGTGTTTCCGGCTCCGAGCCGGGACCCGTCCCGCTGGTGGTTGGAGTAAGTGTCCAGCAGCCAGTCCGGTCCCAGGTCTTTTTCCAATTGGCGGGGAAGTTGCGGTTCAAATCCACGCCATGGTCGTTGACCCGCCCGTCGATGCCGTGATCGCGCGCGTCGCCGTCGGGATTCAGATTTCTCAGGATGTATAGAGTCACGTCGTCGGGGATGATCTCCGGGTTGTCGAAGATGTGCTGGATCAACTCGTCTGCCAGCGCGATGGTGTTCCATTCATAGCCCCCGTGAATTCCGGCGACGATCATCTTTTCCCGTTCACCGTGCCCGAACATGTACACTTCGATCGGCCTGCCCGAAACGGAATAACCGATGGTCGCAATGCTGGCACGCCCCTGCGCCGCGTTTTGCAGGATGAATGGCGTGGGCGATTGAACGACGATCAACGTCGAATGCGGATTTGGTGTGATGGTCGGCAGGTCGAGCGATAAAGGCACGGGTGTGAACGTTGGCGGCATTGTGGCTGTGAAACCTGTGCGTGGTTCCTGCGGGGCGGCATGGGCGGGCTGGAGAGCCCAATATGCGACCAAAACAAGCGCAATGGCTGCCAAGCCAAAGAGATTCAATCCCCATGCGAGGATGACCCATGGGGCGTCATTCTTTTTAAGCGGCTTGGGCTTCGCCATCAGTTCATTTCCTCAAGAGACGTCCTTAACCAATTCAAGGCGAGATTCATGCTCCAGCGCGGAAGGCTCCTTGGCGGACCGCCATAGGTGATGCGATGGGTCTTTTCGCCTTGGGATGTGATCATCGCCATCTCGGCAGCGCGCTCGTCCATATGGACGGTGACGCCAAGCGCGATATCCGCATTTTTGTCGGACAGGGCGGAGCGCAAAACCTCGGTCAACGATTCTAAGCTCAAGTTCGGGAAGGAGGCGGTATGAGGAATCTTTCGCGCCAGCAAACCATCGAGTCCGCTTTCAACGGCAGTCAGGGTCAATCCGCGCCGCGTAAGCATATCGAGGACCACTTCGTCGAGCCGGTCTTCGTCCGCGCCAAAGATTACGGAGCCGAGGCGCGTGCGGATATCTTCTTCAACTTTGGCGATCATATCATTCGCCTCTGTCTCGCTTTTGGCTTTTGCCGCAATGCGGATATCCACCACGCCCGTATGCGCCGCAAGCCCAACCGTGGGATTGCTCAGAGTCTCAAGGTCTGCGATTCTTTCATCGATCATGCCTTCACCCAGACCTGCGCAATGCAGAACGCGGACCTTGATGATCGCGTCGAGCCCGAAACGTTTTTGCAAATAAGGAATGACCGATTCGTGCAGGATGTGTTCCATTTCGGCAGGCACGCCGGGCAAGGAGATCACAGCATTTGTTTCAGTCTCTACGATGAAACACGGAGCCGTCCCAACCGGATTTCTTAAACCAATTGCGCCTTTTGGAACATACGCTTGACGTTTTTGATTCTCAGAGGGTTTGCGCCCATAACGACCGATGGTTTCGACGACTTGCTGCCAAAGGTCTTCGCGAAATTCCGTCTCCATCCCGATGGCTTTGGCGACGGCTTCTCGTGTGGGGTCATCCACGGTTGGACCCAACCCGCCGGTGGTAATGACGATATTCGCGCGTTCCATCGAATGGCTGATTGCGCTGGCAATCCGGTCGACATTATCCCCAATGGTGATGGTGCGATACAAATCCACGCCCAGGCTGCGCAGTGTGCGGGCGATGTAGCGGGTATTCGTATCCACGATCTCGCCGAGCAATATTTCCGTTCCGATGGTGATGATTTCTGCAGAGGTCATAGGTTTCTTTTGTAGGTCACGTTACCAACGTGATGTCATGCTGCAAGCGTGACCTACATTATCATAATTTAAACCACATTGTACTCTTTTATCAAACGTCCCTCTTCGAAGCGCTTCAGGTCGAGCATCGATGCGTCCACGCTTGAATATTTTCCATCCAGGATATATTCGCTCAACAGCTTGCCGGAGATCGGTCCGTGCATGAAGCCGTGACCTGAGAATCCGGTGCATAGAAAAAAGCCCTTTACATCCGTCGCGCCATAAATGGGATGCGCATCCGGCGTCACTTCGTAAAGACCCGCCCAATGAGATGCGCGGCTTGCCTTTTCCAAAAGCGGCATTCGCCCGATGGCGGCTTCGAGGTTGACCAGTTCGAAATCCTCATCCACACTCTGGTCGAATCCGGGTATTTCGTCGGGGTTGCTCATACCGACCAGCAAACCCTCGCCTTCGCGATGGAAATACAAGGATTTTGCAAAGTCGATGACGAACGGAAAATTCTCCGGCACCTCTTTCAATGGATTCGTTGTGAACATTTGCCTGCGCAGGGGGGTGAGCGGAACGTTGATCCCTGCCATCGTAGCGATCAGACCTGACCACGGTCCCGCCGCGTTCAACACGACTCGCGCCTCGACCTCACCCAAATTTGTTTTCACACTGCGAACCTCTCCTCTGCTGACGGTAACTCCAACCACTTCCACACCCGTAAGCGCCCTGACGCCCATCTTCTGCGAGGCGTTGATATATCCCATAACAATACTGTTCGGGTCCGCGGTGCCGTCCTTGTGATGGAATGTGCCAGCCAGAGCATCGTCGAAGCGCATGAGTGGCAGCCGCCTGCGGACTTCATCTCCGCTCAGCAATTCCGTTTGCACGCCCAGTCGATTCTGCATGGCGACATTACGCCCGAACTCTTTTACTTCATTTTCATTCGTCGCCACCAGCAAATATCCGTACTTGTGATAGCCGGGGTCCTGTCCGATTTCCTCTTTGAAATTTTCGATCATCGGCAGGCTATGTATGGACAAAGTGACATTGATCTCAGTGGAAAATTGATAACGCACCCCGCCCGCGCATCTCCCCGTTGCGCCGGTGCCAAAATGGGTTTCTTTTTCCAGGAGTAGAATGTTTTTCGCTCCGCGTTTTGCAAAGTGGTAGGCGGCGCTGGCTCCCATTACGCCGCCGCCTATAATGAGGATGTCTGCTGTCTTTGGAATGTCCATTTTAAAACTCGATCTCCCTTCCCAGTCTCATCGCTTTTGCGTTCCTCAACGCCAATTGCGCCGCCATTGCATCCTGCACCGCCACACCGACGGATTTGAAATAGGAGATTTCCATCTCTGAGTCTCTGCCCTGTTTTCTACCGAGGATGATTTCACCCAACTCAGCGCGGACATGAGCCTCTGAGATCAATCCACTTTTCATCGGTTGGATCAAATCTCCAGCTTCAGCCAAGACCGCGGAGCGCGAATCCACGAAAACCCGGGCGCGTTGGATGGTTTCCGGCGGGACTTCAACCATTTCCGGGGTGTAGGAGCCGATGGCCGAGATATGCGTCCCGGGCTTGATGTCGGCATCGGCAAAAACCGGCGTGTTTGACGTTGTGGCTGTGCAAATGATGTCAGCGTATTTCACCGCCTCGCGGGAGGATGAGGCAGGTTTTAGGTCGGCAGGAATTGCTCCGTGACCTGCCATTTCATCGACAAAGGTTTCAGTGCGTTTTGCGTCCGAATCGTAGACCCATGCCTTTTCGATCTTGCGGACCGAACAGGCGGCTTCAAGTTGCGTGCGTCCCTGCGCGCCTGCGCCGAAGATGGCGACTGTATGACTGTCTTTACGCGCGAGCAGGTCTATTGCCGCGCCGCTCCCTGCACCGGTGCGGATGGCGGTGAGCGAACCCCCGTCGAGCAGCGCGGAAACCTTCCCCGTTTCAGCCTCGAATGCGATCACTGCCGCCTCGATGTAAGGCAGTCCGCGCGCTGGATTGTCGGGAAAGATGGAAACGATCTTGATGGCAAGCGCATCCTCTTCGTCGGTGTGGACATAGGCGGGCATGAAGATTGAGAGCGCGTTCTGGGTTGGGATTGATAAGCGCGTCCGGAGGGGCGCTTCCGCCTGCCCGTCTGAGAGCGAGGCGTAGGCTTTCTTCATGGCTTCGATGGTCTCCCGCATTGGCAGGGCTTTACGAACTTCATCGGCGTTCAATACGAGCATGATGCCTCCAATTTTTGTGAAGCGGCGATCCGACCCCACCTCTTGATTTTAATGGAGAAGGGGACGAATCAAAAGGCGCAGGGAGATTCTCCTCTGCGCCTTCTTTCATTGGGTCGGGACGGTTATTCCATTCCAAGGTACGCCTTTTGGACGGTTGGATTATTTTTGAGATTTTCGGCGGAGTCGCTGATGACGATCTCGCCTGTTTGTAAAACGTAGCCGCGGTGGGCGATGGAGAGCGCCATGAGAGCGTTCTGCTCGACGAGCAGGATCGTGACGCCTTCCTTGTTGATCTGCTGAATGGTATCGAAGATCAGTTCCACCAGCACAGGTGCGAGACCCATCGAAGGTTCGTCCATGAGCAGGATGTTGGGGCTAGCCATGAGCGCGCGTCCTGTGGCGAGCATCTGTTGTTCACCACCGGAAAGTGTGCCAGCCACCTGGGTATGACGCTCTTTCAGACGCGGGAAGAGCGTGAACACCCTCTCCATGTTGCGGCTGATTCCCTGGGGATCCTTGAGGCTGTAGGCGCCCATTTCCAGATTTTCGTTCACGGTGAGACGGGCAAACACGCCGCGTCCTTCGGGCACCATGGAAATACCCTTGTACACAATTTCATGCGCCTTGTATTTCGAGAGATCTTCGCCGTTCAGGCGGACGTTCCCTTCGCGCGGCTTGAGAAGACCTGAAATGGTCCTCAGGGTGGTGGTTTTTCCGGCGCCATTGCCGCCGATCAGGGTGACGATCTCTCCTTTTTCGATGGAGAGCGTGATTCCCTTGAGGGCATGGATGTTGCCATAATATGTGTTGACCTTGTCAAGTGTCAGCATGGGCATTCTATTACCCTGCCTTTCTGGAATGACGCTCGTGCGCACTAGCCATGCCTTCGGTGGCAGCGCCACGGCCGAGATAGGCTTCGATCACACGCGGATTGCTCTGAATCTCAGCGGGGGTGCCCTCAGCGATCTTTTCACCGTAATCCAGCACGGTTATGTTCTCGGAAATGCCCATAACCACACGCATGTGGTGTTCGATGAGCAAAATGGTGATTCCCAGCTCGTCGCGCAGGCGGCGGATGAAAGCAGTCAGGTCCTCGCTTTCGCGCGGGTTCATACCTGCGGACGGTTCGTCGAGCAGAAGAAGTTTGGGTTTGGTGGCGAGGGCACGAGCGATCTCAAGCCTGCGCTGGGCACCGTAGGGCAGATTGCGCGCCAGCATGTCCCCTTTGCCTTTAAGGTCCACAAAGTTTAGAAGGTGTTGGGCCTGGGCAAGGGCGTTCTTTTCCTCTTTGCGAACGCGGGGCGTGCCAAGAACTGCTCCCATCCATGGCGCGTGCAAAAACATGTGCTGGCCGACCAGGATATTTTCCAATGCAGTCATGTCGGCAAACAGGCGGATGTTTTGGTAGGTACGCGAGATGCCGAGACGAGCAATCTGGTCGGGGCGGAGTTTCTGGATAGGGGTGTCCTCGAAGCTGATCGTACCTTCATCTGCTTTTCCAAAACCGGTGATGCAGTTGAAGAAAGTCGTCTTTCCAGCGCCATTGGGTCCGATAATGCTGACAATTCCTTTTTCGGGGATCTCAAAGTCCACCGCGTTCACAGCGGTAAGGCCGCCGAAGCGTTTGGTCACTTTCGTTGCAGTGAGAATGGGTGTCATAGAATTCTCCCTATCGCTCAATCTGTGCTGCATCCTCATGATGCAGTTCGCGGCGTGCAGCCTGGGAGGGCCATAAGCCTTCGGGTTTGGCAAGCATCATCACGATCAATGCCATACCATAAAGCAGATAGCGGAATTCTGAAATTTCTCGCAGGAGTTCTGGCAGGCCAATCAGCGCAATGGCGCCCACGATAACCCCCGGGATGCTACCCATGCCGCCAACAATGATGAGGGCGACTACATTTATGGATACCAGCAGTTGCATACTGGTTGCGAAAATGGAACCAATCAAGGCGGCAAAGATCGCGCCTCCGAGCCCTGCCATTGCAGCGCCGAGCATGTAGGCAAGCAATTTGGTTTGGATTAAGTTGATTCCAAGTGCTTCGGCCACATCTTCATCCTCGCGGATGGCCATCCAGGCTCGTCCCAGGCGGGATTCACGCAGACGCCACGCAACAAAGGCAATCAGCAGCGCCGCCACAACGGCGAGATAATAGATATCCTGCGGTTTTCCCAATTCGATGCCATTGCAGACGCGTGGCACATCGATTTTCACAAACGGCTCGAGAAATCCAAGACATGGTTTTTGAATGCCGATGATGCCCTGCGGGCCTCCGAAATAGGGCGAAAGAAAATCAGACCCGGCCAGCAAGCGGACAATCTCACCGAATCCAAGAGTGGCGATAGCAAGATAGTCACCTCGTACACCGAGAACGGGCAAGCCAAGTGTAAATCCTGCCGCCATGGCAACCAAGACCGCAATTGGTATGGCCACCCAGAAGGAGATATGTTGAAGACCGAAGGGACCGTAGGATGTGAGTAATCCAACAGTGTATGCTCCGATAGCGTAGAAGGCCACGAAGCCGAGATCGAGCAGGCCGGCAAAGCCGAGAGTGATGTTCAGTCCGAGACCCATCAGGATGAACAACGCCACGATCACAATCACCTGTGCAATGAATGGGCCGGAGACTTGAGGCAGGGCAAGCGCAATGAAACCGATCAGGGCAAAAGCTATCACCTGCAACGAAAGGCGGCCGCCTTTTGGAAGGCGGGTGATGCCTTGTCGTACATTCCCGCCCTGGTAGGTCCAGAGAAGGGTAACCAGTATCACCCCAAGGAAGAAAATCAAAGCGCCTGCTTTTGTCAGTCCGGTTTGTCCAAAGAGGTATTTGGCAGCCTTTTCCATTTCAGGACCCTGGTTGATCAATACTACTCGGAACAGGCCCGAGAACAGCGCCATGAAAACAATAACAAGCAGGCCTCGATTGATGGGATGGCTGACGCTTGCCGGCAGGAAGACATAACCTGCACCAAGCAGTCCTGCAAAAGCCCCGATAGCTGGCAGAACCCATGCATTTCCCACCCCCTGCTCAAAGGTTAGGAGTTGGTATAGAGTGGGTGATGCATTCAGGAAGACGGCGCGGATATTAACTATATCACCTAGGATAACAAACAGGGCGATCATGCCTCCAGTTACCACGCCGGCGATCACTCCCGCTACCATACTGGAAAATGCCTTGTTCCGTTCCACAAGGCTCGAAGTGTTTTTAGATGCAAATAGACCTGCGATGATGCTTGTGGCAAGCAGAACGAATTGTCCGAGCGTAATGACACCTTCAACTACATCACGCTTGCTAAAGACTTCCACCATTCCAATCAAGCAGATGAAAAGTGCCACCGCGCCGCCAAGCAGACCGGTTTTAATCGCGCTCCAGATGAAATTTTCTTTTTTCATGGCATTCACCTTTATGCTTTCTTGCCAGACAAGCGTTCACCCAAAATGCCAGAGGGACGGAATAACAGGATCATGACGAGCATGGTGTAGGCGATGGCGTCTTTCAGTTGGTATGGACGGGGGATCCCAAGTCCTTCGAGAAAGAGCGAGGGACCAACAGATTCGAAAATGCCCAGCACCAATCCGCCCACCATGGCTCCGGGGATGTTTCCAATACCGCCCAATACGGCGGCGGTAAATGCCTTGATACCGGGAACAAAACCGATGAAAAAATTTACCTGACGGAACATCAGGGAGTTTAGAACCCCGGCTGCGCCTGCCATGGCCGCGCCAATGGCAAAAGTGGATACGATGATGCGATTCACATCAATCCCCATTAAAGCCGCGGTATCCTTGTTTTCCGAGACTGCGCGCATGGCTTTGCCGGTTTTGGTGAACATCACAATGGAGTATAAGATTGCCATCATTGCGGCGGCGGCAACGGCAACCACGATCTGAACTTTTTGGATGCCAACACCGAGAATAACCCAATCCCCATCGAGCGCCTTGATTGGCGGATAAGCATATACACCGGGACCAAAAAAGCCCCGGAAGGCATATTCCAAAAAGAAGGAGGCGCCGATCGCGCTGATGAGAGGCACCAATCGCGGCGCCCCTCTCAGGGGACGATAGGCGATGCGTTCAACCAGCATGGCAATGCTTGATGAAACCAACATTGCGAAAAGAATTGGGATCAATAAGCCAAGCAATGGATTACCGTCTATGAATCCGATGTTATTCAACCATGTTGCAATAAAATATGCTCCAAATGCGCCGGTCATGAAGATATCGCCATGCGCGAAATTGATCATTCGCAGAATGCCATAGACCATGGTGTATCCCAGCGCGATCAGGGCGTAAAGGCTTCCTTGGGATATGCCTTGGACAACGAAATCTATCCACTGCTCACTCGTATATTTCCCGGCCAGGATTGTGGAAATTGTGCCAAATAGGATTACAGAGACGATCAGAATACGAAACCCCCACATAAAAACACTGACGGCCAGGTCCAAAAAGCGTTCGCTTAGGCTCGTTCGCATGGGCTGTCTCCTCGAAGAAAGATTGTAATACGGGGGCAGGCATTTGCCTGCCCCCGTATTACCTTACTCAGGGTTTGATTTAGGGCCAGATCTTCTTGGGGTTCGGGGCATCCGCAGAGGCGGGATTCCAAGAGGCGGGATCGGAGTTTACGATCTCGTAGACTGCGATCACAGGAGCGCCGCAGTCGCCGGAGGCAGAGCAGGACAGATTACCGGTAACGCCCTGGAAATCCTTGGTGGCGTAGATGGCGTCACGCAGTGCCTTCAGAGGAACATGGACCGTTCCATCGGCGTCTACGACAGCGACCTGTTCAAGCGCCGCAAAGAGAATGTTTGCTGCATCGTAGGCATGCGCGTGGAAGGTGGAGAGTGTGGAGCCGCCATATTTGGCAGTGTGCTTCTCGATGAAGCCGGCATAGTCGCCGGTGAAGGCGCTGAAGTCCGGGCTGGAGAGGTACATGCTCTCGGTATTCGGGCCGCCACCCTTGAGCAGGTCGGCAGTGAAGATACCATCGGAGCCGGCGATATAGACGTTCTCGAGGCCGGCAACGTCGCGCACCTGGGCGGTGACATAACCGCCAACTGCCACAAAGACCGGGTAGTAGAGGAACTCAGGGCCGGCAGCGGCAATGGTGGTAAGCACGGGCTTCATGTCCGTGGCATCCTTGGCAACGGCTTCCTGGGCTACGATCGTTCCACCGAGTTTGACAAACTCATCCGCGAAAACCTGCTGAAGAGCCTGAGCATAAGCGGAACCATCATGGATGGTGGCTGCCTTGGTGACTTTCAGGAAGTTGTACGCGAATTCGGCAACAGCCTTGCCCTGGAAGGCATCGCTGTGGGCTGTGCGCAAGTAACCGTCGTAGTCTGGACCACGAGCCGAGTCGGTGAGAACCGGGCGGGTGTTCGACGGGGAGATGGTGGTCAGGCCAGCATTGGTGATAGCCGCGATACCGCCGACGGTCTCATCGGAGCAACTGGAGCCGATCAAGCCGACGAGCGAGGTGTCGGAAGCAAGTTTGGCTGCCGCTGTCGCGCCACCTTCAGGGGTGCAGCCACCATCTTCTGTGGTCAGCAGGATATCGTGACCGAACAGCTGTCCACCTATATCGTCAATGGCGATTTCAACGCCGCGCTTGGAGTCTTCACCGAGGGAGCTGTCAGCGCCGGAGAGAACGCCCCAATAGGCGATGTGAATAGGCTCACCGGGGGCGATTTCCACGCAACGGAATTCATCGGTACATTCAAAAGCAGCGGCCTCGGTCGCGGCGGGGGCGGCTTCGGTCATGGCTTCGGTCGCAGCGGGTTCTTCCGCAGCGGGGGCACCGCATGCGGCGAGCGCCATGCTGGCGATCACCAGCAAGGACAGCAAAGCGAGTAAACGCTTGTTCATTTTCTTACTCCTCCAAAATTTATCGAAATTTGATTCCCGCAAATGCGGGGGACAACGAACAGGCAGACCAGGCGTGGGTAAGTCGGCGTCACCTCCTTTCACGGTATGGATATACAAAGAAAGCCTAAAAACCCTGGCTTTTGGATCTTTATGGCTTGCTTGCTAAAACTAAGATGAATACCCTGATATTCGCGAATGTCCAATGATAAGGCGAATTTGACCTTCGGTCAAGCGTTATTGTCCATACCAGCCGAAATAATTAGAGCACACTTATCTGGATTCTATTTCTCTGCGGGCTTGTAGAGGAGCTGTTCGCGGACGCGCAAATCCGTGTTGCGGATTTTCATTGCGAGGTCGGCGGCTAGGTTGTACATCAGGCGGTAACCGAGCTGGGGATACGTCTCGCAGAGCATGACGATCTTGTCGCGCGGGATGACCAGGAGCCGGGTATCCTTTTGTGCTGCGCGCGCCGTTGCGGACCGCAAGCCTTCATCGACCAGCGCCACTTCGCCGAAGGATTGCCCTCTTCTCAAACGGGCAACTACCGTGTCGTTTTTCACGAGCGATCCTGTCGTGCCGCGGTTGATCAAGATATCCACCTCTCCCTGTACGATCACATACAATTCCTTGCTGCCGCTGTTTTCCTGAAAGACGATCTGATTTGCGTCGAATACCACTTCCCGGCAAAGATTGGCGACCAGTTCCAATTGCGTCGGCGTGAATTGATAGAAAATATCGCTTTGTTTCAGGAAGTTGACAAGATTGCTCATGACGAAGAACCTTTCAGGAGTTTAGCATAACCAGGGATGAAGAGCAACGCATCGCGCTACGGGTAGGTCTGATTCAACCAATCGAGCGGATCCACCTGGATGCCGTTCACCCACAATTCCCAATGCAGATGCGCGCCGGTCACACGACCTGTTCCGCCTACCAGACCGATCACATCCCCCAAACTGACAGACTGCCCCACGAAGACTTGAATTTCGGACTGATGCCAGAATCCGCTGTAAACGCCCCAGCCATGGTCGATGACCGTCGCGTTCCCGCGCACGGTCCATGGACCGGCAAAGACCACCACTCCTGCCGCGGGAGCGGTGATGGGCAGCCCATCGCCGCCGCCGAAATCCAACCCGGTATGGAAGCCTTCGACGGATACTGTCGTTCCCTGGCCGATGTATGTGCGGCGGTTTCCATACCGCGATGTGAAATATGTTGACTCCGCGTAGGCGATGGCGGGAGAAATAAATTCGCCGACCCATAGCCGGTTGGGCGTGGCAGGTGTTGTGATGGCGATCAATTGCTGCAATTCGGCTTCGGTGGATGCCGGGTCGATGGTGGCGGGATCTACATAAAGAAGCGGGTCTTCAGGATAATTTCCCGAAACGATCAGAACCAACTGTTCATAGGATTGGGTGCTGCCATCCGGCAAGGTTGCATCGAGACGCAAAGGATACACGCCCGGATCAAGCAATGCGTGAACGCCTTGTAGCGCCACTTGCAGGCCGCCCTGGCTTGGAAAAAAGTGAAGCGGATGATCCACCAGCACCCCGCCGAGGCTGACTCCCGGTTGTGCGGTGACGCTGATTACTCCCGTGCCGCCTTGTTTGATTGGCAGGTCGCGGATTTCCGCGCTGATGAACGCGGAAGGCAATCCGCTGGCGTTGTTTCCACCGTCTTCACCGGGAACATAAAGCGTATCGCCCGGTATACCGGACCAGGAACCTTCAAGATGGTTAATGCTGGTGAGAGACCATACATCGGTATTGTTCTTGACCGCGAATTCCAGCATGGATTCTCCAGTCGCAGGCGAGACTCTCTTGCTGTATTGGGTTTGATCCTGGATGGGCACGATCATGTTTGCCCCGACATAAAACTCGCTCGGGCTGACAACACGATTGAGTTTCCGAAATAGTTCATCGGGAACCTGAGTTTGCCGCATCAGGCTTCGATATGAATCCCCAAAGTTGATGAATTTCGTGTCGAGAATACCGGAAATTCCCTCGAGACCCGGGATGATCAGCTGCTGTCCCACTGCGAGCGTGTTCGGGTCTGCGATGCCGTTGACAGCGAGCAGGTCATCTAGGCTGACGCCGAACCGCGCCGCGATGGAATACAAACTGTCCCCCTGCTGCACGATGTAGATCGGTCCGGCGCCCTCCTGTGCGCGAGCCGGTGTTGAAGGAACAAGAATCGTTATCAATAAAAGGAAAGCGATGAAATTACGTTTATACATCTTTGATTTCGACTTTATCGCCGATCTCATAGTCTCCCCAGCGATTCGGGTGTATTTCCAAAGTATATTTTGCATCCTCTTTGGGGAAGTAGGCTGGCTTCCATGATTTGGCAATGACTTTGTCCACCAACGTCATCTCGGAATTGATCCAAAACACGGCCAGATCGAAAGAGACGAAGAACATGTGAATGGACGTGTCGAGGCGTGAATCGCGCTTCTCGACGAGCAGCAAGCCTTCGTCAGGTTCGAGGCGCGGCCGGAACATCAAACCGCGAAGTCGGCAGGAAAACGAGTCGCAATATCCAGCCATTGCGGGTCGTTTGAGCGGTCTGCTGAGGTTGATGACGTAAACGGTGCGGGCCATTTTAGTTTAAGAAAAAGGCGGCGTATTCGCCGCCCGGTTTGGGTTATTTCTGGCTGAATACCCTCTCTACGCTGTCCAATAGTTCCTGGGGGCTGAATGGCTTGGCAATATAGTCGTCTACCTTGGCGATGTGTAAGCCGAGCACTTTATCTATGTTCTGTGCCTTGGCAGTGACGACGATGACCGGAATGTTTCGCAGCGCCTGGTCGGCTTTCATTTGTTGATATACTTCCCACCCGTCCATATCCGGCATCATCAGATCGAGCAGGACAAGGTCCGGATGCAGTTCGCGCACAAGACGGATACCCTCCAAACCGCCTGCGGCACCCTGGACGTTAAAGCCTTTGCGGGCGAGGATCAACCGGATCAGGTCGATCATTTCAGGCTCGTCTTCGACGCACAGGATGGTCTTTGCAATTGTTTCATCCATATGGTTCTGCCTTTGAATCAAGTTTACCATAAAGACCCCGGGCGATTTCCATGAATATAATTACCTGGAACGTGAACGGAATCCGTGCGGCATTGGGAAGGAACGCATTGGATTGGGCATTCGATAAAGAACCGGACGCCCTGTGTTTGCAGGAAGTTAAAGCCCGCCCCGATCAATTGGATGAAAAGTTGGCATCCCGCTTGAAATTGCCGTTTCAGTGGAACCCCGCCGCGCGAGCGGGATACAGCGGGGTTGCAACTTTTTTCAAAACCGAACCCGATGAGTCGAAGCTTGGTATGGACGTCCCTGAATTCGACGTCGAAGGGCGAATCATCCAGACCCGTTGGGGAAATCTGCGCCTTATCAACGCTTACTTTCCAAGCGGCCAGCGCGGGCATGATCGCGTGGATTACAAACTCCGTTTCTATGCCCGCCTGTTGGAGGTCTGCCAGTCGCTTCATTCCAACGGGGAATTGCTCATCATCTCTGGCGACCTCAACACGGCTCACATGCCCATTGATTTAAAGAATCCCAGGGCGAATTCCAGGACTTCCGGCTTCCTCCCGGAGGAGCGAGCATGGGTTCAGAAGTACCTCGATAATGGCTTTGTGGATGCATATCGACGCCTCTACCCGGAGCGCGTCCAATATACCTGGTGGACCTACCGCCTCGATGCCCGCGCCAGGGGAATCGGCTGGCGGCTGGACTATTTCCTCGTTTCCGAAGCCTTGATGCCGGGAATCAAGGATGTCATCATTCACGACGGGGTAACTGGGTCAGACCATTGCCCGGTGGAACTGGTGATGGACTGATCGAGTCAGGATTCCTCATCGCATTCTCACCATGTTAGAGAATCGTAATAATAAAACGCCTGTACGCCACGTCTGGGAAGCGGCTTGGTATAATGCTTATGTCAGAAAGTTTTGGAGGATTCTGTGAATTCCCGTGGTCAACCGTTTTTTGTGTATTTTCTATTGCTCGTAGCCATCGGAGCGATGATCTTCATTGGCATGCGGGATACATCGACGTCCGTAGAGCCGCTCACCATTAGCGAGGTGGCGCGGATGATCCAGGCGGGGCAGGTCGCGCGCATCATCATCGAAAGCGACGATTCCATCCGCGTGATCAAGGTCAACGGCTCGGAGGAAACCGCTCTCGAGTCCCGCAAGGAGGCGGATACTACGCTGGTGGAACAACTCCGCGAGTATGGTGTCACTCCTGAGCAGTTATCCGGGATGAATATCGAAGTCAGCGCGCCTTCCGTTTGGGGCGGGGTGTTGAGCGGCGCGCTGTATCTGCTTCCGGTTCTCTTCATGGGCGGACTTTTATGGTTCATTTTCCGCCAGGCGCAGGGCAGCAACAACGCGGCGATGTCCTTTGGCAAGTCGCGCGCGCGTATGTTCAGCGGTGAACATCCCACAGTGACCTTTGCGGATGTTGCCGGCGCTGACGAAGCCAAGCAGGAACTGGCAGAGATCGTCGAGTTCCTGAAAGAGCCGCAGAAGTTCATTCAACTCGGCGCGCGCATTCCCAAAGGTGTTTTATTGGTGGGTCCTCCCGGAACGGGTAAGACCCTTCTTTCCAAAGCCGTATCCGGTGAAGCAGGCGTGCCCTTCTTTTCCATTTCCGGTTCCGAATTTGTGGAAATGTTCGTGGGCGTGGGCGCAAGCCGCGTGCGTGACCTGTTCGACCAAGCCAAGCGACATTCGCCGTGCATCATCTTTGTGGATGAAATCGATGCGGTGGGTCGCCAACGCGGTGCGGGTCTCGGCGGTTCACACGATGAGCGCGAGCAAACCCTCAACCAGATGCTCGTCGAAATGGACGGCTTCGACACAGATACAAACGTCATCATCATCGCCGCCACCAACCGCCCCGACATCCTCGACCCGGCTCTTCTCCGACCCGGTCGCTTTGACCGCCGCGTTACCCTCGACCGGCCTGATGTGAAGGGACGCGAAGCCATCCTCAAAGTTCACGTTAAGGGCAAGCCCTTGGAACCGGATGCCGACCTCGCCTCTGTGGCGCGCGGGACGCCCGGTTTTGCTGGCGCCGACCTTGAAAACCTTGTCAACGAAGCGGCGATTTTGTCTGCCCGCCGCAACAAGAAATCCATTGGTCAACCCGAATTGGAAGAAGCCATCGAACGCGTGGTGATGGGACCGGAACGCAAGAGCCGCCTCATCTCGGATGAAGAGAAGCGCATCATCGCCTACCATGAAGCTGGTCATGCCATCGTTGCCAATGCCATCGCTGAAGCCGACCCCGTCCAAAAAGTCACCATCGTCGGTCGCGGACAGGCTGGCGGCGTGACCTGGTTCCGCCCGGATGAAGACCGCATCCTTATGTCCCGCAAGAAAATGATCGCCACCCTCGCCATGGCGTTGGGCGGCCGCGCCGCTGAAGAATTGATCTTCGACGACATTACCTCCGGCGCTTCCGGAGATATCGAGCAGGTTACTCGCATGGCTCGCGCCATGGTTACGAGACTTGGCATGAGTTCTGAAATGGGCACCCTTGCATATGGACAGAAAGAGGAATTGATCTTCCTCGGGCGCGAAATTTCCGAACAGCGTGATTATTCCGAAGCCGTCGCCGAGCAGATCGACCGCGAAGTCCGCAAACTGGTGGAGGACGCGTACAAGCAAGCCCGTGCCACGGTGAAGAAATATCGCAAGCAGTTGGATGCTGTGGCAAGGAAACTGTTGGAAGTCGAATCCATCACCCGCGACGAGTTCGAAGCGATCTTCCCGCCGCCGTTCGGCAAGAAAAGCGGAACTCCGCAACTTGCGTAAAATCAATTTTGACCTGAAGCCCCGGTGAAACTGCCGGGGCTTTTTATTCAGTTACCCTTCATTATTGCTTGATAGTATTCAGGGAATGAAAAAGAAAAACCTCCGCATCGTTTGGGCTGTACCCCTTGTGTTGTTTTTACTTCTCGGGGTTTATGCTTTGTTTACACTTGGACGTCCCGCCCCGGTCCCGGTCAAACGGCAACTTTATGAAGGGGTGATCTATCGGCGTGTCGTCCGCTACCTGCCGTATGCGATGATCGCACACGTGGTCGTGATCGACAGGAAAGAGGATGATTTCCGCTTTTTGGTGACACCACCGAATGAAATGGAAGGCGGCGCATTGAAGGCGCGGACCACGTCGGAGTTCTTGAAGGAATTCGGCATTCAAATCGCCATCAATGGAGATGGGTTCTATCCGTGGTGGTCGCGTTCACCTGTGGATTATTACCCTCACAGCGGCGACCCGGTCACACCCTTGGGGCTTTCTGCTTCGAATGGGAAAGTTTATGCGGACGGATTGAAGGATGAAGAACCGGAACCAACATTATATGTGAGCCGCCGTAACGAACTGACCTTTAACCTGCCGCCCAATAAGATTTTCCATGCGCTTTCCGGTGACAGGATGTTGATTCAAGGCGGCGAGATCGCGGCTGGATTAGATGATTCGATCCTCCATCCGCGCACGGCGATAGGGGTGAACCGCAATGGACGTTATGTGATCCTGGTTGTTGTGGACGGGCGGCAGCCATTCTACAGCAGCGGCGCGACGTATCAGGACCTTGCCGAATTGCTCAAGGATTTCGACGCCCATTTTGCCATGGCGCTGGACGGCGGCGGTTCCGCTACGCTTGTGGTGCAGGGTGAAAATGGGAGGGCGGAAATATTGAACTCGCCGATTGATAATTACATTCCGGGTCGGGAACGTCCGATTGCAAATCATTTCGGTGTGTTTATTGGTGAGTGATGAATTAATCTCGATCAAGACCCGCTTCATCTGAAACGGGTCTTGATTTTTAAAAGGGAAATTGCAATAAAGGGCTCTTGGGAATTGCAATTATTTTGCAATAAGGCAGCAACTTACCTGTAACGCGCGTCTTCGATTTGAAACAATAGAATTTAATTGGCTTTTAAGTTTTCATTATTGAAGCGCCTTATTTGGCAGTTTGGAGGAGATATACGTAATAATGAACCTCTTTTTATTAAGCTGACGCAGTTCTGCATCCAGCTTCCAATCAAAAAGGAGAAAACAATGAAATTAAAGAATTTGATCCGTGTAGCGATTTTGCTTGCAATGCTCGTCAGTATTCATGGCACTGGCGCACAGGCGTTTGCTCAAGGGAAAAGCACAAATTACCTTGGCGCGCAGATCATCATCCGCAGCACCACCTTCTGGGATGCGGTCTTCAACGGAACTGTGAATGCGAACCGTTTTGAACGCTGGTCGCTCCAGTTGGTAAACCCGGAGAACTTTACCATTTCGGTCATTGCCACCTCTGGCACGCTCACGCCCGATATCTACCTGCTGGATGCAAATGAAAATCAGATCGCCCTGGCGAACGGCACCCTTTCGAGCGCGGCACTAACCACAAATCAGCCTGCTGGCGATTATTTTATTCAGATCCAGCCCCAAATTGGTGAGGGAACATACCTCATGGAGATCAGCCGTGTGGGGCAGGTGGTTGACCCGACTGCCTCTGTGGTGTTGAATCCCGCTGTCACTCAGATCGGTGGAACTGCCACTGGAACAGTCATGCTCAGCAATGTTCCCACCAGCGGTTATTCCAGTGCAGAAGTCACCTGCAGCTATGACCCGGCTTTGATCCAGATCAGCAATATCACCGACTCTGGACTCTTCGGCTCCGACCCCGCCGTAGCGATCTTTGGACCTTCGAGCGGTTCCTTCGTCTTTGCCGTGGCTGGCAGCAATGGACAACGTGCCACTTCCGATGGCGCTCTCTTCACCTTCACCATCACCGCGTTGGCTGCCGGGCAGGCTGATATCAATTGTATTGTGCGTGTCTCTGCAGGTGGCGTATTGACAACCATTGCATCTTCACCGGTCACCTTGGTCATCGAGGAACCGACTGCAACCCTTAATGGAACGGTTCTTGCCGCCAAGCCAGTCACCGTTACACTCTACAGACCAGATACCACTGTTGAAGCCACAGCCGCTGCGGATATGAACGGTAATTTCACAATGACGGCACTTGCAGGCTCTTACACCGTTGTGGCATCGGCACCCGGCTTTCTCAGAGCCCAGGGCAGCCCGGTCCTCACTGCTGGCGCTACCAAGACCATGCAGACTATCTCCCTGCTTGCCGGTGATATCGACGGTAATGATGTGATCGACCAGTTCGATGCCCTCACCATCGGCTTGAACTACAACCTCGCAGCCCCTGCAGCCGCCGACCTTAATAACGACGGAACGATCAACGTCCTCGACCTCGAACTTCTCGCCGCCAACTATCGCGAGACTGGCCCTCTTGCCTGGCAGTAAATACCCGACAATGAAAAGATGCGCCGGGTTAATTCGGCGCATCAACCCATCGAGCACTCAAGGTAATAGATAGCGCTGACCATCATTGCACTCATCTATCTCGATGCTGTCATTCAGGCAAAGGCGCAATCTGCGGGATCGATTTTGGTCACCGACAATGCTAACGGCTTCAAAGCCGTTGAAACAGACGTTGTCGCGGTCAATGGTTCTTCTGCTCTTGTGAGACGAGGGCGCGCGCGGCTGATTTCGCTCGAAATCCTTGTCTCCGTTGATAGGACATTGCCATGAAAAATAAATTATCCGCCAGGCTATCCCTGCTGATCTCGATACTGCTTGTTGCCATTCCTGCAAGCGTGTTAGCAAGCACAGCCTCGCCCGTGGATATGTTCCAATTGCCCTGGGAGCAGGGGAAAGCCTGGTATCCATACGATGGGCTTGATAACGGAATCCGGCGTTCCACCGGAAGTCCGCATTATTATGGAAACGGCGGCGCATTGGACTTTGCCCCGCGGGCAAAAATGACGATCGGCGAAGACACCTCGAACGACTGGGTAACTGCAGCCGCAGCCGGAACCGTCTATCAGGTGGGGTCCTGTTTTATCAAGATCGATCATGGCAATGGCTGGAGGACCGAATACTGGCATTTGGATAAGATCCAGGTAACAACAGGCAGCAAGGTCAGTCGCAACCAGCGGTTGGCAACCATCCATAACAATAAAGATAAGCAGGTGTGTACCGGGAATGAATTCCCGGGTCCGCATTTGCATTTTGTATTCCGCCCCAAAGTTCTTGATACCCGTTTTGCGGGATGGACCGTCAACTTCAACATTTTTACAAATATCACCACCTTCAACAAAAGCGGACAAACCGTTGGCAGGCTCCAGCCATTGATGAACATTCCCGACCTGCAGGTCGCCACTCGAGGCATTCTCGATTGGAACATCACCTACGAGGGCAGCGTTGATGCCTTTCGCCAGGAACGTTGGTCGCTCCTGTTGATCGACATGGCGAAGTTCGATATCAAAGTGAATCCAACCGGCATAGGCCTGGTGCCCGTCATTGTCTTGTTGGATGCAGGTGGAAATGAAATTACACGTGCCAGCGGAACATTGAGCACGACCCAACCCGCTGGCTTTTATTACGTCGATATCCGCTCAGAGGCGGGGACGGGGTATTACAACATCCACGCCACAAAGATCGAATCCGGCGGCGCCACGGTTACACCTTCACCGACAGCGACTCAAACAAGTACGATCACTCTGACTCCAACGGCAACAACAAACCCTAGCACTCTTTCTGCAACGCCTACTGTGACCCTCACCTCAACCGCCACAGACATTTTCACTGGAACGCCCGATCTCACCCAAACATCCAATGCGATCACGCAGACCGCGATCGCTGGCACACTGACCGCAACAGCGGACGCAGCTACTCAAACCGCGGTCGCCGCTACACTGACAGCAAATCCTGCCATTCAAACCGCTATCGCCTCTACACAAACAGCACTTGTCGCGACATTGACCGCTGAACCTGCCATCCAAACTGCCATTGCTGCCACCCAGACCTCCAGTGCGTTGACTATGACAGCATCGGCCATCACACCCTCGCCAACGATCACCCAAACCAGTGTGCCGACTCCCACAGGTCCCTATGTGTTAGTGGATGTGATTCAATCCACCCTGACAACCAATCAAACCAGTCTGGTGAATGTAAGTTTGAACCATGTGCCAACAGAAGGCTACGCCAGTGCAGAATTTGTCTGTACGTACAACCCTGCCATCGTAGAAGTCAGCAATATCCTGGCAGCGAACCTCTTCGATTCAGACCCGGTCACCGCCTTGAGCGGACCACAAAACGGACAGTTCATCCTTGCCATTGCAGGAGGGAATGGCAGGAAAGCGACCTCCAGTGGAATCGCCTTCACCTTCTCGATACGCGGTTTGCAGGTCGGGCAAACGACCGTTCAATGTACCGCGCGCGTATCCACGGGGCAGGGTGGGTTGCAGCCGATCGCATACATCCCCGATATTGTGACCGTGGTCGGTCCTGCCATGTCGCCCACGCCGGTGGGTTCCGCCATCACTGGCAGGGTGATCGCCAGCAAACCCGTTACCATTCGTTTGTATGATGCCGGCAATACATTGGTAATCTCACAGGCTGCGAATCCCGATGGATCGTTCGCGTTACAAGTCCCAGGCGGCACTTACACCATCATCGCTTCGGCGGACGGCTTCCTCAAGGCTCAGAACGCCATGACCCTCATAAACGGGCAGACGATCATCAAGCCAACCATCACTTTACCGGCGGGGGATATAGATGGTAACGAGATCATCGACGAATTCGATGCGCTCACCATTGGGATAAACTACGGCGCTTCCATCCCCGCTGCAGCGGATCTCAACAACGACGGCGTGATCAACGTCCTCGACCTTGAGCTGCTGGCGGCGAACTATCGATTGGCTGGCGCGCTATCCTGGCAATAAAGACTGTAGTGGCGGGGTTACCCGGCCACTACGTTTTTAAAATTCGATCTCCCCGATCTGCTCAAAATTAATATCGAAGAATTCCTCGGCTTCGGTTTCCAACTCGGCATCGAATGCATCTCCCGCGCGGACTCCGCGATTGCAATACGATCTATAAGGGCAGTAAAGGCACCGGTTGGTATCCTCAGTTTTGGGGTAGGAGGAGGCGGATTTTATTTCTTCTGCGAAACGTGTGATGGCATCCCAATCCCGCTTGAATTGATCCGGCTGATAGGGGAATCGGGCCGGGTCGTTTGGAAAATCGGAGAACCAGTAGATCATCTCGATCTGTTCGGGCGCGATCGGCTTGCCGCCGTTGAGGAACGCGCCAGCCTGGACCAACAAGGCGCGATACACACGGGTTTGCAAGCGGATGGCAAGAAATTCATTCCTGGGGCGTTTGCGATAGGTCTTCCAATCATAGATGTAAAACCTTTTTCCATCCGTGGCGATGAGATCATATTTGGCAACAAGACGGAATGCGCCAAGCGGCGCGGATAAAGTAACTTCGGTTCTGAGACTCGGCAGGTCTCTAAGACTTGCCGAGTCTTTTGAATTCATGAAATTCCCCCACCATCTTTGCAGATTGTCTGTATTGGCTATTTTAGCGATTAGGCTCTCAGGAATGCCGATGAAAAATTGTTGTACGAGCCGGTGAAAAAATTCGCCTTCGCGCTGATGCATTTCATTTTCGAGCGCGGGCTCCGTTTCAATGGCTGGATATGCCAGGCGCTGAAGATAACGCAGCTCAAAACGGCGCGGGCAGTCGTTGTAATCCTGCAATGACGATTGGCTGAGCGTGGTCAGTTCGATGGGCATGCTTTATTTTGCCACAGAATTTTGCGCCTATGCTATACTTTTGCTAACCTGCGAGGATGGATAGGGAGCAATACTCTACCATCTTCATGAAAAAATCGGAGTTATATGGGACAGGAAACACAAGTAGCCGTTTTTATCGACTACGACAATATTGAAATAAGTGTGGAAGAAGCCTTCGGCAAAGGCGCCGATGTGGATTGGAACCGCATTTTCAACTACGCGTCGCAGATCGGGCGTGTAGTCTTACGCCGCGCCTACGCCGATTGGGCGGAAGCCGCCACCAAGCAACGCCAGTTACTCAACATGGGCGTGGAGTTAATCCATGTCAACAGCAAGCGCGGAAAGAATGCCGCCGATATCCGCATCGTCATCGACGCGCTGGAATTATTCTACACCAAGCGTGACGCTTTTACGCACGTTTTGCTTGTTTCAGGCGACGGCGATTTTACTGAACTGGTCCATCGTTTGCGGGCGCAAGGCAAGACGGTGATCGGATTGGGAGTGAGCGGCACGACGGCGGATTATCTCGTCAGCGCCTGTGACAAATTTGTTTATTACGACAAATGGCAGGGCGTGGGTAGGTTCAGGAAAGAACCGCAGTCGAATGGCGGGCAAAAACAACAACCTGCCAAACAGAATACCCCGCCTGCACAAAAACAGGAAAAACCTCAGCCTCATCCGCAAGGGAGGGTTCAATCGCAGGAGAAGCCCGCGCCCAAGCCTGCCGCGCCGATCTCGCCGGAGAAACGGCTGGAGCGATATCTCAACATCCTTTCCGCGCATAAGATTCGCATGACGCCCAGTACGCATCGTCCGTTGGTCATTTACAAGATCTACGATATCGTCAAGGAAAACCCGGGTATCACCTTCAATCAACTGAAGGAAAAAGCGCAGGCGGTGTTTTCCAATACAAAAGTCGAGCCGCAGGTAGCGCTCGATACGGCGCATCAACTTTTCCATACGTTTTGCTTCGAGTTCGACCAAAGCAGCGACCGCATCATGGATCGAAGGATGCTGATTTCAGAAGACACGAAGTCTCCCGCCGACCTGCTCAATAAATGCGACCAGAAATTGCTTCACTTGATCGCCAGTGATCTGGGCGCTTCGGAAGTCTTTGACAAAGAGATCGCCGCCAGGCTTCTTTATGGCGGCGTGCCCAATCCCAAAATCCTCAATCATATTCAGGAATTGCTCGATACAGAATCTCAGGTATAATCGCAGACGTGCTTTATGTTTTCAGCGTAGGTAAACCTCTTTTCGCAATGGCGATCAACGGCTTTGATAGCGCCGGTCCTTGTCGTATTGCGCCTGTTCGCTGAAAGGTTACGTCGCTTTCACACGCCGCAGGCAACTGCGGCGTTTTTGTTTAATCGTATTAATGTCATGCTGAGCGAAGCATCTCTGAGATAGCCTCGGATACAATTCACTATCATTCAGGGTAACAAAACCGGAACCAACCATGATCCAAATTCAACTCTCCAACATCACGCTCATCCTGGGAGCCAAACGCATTTTCGAAAATCTCAACTGGGAGATCCAGCACGGACAGCGCATCGGTCTCATCGGTGCGAACGGCGCGGGGAAGTCTTCGCTGTTCAAACTGATCGAAGGCGAGCATGTCCCCGAATTGGGCGGAAGCATCACCCGCGCCCGCCTCATCACAACGGGATACCTGCCTCAACATCCCGAGCTTGATCCCACGCTGACGGCGCTCGACGCCGCAATACAAGGCAACCCGCGCGTGGCAGAGGTCCATGCGGAGTTGGAAATGGTCGAAGCCAGTTTGGGCGAGCCGGAAGTCTATGGCGATGAGAAAAAATTGCAGCGCGCGCTCGAACGGCAGCATCAACTCATCGAAGAGTATCACGCCCTCGGCGGTGACTCTTACCCGGAGCGGGTGAGGAGTCTACTGCTTGGGCTGGGACTCGCTCAAAGCGAATTGACCAAGCCTCTCTCCGTGTTGAGCGGCGGGCAGAAGAAATTGATCGGGTTGGCGCGGCTGCTGTTGCTGAATCCAGATATCCTGTTGTTGGACGAGCCCGACAATCATCTTGATCTGCCCGGCAAGATGTATCTTGAGAAACTCATCCGCGAATACGATGGGACGGTGGTCATCATCTCGCATGACCGTTACCTGCTCGATGCGGCGGTGACGCACATCGCCGAAATCGAAGATGGGAAATTATCTCTGTTCGAAGGCGATTACTCCAGCTACATCGCGGATAAAGATTTGCGGCTGGCGCGGCAGGAAGAGTTGTACCGTGCCCAACAGCACGAAATCCGCCGCATGGAAATTGCCATCAAGCGCTTTGCCATTTGGGGCAAGGTGTACGATAACGAGAAATTTGCAGCGAGAGCCAAGACCATGCAAAAACGGCTCGACAAGATGGATAAGGTTGAAAAGCCAGTCATTGAACGCAAGCGCATGGAACTTCAACTCAACGGTTGGCGCGGCTCGAACAAAGTGTTGGAGCTGGCAGATATTTCAAAATCGTTTGGCGAGAGGCGTGTGTTTTCAAATGTCAACGAAACCATCTGGCATGGCGAGCGGGTGGGGCTGATTGGCGCGAATGGGGCGGGGAAGTCTGTGCTGCTGCGGATGATCCTTGGAAATGAGATACCAGACACGGGCGAGATCAAGATCGGACCAAGCGTATCCATTGGGCATTATGCCCAGGAACATGAAACGCTGGATTTCAACCAAACCGTGCTGGACGCCGTCCGTTACGCGGGTGAGATGAGCGAGTCACGCGCCACGGCATTCTTGCTGCGCTATCTATTCACTTACAAACAAGTCTCGCAGAAAATTGGCGAACTTTCCGGCGGTGAACGCAGCCGCTTGCAGTTGGCATTGGTCGTGCTCTCCGGCGCGAATTTCCTGCTGTTGGACGAACCCACCAACAACCTCGACATCGCCTCTGCCGAAGTTTTGGAGCAAGCCCTCGAAGATTTCGAAGGGACGGTGCTGGTCATATCGCATGACCGTTACTTCCTTGACCGAACCGTTCAGCGATTGCTGGTGATCAAGGACGGTCAACTCAAAGGATATTCGGGCGGGTATAGTGACTATCTGGCTGCGAATAATGGAGTGTAGATTAAAAAAAGAGGAGAGTTTTGCTGCTCTCCTCTTTTTTGTTACTCGTACCGAAATCTCATCACTCCAACCGTAAAGAACACAGCAGCGAAGCCAAGCAGCACACCCGACTCAAGCAGAATATCGGTCAAACCGCCGCCGCGCAGGACGAGGTCGAGCAGTCCCTGCATTGCCAAGGTGGTGGGGAGGATCTTCACGATATTTTGCACCGCCGCAGGGAATAACTCCAGCGGATACCAACAGCCGCCCAGCAACGCCATGACCATGCCCATCATGATACTGAGTCCGCTGGCTTGACCTTCGGTCTTGATAAAGGTTCCCATGGTGGTGCCGATGGCTCCGGCGGCAAGTGCGGTGCAGGTGAGTAGGATGAAAAGCGCGAACGGCTCTTGCCCCCATTTGAGCTGAAGGGCGAACATCCCAAACAGAATCAACAGGGACATTTGAATCAGCGCCATCACAACCTGACCCGAGATCGTGCCAAGTAGAAAGGTCGCTTTGCTGGTGGGTGTGGTGAGCACACGGCGCAGAGTCCCTTGCTGGCGTTCGTAGGCAAAAAGGGCGGAAATTCCAAACAGTGGAATGAACACCCATGTCACCAATTGTCCGGCGGATGAATTCGCGCGCGGGTCGTAATCCACGCTGTCGGGTGTTGTACCTTCGATGACGGTGATACGTTCGGGGGCGTCGGCTTGGAGGTCTTTGGCGAGTTGAAGGGCATCTTCAAAATACGCTTGTTCATCCATAGAAGATTCGAATGTTCCGCGTGATTTGGCTTCCTCAACTGCCAAATTCGCGGCGTTGACTGTGCTGCTCACACGGCGGATGGCGGTTTGAATGGCACGCTGAGCGATGGAGGCGTCCATGTCATTGGGCTGCTGACGAAAATCAAGTTCGGCGGTTCCATTTTGAATCGCGGATAAATCCAAACCGGCGGGGATGATAAGCACCGTCGAAACACGACGGGCATTGAATTCTTCTTCGGCGTCTTCGAGAGTCATCACTTCGGGATACGCCGCTGTGGACTTATCCAACTCGGCGATGATCTCTTGCGAAACGGCGGTGTTTGCCTGATCGACCACCACCAAACGAACGCGATTATTGGTCGGGTTGCCGGAGGGACTTCCGCCCGCGAGCAAAAAGGTAAAAACGATCGGTAGGATGATGAAGAACACCAACTCCGACGAACTTGCGAAGCGGATGACTGCGTCCTTCCATGCAATGGCGAATATTTTTTTCATAACGATATTGCTCCAGGCGGCGTCCTCGCCGCCGGGGACGGCGGCAGGAGCGAACTATTTCTGCACCAAATTCTTTCGTCCGAATAAATAGACAGAAGCCACGAACAAGACTCCGCCCATCGTCAGCAGGGCAGTGAGCGGCGTGGAAAGAGCCGGGAGAGTCCCGCCGAGGGCGAGAGTGGTGAATCCATCCAACGCCCACGAGTTCGGCGTGATGCGGCTCAGCATCTGAACAGAAGCGGGCATATTATCCAGTTGAATGAAACTTCCGCCGAGAATGCCGAAGATCAACATCATGGCAGAGCCGACGCTGCCCACTTGCGCCGGTGTGCGAGCCAACGCAGTGATGAGCATACCCCAACCGGTTGCGCCGAAGACAGCCGCAAGCACCAGCACGATCACGCCGAGCGCGTCGCCCCATTTCAATTGAAAGAGCAGAGATGTGCCGCCAATGAGGATCAACATTTGCGCCACGCCTGTGAGAAAGATGCCAAAGACTTTGCCTCCCAAAATTTGAATCGCGTTCGTCGGCGAAACAAGCAGACGCGGCAACGTGCCTTGTGATTTTTCCGCGAGGATGGAACGCCCGCCATAACTGACCGTGAACATCAGGAACATCAATGCCATACCGGGCGCGAGATAAGCAAGCACATCGAACTCGATCTCTTCCCCAGCCGCTGTGGAGGTGTTGAGCGTGATCGCCAATGTGTTGCCTTCTGAAGCATTCTGCAAGCGTTGCGACATTTCATCACCGGCTGCTTGAGCTTCTTCGGGTGTGATTCGTCCGCTGACGAGCATTTGAATGATCGAAGTCTGTCCGCTGATGGAGCCTTCTTCGATGCGGCTCATGAATTCATCCAAAATGGATTTGATGATGCCCGCGCTTGTCGGGCGCGACGGGTTGGCATACATTTCGATCTTAACAGGTTCGGGTGAGATGCCGTTTTCAAGGGCTTCTTGTTTTGGGAGGATGCTGTTCGTGAACCCAGCCGGGATGATGATCGCTGCCGCGACTTCATCTTCATCCACTTGACGACGAGCCGCTTCGGGACTCGTGCCGAGGCTTGGTTCGACCAATTCAGCCAAACCCTCCGAGTTGAATAGATCCACCAATTCCTTGCTTAATTCGCCGTCATCCTGGTTGACGATGACCACGGGAATTTCAGAAATGCCAGATGAATTACTGCCGCTGAATCGCCCGGTGACCAGTCCCATGCCGAGGGTGAGCAGGAAGGGAGCCAGCAGCATGAAGATCAACGCCGTGCGGTCGCGGAAGATGAGTTTTAAATCCTTGATGCCGATGAGGAATGTTTTGAGCATGAAAGTTCCTTTTCGATACTCGATATTTGATATTCGAATCCCGAGTATCGAATATCGTCAGTCGCGCAATGCGCGTCCAGTCAAATGCAAGAAGACCGCTTCCAAATTCGGCTCGCGGATGTCGATGGAATGAATTTTGATTCCGCGCTCATTGGCTTTGGTCACGACGGGAGCCATCACATCCGCGGCTGAACGTGTAATGACAGAAATCTCGTGGTCGATGGCGTTGGCTTCGAGTACGCCTTTGGTGCCTTTGAAGGATGTCACCAACGCTTCGGGGTCTTCGTTCTCGCCGATGTGCAGCACGAGCGTCTCCGTTTCGCCAACCTGCCTGGTCAATTCTTTTTGCGTGCCGATGGCAATCAACTCGCCGTGGTCGATGATGCCCACCCGGTCTGAAAGTTCTTCGGCTTCTTCCATGTAATGCGTGGTATAGAGGACGGTCATGCCTTGCTTGTTCAAGTCCTTGACCGTGTCCAGAATCGCGCGGCGCGACTGCGGGTCGATGCCAACGGTGGGTTCGTCCATGAAGAGCAGCTTCGGTTTGTGGAGCAAGCCCACCCCAATGTTGACGCGGCGCTTCATCCCACCCGAATAGGTTTTGACTCTATCCTTGGCTTTATCCACCAGCCCGATCTGACCGAGCACTTCTTCCACGCGGGTTTTGAGCGCTGAGCCGCTCAAGCCGTACATCTGACCCCAAAAGGTCAAATTCTCGCGAGCAGTCAAGTCTTCATAGAGCGCCAAGTCTTGCGGCACAACGCCGATGGCATTGCGTACCGCCATTGGTTCCTTCGTCACCGAATGCCCGGCGATTGTCGCATCGCCGGAGGTGGGGGTGTAGAGTGTGGAGAGCATCGATATGGTGGTCGTCTTCCCGGCGCCGTTGGGTCCCAACAGGCTGAAGATCTCTCCCTCCTTGATGCTGAATGAAATGCCTTTAACAGCTTGAAAGTCGCCATAATTTTTAACAAGGTTTTTTACTTCTAGTATGTAAGACATGAGGACTCCTTGGTTTGCCAGTACCTACGCAATTTCCTATTAATTCGTTGCTACGAATTTCCTACTGACCACTATTCATTGCCTCCTAAGATAACCTTCCGAATTTCTTCAATAATTCCCTTACTTCATCATGGGGCAGAGCTTTGACGCTGATCTCATGCCCGATCATATCGCGCGCCGCGACCAGCGAATTGATGATCGCCTCCTCAGTAGCATAAACAGTAGCCTCAAAAATGGGATCAAGGTGATCGTTCACGACGGTTTGAATATCGGTCAAACCCTTTTCGCCGGGTTTGGTTGCATTTGGGTTCGCAGTGGAGAAAGCGATGAAGATATCGCCTGAGCCGTTTCCCCCAATCGAGCCAGTTCGCGCCATGCCGAGTGAGACGCGTCGCGCCACCCTTTTGAGTTGATGCGGCAAGAGAGGCGCATCCGTCCCCACGACGACGATCAACGAGCCATCGTCCTGCTTGTTGGGATCTTCGCCGCTAACATGCCACTTGTTCTCGTTTTTGATGTGCTTTCCAACGGGGACGCCGGCGATCGTGAGGTATTCGCGCCTGCCGAAGTTCGTCTGCGCCAGCGCGCCTACTGTCCAACCGCCGGATTTTTCCGGCAGTCTGCGCGAGGACGTTCCTGTTCCGCCTTTGAATTCGTAACACATCATGCCTGTCCCACCGCCAATGCTACCCTCCTCGATCGCGCCGGATGCCGCTGAGTCCAACGCCTCAAAGACATGTTCTTCCTTTACGAAGAACCCGTCCATGTTGTTTAACCAGGCGTCTGCAGTCTCGGCAACGATCGGCATGCACCATTTTTGGAAGCGGAAATCATTCCTCACCTGCCATTTGACGATCGCATCGCGGACGACGCCGACGCTGTGTGTATTCGTCAACCCGATCGGTCCTTCCAGCAATCCTCCCTCTTCGATCCAGAGCGTACCTGTCACCTCGCCATTGCCGTTGAAAGAGTGAACGCCCGCATAGACCGGATCAAACAATTCCCTGCCCCGCGGATGGATGATGGTTACGCCTGTCCGCGCATCCGTCCCTTCGATGATGGTCGAATAACCGACTGTGACTCCGGAGACATCGGTAATCGCATTGAATTCCCCCGGTGTTCCTTCGAATGGAATTCCCAATCCTCGCGCGCGTATCTTGTTCATGTAACTCTCCTGCTCGATTCCTTATGTGTTAAATGGTAAATTATAGCCGAATGGCAGGTTTCGAATACCTTTGCTCCTTACCCCGGGTATTCGCTGGTACAATGGGCACCATTAAATTCGAAAGGAAAAAACATGACGCACGATATGGTGAAAGACGGACTGGTTGTTTCGATGGAATACAAATTGACCGTGGACGGAGAAGTCCTGGACTCCTCCGACGAAGCGGGTCCTTTGCAATTTTTAACTGGGTACGGCAACATCATCCCCGGCTTGGAAAATGAAATGATGGGAATGAAGATCGGCGAGAGTAAAAATGTCACGGTTCAGCCTGCTGATGGCTATGGCGAATTCGAAGAGGATGCCTTCACAGAGGTTTCTCGAAGCCAGTTTCCGACCGATATGAAATTGGAGGAAGGGATGGAACTGCATGTGACCGACGAGGACGGCAACCATCAAGCCGCTTATGTCGCCGAGTTCGATGACAAGACAGTCAAGCTCGATTTCAACCATCCCCTTGCAGGAGCCGTTTTGGATTTCTATGTAAAGGTCGTCGCTTTGCGCGAACCGACCGATGAGGAACTCGACCACGGCCACGTCCATGAAGGGGATGGACATCATCATTAACCGAAATGCAAAAAAGGTTGAATAAGGCGGTCATTCCGTTATTGGTTTTTGCCGTAATGGCATTGTTGTTTGCGATGTGGGGCGGGCTGATGCGACTTGGATGGCGCATCCCCGCCCTTTCTTCTTCCTTGGCGCTGGCGCATGGTCCTTTGATGATCTCGGGCTTTCTCGGCATTCTCATCACAGTGGAACGTGCCGTGGCTTTGAAGCAGCGCTGGATGTACGCTCCCGCAGTATTTGCTGCGATTGGGTGGGTCGTCATTCTTACGGGCTGGAATGCAGTGCTCGGCGCGGCGCTGATGTTGCTGGCAAGCGCAGGCGGCGTGGTGATCCTGATGGTAATCACCCGTCGTGAGCCGGCGCTGTACACAGGCACGATGCTGCTTGGATCTTTAGCCTGGCTGGTTGGGAACATCCTATGGTTGATGGGCTGGCAGATTTACCAGGTTGTTTTCTTTTGGCAGGCGTTCCTGGTGTTGACCATTGCTGGCGAGCGGTTGGAACTCAGCCGGGTGCTGCGCCCGACTGAAGATTCGATGAGGTTGTTCGCGGTCATCTTGATCGCATATCTCCTCAGCCTGGTTGCGTTCCCGTTCAACCTGCAGGTCGGATCGCGGCTGAACGGGGGAGCCCTTTTGGCATTGGCGCTCTGGTCGTTCCGAAACGACATTGCATGGAGAAACCTTCGCCATTCCCTGCCGCTGACACGTTACATCGCCTGGTGCCTCGCGCTTGGTTTTGTATGGTTGGGCATCGGCGGGGCTTTGGGATTGGGATTTGGCGCACAGGTGGCAGGTCCGCGATATGATGCGGCGCTTCATACGGTCTTTGTCGGTTTCGTCATTTCGATGATCTTCGGTCATGCGCCGATCATTTTCCCGGCGGTGCTTGGCGTGCCGATCCTGTTCCGCCCGGCATTTTATTTTCATTTGATATTACTCCACGTTTCACTTGCCATACGCGTCATCGGGGATTTTATCAATATCCACCCCATGCGGATGTGGGGCGGATTGCTCAACGAAGCTGCCATTCTTCTGTTCCTGGCGATGACCGTTTCGTCGGTCATCGGCTCGGTCAGACGCTCCGCGTCTTCGAGCTGAACGTGCTTCCACCAATAACGACGCGGGGAGATCAACACAAATTTTTTGCGGCGGATTCCTGCCGCTTTTTTGCCTGCCGCTTGATAACCTGGCGGAGCCCGACAATGAAAAAGATCACGCCGAGCGTCAATCCGCCAAAATTACCCAAGAATTCATTGACCACTTCCCACTGACTGCCGAAGAGATAACCGAGCCCGCCGTAGCCGAAGATCCACACGGCTTCACCGAGTGCATCATAAATAATGAACTTCCTGAACGGATAACGCGTTGTACCGGATAGAAGATTTACTGGCAGCGCAATGGCGGTCACCAAAAAACGTGAGAAGAAAATGGAAAGCGGTCCCCACCGTTCGAAGGTCTTTTCTGCTTCGATCCATTTCGGGGTTCCGCCGAAACGTTTGAGAACGTACCCGCTGGCGTAATAACCCATCGAATAGCTGAGACTATCGCCGATGATCACGCTGATGATGGAGGTCAATGCGGTGGTATGCCACGGCAAATACCCCTCTCGGGAAAACGCTCCAGCGGCAATGACGAGCGGAGTGCAGGGTAGTGGAACGCCCAACCCGCCTATAAAAACAACCACTCCCAGCAGCGGCGCGCCATAATTGATGACTTGGGTAAGGAGAAAATCGGACATGGAAGCGATAACTAGGGCGTTGCGGGCATTGGGGCATCCGGTGGGACAGGCAGGGTTTGCGGCTGGTGCGCGAGGATCGTCGCTTTGACAGTGGTTAACACATATCCATCATCGTCCGGGTAAAATTCATCGTTCAATTGTTTAAGGCTTTTTTTGAAATTCTTTTTGGGGTCGATATCCAGCTCATCGAAAAGAATATCGGGCGGCACGCCGTAATTGTATGAAACGAAAGGAACGGTCATCCAATCTTCGATGTCTTCCGCGTCGGTTAGTAATTCCTCTGCAATCGGCGGCGGGCGATGATTCTCGAACTTTTTGAAGGCGTGAAACGCGCGCAAACCAAAGAAAAGAATCAAAATCACCCCGAGAACGCTCAGGGCGATGAAAAGATTACGCAATTTGGAATTGTCCTGCACTGAAGTTACTCCTGCCACTCCAACTCAAAATCGCCGACGAAAACCGTGTCGCCATCTGAAACCCCCGCTTCGCGCATGGCTTTATCCACGCCGAGTTTTTGCATCAACTTTTGGAAGCGGCGAACCGAGCCGTAGTGCTCCCAATACGTCATTTTGGCGGCGCGTTCGATGGCAATGCCGGATACTCTCCATTTATCCCCGTCCTCCCTGTGGATCTTGAATTGGTTCGGATCCACTTCCGGTTTATAGACGGGCAGCGCCTCTTCCTCGATTTGTTCCGGAGTCAGTTCCTGAAGCCTTTGGTACGCTGAAAGTAAAACCTCCCGCGTGTTTGTGCGCACCATGGCAGATGCAGTGATGACTTCCACTTTTTTCCTTTTGAAACTTGCTTGAATGTCTTTCAGGCGCGCTTGCACATCGGGCTGGTCAATCTTGTTGACGACCACGACCTGCGGTTTCCTGGCAAGCCTTGGGTCGAAGAGGGATAGTTCGGTATTGATCTGACTGAAATCGGCGAGCGGATCTTCAGATAAACCATCTATCATGTGGATCAAAATCCGCGTGCGCTGGATGTGACGCAAGAAATCATGACCCAACCCAGCGCCGTCGTGCGCGCCCTCGATCAACCCGGGGATGTCCGCCAGCACAACAGTGGTGTAATCGTCGATTTTGGCAACGCCCAGATTCGGTTGGAGGGTCGTAAAGGGATAGTCGCCGATCTTTGGTTTGGCGTTCGTCAGAACGGAGAGGAGGGTAGACTTTCCTGCGTTGGGCAGGCCGATGATGCCGATATCCGCTATCAGCTTAAGTTCAAGGCGCAGCATTTTTTCATCGTGCGGTTCGCCGCGTTCGGCTGTCCGCGGGGCTTGATTCCGCGAGGTCGCGAAATGCTGATTGCCCCGCCCGCCGCGCCCGCCTTTGCAGACGATGAGCTGTTGGCTTGTCCCGGTCAGATCGCCGAGCAATGCGCCGGTTTCAGCATCGTAAATGACCGTCCCTGGCGGCACATGGATGACGAGGTCTTTTCCATTGCGCCCCGTCATTTGGGAAGCGCCGCCATTCACGCCATTCTCTGCCGCAAACGATTGTTTTGGATGAAAGTGTGAAAGCGAATTCAGAATCGGTTTGACTTCGAAGATGACATCGCCGCCCTTGCCCCCGTCGCCGCCGTCGGGACCACCGCGCGGCTCATATTTTTCGCGGCGAAAATGCACCATGCCGTCGCCGCCTTTGCCGGATTTGACATGAATATTGACCTGATCGATAAACATGGCTCCATTATAACGGGTGGCTTCCCCGGCATCTGATTGCCATGCGCGAAGTGTAGGAACTCGTAATGGATTTTGTCATGGCATTATTATGATTAGCAAGTTCATTGAGTGGATAATCGGGGTTGGACTTGTAAAATGACCAACGACCTGGGTAATGATCTTCAACCTGTGATCCTGATCGTCGAGGATGAAGCGCCGATCCGAATGGGGCTTTCGGCGGCAATGAGCCGACTTGGCTATCGCGTCATCACGGCAGAGAACGGGAGCGACGCTCTCTTCAAAGCGGAAGAGAACCCTCCCGACCTGATCGTTTCGGACATAAAAATGCCGGTGGTCGATGGATTCGAGTTGAAGAAACGCCTCAACGCGAACCCGGCGCTTGCGTCCGTTCCTCTGATCTATCTTTCCGCCCGAACCTCTGTCGAAGACCGTGTCGGTGGAATCCGAGGCGGGGCAGACGATTACGTGACCAAGCCTTTCGACTTGGAGGAATTAACCGCCCGCGTCGAAGCGGTACTGCGTCGCGCCCGCGGTGAACGGAAACTCGGATTCGACCTGGCGCGGCAGGTCGATAAGGAAGGTTTGGAAAAACTCCGCCAAGAACTGATGCAAAATTTCCATCACGAGATACGCACTCCGCTCAATAACGTGATGATGTTCCTTGAGATCGTGGCGACCCAAAAATTCGAAACACTGGAAGAACAGAAGGAATTCATCCGCATCGCGCGCTCCAGCGGAGACAGGCTCGAGTCGCTTGTCTCGGATATCATCTTCCTGACCGATTTGGATCAGGGTGTATTCAATAATGTCAGGCAGAATATAAATCCGGAGACGCACCTCCTCCAACTTCTCAGGCGACGTCTCGCGCGCTATGAATCGAAATCGTTGAATTTCGTTCCCATCGTTTCGACGGCTGGTGAAATGAAAGCCCCGCGTCACGAATTAGTCCATGCTGTCATGCACCTGGCGGATAACGCCTTTAAGTTCAGCCCGAATGACGGGACGGTCATCCTAAAGATCACGCCCGGAGAGCGCGGCGGCGCGACGATCACCATCGAAGATCAGGGACCCGGGATTCCGGCTGCGCTCCGTGAGAAGGTGTTCGAACGGTATTTTCAGATCAGCCAGGGTCCAACGCGGGAATATCAGGGATTGGGACTCGGCCTGACCATCGCCCGCGCTGTTTTTCGTTCCCTGGGCGGCGATGTGACGATATTGGACAGCGCGCGGGGCTGCTGCGTACAAGCAGTCCTGCCGGACCTCAAAGTGGAAGATGCATCTCATGGATAAGAATTTCACGCCGTCCACAGACTTATCCACCGGTGCAGCGTTGCAAGTATCCGCCCTGGCCAACGATTTGGATTATCGCGCCTTGTTCGAACAGGCGGGGGAATGCGTCTTCATCCTCAGCCCGAAGTTGAGATTTATTGCGGTCAATCCTCAAGCCAGTCGTTTGCTCGGCTATTCAGAAGAGGAACTTACCGGCACCTCTGCCAAAACCATTCTCGGGTTGGATGACCCGGTCCACTGGAAGACGATCCTGGAAAAACGCACGAATTCATTTACTCACACCCTTCGCAGGAAGGACGGCTCGACTCTTCAGATGGAAATGAGCTCATCGCTGATATTGAATTCGTCGGGCAAGCCCGCTTGCATTCAATTCATCGCACGCGATATCAGCGAACGCATACAGACCGAGCGCATCATGAAGCGCAACATGCGCGCCCAGTCCATCATCGGCGAAGTGACGGCGATGCTGTTCCGGTCCACCAACATCGAGGGCAGGATGTCTGAAGCCCTGGAATCGCTTGGGTATGCCGTCGGCGTCTTCAGTTGCGTGGTCTTCGAGACGAAAAACTCATCCCTGCGCATTCGGCATAAATGGGTGGACCTGGCCGTCCCTGCTTTCGATGCGGAAGCGATCCTCGAGCCGTATGTGGAATCCATGTCTAAATTCCCAGACCGGGTATTTACCATTCCCGATGTTCCCAGGAATGGGTCGAGCGCGCCGGACATCTCTCTGCTTGCCGTCCCCATCCAGGGCGCGTTGGGAATGTGGGGATTCCTGGGTCTGTTCAGCAAAGGGGACCGACTTACATGGCTTCCGACAAGTTTCGAGATCGTACAGACGACTGCCAATCTCCTTGGAGCCGCCATCGAACGCATCCATTATGAAGAGACACTGCGCTTAAGCGAACGACGCAACCGGATCATCGTCGATGCCCTGCCCGACCTGCTGTTAAGGGTGGATCGCTCGGGACGTATTTTCGATTACAACGCGAATGTATCGCATCCTCTGTATCGTGAGCCGGGGGCTGTCATCGGAAGAAATCTATCCGAGTTGTGGAGCGCCGAAGTTACCGAAAGGCTGCTGCCAAAGATCCCGAATGAAACCCTTTTTACTCAACCCCGGATTGTGGATAACTTTACCCTTCAGGGTCGGGAGGGTATTTTCGAGGCGCGCCTATATCCGATCAGCAAACTGGAGGCTTTGATCCTTGTGCGCGATATCACCGAGCAGGCGCGGCTCGATCAGATGAAATCGGATTTTATCAATTGGGCGTCGCATGAACTGCGGACACCGCTTACCTCTGCGATTTTGATGGCGGAACTCCTTCGGCAGGGATGCACGCCCGAAGAGAGCGAGGAATATCTCGCAACCCTCTCCAGCGAGTTGAACCGCCAGAGGAATTTGATCAACGAGTTGTTGATGGCCGGACGGCTCGAACACGGAGCCCTGCGCGTGGAAATGATGTCGCTCGACCTGATTCCGGTCTTGAAAGAATCCCTTTCGGCAGTAAAGCCGATCGCTAAAAAACGGGATGTAAGAATATTGTTTGCACAGCCATCGCAGCCCTGTTTCATCTGGGGCGATGTAAGCGCGCTTCATCAGGTGTTCATAAATTTGATCAGCAACGCGGTGAAATTTTCACCCGAGGGTGGCGATGTGGAACTGCGATTGGAAACGAACGCAACAGAGGCGCGCGTGTCCATTTCAGACAAAGGATTGGGGATTCCCCCGGACGCGCTTCCGCACCTCTTCGAGCGTTTCTATCGCGCCCGCAACGTTACCGCGGCGGAAATTCCCGGAAGCGGGATCGGGCTGTATATTGTGAAGTCCATTGTGTCGGAGTTGAAGGGCGATATTCATGTAGATACGGAACTCAACAAGGGCACCACGTTCACCGTGTCGCTGAATCTTGTGGATGGGGCATGAATTATTGTTCCCCTTTTCATTGACATGAGGAATAATATTCCAATATTATTAATAAAGTCGGATGATTAAAATCATCCGACTTTATTTTTTCAACTTGCCATCTCCAGACTACTTCTTCACCCCAAACTTCTTCATCAACACATCCTTCAACGTAGGCACGCCGATCTCCTGCAATTCATAGCGGACTCGCTGCGAAGGCTTGTTGATCTTGATAACGCGGCTCAGGTCGATGGGCGTACCGATCACCACCATATCCACATCTGCCTTGTTGATGGTCTCTTCGAGTTCCTTGGTTTGCTTGTCGCCGTAGCCCATTGCCGGGAGGATGGCACCCGTGGTCGGGTACTTCTCGAAGGTCTTGGCAATCGAACCGACGGCAAACGGACGTGGGTCTACGATCTCTTTCGCGCCGAAGCGACGTGCGGCAACATAACCAGCACCGTACGCCATTTCACCATGAGTGAGTGTCGGACCATCTTCAACCACCAGTACGCGTTTGCCAAAGATGGCATCGGGGTCATCCACGAAGAGGGGAGAGGCGCCTTCGATCTGCACTGCGGTCGGATTCAGCTTGCGCAGACTTTCGCGTACTTTGATCACGGCTTCTGCGTCGGCGGTATCCACCTTGTTGATCACAAAGCAATCTGCCATGCGGACGTTGGTCTCGCCAGGGTAGTAGGTGAATTCATGCCCGGGGCGATGCGGGTCGGCGACCACGATCTGATAATCGGGCACATAGAACGGGAAGTCGTTATTGCCGCCGTCCCACAAAATAATGTCGGCTTCCGCTTCGGCTTTGCGGATGATCTTCTCGTAATCCACGCCGGCGTAGATGATCACGCCGTTATCGATGTGCGGTTCGTATTCTTCGCGTTCTTCGATGGTGCAATCAAATTCATCGAGGTCGTCATACGAAGCATAGCGCTGAACTTCCTGCGCGATGAGATTCCCATACGGCATCGGGTGACGGATCGCTGCGACCTTGTAGCCCATTTCCTGCAGGATCAAAGACACGCGCCTCGTGGTCTGACTTTTGCCTGATCCCGTCCGAACGGCGCTGATCGAAACGACCGGCTTGTTGCTCTTGATCTGCGTGTTCTTCGTCCCCATAATGCGGAAGTCCGCGCCGGCGGCGTTGACCATGCTGGCTTTGTGCATCACATATTCGTGCGGCACATCGCTGTACGAAAAGACGACCTGTTCCGCGCTATATTTCTTGATGAGGTCGAGCAGTTCTTCCTCGGCTCGGATGGGGATTCCGCTCGGGTACAAGTCACCAGCCAACTCTTTCGGATAGACGCGTCCTTCAATGTCAGGGATCTGGGTGGCGGTAAAGGCGACAACTTCGTAATCCTTGTTCCCGCGGAAGAAGGTATTGAAGTTGTGAAAATCGCGCCCGGCGGCGCCCATGATGATGGTTTTGATCGGCATAGGAAACTCCTGTGCATGCCACGGTGAGGAACCTGTCCCGCAAGGCGGGGCAATGTCCGAGCGGACCCGGCTTGGGATTTGAGCCTGCTCGTTTTTACCCACGATGACATTTACGATAGTTAATGTCTAATCTAAGGGAAATTTCCTCTCCGGTGAAGTAACGTTTAGCCTGATTTTGGCATGACAGATTTGTCCCGTTTTACGGTTCTGCTCGTTTTCTCTGTGAATGCATTTGCAAAGGTGCCCTCGCGAGAGAAAGGAGCTGCATGTTAGGATATGAAGCAGTAAAGACAAGACCAATGAGTCAAGACGAACTCCCCGAGTTGATCGTTGCTGCCAAAAGCGACCCCGCCGCGTTCGGCAGGCTGTATGACCATTATCTGCAACCTGTCTATCGCTACCTGTACAGCCGCCTCGGTGATTCCCATTCCGCCGAAGATGTCACGTCGCAGACGTTCATCACCGCGTATGAGGCGCTGCCCAAATATCGGGAGCAGGGTCAATTCACGGCGTGGCTGTTCCGAATCGCCCGCAGCAAGATGTACGACCACTTGCGCAGAAACAGGCGCGAGGTCGGGTTGGAGGCGGCAGGTGAACTTCTCGAGCGTGAAGACGCGCTTGGGGTGTTGATCCGCGCCGAAGAATTGAGCAAGGTCCGTTTCCTCATCCAACAATTGAACGAAGAAGAACAGGATTTGATCCGCCTGAGATATGTGGCTGATCTGACTTTCGTTGAGATCGCGGACTTGCTCGGCAAGCGCGAAGACGCCATCAAAAAGACTCTCTACCGTTTGCTGGCACGCTTGAAGAGCCAGATGGAGTGACCATGAGTAATTTGAATCCCTCTCCCGAATTTGAAGAGAGGGTTCGCAAAGCGATGCAAACGCCCGAAGCGAACCCCGATTTTGCAAAACGATTACGCAATGAACTGGTACGGGGACCGGTAAAAATAAAAACAAAATATTTTAGGCCTGCCTGGGCTGTGGCATTCGTGCTCGCGCTGGCAGTGATCGTGGTCAGTGTGCCGGGTCTTGCTGCTGCGTTAGGACGTGTATTTGGTTACGTGCCCGATGTGGGATTGGTCGAAACAACAAGTGGCTTGCGCATGTTGGCGGAACCTGTTTCGTCGACTCGCGATGGAGTCACAATTACCATCACCAATGTGTTAGTCCACCCCGACCATATTGAATTGATGTATGAAGTGGACGGAGTTGAACTCGACTACAACCAAACGCCAGACATTTGTGGAACGATTCACCCCGATGATAATTTCTGGTCAGATGCCGATGCGGATCTGCGCCTGCCTGATGGCGCCATGATCCGCCGTGATTATGCAGGTGAATATCAATATGCAAATCGCTATGCCATGCAGCCTGTGTATGCCATTCAACTGCCTGCGAATGTAGACGAGCTGACCTTTGTATTGAAGTGCATCCCATTTACCAAACTTGGTGATGTTCCTGAAAATTGGGAGATCCCGTTCAAACTTGTGACGGTTCCAGTTGGAGAAGTTGTGGGATACCCTGTCATCGAAGTGACTCAGCCTGTGGCAACGGAGGAAGTGCCCGCCTCGCCCTTAGCCGAAGCTGCTCCTGCTCCCAAGGTGAGCCTGACCCTCGAGCGGATCGTCCCCACCGACTCAAACACCGTGTTTTACCTTCACTTTAATGTTGAAAATCCCGACCCATCCCTGATTTCAATTATGCCGCAAGGGGTTTACGTGATCGACTCGCAGGGAAGACTTAATCAAGCGATCGGATCGTTCGTCTGGCAGCCGTTCGAACATCGGGTAGGCAGTTCGTTCGAGTTTGCCACTCAATTCAAACCTGCCCCCGGTTCCTTCACTGTGGTCGTGGATCAAGTCATTGCCTACTACATGCCTCTCTACACCGATCCACCGCAAATGACCGTTGAAGAGTTGACCTTTGCTTTCGATGCAGGGGATAATCCTCAGCGCGGGCAGAAATGGGATTTGTACAAGACCTTTACCGTCGCCGGTTTCGATTTTGAGGTCTCCACAGTGCAAGCCGTGACCTTCGCAGACATCGAAACGCCCAACTTCATCGACGGCTCGCAAGGCTACGACTACGGTTACCAGTTCACCGTTGAGGCAGACCCCGCCCTCGGCTTGAGCGTGGAAATCGACATTCAGCGCGACAACTGCTGGCTGTACGATGTCAAGAAGATCGAGCCTGCGCCTGTGCTTTATACTCAATTGTGTCGGGACGGTTACCCGACAGGGGAGGTGCTTGTCACCATCCGTGAGATGTCGATCACATTGAAAGATGATTTACAGGTAGAGTGGAAACCGTAAGCTAGCAAGTAGGTCACGCTTGTAGCGTGACCTACTTTTTTGTCCGTCTCACGGGGGCAGTCAGACAATGAACCGCCCCATAACCATTGACCAGTTTATTCAACTCCGCGCTCAGCACGCGGAAACCGCGCCGCTCCAACTCCTTGATGACGCGCGTGTTGGTGGAGAGCGCTACGATGACTGTCTGGTTCCCCAAATTGAGCAGGTTGGTGGCGAAATTCTGTTGTTCCTGCTCGTCCACTTCCAGCATTTCGATTCCTTTTGACGATAGGAACTCACGAAAACCGCCCAATTCCTCGATCACAAAACTGTCCGAGTTGCGCGAGATGCGGATAACTTCGCGTTGATCCACCTCGTGCCCGTACGCCATGACCAGATTCGGCGTGAGTGGAATCCAGAACATGTCCAGGTGCATCAAGTGCATGTGTTCGTCCGTTGGCGCGCCGTGTAACGCGGCTTCCTCTGCGTGGCGTTTGTTGACCACAGCCACGATCTGAATCCCCCTTTGCTCCATCTCCACGCCGATCTTCTTGCAGAGATTTTTCACCGCGCTGAGCGTGGTCCGGGCGCCGACACCGATGTAGCAGGTATCGCCGAGCAGGGCAACGTCGCCGCCTTCGAGGCTGCCGCGATCGATTTCCACGAAGCCGTTTTCGTATCCCAATTCCGTTAATGCTTTCTTGAAAATTTCCACTTCAGGTTTGCGGATTCCCCATTTCAACACCGAAAGCACAACTCGTTCCGTGAGCGCCTGGGATTGATCCCTGCCGTAAAAGATGTTTGCCAGCGGCAGGTCATGGCGGAGGCTGAGCAGATGATTCAACCGGATCGCGCCCGCCTCCCCGTAGGCTCGAATGTCCTCGTCCAGAATGGTTTTGATTTCCCGCTTGATCTGCTCGTAGACTTCGTCGATGTCCCCGTGAATCCCCTCGTGAGAGAAGTCGCGGATTTTATGTTCGCGGAACATCTCATAGTATTCGCCCGCGCGTTGCAGAAGGGCGCGTTCCAATTCGCGAATGTTTTTCGGCTCGTCGGGCAGTCCCGCTTTTTCCATTGACTTTGCCAGCGCATCCTTGGCGCGCGTGAATCGAATTCCCTCCGCCTCGATCAACTCCTGCATGTGACGGAATTCCCGTCGCGCCTCCTGCACATCGTAATAACTGAAGAAGAGACTTTTCGATTTAGGGAGCAATTGTCCCAGCAGCGACTCGATGCCGGGCTCGCCCCAGACCAAGACTTCTTCCAATGGATGCGTTTCGCTGAATAATCCGATCTGCATGTCTCACCGATAAAAAACAAACCGAACGCGAAAGGTCAGTCTGTTATCGCGATCACATCACATCCGGTGCCTGAATATCGAGCAGACGGAGCGCATTGGCAATTGTTTGTTTCGCCGCTGCCACCAGCCGTAGGCGGGCGTTCCTCAAATTCTCATCCTCTGTCTGTAAAACCGGTACGGCATGATAGAACGAATGGAAGGCATTTGCCAGATCGTAGGCGAAGGTAGCCATCACAAGCGGACGGTATTCCTCCGCCGCCTGCTTTACCTTTTGCGGGAACTGCGACATCTGTTCGATGAGTTCGATCTCTTGTTTGGTTAATTCGTATTCGAAAGGTGCAGGTTGCAGGCGAAAGGATGATTTCTTCAGGATGGAATTGGCGCGCACATGTGCGTTCTGAATGTACGGAGCCGTCCGCCCGTCGAATGAGAGCGCTTCGTTGATGTCGAAGACGATATCTTTGTTGTTGTCCACCGACAGCAAAGAGTATACCAATGCGCCCAAGCCTATTTGTGTGGCGATTTTCTCGCGTTCTTCATCGGGAATATCCACGCTCTTTTCGGCTTCCACAGAAAGGACGCGCCTGATGGCTTCATCGTAAACCTCCTTGAACAACGCCACGCGCCCCTTGCGGGAGGACATGGCGCCTTCAGGCAAAGTGACATATCCGTAGGATAAGTGGTAACACTTCTCGGCCTGTTTGAAGCCCCACAGTTCCAGGATTTTAAACGCCTGTTGGAAGTGCAGGCTTTGGCGGGAATCCACCACATAGATGGAACGGTCCACGTGAAATTTCTCGAATTTTACCTTGGCAAGCGCAAGGTCCTTGGTGAGGTAGAGCGATGTCCCATCGTTTCTCAGCACCACGGCCGTGCGGTATTTTTCCTTTGTCAGCCCGAGCTTCTCGTCTATCTTCACGATGACAGGCCCGCCTTGCGCGCGCTCGTCTTCCGCGATGTTTCGTTCGATGAGTTCGTTGATGATGGCTTTGGAGGGCTCATCCACATCGCTTTCGTAGAACCACACATCGATCTTTACATCGAGCATGCGGAGGATCTCGCGAAGTTCATCCAAACTCCATTCACGGGTCACGCGCCACAACTCGCGCACATTCTCATCGCCCGCATCCCATTTGCGATACATCTCGCGGCGCTCGGCTTCGTAGGCTTCGCGCTGCGCGGTCTGTTCGGGGGTTTCATTCTGCTTCTTTTCGAGCAGGGCGGTGGCTTCGGCATAGATTTTCAACATCCACTGTCCGCGCTCGTGAACACCTGCGGGTTCCTGCCCTTTATACAGTTTCTCGTAGATCCACATCACCGTGATGACGCCGAGTCCCAAATCGCCGGGATAGGATGCGCGGATGGTATTAAATCCTGCAAATTCAACGAGTCTTGCCAATGCCTCGCCCAGTACGGTGTTGCGCGCATGTCCAATATGAAAGGAATGATGGGTATTCGGCTGGGCATATTCGACCATAACCGTTTCAGTCCTGGCTTCGCCGCGACCGAAGTCTGCGCCGTTGGCAAGCACTTCCTCCACCACGCGCTGGGCGTATTCGGATGCCTTGAAATAGACATTGAGATAACCCTTCATCGCTTCGATGTGACTGATACCCGTCACGCTTCCGATCTGACCCCGCACCTGCTCGGCGATTTCCTGAGCCTTTTGCGGCACCGGAACCTTGTTCCCTTTGCCGAGTTTTGCTTCGTTGGCGGCGGTTTGGAAGAATGATGTAGCAAAACCCCACTCGCCCGAGAAGGGGATGGGCTGCCACTTCAATTCCGCCAAAGCGATGTCATTGGCTCGGCAGTATTCTTTGATCTTATCCTCGATGAGTTGTTGTTCTATTAGAAACATAAGCGTAGTGATCCTGTGGGTAAGTGTTCGGATTATATCTGCTTTCAAAGCCGAAGGCGTAAGACAAATGCCGGTGGTGAATTTCTCGACGTCGAAGGCGTGAATTGATTATTGATTTATGAGTTATGCATTTTCAACCCCGAAGGGGTGACACAGCATTTTTTAAAACCATATCACCCCTCCGGGGTTGACGCAGCGTTTTGAATGTTTCTAAATCCTGTCATCCCTTCGGGATTTTTAGGGTTTTGAAAGCCATAGGTGGTGACTTCAATCGCTCGATGACCTGCTTGGCGCAATCTTCGATACTCAGTTTGGATGTATCCAATTCGAGGTCGTATTGGGTGTATTGGTGAATGACCTCATACTGCAATTTTGCCTGTCCCAGCGTGCGGTCTTTGCGGTCTTTCTCTCGTTGCTCCAAAACCTCGAGCGGACATTGCAAACCGATGAGATATGCATTCATATCAGCAAACAACTCTGCGCACTCGTCCACCCAGGCTTTTTCGACAAAGACGTGGTCGGCGAGGATATTGTTTCCGCGCGAAGCGGCTGCGGCAATGGCGTGATGCATGCCCGAGAACAGCGACTGACCCACAGGTCCGGCTTGATGCGCTTTTCCGAGGACCTCATCCCAAAGCGGGCGGTCGAGGTAGCGGCTGGGCAGCATCCAGATGAATTTGTCGATGCCCATATCGAGATACGGTTCGGGGAGCTGCTTCTGCAAGAGTTTGAGCAGGGAGGTCTTGCCGGACGAGGATGTGCCGTTGATGAAGATGATCGTGGACATATAACAAAAACGGGAGTCTTGCGACTCCCGGTCTGATCGAGTGCGATGTTACGCGCTCTTTTTGGTGAACGCGGCAAGGGCTTTCATCAAGCGGCTCTTGCGGCGCGCAACGGTGTTCTTGTGAAAAACGCCTTTTTCGACCGCTTTATCGAGAGCGCTGATGGCTTGCATCACAGCTTCCTTCGTCTCGGGGGTGTCGTTCGAAAGGAGTTTGCGCGCGTTGGTATCGGCAGTGCGGGCGGCGCCACGGATGGTGCGATTGCGAAGGCGGCGCTTCTCGTTCTGACGATTGCGTTTGATCTGGGATTGAATGTTTGCCAAGTCTTCCTCCAAAAATTTCTTTTCCTGCTTTACGACAGCGGCGTGCTTGTGCCGCCACAAGAGCGGTATTCTACATGAGGGGATTGTATTTGTCCAGAGATTTGAGGGGATTCGGCGTTCGAACGCCTCTTTCTCGGAAGGAACCGCCGGGCTTTATTCCCGGCGGTAAAGGTTTTGGTCATGGTGTGCCAGTGACCCCCGGTGCGGCGTTAATCGGTGTGGTCGTGGATGTCGGCAGGAAGGTTCCGGGACCGGGTGTTTGAGGCGTGCTGGTGGGCGGACGCGTGGCTGTCGGTGTGACCAGGTTCACCGGGATTTGCAGGATCTGCCCGACGAAGAGTGCGTTCGGGTTATCTATATTATTCTCTTCGATGATCGCCTCGATCGTGCTGTTGAAGATATCCGCGATCACAGCGAGGGAATCTCCGGATTGGACGGTGTATTCGATCAACGTACCTCGCGGCAGGTCTGGCGGGACCGGCGTGGCGGTGGGCAATTGCATATCCGGGTTGGGGAGAAGAATGACCTGACCCGGGATTACGATCTGTGTCGTCGGGTCGATGCCCAGACCGGTTTCGGGATTAAATGGATTGAGGAGCAGAATGAGCGGAATGGCATCATCACCCAATACGAATTTTTCCGCGATAACGGCGAGCGAATCCCCATCCTGCACTGTGTAGGTGAATGGCGCAGAGAAAGTGGCTGTGGGCGTGATGGTCGGCGTCGATGTTTCGGTGAACGTAGGGGACGGGGTGACCGTGTTGGTCGGCGTCGATGTGACCGTAGGTGTGGGGGTTTCGGTTGCGAACAGGAGATTGATGGGCTTCCCCGGTTGGGATAGCCAATAGATCAAAACAGCCAGACCTCCCAGCACAAGTACGGCAGCTGCGATGTTGATGATATTCTGCCTGCTGCGATTGCGCTTGCGGTAACTTCCGATGATGCTGGAAGGCGGGGGAGAGGAGGGAGGTTTATTCATTCAAGCATCCTTTTGCACTGTATCTTGATGTTGTCCATCCAATGGAAGTGCAAAATAATTCTACCTGAAAAAGGGGAAACAGGGAAAAGGCGAGCGAGGTATTTGATTCGTGTGTTACTTCTGCTTGCCCATGTGTTCTTTCAAATACTTCCCAGTATACGAGCCTTTGATCTTCATTACCTGCTCCGGCGTACCTTCCGCGATCAGTTCTCCGCCGCGGTCGCCGCCTTCGGGTCCGAGGTCAATGATCCAGTCCGCTACTTTGATGATATCGAGATTGTGTT
>JAPKMP010000001.1 GCA_026645935.1 Candidatus Villigracilaceae bacterium | reverse complement strand
TCGAATCGTTCAAGAAAACCAACCGCGCCATCGTCGTTGAAGAAGGTTGGAAGTCTTACGGCGTCGGCAGCGAGATCGTCAGCCGCATCTATGAAGAAGCCTTCGATTATGTTGACGCACCGATCATCCGCGTAGCACAAAAAGAAGTGCCCCTCCCTTACAACCGCACCCTCGAACAAGCCGCACTCCCGCAAGTGCCCGACATCGTCGCCGCGGCAAAGGAGGTCTTGAAATAATGGCTGAAACCATCAACATGCCCAAACTTGGCTTCGACATGGCGGAAGGTCTGCTCGTCCGCTGGGTGAAGCAGGTGGGCGAAAACATCAACAAAGGCGACGTGCTCGCCGAGATCGAAACCGACAAAGCGACGGTTGAAGTCGAATCTTCTGTCAGTGGTGTCGTTCTTTCACACATCGTTGATCAGGGAACCATTGTTCCAGTCAATGCACCCATCGCCATCGTTGGCGCTGCCGGTGAAAAAGTGGATGCACCTGCGGCAGCTCCGAAAGCAGAAGCCAAAGCGGAAGAAAAACCTGCGGCTCAATCCACGCCGACAACTGCTCCTGTTGCCCAAACCTCTGCCCCCGCTGATAATGGTCCCGTGAAGGCATCGCCTCTTGCGCGTAAAGTTGCCAAAGATAACGGCGTCAACCTCGCTTCCGTGCAGGGTTCAGGTCCCGGCGGACGTGTAGTTCGTAAAGATGTAGAAGCCGCTCTTGAGGGTGGTGGACAGTTGACAGTTGGTAGTGGACAGCAACGCCCCCAACCGTCAACCATCAACTACCAACCGACCGTCGAAGACAAAGTCATCCCCACTACCAAACTGCGCCAAGCCATCGGACGCCGCCTCGTCGAATCAAAGCAGACCATCCCCCACTTCTATGTGACCCACGAATACAAAATGGACGCGTTGATGGACATGCGCAAGCAGGCCAACGCCTTCCTGCCAGATGGCGAGAAGCTCTCCGTCAACGATTTCATTCTCAAAGCCGTGGCGCTGACTTTGCGCCAGTTCCCGAATCTCAATGCCACCATCAAAGGTAATGAGATCATCCAATTCGGGCACGTCAACATCGGCGTTGCAGTCACCGTCCCAGGCGGGCTCATGACCGTCGTCGTGAAAGATGCGGATGTCAAATCCCTGCGCCAGATATCCGGTGAGATCAAAGCCATGGCAGGTCGTGCCCGCGATGGCAAGGTCAAGCCAGAGGATGTGGACGGCTCGACCTTCTCCACCTCCAACCTCGGCATGTACGACGTGGAAGACTTCATCGCCATCATCAATCCGCCCGAAGCGGCGATCTTGGCGATCTCCTCCGCAAGAGAAGTCCCAGTCGTCGAAAACGGACAGATCAAACCGGGCTGGCGCATGAAAGCCACCATCTCCGTTGACCACCGCGTCAGCGATGGTGCTGAAGCCGCCCAGTTCATGCAAAAGCTGGCTGAATTTCTCGAAAACCCCGTCAGAATGTTGGTGTAAAATCTTGTAGGTCACGTCTGAGACGTGACCTACTTTTTTATTGAGGCAACCATGAACAATCACTTAGAAATTGACTTGAACAATTTATCTACTCTGTTGGAACGAACAAAGCAAGTATCCGATCAATATCTTAACGAGATCGATAAACGTCCGCCAGCAACTGCATATATAAAAAAGGGAAATCTTAAAATCTCCGAACAGGGACTTGGCGCAGAAAAAACGCTCGACCTTTTTCTCGACCGCTACGGGAATCACATGCCTGCCAGCAATGGGCCGCGCTTCTGGGGCCTGGTCACGGGCGGGACGACTCCCGCCTCCCTCCTCGGCGATTGGCTGACCTCTGCCTACGACCTGAATTTGAGCCACGCTGGGAACTCCCTCGCGCCGGACATTGAAATGGAAGCGATCTCCATGCTGCGTGAGTTGTTCGGCCTGCCCGCCTCTTTCTCAGGGACATTTGTTACCGGCGCGACGATGTCTAATTTCGCCGGTCTCGCCATCGCCCGCGAATGGATCGGACGCCAGCATGGCAAGTCCGTTTCGCAGGATGGACTGCATGCCATTCCACCCGTGAAAATCTTGAGCGCAGAAGCCCATGCCAGTTCGTTTAAGTCATTGGGAATGCTCGGGCTGGGACGAAACTTCCTGAAAGTCATCCCCAAGCTGCCCGAAAATAGAGAGGCGGTGGACGTCGTCGAATTGCGAAAAGCATTGGAAGAAACGAACAGTGAGCCCTGTATCGTCATCGCCAACGCAGGGACTGTCAACACCGTGGACTTTGACGATATCCGGGCGATTGCTGCCATGAAATCGGAATTCAAATTCTGGCTGCATGTGGATGCGGCGTTCGGCGGGTTTGCTGCTTGTTCGCCGAAGTTCAAGCATTTGCTCAAGGGCATCGAACATGCGGACAGCATCACCATCGACGCGCACAAGTGGCTGAATGTTCCATACGATGCGGCGATGATTTTCACACAGCATCGTGACCTACAAATTGCAGTCTTCCAAAACAGCGGAGCCTATCTCGGCGCGATCGCCGAACCCGTGGACTTCATTCATCTCGGACCTGAGAACTCCCGCCGTATGCGCGCCCTGCCTGCATGGTTCAGTTTGATGGCGTATGGCAGAGAGGGGTATCAAGATATCGTTGAAAGAAATTGCGCAATGGCAGAGAATCTTGGCAAGAAGATTTCAGCCAGCAACGAATTTCGTCTGCTCGCCCCGGTGCGGATGAATGTGGTTTGTTTTACGTTGAACGGAGATGTGGATGCGGAAAAGGTCAAAAACTTTTTAGCCAAACTCCGCGACAATGGGCGTGTGTTCATGACGCCTACCACCTACCTTGGCACGCCCGGCATCCGCGCGGCAATCAGCAATTGGCGCACCGAAAACAAGGATGTAGAGATCGCCTGGCAAGCGATGTTGGATTGCGCACAATAATAAAATCGCCGAGGTCTCCCAAACTCGGCGATTATTTAATCGATCATGGCACGTAATAATCGATCATCAAATGCGGGCGGATCGCCTGATCTTCGGCATCGCCGCTGAAGAATGCCAGGTAATCCACACCCAGGTCGTCGTTATCGTCGAGTTGAAAAGCGAGGCGAAACTGGGTCACCCCGGTCCTGTTTATGTATAAGAACGCAGCCGGGTTCATCACTGCCCAATACCAGCCTCCGACCGGGTTGTTTTGAATGATCGCCGCCGAACTCAACCCTGTCTGATCCTGAAAATCGGATGCCTGCAAGGCTCTAATCCCAAACGGACCCCAGGAGCCATAAGGTCCGGAACAAATGTCGACAAACATGTTTCCGTGCGTGGTAAACGGATCCGTACCCGCAACACCCTGCACTTTTATCATGAGGATGGCTTGCGTGATGACGGCGTTGTCCGGAAGGTGATGCGTGGGGAAATGCAAAATGGAACGATACTGCCGATCCTGTCCGTCATCGCCGACCCTGAAAGTATCCGCATTCGAATTCTTCGTGCCTCCCACATTGCTAGTCTCATTTGATTCAAGAATCCAGCCGTCATTCCTGCCGTTCGAGCGAAGGCGCTCGGTCTTCGTCTCGGCGGTCTTTTTGCTGATCGAATAAAAAGGTCCGGCGAAATTCCCGTTACCCGCCCCCGCCCCGCCAAGCGGATTCCCAACGGCATCGAAAAGGCTGTCGTTATCAACGACGTCGAGTTGAATGGTGCCGTTTCCCGTCCCCGTGCCGACAGTCACTATCGCGGTACTTGCGTTGATGGATAACTCGGGGATCGTAACACCGGTCGGTCCGTTGGCTGTGATGACAAATTGGCTGACGTCGATATATCTCACAGGTTCGGAAAAGATCACGCTGAAGTGAACAGCTTCCGCCGCAGTCGGATCCGGGTCCAATTTCAGGATGGCGATCACGGTCGGCGGAGTCCGATCCACGATGTAAGTATCCCCGGTTGTAAAATTCCCGTTTCCCGCGCCCAAGCCTCCAAGCGGAATCGAAAATGCATCCAATATGGAATCATTATCCACGAGGTCGAGCCGCAGGGTGCCCTCGCCTGTGCCCGGATTCGCAGTCACAATGTATGAGGCTCCAGCGCCGCTTATTTCGCTGATCGAAAATCCCGCAAGCGAGCCGGTTGCTGTGAAAATAAAATCGGATGCATCCACGCCGGTAACAGGTTCTGAAAAATTGACCGCATATCGGATGCTAATGTTTGCCGTCGGGCTGGCATCGAGTGTTTGAATACTTGTGGCCACGACGATGCTTTTATCCACCACATACACCGCACCCGAAGTGAAACCGCCATTCAACGGATTCATCGAAGAATCCTTGATGCTGTCATCGTCGACGACATCCAACCGGATCGTACCGTCGCCTGTTCCTGTATCCACCCTCACGATGTAATCGCTTCCCGCTCCGCTGACAGTTGTCACCCCTGCCCCGATTATCCCGCCGCCAATGGAAAGCACAAAATCGGTGACATCCACCCCGGTCACCGGCTCGGAGAAGGCAACAAGAAAATCGACAAATTGGTCCGCCGCGTTGACGCATCCGTTCGGGCATCCGTGCATGGTCGAGATCACCGTCGGGCTTGGATCGGGCGCAGATTGAAGGTCTTTTAGAAATACATCGCGTGTGTTGTTCGTATCGCCCGGCACAAGATTGGGTGAACTGGAGACGAAGACAAGATATCGCCCTTCGCCCGAAATGGATGGAAGAAGCGGGTTCCATTCGTAATTCGATGCCCCTGTGGATACGACCATTTTGTTCGTGGCTGTGAGGCGGTCATGCACATACAGCCAGCGCGTGGGCATTCCGTCGCCCTTGTCGTCGAAACTGTAGGCGATATACCTGCCGTCGGCGGAGATTACTGAAGCGTCCGCTTCGCCCACCATGGCATATCCATCCGTGAATGTCGCCAGGGTGGTCGTACCAGCCTGCAGGTCGCGGACATAGAGTTGGGTGTACCCGTATGTATCAACCGCCGCGAATTCGCTCGCCGTGGAAAAGGTCACATACCGTCCATCACCGGAGATCGAAGGCTCGATCGAGGGCCAATCACCCTGCACGCCGCTCGAATTGACCGAAGCTCGCACGATCAGCCCGGTGAGCATCGAATACACGAATACATCCGTCCTGCCATTGGTATCGTCCGGCACAAAGTCTGTGGAACTGGAATTGAACACAACATAATTGCCGTCCAGTGAAATGCTCCCGTCGTATCCGCCTGAATTCCCGTTCACCGTTACACCGATCGTCGTATTCGTTTGCATATCGCGGACGAAGATGTCTCCGCGCCCGTTCATATCGTTAGGGACAAGATTATCAGCCTCTGAATCAAAGACCACATAACGCCCATCGCCCGAGATGGAAAGGACAATCGATTCGTTATTCGGCTCCGCGCCTGTTGAAGAAAGCGATGCGCGGGTCACAATCCCTGTTTGCATATCTTTGACATAAACATCAGTGAAAACATTTGTATCCGGCGATGACGCCAGATTGGTTGCGCCAGATTCAAACGCCACAAAGCGCCCGTCCGCTGAAATGACCGGCATGCCTGAGCCTTCATTCCCCTGAGCCCCGGTTGCCGTTGTGGAAACGAGAACCGTCGTGCCGAGATGCAGATCCCTCAGGAAGACATCGCCAAATCCGTTCGTGTCGGTGGCTGTTAAATTCGTCGCCGACGAGTCGAAGGCAACAAAGCGCCCATTGGCAGAGATCGCGCCGCGGCCTGAAAACTCATTCGTCCCCTCGCCGCCTGTGTTGACAGATACCCGTGTGTACGGTCCCGCCGCCCGGGCAATCGATACATTCGCTGGAAAAACTGTCAACACAATCAGGAGGAATATCCCCGCGTTCCTCCAAAAACGCCCTCGAATTCTTGGGATCATGCCTTTCTCCTTCACACATGCGGAATCAACCCCTTATCTTCCGCATATTTATCTTATCCCTGTGAAGGATGGTTGGAATGTAACAATTTCGTTCTAAAATCCACCCTGGCATAAAGATTGGAATATGACCACCGACAACAGGCTATGCATTACCGTCGGTGGTCATATAGTTTTCGCAAGACCTGCTGAAGAAACTCTAAGGCACAGGCAGAGAGGGACAGATGAGTTTATATTCATCATCGCCGAAAAAGGATCTCCAATCCGGGGCGGTGAAGTTTTGAAGAAGGCGGCTGCAAGCCACAGTCACAATATTCGCTTCCGAGATCTCCGTCAATGAAGAAATATCGAAAAATCGCAATGTTCGCATGGAGGCGGCATAAAGAGTCTTTCCATCGGCCGAGAAGGCAATATCCACTGTATCGCCGTTCTGACGGATGCGATGAACCTCCGTGCCTGACCGCGGATCGAAGATCAAAACGCGGTCGGTCCCACCGAGAAAAAGGCGCTGCCCATCGGGTGTGAACGAGATTGAAACAGCGGGGTGACCCGTCACAGAATTTTGCAACTTGAATTCGTTCCCTTCCTTACGCCAAAAGGATGTATTCCCCGATAAAGAACTTGAAACCAGAAGATTCCCGTCTGGATGAAACGCCAGCAAATGATTCAGGCCGGGCGATTCCAATACGCCGATCTCAGATTTTGCAGCCGGGTCGAAGAGGACGATGACATCCTCCATGCCGATGGCGAGAAAGTTAGCGGAAGAAACTGCCGTGGTGTAGACGGGTTGATCCGCTTCCCAAAGGAGCCCATCCTCGCCTGATTCGATGCTGCGAGTCTGGACCAGCCCATCGGCACTGGCAAGATATAAGTTGGAGCCATCCGGGGAGAAAACCAGGCTCTGAGCGGGACCATTATCGATAAGCGTTCTCGCCCTGCCTGAAGGGATCTCAATTGCGACAACACGTCCCTCCCCGGTGGAAACAGCCAACATTTTCCCCTCTGGATCCATCACCATTTCCCAAACATCGTCGTCGAAGAAATCGATCAACGGATCGGTGGGCGGATCCGTCGGCTGAGGGAAATTTTCGGGGTCGAGCAACCAGACCTGGCCCGCGGTCGAAGCGGAGAACCAATCCCCTTGCGGGCTCATTTCCACTCTTTCGATGAATTCATCGAATCTCACATAACGGGTATTCGATTTGATGGCGGAAATATCCCACAAGGATACATGACCGAGCTCGTCCCCGGCGACAAGATACGAACCGTCACCGCTAAACTCCAAAACAATTCCCTCCCCTACGAGGGGAATTTGGAACATCTCAGCGCCGTCCGCCGCGCTCCAGACCCGCACGGTGCGATCCGATCCGGTGGAGGCGATCCACAATCCGTCCGGGCTTATTTTGACATCGTTGACGATGCTGTCTTGTAACAGCCGCAATCGCTCCTCGCCCGTTTCCGCATCCCAAACGCGGATGCGGAAATCGTTCGATGCTGTGACGAACCAGCTGCCATCCGGGCTGAATTCCACATCCTCCACCCAATCCTCGGCTAGGACTTTCAACATCTGTTCGCCTGTGGACGGGCTGGTCAGCACGGCGCAATTATCCGTGCCGCCCGATAGCAACGAAAAACCATCCGGGCTGAACGTGAGGTCGCGCACTTCACCGGAGTGCGCCCCGCCGGTAATTATCTCTCTCGACTCCAGATCCCAAATTGTGACCGCGCCTGCATCCGATCCCGCCGCAAAGAGATTTCCATCGGGGCTGAACGCCGTCACACTCAAACTGCCAAAGACCGAGAATTCACCTGCAAATTCATAGGATGACATTTTGACCAGGGAGATGCGCGCATCGTCACGGGCAAGCGCAAGCAATTCGCCATCCGGGCTGATATTCACGCTGAAGACCGGGACACCATAATTAAGTTCCTTAAGCACGTCACCCGATTCTGCATCCAGGACCAGAACTTGCCCTGAGAATGCACTCGTGACCAGAACCTTCCCGTCGGGACCGAATGCCGCATCCAAAACGGACCCGGAACTGGTCGAGCAAAAGAGGCTTTCCCCGCTCTCGAAGCGCACCAGACAGGCTGTGCCGTCATCGCTGGCGGTAACAAACGTATCCCCTCCGGGGCTGACTTTAATCGCAAGGATCGAACCCCCATGGCTTATATCTTTCACAGGCACCGGCAGCAGGCTGATGTTTTCACGAAGAATTTCCTCCGCCTCAAAAGACGGAATCCTCTGATACGAATCGATGGCAAGCAGGGTGCTGCTAAACAATCCCCCGGTTCTCGTTTGATAGATCTGGGCGCGCGCAGCGCTTCGTTGTGCATTGGCGATCCCCGCGTTCTTGTCCGCAGCCGCTTTTGCGATCAGGGCGGCGCGCGCATTGCTCTCGGCAGTCTTCTGATTGCTTTCGGCAATTGCGCGTTGATTTTGAGCTTCAGCCGCATTTGCCAACGCGTCCTGCCGCTGATCGAGCGCAAACGCGGAGAGCACCAACATGATCAGGATGGCGAGCGCGGCGGAGATCCAGGTGAGTGTTCGAACTCTCTCGTTTGACCTGCTGAACCGAATATAGTGATGTTGCAATTCCGAAGGTGCAGGGTCCCGTCCTTCATGTTCCAGGACCATGCGCGACACGTTGCGCAGGTCGCTGCCGCGCAACAGCAGGCTGGGATCCTTCCTGCGGTCCCATTCGAGAGCGCGAACTTGCAGGCGGCGGTGTTCCTCAAGCCAAGCCAGATCGAGGTTAATTGCCACCCGAACCTTTCCCAGCCCGGTTTCGAAATTATCGTCCTCCCGCATGAAGATCCAGTTCAGGTTGCGAATGACATCGCGGGTCGATTTCGGATCCACATCCCGTACAACGATCGGGATGATGCGTTTTGCATTCTTATGCGCATGTTCCAACTCCACGTTGCAGACTTCCGAAGCGACCGAATCCGGGCTGACGAGAAAAATGAATGCATCGGCTTGTTCGATGCCCTGCAGGATCTGGTCCAACCATCCCACAGCGGGCGGGATATCCTCCCAATCCACCCAGACGTCGAGCTCGATCGATCTGAAGGAGTTCATCAACGTATGCGCGACCTTAGAGTCTTTTCGCGAATAGGAAATAAAAATACCGGTCATTCGGAGCCTGCTTTCTGAAACTTAAATATCATGAGTTGGGATTATACCTGCCGAAAAGCATGAAAATCCCCTCGATATCCGAATTAATGCCATGACAATTACGCTTGATAATAAAGATGATCTGATCGGAATGATTTACGCAACCATCCGAATCGCCATCATAGTCAAATCATCACTCAATGGAAGCGGGTCGACAAATTCATTGAGGCATTCTTCGATGGATCGAATGACTCCCTCGGCGGTGTCAACTGTCAGCGACGCGATCGCATCCAGCAGGCGTACTTCGCCGAAGAGATCGCCGCTCGGAGAGAAAGCCTCGGTGAGGCCGTCGGTATAAAGCAACAAAGTATCGCCCGCGGTAAATACCAGGGTCTTTTCTTCGATCACCGGTTGTTCCATAACGCCAAGGGCGATCGAGGTGCGTGTCAATTTCTCCAATCTTCCGCCCGTCTTCATCCAGAACGGCGGATTGTGTCCCGCATTCACATACGTAAAGGTCCCGGCTTTCAGATCCAACTCACCGTACACGGCTGTGATGAACATGCCTTGATGCGTATCAGGCAGAAGGGAATCATTCACACGGCGCAAGGCTTCCGCAGGCGATGATGTCTCCGTCACCGCTGCGCGGACGAGGGTGCGCGTCAACGCCATGAACAAGGCGGCAGGCATGCCCTTATCCGCCACATCCGCAATGAAGATTCCAAGTTTGTCATTCGGCAGGTCGATCACATCGTAGAAATCGCCGCCCACCTGCCGCGCAGTGCGCCAGCGTGCCGCGATTTGCCAATTTGGATGGGTCGGCAAAACGCTTGGGATGAATGTCTGCTGGATCTGGCGGGCCAGCTGCACTTCCGTTTCGAGCCGTTCGCGCACCACCATTTCCTGCTGAAGCAAATCATTTTGAATCGCAAGCGCAGCCTGCTGCGCGATCCCGTTGATGATCTCGAGCCGCCGCGAACGGAACCGGCGCGCATTCTCGTCCTCTTCGATCAACATCACGCCGAAGATATCGTTCTTGATGGTCAACGGGACGGCGATCAACAACCGGTCTGCATTGACCGCATCCGCCTCGCGCCCCGCTGCGGGTTGAATCTCCAGCCAATCCTTCGGCTCCGCCCCAGGCTCGAGCGGATGCGTAACCAGGGAATTCTGTTCCAATGCCCAAACCACAAAGGGAAACTCCGCGAGCGGAAGCCTTTTTTCCGTAAGTAAAGTCTCTTCCTCTTCAGAGAGACCATACTCCTGCGAAGCTTGTAAAGTCTGATATTCCATATCGATGCGGTACAACACGACGCGCTTGACACCGACAAGGATCGGCATGATGCGGATGATCGAACTGAGGATCTCATCCAATTCGCCGGGGCTGACGACCGCCTGCGCCACTTGCAGCAATGCCGCCGAGGCGTACGCCTGCTCCTGTGCCGAATCGAACAGACGGGTATTCTCGATCGCAACCGCCGCATAATTCGCAAAGGTGCTGGCAATGGCGCGCGCTTCATGCCCGTAACGTCCCGATGTGTGATGCGCCAGAGTCAACACGCCAAGCGGGCGGTCGCCCACCCGAAGCGGTGCCACAATGGAGGAATAATCCGGGTCGAAGCCGGCGGTTAGACCGGTCAATCCCATTGGGTCTTCCGGGCGGCGGATCAACGGAAGGTCTGATTCAATCGCCTCCACCATCGCAAATGCTGATTCGGGATTGGCAATGCACATGCTTTCAAGCTGGTTTCCGTCGATGCCATGCACGGCAGAAAGACATAACTCCCCTTCCTGCAAAAGCCAGATGGACGAAATATCCACAGGCAGGTTGCGGTCCAATTCAACGAGGATCATTCCGAGTACTTCGTCCAAACCGGCATTGCTGGAAACAAGCCCCGCCACTTCGCGCAGGCTATCTGCCACCTGCCGCCGCCATTGCTCGGAACGGTAGAGGTCCGCGTTGCGGATCGCAGCAGCCATCGTATCCGCCACGGCTTCGAACATCACGCGGTCGTCTTCGGTAAACGCATTCAGCCTATCCGATTGAATATCGAGCAAGCCCATCACCTGCTCGTTGAAAATCAAAGGGACGCACAGTTCTGATTTTGTATTCCTCGGCGGCAGCGGCGAGTGGACGTAACGCTCGTCCTTGGATACGTCGTTGGCAAGGGCGGTCTTTCCATTCCGCCCCACCCAGGGCATGATGCCTTTTTCACCGTCGAGCGGAATGGTAAAACCTTCGAGATGTTTGCTTCGTTTGCCGCTCCCGGCTTCATACATGATCAAACGGCGGTTCGGGTGGACGGTGAAAAGTGAAACATGAGGATAGCCGAATTTTTCGTGGATAAGATTTGCCGCATCGCGCATCAATTGCGAAAGTTCAAGAGTGGAAGTGACGCTCTTACTGACTTCGGAAACGAGAGTCAATTGATTGGCGCGGCGGCGCAGGTCGCTGTATAGCTTTGCGCCGTCCACGGCGCGGGCGATGTTATCCGCCAGGGCACGCAGAATGAGCAGATCGATGGGATGAAATGCATTGAGCTGGTTGCTTTGCACATCCAGGGCGCCAAGCACACGGTCTTCGATCTTGAGCGGAATGACGACCTCGGATTTTGTTTCCGGCAGGCTGTCGATGAAGCGGAAACGCCTGTCGGCCTGGACGTTATCGCAGACGATCTCAGTCCCTGTGCGCGCGGCTTCGCCGATGAGCCCCTGACCTACCTCCACTTCGAGGGCGATCGACGCTTTGCGCCTGCCCTTGCGCGGAGCGACGGCGCTGGCGCGGAATTTCAATTTTGTATCGTTCGGTTTGAGAGTGAAGAAGGCGACGTAATAAAAATTGAAGGTTTCCTGGATCAACTTGGTCACCTGGGCGGAAAGTTCATCCACATCGAGCACGTTGGCGATCTTTGCGCTAACCTCGCGGACAAGATTCAACTGACGCAGGCGAAACTGTTCCACTTCAGCGCGGTGCGAAGCGAAAAGATTCACTGAGACGATCTGCCCCAAACCTTGCAGCAGGTTTAATTCGTCTTTTGAAAATTCAGGTCCCTTGGGGCGGGTGATCTGAAGCGCTCCCAGCGTAACCCCCTGATCCCCGAGCGGGACCGAGGCAAAAGTCTGGCGTGAGGCGGCAGATTTTCCTCCCCCGTTTTTTTTGACCAGCTTTCCAGTTTTGATCGCCCGCTTCATCCCCTCGAGCGAGGGCTGGGACGGGAACAATCGACCCTCCTGCCAGTCAGGAAGGCGAAAGATCTCCTCCCGGATCCAGACATTCACCTGGCCTGCGATCAAACGACCCGCCATCTCGGCGATCCGGTCGCATTGTGCGCCGAGGGAGGTCCCGCTGCGTAGCTGTCCGCCGAGGTTGGCGAGTTGAAGCCAATCCCATGAAGATCGGGTTGCGGCGCACACGCATCACTCCCTTCGTTTGGTCATGGTCAACAGATTGCCAGACCTCGAAGATTCGTAATAGACGGTGTCCATCAATTTCCGCATCAAATATACCCCCAGCCCGCCGATCTGGCGTTCAGACAGGTCGGCCTTGAGATTGGGTTCTTTTACCGAAGAGGGGTTGAAGGATTTGCCTGTGTCGCGCATTGTAATGACGATTTGATCGTCCTTCATATCGCAGGTCATGAATAGCGAGGCCTCGGATTCGCCTTCATAGGCATGTTCGATGATGTTAGATGCAGCTTCATCGGCGGCAAGCTGCAGGGAGTAAATGGACTTCTCCGAGAATCCTCCACCGCGTGCGACCTCGGCGACCATGTCGCGGATCTCATCCAGAAATTCGAACCTGGCCGGGAATATGGATGCTGGCATAAAGAAATGACATGCCGCCTCTGAATCGTACGAGACGGCATCGCCTGGTTCAGTGCGCCCCTGTATTAGAAACTTCCCACAGCGGTCACGGGGTCATCGAAGGTTTTGAAGAGTTCGGTGAATCCCGCCAGTTCCAACGCTTCACGGATGCGGTCGGGGACGCGGACGAGCACCACTTCACCGCGGTTATATCGTTTGCAATTTCTCTGGGTGGCGAGCAAAGCACGAAAACCGGCGCTGGACATATACTCCAACTCTTTCATATCGAGGGCAATTTTAAAGCGGCCATTGTCGGTGGCTTTCTCGAGTGCTTTGGCGAATTGGGGCGCTGTTGCGCTGTCAACCCGTCCTTTGACAACAAATAGATCACAATGCTTGAATTCCTGAGTGGTGATTTCCATAAATGTCTCCTCCGGGCAGGGGATTTCTGTTGGTGAACGGCGAAATTATATCACGTCCCGCAATCAGGTTCATCGAAAACGCCGGACAGAAATCCTGCGACGAAACCAATGGAAGAATGCGATCCCTTGAATAAAACCGACCATGCGTGGTTGTGTTCATTCTCATCAGAAACTGAAAGGAACGGTTCTTCGGAGAGCGAATAAAATTACCGTTTGAACCCGCCTTGCAAATGGTCAAATCGTTTACAATATGTCGAGAAACAGGAGAGAGTATGATTGGTGAGCCGATTTTGGTCATGCTGGTCGAAGACAACGCGGATCACGCGGAACTTGTGATTCGGACGATGGAGAATCATCCCATCCCGACCAAGATTCTTCATATCTCCGACGGGGAATCCGCCCTCGATTACCTACTCCGCCGCAAATCCTACAGCGACCCCGATAACAGCCCCCGCCCGTATATCATTCTCCTGGACCTGCGCCTTCCCCGGGTGGATGGACTGGAAGTCCTGCGCGTGATCAAGGAAGGGGAAGAACTTCGCAACATTCCCGTGGTCATTCTGACCACTTCCGAGGCGGAAAAAGATGTGATGCAAGCCTACGATAACTATGTCAACAGTTACCTCGTCAAACCTGTTGGATATGAAGAATTCAGCAATCTGATGAACGATCTGGGCGGTTATTGGCTGGGCTGGAATAAACGGATGCGATAGTCCCATAGTCATGGCGAACGAGACACTGCAAATCCTCCTGGTTGAAGACGAAGACCCGCATGCCGAACTGATCCAACGCGCCTTCGAAGACCAAACTTCCGAGTTTCAAATCCATCGCGCCCGTTCCCTTGCCGAGGCGAGGGAATATCTACGCGTTCATCAACCGAATCTGATCATTGCGGACTGGCGGCTCCCGGACGGGGAAAGCATGGAACTGCTTCCGAACACGCGCGATCCCCTTGCCACACCCATCATCCTGATGACCAGTTACGGCAATGAACGCATCGCTGTGGAAGCGTTGAAGTCCGGCGCGCTGGATTATGTGGTGAAATCCCCCGAATCCATGCTGGACATGCCCCACGCCGCAAGAAACGCGATCGATCAGTGGAAGGCACGGGCAGACCGCATACGGATACAAAACGCCCTGACCGAAAGCGAAGCACAGTTCCGCCTCCTCGCTGAGAACGCCACCGATATGATTGCGCGACTCACCACCATCGGCGAACTATTCTATGTTTCTCCAGCCTGTAAAACCATTCTGGGTTACCTTCCGAACGAACTCAAGGGGATGAAAATCTTCGACCTGATCCATGAAGAAGACCACGCATCGATCAGGGAATTGTTCGAGCAAAACCCCGGAGACTCTCCCTACACGGTAGCTTTTCGCGCACGACACAAAAAAGGCACCTTCGTGTGGCTTGAGACATCTGCCCGCGCGATTCTCGATCCCGTCACAAAACGGGCAGTGGAGATTCAATCCGCCTCCCGCGACATCACAGAACGGAAACACGCTGAAGAGGCATTGCAATCCGCCCACAATCAACTGAGCGAAGCATACGAGAGGACAATCGAAGGCTGGGTCCGCGCGCTCGACCTGCGCGACCGCGAAACCGAGGGACATACCCAGCGGGTCACAGAGATCACACTCAAAGTCGCGCGCCAGCTTGGATTCAGCGAGGAAGAACTCTCCCACATCCGGCGCGGCGCACTCCTGCATGATATGGGCAAAATCGCAATCCCGGATGAGATCCTTCAAAAACCGGGACCTCTTAATGAAGCGGAATGGGAGACCATGCGCCGTCATCCCATTTATGCCTACGAGATGCTCTCACCCATCGAGTACCTTCGTCCCGCCCTCGACATCCCCTTCTATCATCATGAACGCTGGAACGGCTCAGGTTACCCGCACGGGCTCTCCGGGAAAAAGATCCCGCTTTCGGCGCGGCTCTTTGCGATCGTCGACGTCTGGGACGCGCTGCGAAGCGACAGACCGTATCGCAAAAAACTGCCGCGCGATCAGGTAATCGATTACCTGCGGGAAAACTCAAACCTTCTTTTCGACCCTGAACTGGTGGATCTATTTCTCAAGTTCGTCGAGACCAATAGGCTGTAATTTGACACTCTTCCACCTCATCGGGTATGCTTGCACCGTCCGGGCAGGCCCGGCGCGGCGAAACCTTTCGAACCCCGCCAGGATCGAAAGATAGCAACGGTAAGGAAGAGCCTTCGGGTGCCGCCGGTCTCCTGCCCGGATATTTTTTTATATATGCCCGGTGAGGGAAAATATACCCGAAAGGTATAATCCATTCATGTCCTCCTCGAAATTAATAACGATTTTCGTCGTTCTCGATATCGGCATAGCGCTAGGCATTGTCTACGGCTGGGTCATCGATCCGGTTCAATTCACCAACGTTACTCCGGACCTTCTTCGAGAAGATTATCGCGTCGATTATGTATTGATGACGGCGGAAGCCTATCAAAACGACTTCGATCCCGATGCTGCTGCGCGGCGGCTTGCATTGTTGGGAAGCGATTCACCCGCATCGTTCGTTGCCTCTGCCCTGGAATACGCGAGCCGGAATGCTTTCACACAGGATGAGATCCAGGCTCTGCAAAATCTTTTGACCGCCATGCAAACCTATCAACCCGGCCCAGATCAAATTCCATGACGTATCTTAACCGGAATACAATCCTGCAGACCATCCTCGCGCTTCTTGCCGGATTTGGGCTTGGTCTGGCATACTCGTGGTTTCTCTCGCCCGTCACCTATGTGGACGCCACTCCCGCGTTACTCCGCGCAGATTTTAAAGACCAATACCGAACCGTCATCGCCGCATCCTACGCCGCAAACCAGGATCTTGCGCGGGCGCAGGCACGATTGAGTCTTCTCGGGGATGCGGACCCGGTTGCCGAACTCAGCGCGCAGGCACAGCGCATGCTCGCAGAAGGAGAACCTTTTGAGAAAGTCCGCCCGCTTGCTCAGTTAGCAACCGACCTCCAACAGGGATTTGTGAGCGAGCCGTTCACTTCCACTCCTATTCCATCATTTAATACTCCCGACTCACCTCAAAACACGCCGACTGCAACAAATGTACTAAAAGTGGATGAAGGCGAAATTACCTTCACGCCGCTTCCAACCATTCTCTTCGAACAAACCGCGTTGACTCCGCTTGCGCAGGACACTCTCACCCCGCGTCCCACGTTCACACCCACGCCGGGACCGGGCACTCCTTTCGCTCTTGCGTCCCAGGAAACCATTTGTGACCCGGGCATGTCGAAGCTGATGCAATTCATCTTTATGGATTCACGCCGCGATCAGGTTCCCGGTGTCGAGATCGTCGTCACCTGGAACGAGGGAGAAGACCGATTCTTCACAGGCTTCAAACCGGAGTTGGGAAACGGATACGCGGATTTCGTCATGGAGGCGGATGCAGTGTATAACATCCGCATCGTTACCGGCGGTGCCTTCGTTCCCGATATCAGCCCGCCTGTCTGCACAGACCCCAATGGCGTGGAATATCCCGGCGCGATATTGCTCACCTTCCAACAGCCTTGATCTCCTGCAACCAAATTTGTGTCCAATCGTTATATCCTGCAGGTCAATTTCAAGGAGTAATGAATGAACACAAACCACACAGTACAAAAACCCGGGCTGGTCACCGCCATCGCCCTGATGACCCTTACAAGCGGAATCATCAACCTTTTCTGGGGGTTCGTCGCATCCGCAACGGCGCTCGGCACGATCATCGGTGTAATCTGCCTGCCCATCACGATCCTCCCAACGATTCTTGGAGTGTTTGAAATCGTGTATGCCGCAAAGTTATTGAGCGCACAACCTCAACCGGTTCAACCATCCACATCCATTGCGGTTTTCGAGATCCTCACCTTTTTGATGGGCAATATTTTTTCGATGGTGGCCGGCATCCTGGCGTTGATCTTCTATAACGACCTGGCCGTCAAGGAATATTTCGCCGCGTTGAATAGCGGATCCAGCCCCCGTCCCTCCCCCGCAACACCTCTCATCAACGAACCCGAGCCTGCGCCTCTCCCAGAACCAAAAGTGGAAGCAGTTCATCAAGAGCCTGTCCAGCCGGAAAAAATCAAACGACCCCGCAAACCATCGAAATAAGTTTTATCCACGCCAGAACAACCGCCCAAGCGCGGTTGTTCTGCTTTTCGAGGTTGTGTTATGAAGCGAAAAATCGCGGAGGATAAAATGTTCATTAACCATTCCCTATACATCCCATAATCTAGCGGGTAAAATATGGTTTCAAGCGTCGTTTTGACCAACTTTTGTGAACAGGAGATTACCACCATGAAATCATTTCGAACTTTAATCGGCTTTGCCGCCTTGTTGTTGGCGGTGAGCCTGGCGTGCGGCGGTTCCACGCAACCCACAGCCAATCCCACCCTTCCAACCAACCCGCCCGTCGAAGTTCAACCCCCCCAGCCGACCGAGGAAGTGCAACAACCTACAAACGGTATCGTCACCTTCGTCGACCAGAATAACCTTCTGGGATTCGATCTGCCCGGTGATTGGACATATGAACATACCGATCACGGCAATTCGATCTACTCCGATACACAGGCATACACTGATACCTTCACCTCCCCCGATGAATCCGCAAAGATCGAAAGCTTGGTCATGTTCGCGGATGCAGGCGTGACAGTGAACAATTCCACCAGCCAGGCCGTCGCCCTTGATATTTTGAACACCTACTACAGCAGCACCGGAACCAACAATGGCGACATCCGCATTTCGAGCGACCAGATCATGCAGGACGGCTCCGAACGCTTCGAATGGACGTCGAGAGGCGGCAATTATTCCGGGGTTTCCTTCTTTGAGGTGCGCGGAGACGACAAACGCACCTGGCTGATGTGGACGGCCTGGTGGTCGAACGGCGCCGACCAGTCCGTGCTCGACATCATCGATAATGCCATTGCGACCTACTACATCCCGTAAGAAAAATTAATCCAAATCCCCGCGAAGCGTTCGCGGGGATTTTTTCATTTCAAAAGTGCTACAATGAAAACATGAACGCGCTCGACCTTCGCCCCTCCCCGATTGCCGGGACGTGGTACTCCGCCAATCCCAAAACGCTTGCCGCAAGCATCGACGAATTTCTCGACGGCGCAGAACTCCCTGAACTTGACGGACAGGTTATTGCCATCATTGCCCCCCATGCCGGGCATCGCTATTCCGGCGCGGTCGCCGCGCATGCTTTTGCCGCCCTGCAAGGATCAAATCCCGAACTCATCGCGGTCATCTCGCCATATCACAACTACGACCCGCGCCCGCTCCTCACCACAAAACACCAGGCGTATTCCACGCCGCTTGGCAATATTGAAGTTGATTTCACAGCGGTTGAAGAACTTCAATCCCATATAAACATCCCCATTACGTCCATCGCCAACGACCCGGAACATTCATTGGAGATCGAACTGCCCTTCCTGCAACGCGTCTTCCAGCAGGGATTCAAACTCCTGCCGGTCATGATCCGAGCGCAGGAAGAGGAGGTGGCTGAAAAACTCGGCGATGCGTTGTCGAAAACCCTTAAAAATAAAAACGCAGTCCTGGTCGCCTCCACGGATCTTTCACACTTTTACGATCTAAAAATTGCAAACCAGCTCGATCGGGAAATGCTCAAGCGCTTCGCGTCCCTCGAACCCGAAACGATCTTCGAAGCGGAACGCCAGGAAAAAGGGTTTGCCTGCGGTCACGCCGCCGTCGCTGCGGTGCAATGGGCGGCAATCAAGCTCGGCGCAAACGAAGTCCAAATACTTAACTACGCCACATCGGGCGATGTCACAGGCGATCATTCCTCCGTTGTCGGATATGGCGCGGCCGCCATTTTGAAAAAGATATAATCAAGGCATGTTCGCCCGCCTTGCCGTAAACATCCCCGCAATTTCCGGAATATTCGATTACACCATTCCATCGAAACTCGCCCCGCAAATCCGGGCGGGATGTCTTGTCACAGCCCCGTTCGGGAATCAAACCGTGCAGGGCATCGTCGTCGAGTTGACCGAATCTTCCTCCATAGAGAATCCCAAACTGCTCCTCGACCTGCTCGACCCTGCACCGCTTCTGACTCCCCCATTGTTGAATCTTGCCATGCGGCTGGCTGATTCTACGCTGAATCCTTTGTCCGCCATCATCGGCATGATGATTCCGGTGGGATTATCACAACAAGCGGACGTTCTTTACGAATTACGAATTATCAATTACCAAGAACAATCCTCCAAAATCACAACCCGCCTCATAGATTTGCTCCGCGAGCGAGGATCACTCCGCGGACGGCAGATCGACTCTCACTTCGCCAAAGTCGATTGGCGTAAGACTGCGGGCCTGCTTGTGAAAAAGGGCGTGCTTTCTTCAAGGAACATCCTGCCCCCGCCGCGGGTGAGACCAAAGCACATTCGTGTTGCCCAGCTCGCAGTCACGCCGGAAGCGGCAGGGAAGGAAATCGATTCGCTCGGGTCCACAAAACAAACCCAGGTGCGAAGAGAATCTGCCCTTCGATTTCTAATCCAACAACCTGAGCCGATCAATCTATCCTGGGTTTATGCTCAAACCGGGTGCAACCTCGCCGATTTGCAAGAACTCGAAGAGCGCGGATTGATCCGCCTGTTCGAGAACGAGATCTTTCGCGATCCGCTGATAAAAATAAAGAATGGAGAATTGGAGAATAGGGAGCCGCTGGTCCTTTCCAATGAACAGAGTTTCGCATTAGATCAAATTATCGGCTCGATCACAAATCATCCAATCTCCGATCTCCAATATCTGTTATACGGTGTGACGGGTTCCGGCAAAACGGAAATATACCTGCGCGCGGCGGAGGAAGCGATCCGACATGGCAAACAGGTTTTGATCCTCGTTCCTGAAATCGCATTGACGCCTCAAACTGTCCGGAGATTCGTCTCGCGCTTTCCAGGACAGGTGGGGCTTGTCCACTCGAAACTCTCCGAAGGCGAACGCTACGATACCTGGCGGCGTGCCCGGGATGGAAAGCTCAATATCATCATCGGGCCGCGTTCAGCGCTTTTTTCGCCACTACAAAACATCGGTTTGATCATGGTGGATGAATGCCACGACAGTTCGTATCATCAATCCGAGCCCCCCTGCTACAACGCAGTGACCGCCGCGCAGGAATACGCGAAGCTTTGCGGCGCGGTCTGCGTGCTGGGTTCAGCGACGCCAAAGGTCGAGCAGCGATACATGGGAGAACAGGGACGATTTCAAGTCATCGAACTTCCCAACCGGGTGACCGACTCGACCCTCCCGCCTGTACAGCTCGTAGATATGCGCGACGAGTTGAAGAACGGCAACCGCGGGATCTTCTCCCGCGTCTTGAGCGAGTCGCTGGCGGAGGTGATCGAACGCGGCGAGCAGGCAATCCTCTATCTCAATCGGCGCGGATCTGCGACTTATATTTTCTGCCGCGATTGTGGTTATGTGTTGAAATGTCCCGACTGCGAAACGCCGTTGACGCTGCACGTTGAAACGTTGAATCGTTCGAACGGTCAAACGTTGTTGTGCCATCGCTGCGGTTACACCCGACAGACGTCCAAGACCTGCCCAAATTGCAAAAGCAGCCAGATCCGTGAATATGGATTGGGAAGCGAACGCGTCGAGGCGGAGGTCAAAACCATGTATCCCGAGGCGCGCACATTACGTTGGGATTGGGATACGACCCGCCAAAAAGATGCGCATGAGATCATCCTGACCCACTTTGCGAATCATCAGGCAGATGTCCTGGTCGGCACGCAAATGCTGGCGAAAGGGCTTGACCTGCCGCTGGTCACTTTGGTCGGGGTCGTACTGGCGGACGTCGGTTTGAACCTGCCGGATCCGTTTGCCAATGAAAAAGTGTTCCAAACTCTGACTCAAGTTGCCGGGCGGGCGGGACGGTCATCGCGCGGAGGCAGGGTGATCATGCAGACATTCAACCCCGATCATTACTCCCTTCAATTCGCCGCAGACCACGACGTGAACGGATTCTATGCGCGCGAGCTGGAATATCGCCGTAAACTTGGATACCCGCCTTTTACAAAACTGGTCCGGTTGGAATATCGAAATGTGAACGATGACAAGGCGAAGGAGGAAGCCGTTAAGATGGCGGACAAACTCAAGGCCAAGTTGGAGGCGGAAGGGTTTCGTCAAACGGAAATGGTCGGTCCCGTTCCATGTTTCTTTGCAAAGGAAAACGGCGAGCACCGCTGGCAGATCGTTTTACGCGGACCTGATCCGACAGCCGTCTTAAAGGGGGCGAGATTCAATGAGTGGCGGATCGAAGCCGACCCGATCGATTTGCTATAATCGAGCCATATCCTCGAAAGGAGAATGTATCATGCAAAGTTTTTCGCGCGGTTGGTCTTTTCTGAAACAAGCCTGGGGTATGGCGTTCAAGGATAAAGACCTTTTGAAACCGTCGTTCTATGCGTTATTGGTGGGTGGTATCGTATCCGTGATCGGGATCATCCCGATTGCGATCGCGGCGATCTTTATAGGCGATTCGGATATCGGCGCCGTCATCCTAACCATCATGGGGGCTGTCCTGATGTTTGTTCAGTTCGTGGTGACGTATGTTTTTTCCGGGATGACGGTGTATTTGATCTACGGGTATCTCACCAAGGGCGACGGGCGAATGGATCATGCCTGGGCGATCGTCAAGCGGGATTTCTTCGACATTCTGACCCTTGCGGCGGCGTCGACGGCTGTTGGATTGATCCGCAATGCGGCGCAGCGCAACCGCCGGGGAGGCATGGGAGCGAACATTGCGCGCCAGGCAGCCGGCCTGCTTGAAACCCTGTGGACGGAAGCCGCGGCGCTCGTCCTGCCGGTGATGATCATCGATGACCTGAATCTCAAGAACGGCCTGCAGCGGGTCTGGAAGATCACAAAAGAGAATCTTCTCCTGATCGGCATCAGCACGGTCGGCGTGCGTTTCGTGACCGGGCTGATCGGGTTTATCTTTGGAGTCATTGGTTTGATCATCGCATTCGTCATCGGCGGGGGTTTGGCGTTCGCCTCCGGCGGCGAAATGACCCTCACCGTAATCGGCATTGTGCTCGGCGGTTTGATCTTCTTCGCCTTCGTAATGCTGGCAAGCGTCTTCAGTTCCTACACCAACACGGCGTATCACACCTGTTTGTATCTATGGGCAAAAGAAGTGGAGAAGGCGGCCGCGGAAGGCAGGGCTCCTGCGCAAGTGCAGGCTCCCGCACCATTGGCGGCGGTGTTGGCATAAATAACAAAAGTCCCTCTTGAAGGCAAACCTTCACGAGGGACTTTTGATACAATACCCCATATGAAACCCGAACCGCGTCGACAGGAAGCCATCTCGTGGGAGGAAGTGGATAGATTGATCGATCACTTGATTCCCCAATTCAAACGCGAGTTTACAGCGATGGTGATGATCACACGCGGCGGAATCATCCCCGGCGGTTTGCTGGCAGACGCGATGGATATTACCCACATCCTTACCGCCGCTGTGGACTTCCCGGCTCAGACGGAAAGTGAGCGTGGTTCCCCCCTGATGGTCTGGCCTGAGTTCATTCAATTCCCTGCCGAGGATAAACTGCGCGGACGCCCCACCCTGATCGTGGACGATGTCTGGGGGTCGGGGCGCACCATCACCGCGGTAAAGAACCGCGTGTCGGCGGCAGGTGGATTTCCGGAAACGTGCGTCCTGCATTTCAATCCATACCGCAACCTGTTTGGGAGCGTCCGCCCGGATTATTACGCCGCGATAACGGATGCCTTCATCGTTTATCCATGGGAGATCGATCGCGGACCTGACCATGTTCTGCTCGGCGAAGTATGACATCCAATGAAAACCATCGAATCCAGTCTTAAACAAAAGATCGAAGCGCTGCGGGGAAATCCATACTTCGACGATCTAAAAGAATCCATGCTGAAGGACATTGCCGGGCACATGCAGCTCAGGGAATACCAGCGCGGAGATGTCCTCTTTTGGGAGGGCGACCCCTGCGAGGGTTTGTTCATCCTCGAACATGGCAGCGCCAAGATCTTCCGCATCTCGGCGCAGGGACGGCAGTACATCGTCCGCATCCTTCAAGAAGGCGACACTTTTGCGGAGGTGCCCGCATTCGATGAAGGCGCCAGCCCTGTCAATGTCGAAGCCCTGGAAACCTGCCGGGTGTGGATCATCGACAAGAACAAACTGCACGCGCTGGTGATGGAACACCCGATGTTCGCCCAAAAAGTGCTTGCCAACTTCGGCACGATGCTGCGTGGCATGGTACGCATGGTGAGCGAGATGGCGTTCTACCAGGTGACTCATCGCCTCGCCCGCCTGATCGATGCAGAACTGCCGCAGGATAAGTCCCAGCACTGGACTCAGGAACAACTGGCGGCGCGATTGGGAACCGTGCGCGAGGTGGTGGCGCGTTCTCTCAAAGAAATGGAACGCAGTGGAGCTATCAAACTGGAGGACCGCCGCATTCAGATCGTCGACCGCGAGATCTTCGACCAGTGGGTCATGCCGAATTAAAATCAAACTAATTAACCCAGAATCTAATTTAGGAAGCGGACGAGCGCATATAAACGCGGAAATGGACTACAAAATCCGCGTTTTCAGGTTTAATTCGCGCCCCATTTGCTCTTAAAACGAACTCACCCACGAAACCTAAATTTCCGGGTGAGTCATGTTTTTATCTTTTAGGTATATTGCATACGCGCTCCCGCCGCAGTGCCCAGTGGAGGAGAAAGTGCCCGGAATGGGTATGCCGCCCAGAGCCAGGAAACTTATGGCAGGATTTCGAAGTTCGTCACCCGCCATGATAATTCATCATCCATCGCCAGTTTGATAACATCTATGGACACTTCCATCGGGAAGCCGAATTCGGGGTCATAAGCCGCAGTAACTTCTTCAGCCCCGGCCATTTCAGATTCGAGTTCGGCAAAGAGCCGGTCGATTGTCGCGTACTTCACATAGTATTCATGGTTGGGGTCTGAAGCATCGACCGTGGTCCCATCCACGCGGGTGATGGAGACGACTTCCCCATTTTGAACTTCGACAGCCAGAGGCATATCTTGATAGAACGGGCAAAAGCAGCCGATCACAAGGTTGTAACGATAGTGAGATACCCCAGCCTCCCGCCATTTTTTGAGATTCTGATCGTACGCTGAACCGGCAGAACAAGCAGACAGGATAAGCGCCAAAACGACTAAGATAAATTTTCTCATGATGTTCTCCTTTTCTATGTAAACGAATTTTCCCATGAATTGTTCCCAAATAAAAACTCCCCGTCTTTTCAGGCGGGGAGTACTTTCGGGTGAGTTATTTATTCTCGTAGAAAGTGCCCGTTGCAAGCAGGGACGAGTCATTGACCGATTGCGCCGCAAGCATCTGCGCTTGCCGCGCCAAATTCGTGGACTTGGCAAGCACCTCAAGCGCGTACTCGGGATTGTGGAAACCGGTCGAATTCTCGGCAGAGATGAAATCCCACATGAACTGCGCTTCTCGGTGCAGTTTGCGCGCTTCATCGAGCAGAGCCGGGTCGGCATTCGCCGCAGCGGCAGCCGCCTTGATGGCGTTCATCGCATCGATGATGGCATCTTCAGCGCTGATCTTTGTATCTGCCACCTGCTGTTGAATGATGGCAACGCGTTCGACGACATATTCAGTGTTGGTATGGCATTGTCCGCAGGCTTCTTCAGGGTTCAAAAGCGGGCTGTGAACATCGTGCGTCGAATATTTGCTCGCGCCCTCACGGACGTAGGGCATGTGGCAGTCGGCGCAGGAAACGCCCGCTTCATAGTGCGTGCTTCCTGCCGTAAAGAATTCGAATTCGGGATGCTGCGCCTTGAGCATGGGCGTATCAGTTTCCGGGTAGACCCAATCGGAGAAACCGGCTTCTTCATAATACACGATCATCTGCTCGACCTTCATCCCCATGTCCCATGGGAATGTCAAATACTTGCCATCACCCTTGAAATAGTATTCAACATGGCAGTTGGCGCAAACGACCGTGCGCATTTCCTGCCGGGTGAAGGTCGTCCAATCCTTGCCCTGGCGTTCGAACGCTTCTTCAAGCGCGGGGTTGGTGACGATGAGTCGCATGGTTTCAGCTTCATGGCAGTTGGCACAACCGATGGGTTCGGTGACACGGGGACCCAGTTCCACAAAGGACATGGCGTCATAGGCTTCCATACCAAGTTCCTTCCATAAGCCGGGGTTTGAGGAAGATTTACAGGAGTAACAAGTACCCGGGGTACGTTTCGGGTCGTCCACATTCAGGTTGAGGCGTTTCGTCTCATTCACATCATCCAACGCATTGGCATGGCCGCGATCATCGTTATAATCCTTGCTGAAAGGCATACCCGCGAACAGAATGACCTGGCGCGGATCGCGTTCCAGCCAAGAGAATGCCGAAGAACCGCCGTAGGTCGTATCCACATTATTGGTCGCTGTCTTCATGAGCGTATCGTATTGATTGGGATGGTTAATGCCCCATTGGGCAGAATCCGGCTCCATCGCCGCGATCTCCACCAACGGCTGCACAGCGCGCACTTCTGCAGGCTGGTTCTGGATGTATACCATCACGCCGATCAACACCGCGGCGAGCACTACTACCAATCCAGCAAGAATGAGGGTGATATAGTTTTTCATTTGCATTCTCCTTACTTGGTCGGATAAATTACCGAATCTTGAAACGGAGCCCCTGTCGCGCCGCGCTCCCCATGCGCAACACTACGATGACACTCCCAGCAGTAGCGGTCCAGAGGCTGTGCGCCCGCCAGCATGGATTCCACAGTATCTTCGTGGCAATGGATGCAATTCTCCTGAACGATCTCCTTCGTCTTCTCTTCGGCGCGAATCATAACCGGGATATTTCCCGTCACAAAGGCATACGTATCTTTCGCGCCTTGCCTTCCTTTTTCCATGTAGTACGAAACAAAGTTGTCGTGAGGCAGGTGGCAATCGGTGCATTTCGCCACTTTGGCATGACCCCCGTGCGCCCAATTTTCATACTGCGAGTCCATCGAATGACAGTTCGCGCATGTCTCAGGCGCGTCCCCACCGTACGCCGCCGCATCCGAAACCAGCGCAAAATACCCGAGCGCCAGCACCGCGATCACAATGGCAATTAAAGGGAGTTTGGACATGGATTAACCTCGCATTAATGGCTTTTGTAAAATATACCGAAACTTGCCAATATTTCTTGTGACTTATATCACAAAGGAAGCAAAGAGTGACAATCCTCATGCGTGTGTGTGACAAATGAAGTCATCAGACATGAATAAATTCTACAAAAACTATCCAAGTTTCGGAATTGACATACGTCCTGAATTGAAGATGACACAACCCCGCCTCCCTTCTGGGACAACTGACCTGGCGTTGCGAGCCTGCGCCATTCATCTAATGCCCCACCGAGAAAGACGGCGGGGCAAAAGGAGAATGCGCCGGCGAAGCGCAGAACCTACGGCATATTATGTCCATCCATGCCCGAGCCGCCCATATTGGCAGCATCCATCACAGGGACGGCCATGGTTACATCCTCATACCCATCGAAATGCAAGGTCAACGTGATCTCATCGCCGACGTCCAAGTCCCTGGTCAAGCCGATGAACATGATGTGATAACTGCCCGGCTTCAATTCCAATTCCTCCCCGGCAGGTATCGCAACCGAATCCTGCTTGACCATTTGCATGGTTCCGTCTGCGCTCATCGAGCTTAAGTGAACCTCCACCGCAGCCGCCACATCGGACGAAGCGCCGATCAATGCCACTTCCGAGTCGGTGAAATTGGTCAACATCATATACACTGCGCTGTTGCCGTCCTTCAAACCGGAGCGCGCCCAGGGCTCGTTCGCTTCCACGCCTTCCCCGCCGCCGCATGCGCTCAACAAAATCATCCCTGCCACAAATATTGCAACTATTTTCTTCATTTTTTCCTCTCAAAGCATTGGTTTCTGAATCACATACCCGTTTGCATGTGCATCATTCCGTTTAAATACCTGACCGTTTCTTCCATATCGGACATTCGACCCCCGAATCCTTTTTGGAATTTTTCGGCGTCCTGCTTCGATCCGAATGCCAGCACGCTCGGCACGCAACAAATATTCACATCGCTTCCGCTTACATAGGTAGCCTGCCCCGCGCTGATCATGTGTCCAAACAGATAATCCGTCGTCAGCGACTGCCAGATGTTTTTCCCGCAGCTTACCATCATCAATCCGCAATGGGCACAACACGCGCGCTTCTCCTCCCCATTCTCGTATTTAACGATGAACACTGTCCGTTGGGATACCAGTTTTCCACACATCGCGCATGAAGAAATTTCTTCCTGCAGCTTACGGCCTTCGCTGGGCAGAGTAGCCCCACCGTGTTTCTTGAGGATACGACCCGCTTGGGCAAGTTTGTTAAGGTCCCGGTGGATCGTCATATTGGAAACGCCAAACGCATCCGCCAATTGTTGAATGGAGGCGCTCCCTCTCTTTTGCAAATATTCAAGGATTTGTTTTTCGCGGTCGAGTGAGACAGTCATATGTTATATTTTGTTATCTTTAACAGGAGATGACGAAATATAACAAACTTGACCTTAATTAATCAAGGACTTTTATCACAATCCCGGTTGGTACTTTCTTCCCCGCCAAGTCACCCCTTGCCCCGAAATTACCTTCCAGGCAGAGGTCAACATCATCGCGGCGAACACCCCTGCTCCCAACGGGGTGGTCAACGCATACCATCGTGGAATTTCCATTCCCTGTGCTATTCTGGCGCGGATGACGATCAAATATCCCAATACAAGCAACGCCTCAAGGATCACCCCAAAAGCCTTCCAACCACCGCCATGCAGATGCCAAATCAGACCGAGCAGAGGCCACACTGGGAGGAACAAGGCTGCCATCAATGCCAGAGTTGCGCCAAAAGCGCCCAGGAGCAATAGATAAGGCTGATCCCGCAAGCCGAGATAAATGTTCTTCGTCCAGCCCTCCCACATTTCCGGCAGGGACGTATACATCCGCGTGCCGACCACTTGCGACCCGCCCGCAACAATCAGCCGATAACCGCTCCATTTTATATTTTCAGAAAGCGCTTTATCTTCCACGATCTGATCCTTGATTCTTTCATGTCCGCCCACCGCATCATAAGCGCTTTGCCTAATGAAGATAAACTGTCCGTTCGCGATCGCATCCTGGCGTTTGGGATCGTTCACTTTTCGTGGAGAGAATCCCACGGAGAGCGCCGTCATTACCAACGGCATGACGGTCCGCTCCCAAAATGTGCCGAGGATTTGTTTGGTCATCACAGTGAACAAGTCCGCGTTCGTCTCGATGGCTTTTGCATACACTGATGAAAGCGCGTTCGGCTCGAGGAAGGTATCGGCATCCACGAAACAGAGCCACTCGCCTTTCGCAAAAGCCGAGGCTTGGTATAAGGCATGGGGTTTGCCCGCCCAACCATCGGGCAGGTCCGAGCCGCTGAGGATTTTAAGTCTGTCATTCTGAGCCGCAAGTTGGCGAAGAATCTCGGATGTCGAATCGGTGGAGCGATCATCCAGAACGATGACTTCGAAGTTCGGGTAATCCTGACGAAGAACCGCCTCGACGCAGCGCCGGATGTTGTTCTCTTCGTTCCGGGCCGGGATGCACACCGAAACCATCGGCGCGGACCCGGGCGGTGGCGCAGGCGTGACGACAATATCAAGATGATATTGGTTGTGAATCCAATGAACGATGATGATAGCGAGGACGAACAGCATAGTGGAGATGATGAGATAAAGCATGTTGAAGGTTCAAGGTTGACGGTTATAAGTTCGATCCTGACTTTCAACCTTCAACTTGCAACCTGATTTTTTTACACCACACGCACCGAACTCCCCCGTTCCGTCTTTTCGACCTCGATGCGATTCGGAAATGCATCTTTTAGCTCATCGAGATGGGTGATGATGAAGATCTTGGCAAAATCATTTCTGACCGTATTGATGGCTTCGACAAGACGCTGACGGCCGAGAGCATCCTGCGAGCCAAAGCCTTCGTCGATGACCAGGGTCTGCAGGCGCGCGCCCTTTCGCTGGGCAAGGATTTCAGAAAGCGCCAGCCGGATCGCAAAGTTGACGCGGAAGGCTTCGCCGCCGGAATACATTTCATAATCGCGCATTCCCGACGAATCGCTGATGTGAATATCGAGAGTCTCCTTCAGGTCATCGCGTTTCTTGTCTTTATATTCCGCTTGAGTAACGAATTGAATCGTCATCGCACCGTCACTGAGGCGTTCGAGGATGTCATTGGCTTTCTGCTGAATTTGCGGAAGCGCCTGCTCGATCAGCAGAGCGGGAACGCCATCCCTGCCAAAGGCACGTTCCAGTGAACGATGACGCACAATATTTTGATTGATCTCCTCGCGCTGACGTTCATACTCCGCGCGGCGGGAACGCAGCGTGGACAAAACATCCACCCGCTGACGCGCCGCCCCGGCTTCATCGCGGACGCGGTTCTCGTCTTCGCGCAATTCAAAGAGTTTGCTCTCGGCCTCCTGTAAATTCGGCGCGCCGGACTCAGATTCAGCCAGAACCCTCTCTGCCTCTGCAAAGATTTTTTCCGCCTCGATAACTTCCCCTTTCCTCTCTCCTCTTTCCTCCGCTAGATCTTCTATCTCCCTGCCAATCCTCCTGCTCAACTCGCGCGCTGACTCCAACTTACGGGCTTCCTCTTCCGCGCCACGCAATTCGTTTTCTTCCCTGCGCTTGGCTTCATGTGCAGAAACATCATAGCCAAGTTTGGAAAGTTCCTTGTTCAATTTTGCAAGCGCTTTATGCGCCTCGCTCGCGTACTTTTCACTTTCTAATATCTTTTCTATTTCCTTCAAACGTTTCGCGCCGGTCTTTTCCCATTCCCTTCCTTGTTGCTGGATCGACTCCATTTGCAAAGTGAGTTGCGAAATGGAATTGGAGAAGCGCAGGCGCTCATTTTCGGCATTGGCGAATTGCGTAATATGTATCGCGTAATCCGCGATTTCCTTCTCGCTGTCATCGATGGCCTTCTTATTGGCACGGAAAGTATCGCCTTTCTCCTTGCCGGTCTTCTCCAATTCCTTGAGCGTCGACTTGCGATGACTTTCGCTCAAGGGTTGGCCACACAACGGACACTCAGCGCCTTCGGCGACTTTCAAGGCATCGATGCGGCTTTTGAGTTCATCCATCTCCCGCCGCAGCGACTCATTCTCCGCTTTCAAAGCGGCCTGCCGCTCACGCGCCGCATTGTGCTGAGTTTCCAACTCGGTTCGCTCTTTGAGTTTGGCTTCCGTTTCTTTCAAGGTTTTTTGCGCCGCGGTTAACTGTTTTTCTAGATCATCCACCAGCGATAACTGGTCACTGATCGCTGCATACCGTTTACTAAGCTCTTCCCTCTCCTGCTCCAATTTCGCCCTTTCCACCTCGATTTCTCGCAGCAAGGGCTGGCGTTTCTCATCATGCCCGCGGAATTGTGCCGCGTTATTTTCGAAGTCTTCCAGTTCCTTACGCGCCTTCTGCAAAGCCTTATGCGCGGATTCGATTTCTTTCGCGCGTTCCAGCAGGTCCGAATATTCGGCGCGTTCCACTTCCTTGCCTGCGATACGCGATTCGATGGACGCGAGCGCATCCCGCGCGCGATTCAATTGCGACTCAGCCGAAGCGACATTCTTTCTCTGCTCATTGAGAAGCGCCGCATTCCGACGGATGTTTTCCAGGGCAGATTCCTGCGCCTCCCGCGCCCTTGTCAACTGCTTCAGCGATTCCTCCAACTCCCCCAGCCTGCGCTGGCGTTCGTCCTCTTCAGAAAGTTCAGCGTCAATTTCAGCAACCCGCCCGTCGATCTCATTGATCTCCAATTCCAATGTCCGTCGACGTTCTGCCGCGCGATCCTTATAGGTATCCCAGATCTCCAGCCCAAGGATCGAACTCAGGACCGCTTTGCGGTCGCTGGCTTTCTTCTGCGTGAACTGGTCGGCTTTGCCCTGCAAAAAGAAGGAAGCGTTGATGAATGTTTCGTAATCGAGCCGCAAAGTCTGTTCGATGCGCGATTGTGTCTCGCGCGTCGTTTTCTCTGTCAACGGACGCCACATATCGCCATCCTGCACCTGAAACTCCAGTACTGTGCTCTTATTGCGCGGCAGAGTTCGTTGGACCCTATACACATTCCCCTCGTATTCGAATGTTAATGCGACTTCCGCGGCTTTCACATCCTGGTTGAGATTGATGATTTCGGTCCCTTTGCCGCGCGCCTCACCGAACAAAGACCACGTGAAGGCATCCAATAGGGAGGACTTGCCAGCCCCGTTCTGACCCGAGATGCAGGCAAGTTGGATCGAATCAAAACCAAGTTCGATCGGATCGCGGTATGAAAGAAAACCGGCAATGCGTAAATGAAGAGGAATCATAGTTTCTCGAAAACGCCGCCGGGGACGGCGGCGCGAGCCAATGAATAATTTCTATGGATTATAATCTACGCATTATGCTGGAAGCCGACACTCCCCAAGCCCGACGCCGCCTGCGGCTTCTGGTTGCCATTATCGCCACCATTCCTTGTTATTGCGCCGGGTTTGTCTGCCTTTCATTCGCTCCAAATCCGCGCGATGCCACTCCCACCCCGACTTTTACAATCACCGTCACGGGAACCATCACGCCCGCCACCGCCACGGTCAGCGGCACGCCACAGGTCATCACTCCAACCATTTCTCTTACACCGAGCATAACCCCGAGTCCCACGATTTCGGTCACACCGTTCCAGCCGCCATCAAACACTCCAACTCATACGCCTTCTTCAACGCCAACAAAAACAAGCACACCTACGAGCACATCCACCAATACTCCAACTTCCACGCCGACATCGACGCCGACGAATACTGCCACCAATACGTCGACTCCAACCGCCACGCCCACCAGCACACCCACCGCCACACCGACCAGCACTCTCACAGCATCCCCAACCGCGTTCGGTGGTCCATGAGCGACATCCTCCCTTTTCTTAAATCTCTTATCACCGTTTCAGGTCTTTCAGGGGATGAAATCCCCGCCGCGGACCTCATCAAAAAGCAGTGGACTCCGCTGGTGGATGAAATCTCCCAAAGCAGCCTCGCCTCGGTCCATGGACTGAAGCGGGGTACGCTAAAGAAAAGCCGCCGCCCCTCTGTGATGATCGCCACCCACATGGACGCCATCGGCATGATGGTGGTCCGTATCGTAGATGGATTCATCTACATCACCAATGTAGGCGGAATCGACGCGCGTGTATTACCGGGTACGCCGGTCACCGTCCACGCCTCAGGGACGAAAGAGGAACTCTATAGTGTGGTCGCCATGCCGCCAGCCAATTTATTACCGGAAGGCGAAGGGAGCGGAGTCGTCGCGATGAAGTATCTTTTTGTCGATACAGGACTGGCTCCCGGCGAAGTCTTGAGGCGGGTCCGGGTCGGCGACAGAGTCTCCTTCGGGACGGAACCAGTCGAATTGTCCGGGGGAACCGTGAGCGGGCACACATTGGATAACCGCGCATCCGTCGCTGCGCTCACCGTTTGCCTCGAAGAACTTCGGTCCAAATCGCATGTGTGGGATGTTTGGGCGGTGGCGACAGCGCAGGAAGAAACCACATTTGGCGGCGCGTATACCAGCGCGTTTCAACTTCGCCCGACCATTGCCGTCGCAGTGGATATGACTTTCGGCGCGGGAGCGGGCGCAAGCGGATTCCAGACCTTCCCGCTTGGGAAAGGCGTGACACTCGGCATCGGACCCAGCGTGCATCCCTATTTGTATAAACGCTTCAAAGAAATCGCCGAGCGGATCGAGATTCCCGTCTCGGATGATCTGATGCCCGAATATTCCTCGACCGATGCGGATGCTTTACAGCTCACCGCTGAAGGGATTCCCACCATGGTGGTTAGCATCCCGCAACGGTATATGCACACCGCCGTGGAATTGATCGCAGTTAAAGACGTGCAGCGGGCGGGCAGATTACTTGCTGAATTTATCGCCTCACTCGAAGCGGATTTCATGGAAAAAATTTCCTGGGATTAAATGTCATTGCGAGGAGCGCACCTGTTTTTTGCGACGAAGCAATCCCCCCTCGAAAACAAAGTTTGCTTCGGGCGGAAGTGCGCCGCCCTCGCAATGACATAAAACTTTTCTATGCTAACCATCGGCTCACCTCAACTCAAACTGCTCGAAAAACTCTGTAATGCCATGTCTGTCTCCGGCGACGAAGGCGAAGTGCGCCGCATTGTGCTGGATGAAGTCAAACCCTTTGCCGATGAAGTAACAGTGGATGCGCTCGGCAGTGTATTAGTTCGAAAAAAGGCAAAATCAATAAAAACGCTGCGGGTTTTGCTCGACGCCCACATGGACGAAGTTGGCTTCATGATCGTCAAGGACGACGGCGACGGATATTATGAGTTCCGCACCGTTGGCGGGATCGACGAGCGGCATCTGGTCGGCAAGCAGGTCATCGTCGGCAAGGATCACACACCGGGCGTCATCGGCGCAAAACCCATTCACTTAACCGATGCGGGCGAGCGCAGTCATACCGTCAGCGTCGAATCCATGCGCATCGATCTGGGTCCCGACGGCAAAGCCAAAGTGGGCGACCGCGCCACGTTTGCGACAAAGTTCAAGCGGGTCGGTCCGTCCATCATGTCCAAATCCATCGACAACCGGGTCGGTGTCGCAATCCTGATCGAATTGTTGAAAAACGCGCCTTACCATGTGGAGCTTTGTCTCGCCTTCAGCGTGCAGGAAGAGATCGGTCTGCGCGGCGCGAAGGTGGCGGGATATCATTTCGATCCCAACCTCGCCATCGCAGTGGATTCAACCCCCGCGCGCGACCTGCCCGATTACGAAGGCAGGGAAAATTATTCGTACAACACAAAACTCGGACTGGGTCCTGCCATTTATCCGGCGCACTCGCCCGTTATCAGCGATCCGCGCCTCGTTAAATTCCTTCAAGATGTGGCCGCGAAACAGAAGATTCCCTATCAACTTCGCCAGCCCGGCGGCGGCGGAACGGACGCTGGCGCGATCCAGCAGGTCCGTTCGGGCGTGCCGGTGGTCTCGGTTTCGGTGCCGCATCGGTATACACACAGCCCCATCAGTATTTCGCGCCTGGACGATTGGAAGAATACGTTGAATTTATTGCACGCTGCTTTACAGGAAATGACCCCGATTTTATTGAAAAGATAAATTTATGAATGGACTGATCGCCTTGCTTGGTTCCGGTGAATACCTGCCTGTGATGAACGATGTGGACAAATATCTGCTCGCCCATTGCGGCGCGGACGGACGCACACCGCGCGTGGTTTGTCTGCCTACAGCGGCCGGGCAGGAGGGAGATGCAAGCGTTAATCGTTGGATGAAAATGGGCGTGGATCACTTCACATCGCTTGGCGCGGAGGTTCAGGGCGTTCCGGTCACAGACAAGGAAACCGCCAATGATGTGAATCATGCCGAGGCGGTGAACGAGGCGGATCTCGTCTATTTTTCCGGCGGCGATCCGGTTTATCTGTATCAGACCTTGAAGGACAGCCTGGTCTGGCAGGCGGCTCAGAAAGTATGGGAACGCGGCGGGGCTTATGCAGGATGTTCGGCGGGCGCGATGATCCTCGCGCGCGAGGTGCCAGACTTTCGAATGCTCGGCTCGCGGACGATCCCGGTCTTTGGTCTTGTGCCCGCGGCATTTATCATGCCCCATTTTGATGCCATCCCGATATTCTTCAAACCGTTGGTGACCATGTCGCGCAAACGGCTTCACGAAAATGAAGTGATGGTGGGCATCGACGAGAATACCGCCATCGTTGGAATAGCAGACGAACCGTGGACGGTGATGGGCGAGGCAAAAGCGCACGTATTTACAAGAAATGATACCAAGAGTTATGCCGCAGGCGAGACATTCACTTTGGGAAAATAAAATGAAATCATTACTCAAAACATTGACCGAAACATTTGGACCTTCAGGCTACGAAGACGCCGTCCGCAAGTTGATCCAGAAGGAAGTAAAACCGTTCGCCGATGAATTGCGCGTGGACGCGATGGGCAGTCTGATCGTGCGGAAGAAACCGACGGTGGACGTGGAGAATTCCAAACGCATCATGCTTGCGGCTCACATGGATGAGATCGGCGTGATCGCCAGTCACATAGACAAGAACGGCTTCGTGCGCTTTGCAAGCAACGGCGGCGTGTTCGGACGTTACACGCTCGGGGCGCGCATCCGTTTTATGAACGGCGTGACCGGTGTGGTCGGATTCGATAAGTTCGAAAATGTAGACCAGGCTCCCGCCATGAACAAGATGTACATCGACGTGGGCGCGACCAGCCGAAGCGACTGTCCGGTGAAGATCGGCGACTTCGGCGCGTTCGAGCGGAATTATATGGAAATGGGAAACCGTCTCGTCGCCAAGTCGATGGATGACCGCGCGGGTGTGGTTATTTTGATCGAGACATTGAAAGCCATCAAGTCCACACCGCATGATCTGTATTTTGTTTTTACCACGCAGGAGGAAGTCGGCGTGCGAGGTGCAGGGATAGCCGCCTATAGCATCGACCCGGAGATCGGTCTTGCTGTCGATGTGACCGCGACAGGCGATACGCCCGCTTCGTCGAAAGTAGCTATGGATTTGGGCAAAGGTCCGTGCGTGAAAGTCCGCGACCCGGGCATGCTCTCGGACCCGCGCATCGTCGAATGGATGATCAACACAGCGGAGAAGGCGAAGATCCCCTACCAGCGTGAAGTCCTGCTCATGGGCAGCACCGACGCGCGCGCGATCCAGCTCACACGCGCAGGCGTAATGGCGGGCGCCTTGTCGATCCCATGCCGTTACGTTCATTCCGCATCAGAGATGGTGGATTTGGATGATTTGAAGAACTCGGTGAAATTACTGACGGCGATGTTGAGCAAGCCGGTAAGGTTCTAATGTCATTCTGAGCGAAGCGAAGAATCTCTATGATAATGTAGAGACCCTTCGCTTCGCTCAGGGAGTCAATCGAGGAGACATGGGCTATTACAATCGTTCCACCAAAGAGATCGCTTTCAACGAGATTCCCGCGAATGTGATAAACAGCATCCGCGCGTATATCGAGAAGCATACGCTGGGCGATATCCTTGCCAAGCCTGTAATGTGCGTCGTCTCCACGTCTGAAAAGATCAAAAAGGGGCTCTTCGGCGGCGGACCCGGTCCGAAGCTGTTGATCCAAACCGCCATCCTCACCGACCATTGGCTGATCCTCGCCGATAACGTGGACCAAAACGCGCTGTATATCAAGTCGATGCAGTTGCGGGATATTATGGTGGAAGATTATGAGAAAAGTTCATTCCATGCCATGATTCCCGATACTGGAATGAACATCAGCGGTCAATTTACAGATGCGAGTGATTTGGGAACGATCTTCCTGCCGCTGGGCAGGGACGCAGCGGGAGAAAAATTCAAATCCGCGTTGATCGAGGCGGCGCAGGCCGCGAAGAAATAAGTAATAATGTCAACCTGAACACAGCGAAGAGCCTCTTCCTCTGTCGCAAAGATGGTTCGCTATCGCTCAGCACGACATGGCTATAAAAAAGGCTTGACCTTCAAAGGTCAAGCCTTTTTTACTATTTTTTCTTCGCCTCTTTGGATTCTTCGTCTTCCTTCTTTCCCATAAACTGCATCACCAATGCCGCGCCTGCGCCGAGGGCAAAGGTCCCCATCGAGGCGGGGCTGGAAAAACGCGTCAACCCGATGAGCAGGAGGATGAATCCAACCGAGAGGGCGACCTGTACCTGCCAGACAGCTTTGTAATAAGCATCCAGTGTGAAGCGCGCCATGCCGAAGCCGAGCACGAGGAATCCGATGGCGCGGATCAAAAAACCGATGATGTTCAAGACTTCTTCAAAGGTATCCATTGTTTTCTCCTTTTTACATTATATGACAATCATCCGGTCCCTACGCAGTCGTCCAAGCCCACAAGCCCCAGAAAATGATCATCACCACGCCAATTCCCATCCTCGCGGCAATTGCCCAACCCCAGCCGGTCATCCAGGCTTTGGTGTTGGCAAGCGCCGTATCCCTTGCTTTGAGTCTGCGCCATTCTGCAAGGAACAATGCCACGGGCGAGGCGATGATCCCCATGATCGGCGTGAAGAATAAACTGACGACGATGCCCGCCGCGAAGGACCAGAGGATCGAACTCCACGGGATGTCCTTGTCGCGCATGTGCTTGGCAATGATGAAGTTATCCGCCACATTCCCACCGATCATCAATAGGGTAATGAGCACGAAGAGCAGCCAGCCCACCCAGGTCATATTATCGAGGGAAGCCTGAATTATGGCATAGACCAGGATGGCAAGCCACATCACGGTCAGACCGGGGAAAACGGGAATCAACAAGCCAAGCAAACCGAAAACAAGCACGGCAAAGGTAATCACTTCAAAGAAAACCTGCAAAAACAGTTCCAACGTTTTTGGATCCACTAGTCCTCTCCTTGCCAGATGAAAAAGCATCGGAAATCACACAACTCCCGATGCCTTATTTACGAATATTAACCCATTTTCGTTTTTGCCGTCACGGCGTGATGACGTCGATACCGCCCATCCACGGGCGCAGGACATCCGGCACTACAATGGAACCGTCGGCCTGCTGATAATTTTCCATGACGGCGATCATCGTGCGCGGCAAACCCAAGCCGGATCCGTTCAAAGTATGCGGGAAGCGGACCTTGCCGCCATCTGCCGGGCGGTATTTTATGTTCGAACGGCGCGACTGAAAATCCGTGTCGTTCGAGACCGATGAAACCTCGAGCCATTCGTCACAGCCGGGCGCCCATAATTCGAGGTCATAGGTGATCGTCGCGCCAAAGCCGATATCACCGGTGCATAACTGTTTAACGCGATAAGGGATTTCCAACCGGGCGCAAGTCTCCTCTGCATCCTTCAGCATTTTCTGGTGCATGGCTTCGGACTCTTCCGGTTTGCAATAGACATACATCTCGACCTTGTCGAACTGATGTCCGCGCTTGATGCCGCGCACGTCGCGCCCGGCGCTCATCTTTTCGCGGCGGAAACAAGGAGTATATGCCGTGTAAAGTTTTGGCAGTTCAGCTTCGTTGAGGATTTCATCCATGTGCAGACCGGTGAGCGGAATTTCCGCCGTTGGCACGAAGTAATAATCCTCTTCATGGTCTTTGTAGAGGTTGTCGGCAAACTTCGGCAGTTGACCAGCGCCGTAGACCGTTGCTGTCTTGACCATGAACGGCAGATACTCTTCCTGATATCCCTGGCGGATATGCAGGTCGAGCATCCATGCGATCAATGCCCGCTGTAAACGCGCGCCCGCTTTTTGCAAAACGTAAAACCGGGAACCGGTCAGCTTGGTGCCGCGCTCAAAGTCGATGATGCCGAGCGCAGGCCCGAGGTCCCAGTGCGGAAGCGGTTTGAAATCGAATTTGCGCGGCTCACCCACCGTTTTGATCACGGGATTCTCGCTGTCATCCCTGCCAAGGGGCGTGCGGGAATCAGTGATGTTTGGCAGAGTGGACATGAGGTAATTAAGTTCGGATTCAACCTCCGCCACGACCTTATCCAAGTCTGCGATCTTGTCGCCCACCACGCGCATCGCCTCGATCTTCGACTGTCTCTCTGAAGCGTCTTTCATTTTGCCGATCTCTTTCGAGACGGTGTTGCGCTCCGCTTTGAGTTGCTCCACTTCATTGAGCAGACTCCTGCGTTTTTCATCCAGCTCCAAAATGGAGTCTACCGGGGCAGGGTTATCTTGTCGGTCGCGCAATGCCTTGCGGACGATCTCCGGGCTTTCACGAAGCAAATTGATATCGATCATGTTACACCTCCGCGTGCATTAAACAAAATACGCCCCGATCCGTTTGCAGGACGAGGGGCGTCTCGTGGTGCCACCTGCTTTCGCTATACCCTCTTCTTCCAGGAGAGGGAAGGGTGAGGGATAACCTTGGATGCACGCTAACGGGCGCTCCCGATTCTCTTATGACCTGCGTCTCTCCGAGAACAACTTGGCAAAGTGGATTTCATCCTCTGGCGTATCGCCTCGCACTGACCGGCGACTCTCTGAACCGTTGCTGAATTACTTGTCTTCGCGCTTGTTTTTATTAGAGTGCCCCCACGGGGATTCGAACCCCGGTCGTGGCCTTGAAAGGGCCGCGTCCTAGTCCACTAGACGATGGGGGCATTTCTTAAGCGGGCGGATTTTATCATCCACTTCACCCCCGGTCAAGAAAATTCAGGGATGGATTTCAGGTTTGACCCGCTGGGTCAGCACCGCCACCAAATCGATCAGACGCCGGTTGACCAGGATTCCAGCAGTTTGAACCCGCAGGCTGGGAATCAGGATGGCGGATAAAGTTGCGTTCAGTACGGGAAGAAATTCGCGCGTCCCTTCAGCGACCAGGCCATTGAAATCGAAGCGGCCCGGCAGTTCCATCGTCCCATCGACTTCGAACATGGAAGTCGTCACGCGGACCGTGTAGTCATTCACATTGGTGAACCCCCCGCGCACCATCGCCTGCGGACCCAGGTCTTCGCGCCGCGCAAGACAAATCGCATGAATCTGCTTCTTTGTGGTGCGCACGATCTCGAAGTGATCGATCAGCTTGGTCGGCATGTGCAGACGCGCCATGCGCGCGTCGTGGATTTCAAGGATGGAATGAGTCGGATCATTCAGGAACCCCATCGCCCCATTGGACGTTACAGCGATCTTGCCCGCCACACGATAGCCCGATGTGAGGATATCGGCGAGGACAAAACGGTACGTGCGCGGTGAAGTATCGAGAGACATGGGATCAACATTCCGCTAGGATTTGGGCATGGGCGGGCGAATCCCGCTTTGAGGCAGGGGACGAGGCGGGGTGCGCCGATTCTGAGAGGTGGGTTTCCCTGCGTTCGGATCGAGCAAAATGTTCAACCACTGGATCGCGCGTTCATCATATTCGCAGCGGCCGCAAACATCGCAGACCCAGGCTGGGAAATGCGGCACCGTGATCAATTCTCCGCCCAGCCAGGTAAAGTAGGTGACATGCCGCGGTCGAAATACGCCCGCATGGCATTCGTTACAGGGAATCAGTTCGTCGCCGGGATTGTTCATTATGATGCACCTTATTGAGATGCGGACGCTGCCGTGTGTTCAAGGACCGACCACATGGGCGGGGGCCAATAGATCAGCACAGCCCTGCCCACAACATTTTCCTGGGGCAGGAGCCCCCAATCCTTCGAGTCGTTCGAGTTGTTGCGGTTATCGCCAAGCACAAAGAGAAAGCCATCCGTCACCGTCCATTCACCGGAATAGAGCGGGGCTTCGAATATATATTCTTCGTTCAATAATTGCCCGTTGACATACACTTGATTCCCCTCCACTTTTACCTGATCGCCGGGCAGGCCTATCACGCGTTTGATCAATTCCTCTTTCGGGTTGAGCGGAAAATGAAAAACGATAATGTCGCCGCGTTCATACTCACCGAACCTGTAACTCAGTTTGCTTACCAGCACGAACTCGCCGTCTTCGAGGGTGGGGCGCATGCTGTAGCCGTCCACGCGGACACGCGCTGAAACCGCATTGATCCCGACAAACAGGACGACCGCCAACAGGAGTGTCTCGAGCATATCGCGGACAAATCGTTTCCAATGGGTCCCTTCCTGTGTTTGGGCGGCTTCCTCCGTCGTGACTTGTTCCAATGTTTCCAAAATACCTCCAACTGCCGTGAAAATTATACTTCCAATTTCAAGGCAGCCTCCCCCAACTTATGTCCTGTTAACGACAACCCGCCTCATTCCAGACCCGGGCCTGATCCAGTTCCCCTTACCTTATCTCTGCCCGATGTTAACCCTGTTCTGCGCATTGCACTTCCACCTGCAACGAAGTTTCAACCTCCAGCCCCCTTTGTCAGGGTAAAGGTGTTTCGCGCCAATTCCGCACGAAATCGAATTGCTCTTGTGTTTCGGGAGAAGTACGCAGGAAAATATCGCGCGGACGGGTTTTATACAGCGCATCCAGGCGTTCCAGGGCCTGCTTTGCAGACATCCCTCTGCGCACAAAATAACACCCCACCACCGTGCCCGTCCGCCCCACCCCGCCCCAACAATGAACGTAAACCGGGTTGTTGTCTTCGATCGCAGAATCGATCGTATCCAGAATGAGTCCCATGGTCTGCGCCGAAGGGATGCTCCCATCGCGGATGCTGATGCGGTGATATTCAGTCTTACACTCGTAAATCCGCGCTTCTTCCTTCAGAATCGACTCATACGGGGCAAGTTCGTGCGGCTGGGTCAGGTCGATAAAGGTGCGGATTCCGCTTTCCAGAAAAGAATCGATCTTCTTTCGCGCCTCGTCGGGATCGAGACTGCCGGGATATTCGCCCGCAAGGAAGAGGTTTTCCTCCACCCAGTAGGATTCGATGATGGGGGTTTTTGCCATGAGCCTTATTGCGGAAAGTTCGCGCACAAGTTGGAAATGATCTCCGAACGCAGCGCTACGAGTTCCGGATATTCATAGAAAAAGAGAATCTTCTGTTCGGCGATCGTGTCGCCTGCGGGTTTCGGGCTGAAGATGAAGAACGCCCAGCTTTCAGCGATATCCTCTTCGGAGTTCGTAGCGGCGTAGTCGGTCAGGAAGCGATCCTGATATTTTTGATAGAACGCGTCCTGTTTTTCGAGACGGGTATCCTCATCCTCCTCGAGGTTGATCTCGTTCCACTCTTCGCGGAGTTCATCCCAGAATTGATGGTAAAAATCGTCAACATAGGAATCGGCATCCGCGCAGCCCTCGCCGGGGAAGTAATTGGGGCAGGCCGATACCTCCTGTAGGTAAATGTTGTTATCTTCCGGATTGTTGAAAACGGCAAGACTGGGTGTGACCTGATCAGGTCCCAGAGTAAGCAGGTGAGCAAACTCATGAACGAGAGTATAGGTCAGGTTTGCGCGGTTTGCGATATCGGCAATGTCCACATTCAACTTCCACACAGCCGGGTCCGATTCGGTCTGCACAACAGAGGCAAGCGTGTTGTCCGCGCCGTCGGTGGTGATGGCGAATTCGCCGATCATGCCCCGGTTTTCGGCAGGGATGAGCGCGATGAAATAATCCCAGATCTCAAGGTGCGCGGCTTCATCCTCCTGCCTATCCTGCAAATTAGAAGGAACATCCTCAAAAGCAGGATCGGAAATTTCATCCCCGTTCACGACGTAGTTGACCAGAGTCACTTCGTCATCGGTTGTTTCGGAGCCTTCCCCTTCAAGGGGTGCTGTGGCGATCCTGAGTATTTCCTCAGCGACCGCCGGGCATGAGCCGCCTTCCCCTGCAGCCGGTTCATGGTCCTGAGCCGGAGCTTCTTCCGTGACCTCCGCGGATTCTTCCGAGAAAAATTCCTCCCCTTCGGTATCATCGAATTTAGCGCCAGTATCGACCCCGCAACCAAGAACGAACAAAAACGCCGCGGATAAAACCAACAATAACTTTAACCGGGTCATCAAAGTCTCCTCATAAGATTTTTCCAAGAATAACACAGGGAAATGGCGCTCGAGCGCGCCTCTCAGTTATCCGGCGAACATGTCCCCTTCAGGATCTCGCTCCGGATCCGGACCAGTTCCGGGTATTCGTAAAAGAAGCGGATCTTCTGCTCCCGAATGGACTTCCCCATCGGCTTCGGGCTGAAAACAAAATAAGTGAACGACTCGGCGATATCCTCGGTGGGATGCGTGACGGCGTAATCGCCCACGAATTGGTCACGATGAGTTCGATAGAAAACATACAAGGCATTGTAATAATTCACATTTGCGTCCGGCTGGTATTGAATGGCGTCGACATCCTCCCACTCGTCGTTGATGCCTGTCCAGAAGCGGTTATGGAATGCATGAATGTACGAATCGGGGTGGCTGCATCCCATACCGGTGAAGTAATTGGGGCAGAGAACCGCTTTCTCGGTTTGCAGGACCAGGCTGTACGGGTCGTTCGCCAGGTCTTGATCCGGCGTAACTTGCGAAGAATCAAGGGTCAGCAGGTGGGCATATTCGTGGATCAACGTAAAGATGAAGGCATCCTTGTTTTCGAGATCGGCGATATCGACTTCGAGTTTCCAGGACGAGATATCTTCCTGAATCACATCCACAGCGGCGAGCGTGTTATCCACCCCATCGGTAAAAATGTTGAACTGCGCCACCATCTGTCGATTCCCCGGGGGAATCAATTCGGTGAACACATCCCAGGAGTGATTTTGCAGGGAGAGGTCATTCTGTTCATCCTTCAAACCGGCTGGAACGGATTCGAACACCGGGTCTGTGATGACATCCCCTTCGACACGATACAATGCCAGATTGTAAACATCGGGTTCCTCGAACTCCTCGACGCCGGCAAAGTCATAGACATCCCCCTGCCCGCCTGCAATGATCCGTTCCATGGATCGCGCGCAAGCGGAATAAAATTCGACCCCCAAGGCGGGAGTGTACTGCCTGCCGAGATATATTCCCAGCGCCAGAAAGACGACCAGAGCAACCAGGGCGATCAGAAAGTTGGGATTTTTATACACATCGCCTCTAATGGACCGCGGATCAATTCACAGGGAAGGTGATCCAGCCCGCATCCAAAAAATACAGATAAAGATATCCGAACAACAGGATCATCCACAACGCCAGTTGGATCTGGTCCATCAGGTTCTCCCACGAGATGGAAAGATTATCCTTGATGGTCTGGACGATGCTTTCCAGGTTATCCAACTTGGCGCGGACGCTGTCCTTCCAATCCTTCAAGTAAAGCTCGGATTGGATGGCTTCGTAAAGTTTTGCGGTATACCAATCACCGATCAGCAGTAGGGTCTGCTCGGTGCGCTCGAAATCCAGCATCACCTCAAGTTTGTGCTCCGCGATCTGGCGGATCAACCCGCGGGTGGCGCGCGGACGGCGCCGGTTTTGAAAGAACGATTCATTGATCTTATCGAGCAGCTGTTCGATGGAATTGTCGAGCATGCGGTAACGCAGCAATTGATAGTTGCCGATCTTCAACAGGACAATATCAGATTCGTAATCTGCATTCGGGGCGATGATGACGGCACCTTCCCAATCCACCAACGTGAGTTCGGTGGCGGAATACCGGGTGCGTGACATCACGATCTCGTTGATTTCGTTCTTGTCGAAGGTATCCCTCTGTGAACGGATAAATCGCGAGATCTCAAGAGCGTTCCGGTCGATCCATTTATCCGGCGTCTGCCTGATCGCATCCACCAACAGGATCGTGTATTCCTCGAACAGCCCGCTCTGGCGATATTCCATCGGAATATACCTGCTTTTTAAAGTATCTTCGACCTTTGCCCGCTCCTGTAAAGCCGCGGAATCGAACGGGTCCTTCAAAGAAAAACGCGCCTCCACCATCTGCACCCACTCGTCGTATTGATGGCGCACCACTGAAACGGCATATCCTTCGATCAACACCGTTTCATCGCCGAGGCTGATCACATCGATATCCACGGGCTGAAAGTACGGCGCATCCTTCAATCCCTTGATGGATTCTTTTATAGGCGCAGCTTTGGTTTCAGTGTCTGGAAAAGCGATCAGATAACAGATTTCCATCCCGTAAGTGTAGCATGGAAAATTCTACTTTTGCCCCCATGCAAAGTATGTCGGCACATACAACACACGCTCTCTCTTCGCCCAGGCTTCATCATCCAATTCCTTCATTTTTTGGACTTCCTCCCCCGAAACGGCTTCGCCCAAATCGGCGGTGATCACCGCCCATTCCATCTCCCGCTCCCGGGCAGACGGCTCATTGACTCCGCCTTGAATGGTTCCCGTTTCTTTGAGTTGGATCCCGGCCTGAAAGAAAGTCTCCGCAAGTTTTGCGCCGAATCCCGGATCCGCGCCCTGACGTTTCAACGCGTCTCTCTGCCACTCCCCCAGTGGACGCAATGCGGCAGGCTTGTCCACTCGCGCATAATAATCCGGTTCTGCCAATGCAAGGATGTGACCTCCGCGTTTCGTCACACGCTTCATTTCGAGCACGGCTTGCAACGGGTCTTTCACCCACAACAAGTAGTAATGGCAAAAGACAATATCGAATAAGTTTGAAGGATATGGAAGGGAAAGCCCGTTTCCGCAAGTCAATGAAGCCGCTGGAGCGTTGATCGAAGCCTGGGTCAACGCGATAGGATTCAGGTCCAAGCCGTGAGGCGGGGCGGGAGTTTCGAGTCCGTTCAGGATGGCGCCCGTGCCGCATCCAACTTCAAGCACGTGTTTCGCTTTCTTTAGTTCCGCCTTGTCAAAAAGATAGGCACGCAGGTCACGAGTCCATGCGGCTTGCTGGAGGTATCGAGCGTGCCAGTTCATAAATTGCTCAGGCGGCGTCCCAGCCGCCGGGGACTGCGGCGGGAGCAAGTCAACGATAGATGCTTTCCCACTTGTCTTCGAGTAGATTGCCAAGGACGTTTTCCGCCATGCCCTGCGCGGGAAGGACATCGCCATCGGGTTCGATGTACAACCAGGCCCTGCCCGCGCCGGTTGGAACTTCATCCTCCTCGGTTTCGAGCGCGACAGGATTCTGAGCGGAGTACGGGACGGGCAGATCGAAATTGACCGTGATATTGAGGTCGGCGGCTCTTTGGGTGACGGCATCGAGTTCGTTTTTCAAAGAAAGGTCTGCAAGGCTGAAAGAAATGCTTTTGACCTGAAGCGCGGCAAGTTTCTCGAGCGTTGCGGTGATGTCGGCCGCAATTTGTCTATTGATCGTGATATGAACGGTGACGAAAAGGTCTTCGGGCATGATGGCTTCAAGCGCCTGCCACGACCTTTCATTTTCAGGTTGGAGCAGGAAGAGCAAATGGTCAAGCCCGGTTTGCAAAAGCGTTCGGCGATATTCTTTATCTGCAAGTTTCAACCCGTCGCTGAGCAAGCCGCAGACCTGGCCGTTCTTCTCGGCATGAGCAATCAGGTTGGGCAGGTCATCGCGCAAGGTGGGTTCGCCGCCCGTGAAAGTGACATGCGGGACTCCCATCCGCCAGGCGGTATCGAGAATGGATTTCCATTCATCGGTGGTCAACTCGCGGTCCACGCGTTTGACAGGCGCATATTTCGCTTGAGTGTCTTTCGGGAGTCTATACGTCAACGCGCAGTCCAGTCGGAGCGGGGCGGGCAGGTCTGCTGAATGGGGAGAAACTCTTTCGAATCCCAGATAGGAAACGGGGTCGACATCCTGCGAGGTGACAAGAGTTTCGATGCGGTCGAGAAAATCCTGGTAATCTTCGAGCGCGATGTTTTTCCTGACACGATAGCGGGAGGCGATCTGTTTTGCGGCTTCGGCAGGCTCGGTGCCTTTGATGAAGTGATAGGCATATTCCGCGGCAGTCGGGTTGAGGTGCAAGACCGTGGCAGCGTTGACGATGAACAAGCCGGAGCCGTCCCTGCGCAGGCGGAGATGGACGCGGTACGGTTTTTTATCCGCCGATTCAGATTGCAGGTGATGCATTCCTTCGGGCAGGGGCGTGACCTTTGCGAAACGGTCTGCAAGACGATTGAAGATATTCATGATGCCTCCTAATGGATGACAGGAAGGTCCACAAGATTCGATTTCCGGTAACCCTCCGCCGTGAGCGGACAGCCGCCGCCGCATTCAGCGACGACGGGACAGCCTTCGCATTTGGCAGGCAGGTTCTGCCGTTCGCGCAGCTGGACAGAAAGTTTGTGATTCCAGATCGAGTCCCAGGAGTCAGCCAGCATATTGCCGAGGGGATGATAATAGGATTGGCAGGGTAAAACGTTTCCATTCGATTCAATGCACATGCTGTATAACGCGGCAGTACAACCTTTGACTCCCAGGTTATTGGCGGTCGGGTCGAATTGACAATACTGCGTCGGCGTATACCATATGAGGCGTTGCCCGCGTTGGTTGGTCTTCTGCGTGGCGATATCGAGGATGGGTTGGAGTTCGCTCTCTTTGAGCCCCGTTCCCACTGTGATCCCGCTGCCTGAATAAATGAGCGCATTCAAACCGACGGTCGGCACGCCGAGGTCTGCCAGAAAATCGAGCGTGGCGGGGATGGTGTGGACATTCGTCCTCAGCATGGTGGTATTGGTCATCACATAAAGCGGCGAACGCAGGACGCTGTTCAACCCTGCGATCGTCTGATGGAATGCGCCTTTGGCGCGCATCATCTCGTCGTGGATCTCAGGCACACAAGATTCAACTGTGATCTGAACATGATCGAGACCGGCATCCACAAGTTTATTAACGTAATCCATGTCCATGAGCCGGCGGGCATTGGTATTGAGGCCGGTGATCTGCCCGTTCGACTCGGCGTGACGGATGAGTTCAGGCAGGTCATTGCGCAATGTCGCTTCGCCGCCGGTGAAGACGATATGCGGCACGCCCAGCGCCCAAAGTTGATCGAGTATCCTGAACCATTGCTCTGTGCCGAGTTCGGGGAAGTTCCGCTCGCGGGCGTTGTAGCAGTGCGCGCAATCGTTGTTGCAGCGATATGTCAACGCCAAATCCATGCGGTAAGGCGCGGTGGGACGGGCGCTGAACGGCATGTCCATTTCGAGTTCGAGATCGTGGATGGCGCATGCGCCGTCGGGTCGGATCAGTTCATCGAGTTGAATGTTGAAATTTGAAAGGTCATTCTCTGCCTGTTTTCTCGAAACCGAATAACGCGAGCACAAAGCCTGAATTCCCTCCTCTTTCGTCTTTCCTTCAAGAATCAGCCACGCCATGAACGCCGCTGTCGGATTCAAGTGCATGACACTGCTGGCATTGACGATCAAAGTGCCATCCCCGCCCGGGTCGATGCGCAGGTGGATGCGCGATTTCTCGGGTCCGTTCTCACGGGTGTAATGGTGAAGACCCGATTTGGGGTTCGCGATTCTAGATTGTCGATTGAACAGGTCAGTTAATAAAGCCATGTATTCCTCTTATAAATGTCACACTGAGCGCCAGCGAAGAGTCTCAACTCATGATCAGAGATTCTTCGCCGCTTCGCGGCTCAGAATGACATGGATACTCTACCTTCCCCCGCCCGCACAGGCGCAGGCGCAGCCGGCGCAGGCACACGCACAGGCACAGGAACGTCCGCCGCCGCCGGAACGACCCCCACTGCTTTTTGGCGGAGGTGGCGGCGGATTGGTGACATTTGTGACGCGCCCGGTAAATTCCTGAACGTTGCCGATGACTCCAGCAGCAAATCCCTGCACGCCGTTGACCATGGAAGCGGCAAAGTCCGCGCCGGGGAGACCGGTCGACGATGAGCCTCTGCCCGGGGAAGCCGGAAGAGACACGGGCGTCGATGAAGAGCCGCCGCTTCCTCTCCAGGCCGGGTCATACCGCCCCCACCAATTCGGCACGATGATCGGACCGGTGAACGTGCGGCGCGTGCGGTCGTCGTATTCTTTGTCGAGCATCGTCCATTCGAGGGTTTCGTCGAATTTTTGGCTTTTCACTTCGGGTGTGTCAGCTGCTTCGACCTGCGCCCAGGCTCTCTCCATGATGCTTTTGTAATACTCGATCGTTTCGCGGCGGCTGAAGCCTTTCATTTTTTCAGAGACGCTTTTTACCAGCGCAACGGTCATCTCCTGCAACGACTTGCGGCGGGACTTTTTGTCGGTCTCACCAAACGCTTTGAGAAAATTGATCTCATATTCGTGCAGTTTTTCAGGCAACGGAGAAGCAGACTTCAACTCCAAAGGGTCGCGCGTCGTCACAGATGCGGCGTTCTTCTTGATCACGCCGAACAGGATCATCGTCATGACCTTATCGAGCGGCTGTTCCATCAACAGGGCGGCTTCGACAGCCGTCAATCCGCGTTTGATGCCGTGACCTTCGATGGAGATCTTCGGCGGCAGGTATTGCAATTTTCTGCGGTTCGCAGCGCGGACACCGAGGATGGGAAGACCGACAAAGAGGAAGCCAAATCCGCCCAGGCAAATAAAGATGAACAAGGTTTCCGGATCGATCAACGGTCTCGGGGGCGGGGTATAAATTGCATCTGCCGGAACATAGGTCCGCGGGAAGGATGCGCCGAAATCATAGAATCTGGATGCGCTTGCGGCAGGCGAATACCAGGTGTAGGTGATGCGGCCCGCTTCATCGAATCCCGTTTGCGGCTCGGGGGGGAATCCCTCTGGCGCTTCGTGCCAGCGAGGTTCCTCTGGATTCATGTTCGGCGGCAGGTGGAAGGTCATCGTGAGGTCGGTCGTGCCGTGAACGTACTCGGAACCAAACCACGTGGGAGCAAAGGAAGCGCTGGTATAGGCTTCGTCCTCATCATCGGGATACAGCACGCCCTTGATCCCGGGGATGAAGACATGAACGGTTCCGCTCGAACCCGCGGGGATGGTCTTATTCCCCATCACGATCGCAAAACCGGAGCCGCTCCCGGCGTAATCGCTCCATGAAACTGTAACGGGCGTGCCGTCCACATCAGCGCGGACGTTCGAAAGTTCGAAGGTCGTGTTCACCGTGCCGACATCCACAAAGTCGATGGGGTGCGAGCCGGGCAGGTTCGCAAAGAACCAGGTGTAATCGAGGTCCATCGTGCCGTCTTCGTTCCAATAGGCGTGCACCACTTCCTTTTTGACTTCGAAGAGATACGGCAGGTCCTGCGCAAATGCGCTCAACGTCAAAGATAGAAACGCAAGGAAAGTAAAAGAAGCAGCAAGAAGTTTTCTTATCATGGCATTCCTTTTTACCGGTGTCAGGTGTCAGGTTCCAGGTTTTGCTTGACACCTAAATCTTCGCACCTGACACTTTCACTACCACTTCGGTTCTTCCGTCAGTTGATAGGTCGTGCCGCAGTATGGACATTCCACCGTCGGCGCGCCGGCCACGAGCTTGATATTCTCCGACTTCAACACGCCGCCGCAGGACTGGCACTTCATCTGTTCGATCTTCGTCTCGCCGGGCAGGTCCACTTTCATGGTCACCTGCTGAACGATTTCGGTTTTCGACCCGCGCTGGGCGGCGTAGACCATCCAAGCCCCGCCGCCGAGGAATAACACGCCTGCGCAGCCAAAGCCAAGTCCAAAGGTCAGCCAGTTGGAATCACCCTGGGCGGAGGTCGAGCCGACAACACTCAATACGCCGTAGCCGAACAGACACAATCCGATCAAGAATAGAATCCCCGCGCCGATATAAAGCAGTGTTTTGCTTCCCATGTCAATCTCCTGAAGGAATATATATCAAGTCTAGCATTTTGGCTGGTGGGACACAATTGACATTCGTCTTAAATAATACCGATTTGGTGTGATTTGATATGCGCCGAAATATTATCTTCATCCGTATGGCAGCCGATGGATTGGCATTACAATTGAAATCAATCCCCGACCTTCAGGTGAGACATGACAAAAAGCGATCATTACCAAACATGGCAGGAAACCACCCTAAAAAAATCACTCGATAAATTCAAGGAGCGGAGGGAGCGCTTCGAGACGACCTCCGGAATCGAAATACCGCGCCTCGCGACCCCGCCCGAACCTGATTCGGCGTACGAGGAGAAGTTGAGCTACCCCGGAGAATATCCCTTCACACGCGGAGTGCAGCCGACGATGTACCGCTCGCGCTTCTGGACGATGCGCCAATACGCAGGCTTTGCAACTGCCGAAGATACGAACAAACGCTACCGATACCTGCTCGCAAATGGACAGACAGGCTTGAGCGTGGCGTTCGACCTCCCCACCCAGATCGGGTACGATGCGGATGACCCCATCGCGCAGGGAGAGGTCGGCAAGGTCGGCGTATCCATCTCCTCCATCAAGGACATGGAGCAGTTGTTCGACCAGATTCCCCTTGAAAAAGTTTCCACGTCCATGACCATCAACGCGCCTGCCGGTGTTTTGCTGGCGATGTATATTGCCGTCGCCAAGCGCCAGGGCGCGGACATCAAGCAGCTGCGCGGCACGATCCAAAATGATATTCTCAAGGAATACGTGGCGCGGGGAACATACATTTTTCCGCCCGCGCCTTCGATGCGGCTCATCACCGACATCTTCCAGTTCTGCTCAAAAGAAGTCCCGTATTGGAATACCATCTCTATCTCGGGGTATCACATCCGCGAAGCCGGTTCGACCGCCGTGCAGGAAGTGGCGTTCACCCTCGCGAACGGGATTGCCTACGTGGAAGCCGCGTTGAAAGCGGGATTGAACATCGACGATTTCGCGGGTCAACTTTCGTTCTTCTTCAACGCGCATAACAACCTGCTCGAAGAAGTTGCCAAATTCCGCACGGCGAGACGGATGTGGGCACGCATCATGCGCGAACGTTTCAAAGCGCAGAAGCCATCTTCATGGCAGTTGCGCTTCCATACCCAGACCGCCGGTTCGACTCTCACCGCCCAACAGCCGGAGAATAATGTCGTGCGTGTCACTCTCCAGGCTCTGTCTGCCGTCCTTGGTGGGACGCAAAGTTTGCATACAAATAGTATGGATGAAGCCTTGTGGCTGCCCACGGAGAAATCCGTGCGTGTGGCACTGCGGACTCAACAAGTCATCGCCTACGAATCCGGCGTAGCAGACTCGATTGATCCGCTGGCAGGTTCATATCTCATCGAACATCTCACCGACGAGATCGAAACAAGCGCGCTCGATTACATCGCCAGAATCGACGAAATGGGCGGAGCGATGCAATCCATCGAACGCGGATTCATGCAGAATGAGATCCAGAACGCGGCGTATGCGGCGCAACAGGCCATCGAGAAGAAAGAGCAAATTATCGTTGGCGTCAATTCCTTTGAGGTGAAAGAAGAAAGAAGCCTGGAGAGATTGGTGTTTGATCCCGCCATCGAAGCCGTCCAACGAGCGGAGTTGAAGCATTTGCGCGAGGCAAGGGATGGGGAGAAGGTAAATTGGTATCTTGGTAGATTGGTTGATGCCGCCAAAAGGACGGAGAACCTGATGCCGCTGTTCATCGAATGCGTGGAGAATGACGTCACCCTCGGCGAGATCTGCAATACACTGAGGGGAGTCTGGGGCGAGTACGTGGCGGAGGGGTTCTAAATTGGATTTATAATTGGCTAAGATTTGGAGGTTCAAATGACACTTTTAGAACAAATCGAAAAACAGCTAAACGCCCTGCCTCCCGAAAAACAAATCGAGGTACTCGATTTCATCGCGTTCTTGCAAAAACGGGTGAATGCTTCGCAACCGGTACGGCATCGTTCACTAAGAAAACACGCCGCTTTCGGCTCGTGGAAGAATCGCAATATTGACGCGGTCAAGTATCAACAAAATCTTCGAGCTGAATGGGGAATTTGATGATCGCTGTCTTTGACACAAATATCGTAATTGATGCGCTCAATGGAGTTGTCAAAGCAGACGATGAATATAGCCGATATGAACGCGTTCTTATCAGCCGCGTCACATGGATGGAAGTGTTGATCGGCGTAGAAGGCGACGACTCGGATATCCGTGATTTTCTGGAAACGCATTTCGAGATCATTCCGCTAGATTTAGCGGTGGCAGATATAGCCATTCAACTACGCCGTCAACATCGCCTTCGGTTGCCGGATGCGATCATTTGGGCAACTGCGCGTGTCAACGATGCGGTATTGGTCACACGCAATACGAAAGATTTCAATCCTGAATGGGATGGAATTCATCTGCCTTACACGTTGTAATTCTGCAATTAAACTGACAGTCACTTTCGAAAGTGACTGTCAGTTCATTTATGGGAGAATCTCATGCCGCTCTTCATCGAGTGCGTGGAACATGACATGACCCTCGGAGAGATTTGTAATACGCTGAGAGGGGTGTGGGGTGAGTACGTGGCGGAAGGGTTTTGATACAAATTAAGGGTTTAGTTAATGGTAGAAAAGAAATATTCAAAAATAATCTCGAGTATAAAAAAGCATACCTCATTAATTGAGGCTTTCAAGGCTGGAATGACACCAGATGATGTCAAGAATGATGTAATAAACGCTTTTTCGCCTTATTTTGAAAATCAAGAAGTATTAGAGAAACAGGCTGTTCAGTTATTGGTGCCAGAATTGATTGAATTTGCCACGATATTAAAGGATGGGCTTGCCATAAAACTCTTTGAGTTCGCTTTAAGAGTCCACCAAGGTGCCAAGCGACAAAATCGTGAGTTGTGTTTTGTGAGCTACTTAGATTGGATACCATACAAGAGAGAAGCGCTTTCTAAATATTGGAGCCAAATTCATCTTGAAATAGATAAAACTGGATTAGGGTTAGAAGAATTTGCTCACGAATGTTTAAGGAATATTGGGGGTGCAATAGAAGGTTCAATCAAACCTTATTCAAATGAACTTTTACAACAAATCAAAGTCTTTCAGGGTATTTCAATAACCTTTGACGAAATTGATAGCATGGATCTTGGCAGAGTACTTGATGAATTAATTAAATTTTCCTATCCATCAAGTTTCTTTGTTATCGAAAACGTCAGGTTGAATCAATGGCGTAATATCGCACAACATCTGTCCATATTTTTCAAAGACGAATTGATTGTTTGTACTTATGGGAGACCCGAAAACAGGAAAGAAATAACTTTAAGTAGAGAAGCCTTATACGCTGTTACACAAAAAGTATTTATGACCCTTAGATGTTTAAAGCTCGCCAGTACAATTTTCGGTATTGATAATTTATATGAAATGCGCTCAATGGGATTACCCCCCTCTGAGAAAATTGAAATTCGCTCAGAAGCAGAAATCTTGAATTTGGTCTCAGCTATTGCATCCCAAGGCTTTGAAGTCATTGACATTCAATTCGATAGAAACAATGCAAAACTCATAGTTCAAGATATTACTAGTATGGAACCTCGAGTTCGAAGCATTCACGCATCTCAATTTGTTGAGATGCTGTGGTTGCACACTAATTCTTCTTTAGTTACGGTTGAATATTTAGAGGTTGATGGAACACCTAATCTTCGGGCTATTGCATCTGCTGAACTTTTCGAAAGGGCGCGCAAAGATTCTGAACCTCTAAAGATTCTAGCTGCAGAGATAGAAATGATTGATTTGAAATTAAATACCAACATCCCAAAATTGAAAAGAAATGGGTAATCTTGCTTCCTTATCTATATCTATGCAAGGAAGGGCGAGGAGCAAGGGCGAAAGCGACCCGACCCTGCTTCCCAAAAGGTAACTGTTAGTTTTTATCTCACCTCCATACAACTAACCTGACAGGTCTCCACAACAGGCTGGCAAATTGAGAGCCAAGTCCGCGCGGGGGTAATGGTCCGCAGCAGCGCGGGTGAGACTTGTCAGGTTTAGGAAATAAGGAATTTTCCAGCCTCCCAGCCCTTCCCGGCAAAAATGACCCGTCATTTTTAAAAAATGTACCAACGTTTTCCCAAAAATGTGCTGACATTTTTTAAACCCTGCTGGGGTTGTAGGAGGGATAAATCACATTTGCCTACGCGAAGACTGGTGGGGCAAAAATACGAACCGAACTGTTCCCTTTGTAGGGTGACAAAATACACTTCGAGCCGGGCGGGTTGATGAGTAAAATGGCTCAAACATCAAACCCGGAGGACGCAATCCATGAATCCCCTTGCTGTGATCATCATCAATCTTGCCCTGGTGTTCTATTCCATTGGCGTGTGGAGCGAACGCATTCAAGGCAGGCTCAAAGTCTGGCACACGGTTTTCTTTTGGCTGGGATTGGTCTGCGATACGTGGGGTACCGGCCTGATGTTCGAGTATGTGGGGGGCATGGCTTTCGATGTTCATGGAATATCAGGCTTGCTGGCGATCATCCTGATGTTCGTCCATGCGGTCTGGGCGACCGTTGTCCTGATAAAGAAGGACGAGAAGATGATCGTCAACTTCCACAAGTTCAGCATCTTCGTCTGGCTGGTCTGGTTGATTCCCTATTTCAGCCCGATGGTGATTCAAATTACATAGGCAGCGAAATGATGTCACAGGTGAATCGCCCAGGTAAATGAACTTATATTCAAGCCAGTCAAAACGAGGCAATCACCAACATGGGACTGCCTCGTTTTATATTTCATCGCAGCATGGAGCGTCGAATACGATTCCCCGCTTGAATTCCACTTTCCCCCGCCGTACAATTTAATACGAGAAGCGTTTCCAGCATGACGGGAGGGCTGTCATGAAGAAGAGAACAAACCCGGGGTGGATTGGGGCGATTTTGATATTGATTCTCCAATTGGCTTGCACCATTGCGGATACGCTGCCCGATTATTTCTGCGAGATGAACGGCGGGACGTGGCATCCGTCCACGATGGACGAAGACGCCTGGTGCGAGAAAGCCAAATCCGATCCGAAGACCACGCCCGAAGCGGGGGAGACAACTCCAGCCGGGAACGAGGCGGAGGAGAATCCGCCCACAGAAGGGACGGAGGAATACGTCCCGCCCACGAATGCTCCCGCACAGGCGTGCGACGCGACGCTTTACATCCAAACATCGATCGAAATCGTCAAAGAGGTTCAAGAACCTTATTACCGGGAATGTGATTACAAATTGACCGGAAACAATGTCCATTCGAGCGAAGGGATATGGATCGTCCGCCGCACGAACGTAAACATCCACGCGCCTCCAAAAGATTGCGACACCTGTTATTGGTATTCAGACCTGCTCTTCCCCGGGCAGGCATGGGAGAAGAACTTCCGCGCCACCTTTTTCAGCGACGGGAAGGCAGGCATCGAATATGTGGACCTTGTTGCGGGAGTCTTCGACCGCCCGGCATGTTTGTATCTGCTTACTTCGCCCGAGATCGAATCGATCAGCGTGCCGGTGGATTGGGTATGCGGTCCGTGATGCCCCGGCATGAAAGGAAGAAAAAGATGAAAACGGATAAACACATCTTTCAATGGGGTCTCACGCTGCTGTTGATTATGTTCATTTCCCTCAGCTGCATCGTCTGGGACCTGGTCGGATACGACATTTCCAAAGATGTCTACTCGGGGACGTATACCGCCATCTCGCGCGAGTGGACCCAAATTCAACTTGAGATCGAAGAGGATATTCGGCAAGACACCGAAATGGCAGATTACAATAACGCCTACGCCACCAATCAAAAAGCAACCTACGAAGCCATTCTCAGCGCCACCGTCGAACCGCCATCCGCGCCGGTGATCGTGAGCATCGAATTCCTCAGCACCATCATCGGCGATGGAGAACCCAACTACGGCAATCTCTACTTCCACGACCGGAACGGCGATGTAAACCGCCTCACACTGAACGTGGTTTCTGCCATCAATTTCAGCGGGGCAGTCTACGACCCAAGACCCTACCTCATTGCGGGCGATCCGTATTCAGGCGTTTATCAACTCTACATCTGGTGCGAAGGGCAGCAGGATGTGACGTTACAGGCAACCTTATATGACGAAGCCGGGCTGAAAAGCAATTCGATGAATTTTTCTTTTACCTGTGAGTGATGACCCCCACCCTGCCCTCCCCCAACTGCGACGGTAGTTCTGTCGCAGTTGGGGGAGGTGTCCGAAGGACGGCGGGGACTATTTCCCAAACATGAACGACACCAATCTCGGCGGTTTGCCGACATCGTCCGCGTGCCAGACCTCATCGAATTTCAGTAACTTTAGTCCATTCCTCTCCGCAGTGAGGATGAACTCGGAGATGTGATGGGTGAAGACATGCACTTCAACTATATCCGCGCCGCGCTCGAAACGAGCCTTTGTCCCGCCGTATTGTTTGAAAGGATGCAACTCATTGACGAGAAACTGTCCCCCACTGCGCAAGGTCCGCGCGGCTTGGGCGAAGACGTGATTCAAGTCTTTGATGTGTTCCAAAACCAGATTGCAAGTGATAAGGTCGAACGAATTATCCGCGCAATTCCAGGGCTGGGTGATATCCGCCCAGGCAAATCGGACATGCTCCGCCGTCACTTTTTGACGGGCTCTGGCAAGCATCCTTTCAGAGAAGTCGAATGCCAGGACAGAATCACCAAGCGTGGCAAGGAACCCGGTGTTCTTCCCCGTCCCGCAACCGATCTCCAAAATGGACGGGAAGCGCTGTCCCGTAAGGAGGAGGCGCGTCACCTGGGCGTCGAGGTCACGGGTGGGATTCGTGTTCGAGTCGTAGATATCCGACCATTCGTTATAAGCGTCTTGTATGCTCACGCGGGCAAACCATAGAATTCCACAAATCCGCATTCGTCACAGCAATACGCCGCGAGAGGCTTGCGTTCATTCGAGAGCGGCTTGCCGGAAAATGCCTTCGATAGATCTGGAGCCGATTCTTCATCCGGCGCAAAGACATACACATATTTCGTTTTGAGCGTATATTCGTTGAATTTCATGATGCGCCCCGGCTTCATCGAGCCGTTGCATTTTGGACAAACTTTTGCTTCTGCCATTGTTCCTCTCCATCGATAAAAATTCTAAGACCTTGTGACCCACGGACCGACGCCTTCGACCCGCTCCACTCGGATGCGGGTGATGTAACCGGGCGGAGGATTCTCCATCGGCGGGAATTTCACGCCGGGTCCCATGTACACATAGGCAAGTTTTTGCAGCAAAGCCGCCGCGCCTCCTTCTGTGATGCGGGCTGTGCCGTATACGACGGCATATTCCCTCAGCCCATAACTGCTCAACGTATCCGCTTCGAGCGAGAGGACGACGCGAGAGTCCCGCTCGATGTTGCGGACTTTCTGATTGCGGGGCAGATGCCCAGCGACGATCTCGCCGTCTTCGACGCCGACCCACACCACGGTCACGTGAGTGCTTCCGTCCTTGTTCATCGTCACCAAATGCGCATGCGAGCCGGAGGCAATCAGGTCGATGAGGGGTTGGGGGATTTGCATGGATTTCTCCGATTCAAAATTAAGTCAAGTCGTTAATCGATACGCATCTAAGAAAGAAGGACTCCAATCCTCCTCTCGATTGGAGTCCTTCTTATCAGTAAATTGAGGCTTGCAGATCGCATTTACGGCAAGGTCACGAACTGAGCAAGAAAATTCCGTGCGGAATCTGTATCGAGGCGATACGTGACGTTCGTGGAGCGACAGACGGCGTCGCCTGTGATGGTGGTTGCCGCCAGGATATTGGTTGTTCCCAGAAAGTTCGGACCGCCCGAGTCACCGTAGCAAGTACCGCCATTTCCCGTGGACGGGTTCATGGAAATGCGAAGCCAGGCGGGATTAGTCGCATTCAGGGTCCCAGTCGCAACCATGCGGACGTCATTGTAAAGGTACTGATGGCCGCCTGGACCATTGGTTACTTCATAAGCGCCATACCCGACCGAGGTGAATTGTTGGTCCTTGGGAAGATCAGAAAGTGAACCAGCCGTAGGCAGAGCCGCCGGGGTGATGCCTTTGATCGGCTTATTGAAGACGATGACAGCAATGTCATGCGGGTCATCCTGGGCTTGATTATAGAGGGGATCGGCATGCCAGGTGCCGGTATACGTTTTGTCCCCATCCACATAATCCGGGTCAAAGGTTACCTTCACACTTGAAGTGCCCTCATCGCAATGCGCCGCGGTTAGAAACACCGTCGGCGAGATCAACGTGCCCGAGCAGTATAACCAGGTACCGTCAGAATATTGGGTTGGCGACACCAGAGCGCCAACATTCGGGTGCTGGCCGCCATCCAACTCCCCGTTGGTGATGGCAAATGCCGGTTTGACAATGGACAGGAGCGCCAGCACCAAAACGAATACGACCAATTTGCGAGCCATACGATTCTCCTTCGTTATTTTGTACTCAATATCATTGTAACATTTATCCCCTTTGAAAGTGATGTTGGGGTCATTGGTCCGACCTGAAAAAAGTCGGTGCGCAGAATCGTGACAAGCGCATCAACCAGGAAAGGCTTCACCTGTGTTGAAGCTTCTCCATATCCTCCAACCAAAGTTTCGCATCCTCCGCTTTGACCGCCCGCTCCGCCTCGCGGATGAGCGCATTCAACCCCTGCCTGCGCCTGAACGAAGCGTTCGGTGGCAGGTAGGATGCAGGTAACGGCGTCGGCTGACTGTTCAACGACACGTTGAAGCACGGCGACCAGCGCTCGATCAACAGACGCTCCGAAGCGTTCAAATCGTTCCCCACCCCATCGAAATCCTGCGACTGTGAACTCATCAACTCGATCGTAAAACTCATCGACCGGGGCCAATTGCACCAGATGAACCGCCCAACGATGGAATGCCCGTGAAAGCCCCCCAGCAAATGCTCCCATACCCGCGCAAACGCAACCTGCGACTGCCCCGCATAGAACCCAACCTCATCATCGCGAAACAGATACAGATCAAAGCCCCTCCACTCCGCCGGGCATTGCTCGACGAGCAGGAAGCGTTTGAGGGGTATTGCGATGGATTCACTGTTCATTACAATACGATATCGATCAGGTCTTTGAGTGATTGGGGATCATGGCTCTAGACGGCGAGTAATTCGCCCTGTGGGAAAATCCTTTCCAAACAAATGCCTGCGCTTTTGCACTAGTACTCGGCTAACATGAATTTTTTAGTGCAGTTGAGCCAGATTCCTTATGAAATAGGCGTTTGCAATGTAAAAGAATCAATGTAGTGGATTACTAGGGCGGTCGGATGGCCAAGCCGTCCGACCAGAAAAAGGCTAAGGGTAAAAGAAAGCCTGAAAATGCCGCAGAGTCCTGCCAGTCAGGTGTTAGCATGAAAGCACAGTGTATGCTTTGTTGGAGAACGTTTTTAGTCTGCCTTATTAATTTATAATAATCTTTTATTTGCATTCGAGAACTTGACCACGACCAGTGGCTGTAATTTGTGGCTTTCCGTCATATGCAGATATAACGCCATCAACATAAATACATTTTCCATCTAAATCACTCCAGTCTTCTCTCCAAACTATTAAAGTAAAAGCATGGTTTGGATAAGGCTCATCATTACAAAAGGTAGGACTTCCCATCTCTCCAGGTTGATAAGAACAGTGTGCATTTGGGATTTTACAAAAGACATACTCGCCAATATTGCCACCTGTATCTTTACACAATACATCTGCGGCAGTCAAAGTCACACCAGATGTATTCGCAGGGGGTTCAGTAGTGGGAATCTTATCACACGCAGGCACAGCCCCTTTAGCAACAGCGGGAGCTATCCTTGTTAATACGTCTGGGGCACAAGGGTCTATTCTAGAAATATCAGGAGTTGGAGTTGGAGCGCAACCCGAAAGAACTAGTATAAACAAAGCGGTTGAAGTAAGCAGTTCTTTCATATTCAACATCCTTTTCTATTCGTTCAAAAAAAGATTTCCAATTTACGAAAACATATTTATTATAAACTTTATCAATTCAATCGCAATTGCTCCAATAAGACCAAACACGAACGCCAAGAGGTGGTTTTCTGACTTTTCCGAAATAAATTTCGCGAAACGGAAGAGAAGAGGTTTATGGATGTGATCGTAGAAATCAAAGCCCTGCTGAGCAACTGCGATGTGACGCCATTTTTCTCGGTTTGATCCATACTCATTTACTTCGCTAATAACGATGTACCCTAACCTGTCCAGTGTGGCCATGTTTGCTTGCTGTACTACCGAATCCCATTCTTTTCCTTGAAATATTGGATTATCAGGGTCGAAGTTACCCTCCCGTGTTCTCGGTTTAATTTGTGTGACAATATTTGGTTCATCAGGATCTACACGCCACCAGAATTCGCCCAAGTATTCGCCACGTTTCCTCGTTATTTCTACAAGCTTATTTATCAAATCTCTTTGATGGTGAGTTAATCTTGGAAAAGAAGGCGTGTGAAAATACGGGGGGATTCCAATTTGAGGAACTCCCTTCTGCCGATTTTCCTTTCTCAATGAAAACAAAAAGCGCTTACGAGCCATATTTCCTTTGATTAGAAATGGCAATTGCGAACGGATTGCGTTACCACATCCCAGCCGAGGAGGTAAGTGTATCTTGACAGGATTGACAACAAAACATGTGCTGACGTGTCTGAAAGAAGAAAAAATTGCTTACATGCAACAACGAAAAACACAGATTCGGCATAGACCGGACGGTAATTTTTTCTCAGCATTTTAATCCACAGTGCGATAGTTTAGGAACATTCCCATCCCAATGAGTCCATATACAACTATCAAAGGAAACCATGCACCGTAAACAAAAAGAGCGTAAAGTGGCGCAACAAAAATTGCAACGGGAAAGAAAAATAATGCTAAAGCTGCACCAATTAAACCAAACTCTATAGACACAATATATAAAGCATATAACTCACCGAGTATGCCGCCTATTATTGTTAGTATTGAGCCTAAATAACTCTTCTTTTTCTCTTGTTCCCTATGAACGTCTGCAGATAAATTATTACCACAATAGCGACATACAATTGCTGCATCCTGTATTTCTTCTGCGCAAAATGGGCAGGTCTTCATAATTATCTCCTAAATAGAAGGGTTCGATTATTTGTTACTTATGGACACTGATATATCTTATCTTCAATCTGTATGAACGGGGTATCAATATTATTAACCCTCACTTTACCTGTGACAGAGAAACAATCTCCCTTTTGTACACTAACCCATTTATATGGACTAGTAACGAAAAATTGGTCAGTCCGACCAAAGTAAAAAAAAGAAGTCCATATCTCATCATTAAACATAAATCTATCTAAAATTCCATAAACGCATATTTCACGACCTTTCATGTCACGGGTTACCTCATTCCACTCGATACATTTAGCTGTGGGAGTCGACACAGCATTTACATTTGTTGCTGTAGGCTTTGTTCGGGTTGGCATTGGTGTAGTTGTTGGAGTAAACGAAGGTATTTGCTCAAGGGATGGCGAAATGAATAAACCAACAACTAAAATTATGAAGCAAACTCCGACTCCGATTAAAGCGACCCAAATTACTCTAGTTTTATTTGTTAACCAAATTACCAAGCTGCTTATCAAAAACCAAAAGATAAATGTTGGGATTGTTGAAACTACTAATGAAGCAAAAAATTCAGGACCAAAAGAATATTTCACGCCCACTGATATTGTTGATAACACTGTAAGCACAAAACTTGCTCTGACAGCTTTGTTTTGAAAAAAACCTGGTTTCTTATTCATGTGCTGAGCGTTGTGCAAAGATGCACCCTTAAAATTTCTCAATGACTCCCCTTCCGCTAAATTCCTCTTACAATATCGACATACAATAGCCGCATCTTGTATTTCTTCTGCGCAATAGGGGCATTTTTTCATTATCGCCTCCTTGATCAGATTGTAATTTCATCTCAGGTTAATTTCTGAAGGAATAAATATTTCTTAATTACAATATTTTCTAACCGCGGAATAGCACTCTGTTTAGGATGTAATTCAGAAAACCTATTAGCATTTATACCATCAATATACCTTAATCTACTTTACTAGCGCTCATTATACGCCTATCCATTTTCGCAGGCAACAACCAATCACCAGTCTCCAATCCTCTAATCCCTAATGAAACTGTAATCCAACTCACACGCGCACTTGCAAACCTTGCCCAACCCCAACGGGTATAATCGCCGGCATGGATTTTTTCTTTCCCGAGGATAATCTCACACGCGCGGTGCCCGAAGAGACGCGCATCACGTCGCTGACCGCCGAAGCCTGGCCCGACGGGCGGCGGCTGCGGGTCAATTTGGAGATCACACCGTTCCAAAAACGCCCGTACATCGAAGTCAGTTTGCACGACGCCGATGATGACGAAGTCGCCTCGACAAGCATCGTCGAGCCGTTGAGTTGGAAACTGGAATTTACCATGCACATCCGCGGCGAGTTGCGGAATCCGTACACGCTCCATGCGCGGTTGTATTATCCGGATGACGGTCCCTCGGACGAGCCGCGTCAAATCACGTTCGAAGTACATCCTCAGGCGGGTACAAATTAATATGATTCTACATGGCATCTGTCATTCTGAGGGAGCGAAGCCAAGGGGAAGAGTGACATTAATTGTTGTATTAATAAGTCTCCTGCTCGGAGCGTGCGTCCAGCCTGAAGCGCAGGTGACAGGCGTCCCGACGAATGAGCCGGAGATCATCGAAGAGACTCCAGTGCGGGTCATCGATCCCGCCAGTGAGGCGGCTTTCCTTTCCATCGAAGAGAACGGGTTCGCCCATCTCTTTCTTTTCCGCTCGCACGACCTGGCGTTTGCGCGCATCACATCCGGGGATTCAAACGACATCACCCCGGCGTTCAACCCGGAAAGAACAAGAATCGCATTTGCGTCGGACCGCGACGGCGATTGGGATTTGTACGTGATGGCGCTCGATACCGGCGAGATCAAACAGGTCACCAACTCGCTGCAATATGATTCGGCTCCATCGTGGTCGCCGGATGGGCAATGGCTGGCGTTCGAAACATATCAAAACGAAAATCTCGAGATCGCGGTCGTCAATGTGGATACAGGCGAGATCGTGCCGCTCACCCAGCATCCCGCATCGGATCACTCTCCTGCCTGGGCGCCGGACGGGCGGCATGTGGCTTTCATCTCCACGCGCGGCGGCGACAGCGACGTGTGGCTTGCAGACCTCGACCTTGCCGGCGACGACCGCTATCAAAACCTGAGCAACACGCCGTTCGCCTCCGAGAACTTCCCGTTCTGGAATCGCGACGGCTCGCAATTGTTGTGGTCATCCATTTCGCAGACCGTCGGCTTCAGCGGCTTGTATATCTGGAATGCCGCCGAACCGAATCGCTCCGCGCATTGGGTCGGCGACGGAAGCATCGGCACATGGAACGCAGCCGAAGACCGCGTGCTGGCGGCAGTCATAACCGCCAATCAAACCTTCCTGACGATGTACGATCTCGAAGGCGATGTCCTGATCTCATCGCTCCCCCTCAGCGGACGCGTTCGCGGCATGACCTGGGGAAGCGCGGCTCTTCCCCAGCCTTTGCCTGATTCGTGGACCCAGGCCGCGGGTCAAACGCCGGGAGCGCTTTGGTCGCCCATCGTCACCCCGGGCGGAGATGTGCCCAACCAGCGTTTCACCGTTGTTCCGATCAACGATGTTCAGGCGCCCTTCCCGCAATTGCACGACCTGGTCGACGAATCGTTCAACGCCCTGCGACAGCGCGTCTCACAGGAGGCTGGCTGGGATGCGCTTGCAAGCCTGGAGAACGCATTCGTCCCCTTGACGACTTCCCTCGAACCGGGCCTGGACGATGACTGGCTTTACACGGGCCGCGCCTTTGCGATCAACTCGTTGATGTCCAACGCCGGTTGGATGGTGACTCTCCGCGAAGATGTCGGCGCGTTGACCTATTGGCGGGTTTACATCCGCTGCGCCGTGCAGGACGGTTCGCTCGGCGAGCCGATCCACAATGCGCCGTGGAATCTCAATTCGCGTTACGATCTCGATCCGCGCACGTATGAGCAGGGCGGCGATTATGCGCCCGTCCCTGCCGGGTATTGGGTGGACGTCACTTTCCTCGCGCAAGCTTACGGCTGGGAACGATTGCCTTCATTACCGACCTGGCGCACTTATTACAAAGGCGCGCGCTTCACCACCTATGCAATGACCGGCGGTTTGAATTGGTACCAAGCCATGCAGGAGTTGTATCCGGTCGAAGCGCTCGTCACGCCGACCAAAGTTCTGGCTCCGACGTTGACTCCCACGAACACAGCGACTCTCACGCCGACGAAACGCCCCACCCGCACGCCGCGCATGACCTTCACACCGTCGCTGACCCCGACGATCACATCCACGCCGCTTCCGCCCACAGCCACGCCCACTCCGCCAACGGTGATTCCTTAGCAGTTTGCTCCAGTCGCCGTCCTCGGCGGCGTCCCCGCCGCCGAGAGCAGAACAATGACTCTCAAACGATTCCTCCCAATTCTCTCAATTCTCCTCCTCACCGCCTGCAACTACGAAGTCGGGAATGTCCCCCCGCCCACGCCGGTGATCCAGCCCGAAGCGCTGAGTCAGCCCGAGGTCCCGTTCGAGGCGGTGGTCACTCCATCGCCCCAGCCGTTTCAGTTCAGCCTTCCCACACCCGGCGCGGAACCAATCACGAACTGGCGTCCGCCTCTTTACCCGGTGCCGTGGGCGATCTCTCCCTACGATCATTTCTTTTTCACCCGTCCCATTGCCGCAAACCAGACCAATTGGCCCGTTGCGGATTATCGTTATGGCGGCGTGTTCTTTGGGCGCAATATCGTGCATACCGGTGTGGACATCCCTTCGCCCGAAGGTACACCGATCTTGGCGGCAGGACCTGGGACGGTGGTTTGGGCTGGTTGGGGTTTGTTTCTTGAAACGCCCGGCGATACGACCGATCCGTATGGACTGGCTGTGGCGATCCGGCATGACTTCGGTTACAACGACCAGCAGTTATATACGATCTATGCTCACATGAGCCTGATGAACGTGATCGTCAGCCAGCATGTGGAAACGGGCGAAGTTATCGGCTTCGTCGGTTCGACCGGCGCGACGACGGGTCCGCATTTGCATTTCGAGGTGCGCTTCCCGAATAATTCCTTCTTCTATACATACAACCCCGAGTTGTGGATCGCTCCCCCGCAAGGATGGGGCGTTCTGGCGGGACGCATCGTGAACGAAAAAGACGAACTGATCCAGCAGATGGAAGTGTTGGTCGCGCCGGAACGCGCCTCGCGGACGTTCACGGTTCGGACCTATGGCAAGGGAGGCGCGGTCAACCCGGACCCGTACTATCAAGAGAATCTTGTCCTCGGCGACCTGCCCGCGGGGATTTATAAAGTCTCGTTCAAGTATGACGATGAGCGCGTACAGACCTGGGTGGAGATCTTCCCCGGTCAGGTCACTTACTTCACGTATAAGAATGAAGAAGGCTTCACCGTCGCCCGCCCGCCCGCGCCGACCTTGGAGTTCCTGCCCGAGGCTTTGCCGCCTACGCCGACTCCCAAACCTTAAACGCAATGGCGCGAAGGCGCAAAAAAAACAATTCAAACTTAGCGTCCTTGCGTTAAGAACGCTCCTAATGACTGGAACACGAAACGTACTTGACAGTCAGAACATCTGTGCTATACTCGCCCATACTTAACCCACCCAACCCCTATCGAACCTGTATCCTTTGTGGTTAAGAACAAAAATCGGTGTTTTATGAATCCGCGTAATTGGCGGTTTTTACCTCCTGTATTGCGCTAGAGAGCGCAACCTACGCAATTTTATAAACTACCGAAATCGGAGAAAAACACATGGCCAGAAAACGCGCCGCAGCCGCAGAGTCTGCATCCACTCAAAATATCGATAACGCAAAACGCGCCGTTTTAGATAAAGCAGTCGGCGACATCCTCAAACGTTACGGCGACGGCTCCATCATGCGTCTCGGCGAAGCGCAAGGCATGGTCACCGAGATCATCCCCACCGGCTCGCTCTCCCTCGACATCGCCCTCGGCGTGGGCGGCGTTCCGCGCGGGCGTGTGATCGAAATCTATGGACCTGAATCCTCCGGCAAGACCACGCTTTGTTTGCACATCGTCGCCGAATCGCAAAAGGCGGGCGGCACGGCCGCTTTCATAGACATGGAACATGCGCTCGACCCCGTCTATGCCGCGCGCCTCGGTGTGGATATTGACAACCTGCTCGTCTCGCAACCCGATACCGGCGAACAGGCGCTCGAAATTGCCGAGACCCTCGTCCGCTCCGGCGCAGTGGATGTCGTCGTCGTCGACTCCGTCGCCGCTCTCGTTCCGCGTTCCGAGATCGAAGGCGACATGGGCGACGCCACGATGGGCGTTCAGGCAAGGCTCATGTCTCAGGCTCTGCGCAAACTCTCCGGCGCCATCAACCAGACCAAAACCTCCGTCATCTTCACAAACCAACTCCGCCAGAAGATCGGCGTCATGTTCGGCAACCCCGAAACCACCACGGGCGGTCAGGCGCTCAAGTTCTACGCCTCCCTGCGCCTCGACGTGCGCCGCATCCAGTCCATCAAACTGGGCGAGGAGGTCATTGGCAACCGCACCCGCGTCAAGGTCGTCAAGAACAAAGTCGCGCCACCGTTCCGCACCGCCGAGTTCGACATCATGTTCAACGAAGGCATCTCGAAGAGCGGCGATGTGCTCGACCTGGCGACCAAGTTCGAGGTCATCCAGAAGCGCGGCGCATTCTTCTCCTATGGCGATATCCGCATCGGTCAGGGACGCGAGAACGCCAAGGATTACCTGCGCTCCAACCCCGACCTGATGAACGAGATCGAGAGCGTCATCCGCCAGAAATCGTTGAGCGGCGAGATCGCCCTTCCGCTCGATATGGGCGACGGCGGTGGCGAAGAAGTCCCAGCCGGGAATGAAGAAGAAGCGTAAAATACAGTGGACACGGAAACGTGTCCACTTTTTCTTATGATGCCGCCCCGCTTCTTTCTTAGCCGATTCCTGATTCTGCCCCCTATCCTTTGTTTCGCTGCTGCCTGTTCCCCCCCACCCACGCCGACGCCTTTCCGTCCGCCGACAGCGATTCAACCCACAGCGATTCCTCCAACGCCAACATCCACGCCCACACCCACCCTCCCGCCGACTCTGACTCCAGACCTCGGTCCCTGCACAAATGAGTTGACCTTCCTCGACGACCTGACCGTCGAAGACGGAACGGCATTTTCACCCGACACAGCCATCGACAAACAATGGCTCGTCCAAAACGATGGAACCTGCGACTGGGATGCAACCTACAAATTAAAATGGGTCGGCGGCTACACCCTCGGCATTTCAGAAGAACAACCCCTCTTCCCCGCGCGCGCTGGAGTGCAAGTCACCCTCCGCATCGTTTTCACCGCCCCCGCCGAGCCAGGGACGTATCAAACCATCTGGCAGGCGCAAGACCCGTATGGGAATCTTTTCGGTGATACCGTATTTATGGAAATCGTCGTTCAGTAAGCTACTTTAGAAGAGGTAAAACTCATGCCTGCTCAAAATGAATTCCCTGCCGTCTTTGAATCCCTGAAAACCATTCTCAAACCCTATGCAAAAAAACTGACCGTCAAGAGCAACACAAAGGACGTGTACTATCTCGACGGTCCCTACAGCGAGAAATGGAAAAAGGAACTGTACTTCGCATCGACGCATATCAAAAAGAAATACGTCTCGTTCTATCTCATGCCTATTTACATGTATCCCGACCTGTTGAAAGGGATCTCGTCCGAACTCAAGAAGCACATGCAGGGAAAATCCTGCTTCAATTTCAAGAAGGTCGAGAAAGGCTTGTTCGAGGAGTTAAGTCAACTCACGAAACGAGGGTTTGAACGGATGATGAAGGAGGAGTTTCCTAATTCACGCTCATGAAGCCGAACAATTTCCAAAGTCCGCGCATCAATTTGTGACCGCCGTCGGGATTCAAATACTGGTTGGGGCACGAGCCGGGGATGACGGCGATGCCGTGGGCTTTGCACACATCCACCGCCGAATGCGAGACGCTGGTCATGCTTGGGACGAGACCGGGCTTGGTGCCCATCATGCAGTGCATCCAGACGTGCTTGATTCCCAAGTCCACGCATTGATTCACAACCTGGTCGGTCACTTTGGGGCTGGCGAGAATGAAGACAGCATCCGGCTTGGACGGAATCGATTTCAGGTCGGGGTAACAGGCGTCGCCCTGGAAGGAGGCGATGCGCGGGTTGACCGCGAAGACTTCGTAACCCGCATCCTTGAATCTTTGATAAGCCAGATTGCAGCCCGTTTCGCGTTTGTCCGAAACGCCCACAACCGCGATCCGTTTTTGGGTGAGAAAATCTTGAACCATTCCATCGAGCTTCGACATTCGTATTCTCCTTTTATCATGCACAACGGACGATAGCCTGTCCTGCCCGCACTGTGCTGCAGGCACACGTGGACGGACAGTTCAGGGAAAGCCTCCGCTACGCGTCTTTTCTGTTTTCTTCAAAAATTATAGGCTTTACGACCTTCCCGCCAAAGTGACAAAGGTCACCAGGATGGGCGGATTCTCTTACGAAATTTTTACGCAAGCCGGATATAACAAGGAAACAACTTCGTCCCCCAGGAGGCAGGCATGACGGATACCGCCCCCCAGCAGTTCAACTTCAAGGCAGAGACCAGGCAGCTGCTTCATATCCTCATCCATTCGCTGTATAAGGACCGCGAGGTCTTTTTGCGCGAACTGATCTCGAACGCCTCGGATGCGATCAACCGCCTGCGCTTCGAGATGCTGACGACGCAGGATGTGGTCGATCCCAAAGCGGAACTAAAGATCCATATCAAAGCCGACAAAGACAATCGCACGCTTACGATCACGGATACGGGAATCGGCATGACGCGCGAGGAGATCATCGACCATCTCGGCACGATTGCCCAATCCAGCGCGCGGAAATTTCTGGAAGCAGCAAAGGATAAGAACCTCGACGCCTCGGGCATGATCGGTCAGTTCGGGGTGGGATTCTATTCGGTCTTCATGGTGGCTGAATGGGTGCGGGTCACGTCGCGGTCCTTCCGCCCGGATGCGCAGGCGGTGAGTTGGCATGCAACCGGAGATGACTCATACGAAGTGAGTCCGGCTGATATGACCGAACGCGGCACGCGGGTCGAGATAAAACTCAAAGAGGACGCGGCGGAATTTGCCGAGGAATATCGCGTCAAGAACATCATCCACAAACATTCCGATTACATCGGCTTTCCCATTTATGTTGGAAGCGAAGAAAAGCCGGTAAACAAACAGACGTCGCTGTGGCGCACGGCTCGCAACGAAATCAAGGAAGAGGAATACAAGGATTTCTACCGTCAGACGACGCTCGATTTCGAAGACCCGCTTCTGCACATCCACCTGGCCACGGATGCGCCCGTGCAATTGTATGCCCTGCTGTACATCCCTGCCAAAGCCGAGCGCGGAGTCTTTTCCCTTCGCAAGGATGACGGCTTGAAGTTGTACTCGCGCAACATATTAATCGACGAATACAACAAGGACCTGCTGCCTGAGTATCTGCGCTTCGTGCAGGGCGTCGTGGATTCGGAGGATTTGCCGCTCAATGTTTCGCGCGAGACCGTGCAATCGAGCGGATTGATGCCAAAGTTGAAAAAGGTGCTGACCAACCAGGTCATCAAGGAACTGGAGTCGCTGGCGAAGAAGGATGCGGAGAAATACAACACATTCTGGAAGGAATTCGGTGTTTATCTCAAACAAGGGATTGCCGCCAGCCCGGCGGATGCGGAGACGATCACGCCTCTTTTGCGGTTCAAGACGAATCTCCAGCCCGATGTTTGGTCTTCGCTGGAAGAATACGCTTCGCGCATGAAGGATGGGCAGGAGGTCATTTACTACATTGTGGGCGAAGACCCCAAATCCGTACTGCGGAGTCCGCACCTTGATGCGTTCAAGGTGAACAAGACGGAAGTCCTACTTCTGACAGAGCCAATGGATTCGTTCATGTTGATGGGTCTGCGCAAATTCAAGGACTACGAGCTGAAAAACGTCGCGGGGGCAGAGGTCGAAGGGGTGGATCAGCCCAGGGCGGAGTCTGAAGCGGAGAAAATCCCGGAAGGCGATTTCAATTCGCTCATCGAGAAGTTCAAGCAGGCATTGGGCGAGCGGGTCACAGACGTGCGCGCGAGCAATCGGCTGGTCACATCCGTGGCGCGGCTGGTGGATGCGGACGCGAATTCCAATCCAGACCTGCAACGGGTGTATAAATATCTTGGCAAGGAGTACGAGATTCCCAAAAAAGTCCTTGAACTAAATCCATCGCACGAGATTTTGAAGAACCTCCTCAAGTTGGAACCGGGCTCCGAATTGCAGACCATTGTCATCGAGCAGATCTTCGACAGCGCGCTTCTGGTGGAAGGCTTGCACCCCGACCCATCGAGCATGACGCCGCGCGTGCAAAAAATCATCGAAGCCGCACTAAAAATGAAGTAGAGCGCGTTCTCATACGCGCCTGTGGGTGTTGGTCTGTCCTGGACTCGCGGTCCGGGAAGAACGCCAAATATACGAATGGAGAATTTATGAGCCCAGCAAAATTATCGAAAGTCGAGGCGGGAGTGCGGGTCGTGCTCGAATTCAATGAGGCGTTCAACCGGCACGACGTTCCCGGCATGATGAAGTTGATGACGGAGGATTGCGTCTTCGAGAACACAGCTCCCGCGCCAGATGGGACGGTTTTTTCGGGGAAAGAAGCAGTGACCCAATTCTGGCAGGAATTTTTCCGTGAATCGCCAAACGCGCACATCGAGATCGAGGAAATCTTCGGCTTCGGCAATCATTGTGTGATGCGCTGGCGCTACAACTGGGGAGACGGTCACGTGCGCGGTGTGGATGTCTTCAAGGTTCGGGATGAATTGATCTGCGAAAAGTTGTCGTATGTGAAGGGGTAATAGAGAGGCAGATCCCCGGGACCTTTAAAAATACCGGACATTTGTCACTGTCGTTTCGTTTTCGGCTTCATATAATGGACATATATGCCCATTCAAAAAGGAAAATGTCCATGAGAAGAAAAACGTTCCTTCAATTCATCCTCCTGGCGGTCGTTCTTTCGTCGTGTAACACACCCGTCGCCACACCCACAGAACCTCCTCTCCCGCCGCCAACGGATACCCCTATCCCTCCCACATCCACGCCCGAACCTTCGCCAACGCCCGATCCGCTTCTCTTTCGCGACGGCTTCGAAGGAAAGATTGACGAAGGTTGGTCGTGGACGAACGAAGACGACAAGTATTACAGCCTTACGAACAACCCCGGCTGGTTGGAGATGTACGCCCAGCCCGGCTACATTGGCGATGGGACTGTAAAGAATCTCCTGCTCCGCGCCGCGCCAAAGGGAAATTACGAATTGGAGACAAAGGTTAATTTCTCGCCCGCAGGCAACTTCCAGATCGCCGCGCTGGTGATCTACGAGAGCGGACCGAACTTCGTTCAATTCGGGCGCGCCTTTTGCGGTCCCTGCCCGGCGAAAGACGGTTTTTACTTCGACCTCTTCGTAAATGGGACTTTCGGCGGGGAAAATTTCGCCACCCCCATCACCGGGACGGATACGGTTTCCTTGAGACTCCGCCGCGAAGGAAATTCCTATACCGGTTACAGCAGCCTGGATGGAACGAACTGGCAGGTGATCGGCACGCATCAATCGCCGATGTCGGCTGGATTTGTCGGGCTGACCGCCGCCCAGGCGAACGGCTCCGAGCCCGGTCCCGCCCAGTTCGATTACTTCACCATCCACGCATTGCCATAAGAACAAAAAAGAGGCAGTCTATCATTCAAGGCGACTGTCTCTTTTTATTTTAATTACTTCGAGAGAAAAAATGAAACATCATCCTTATCTGCTTGCATTGAGCATTCTCCATACCGCGTGCGCATCCATTGCCGCGCCCATTCCGGTGGTAGAAACTTCACCTGCTTCAACCAGCCAGCCGCCGCAATTGATCGACTATAAAAACACCACGTATCTGATCGAAGGTCAATTCGTGACGCTGACCGATGGATTCTTTGAAGTCGAATCCGCTCCGGTGTCGGAGACCCAGATCACCACCCGCTATTTCGGCAACGAAGCCATCGGTGACCTCAACGGAGACGGGAAGGACGATGTCGCTTTTCTGCTCACGCAGGATGCCGGCGGGAGCGGCCTCTTCTTCTATGTGGTCGCCGCCTTGCAGACAGCCTCTGGAGTTGAAGGCACGAACGCCATCTTCCTGGGGGACCGAATTGCCCCTCAAAATTCAAGCATTGAAAATGGAATCATCACCGTCAACTATGCAGATCGAAACCCCGGCGAGCCATTTACCACACAGCCTTCATTGGGCATTTCGAAATATTTCACAATTGAAAACAAGATCCTGACCGAAACACAAAACCCCTGACAAAAAAGACCTTCGATCTTAGAAATCGAAGGTCTTTCTATTTACTATTCACTATTTACTATTCACTGCTCTTACCCATTCTTTTTCTGAAACTCCTTCATGAACTTCGAAAGTTCATTCGCGCCTTCAATGCTCATCGCATTATAGACCGAAGCGCGCATCCCGCCGACGGAACGATGTCCCTTCAAGCCGATCATGCCTTCACTCTTCGCCTCCTTTGCGAACGCATCTTCAAGCTGTTCGCTAGGCAGGCGGAAGGTGATGTTCATCAATGATCGCGCTTCGGGCTTGACGTGTCCGCGGTAGAACCCGCCGCTTTTATCGATGGCTTCGTATACCACGCCGGCTTTTTCGCGGTTGCGTTTTTCGACAGCCGCCAGACCGCCGATCTTCTTCGCCCACTTGAAGACCAGCCCAACCATATAGATCGCGAACGAAGGCGGTGTATTATGGAGCGACCCGCTCTCGGCGAGAATCTTGTAATCGAGCATTACCGGCAGGTTCTCAGGCGTACGGGCGATCATGTCGTCACGGATGACCACCACCGTCACGCCGGATGGACCCGCATTCTTCTGCGCGCCCGCGTACATCAACGCATACTTTGAAACATCGATCGGCCGGCTGATGAAATCGGATGAAACGTCGCAGAGCAAAGGCACACTGTCGGGCGGAACCGGCTCATTGAAGAATTCCACGCCGTGAATGGTCTCATTCGATGTGAAATGCAGATACGCTGCTTTCGGGTCGAGGTCGAGTTTTGCAGGCAGGCAGTTGAAGTTTTCCGACTCCATATCCGCGGCGGCGCGCGCGGGACCGAGTTTCTTCGCCTCTTTCAAGGCGATCTTGCTCCACGACCCAGTCACGATGTAATCGGCCGACGCGCCCGCCGCGCGCAGGTTCATCGGCGCCATCGCAAATTGCAGGGTCGCGCCGCCCTGTAGAAACATCACCTTGTAATTCGACGGGATGCCCAGCAGCTCCCGCAGGTCCGCTTCGGCGGTCTGAATCACCGCCTCGAATTCCTTCGAGCGGTGGCTGATCTCCATCACAGACATTCCCGTATTGTTGAAATTGAGCAACTCCGCCTGTGCCGCCTGCAGAACCTCCAAAGGAAGCGCACCCGGACCGGGATTGAAATTATGGACTCGTTTTAGCTCGGACATTGATTCAAACTCCTGTTATTGAATGGATTGGACAAAAAGCGCCTCACCCAAAGGCTTGGGCCTGATTCTCCTTCGAATGGCAGTTGTCTAAACCGATCCATTTACTTGGAAATCAGACAACGCCATCCAAATCATTATAAATATTGTCAGACAAATCTACAAGAACAATAAGCACTACTCCCGCCTGATTAATATCGTTGACAAAGAAAATTCCCATTGTTAGAATGACCGATGTGTTGCGCATGAATTCACAAACAGGAACTTCGCCGCTTCGGCGGTTCGGTTCCTGTTATTAATTTCAAGCCTTTGCATCAGGAGACAACCAATGAAAATCATTATCTGCGACAAAACGGAAAAGGAATACATCGAACAGATGCGCGCCGCCGGGTTGACCGTGGATGTCCGCGACGACATCACGCCGGAACAATTGATGGTCGAACTGCCGAATTACGACGGCATGGTCGTCCGCTCGCGCACCAAGGTCCGCAAAGACTTAATCGATGCCTGCCCCAATCTCAAGATCATCGTTCGCGGCGGCGCCGGGCTCGATACCATCGACCACGAATATGCCAAGCAAAAAGGCATTGCGGTGATGAACACCCCGCTCGCCAACTCCAAATCCGTGGCGGAACTCGCCATCGGCTACATGCTCATGCTGGCGCGCTCGCTCTATGCGGCTTCCGCCACCATGAAAGCGGAAAAATGGGAAAAGAAAGCCTTCAACGGAGATGAGATCGGCGGCAAGACTCTCGGTCTGATCGGCATCGGCAACATCGGCCAGGAAGTTGCCAAACGCGCCATCGCCATGGAAATGACTGTGGTCGCCTACGACCCGTATGTGAAAGAAGCACCGGCTGGAATCAAACTCGTCTCGCTCAATGAATTGCTTGCCCAGGCAGATTACATCAGCCTACACCTGCCCAAGACCAAAGAATCCGCCAACATGATCGGCAAGGAGCAATTCGCAAAGATGAAGAATGGCGTCCGCATCGTCAACTGCGCGCGCGGCGGAATTGTCAACGAAGATGCGCTTCACGAAGCGCTGACCAGTGGAATGGTCGCCGGAGCCGCGCTGGACGTCTTCAACGAAGAGCCTCCCACCGACTGGAAACTCGCCAAACTCGATAACGTCATCGCCTCCCCGCATATTGGCGCAGCGACAAAGGAAGCCCAAGCGCGCGTCGGCGCGGAAGTGGCAGAGAAGCTGATCGCATTCTCGAAGAACGGGAAATAATTTAAATCCCGTAGGGGCGGGGTCCCCCCGCCCTGGGCGAGGAAACCTCGCCCTACAATTTAATGGAGACATTTCATGAAAATCATCAGCGATATTGGTATTCAGATTCCCCAGGTCTATCTCCCCAAGCCGGGCATTGACCCTCAGAAGTGGGCGGTCATCGCCTGTGACCAGTTCACCTCCGAGCCAGAATATTGGAATGACGTCGAGAAGATCGTCGGTGATGCGCCATCGACGCTGCGCCTGACCTTCCCTGAAGTGTATCTCGAAGGGGAAGGCGGCGATGAACGCATCAAAAATATTCAAGCGGCGATGAAGAAATACATGGATGAAGGCATCCTCCAGCCGCATGATGGATTTGTATATGTGGAGCGCAAGACCCTGCACGGCAAGACCCGCAAGGGACTGATGCTCTGCCTCGACCTCGAACGCTATGATTACAACAAAGGTTCCTCCAGCCTTATCCGCGCCACTGAAGGGACGATCATCGACCGCCTCCCGCCGCGCATCAAGATCCGCGAAGGCGCGATGCTCGAATTCCCGCACATCCTTGTGTTGATCGACGATCCGAACAAGACCGTCATCGAACCGTTGACCGAAGCAAGGTCCAAGTTCCAGAAGTTGTATGATTTTGATCTAATGCTTGGCAGCGGTCACCTTGCCGGGTATGCTGTGGATGCTGACTTCGAGAATAAAGTCGTCGAAGCCCTGCGCGGACTTGCCAAATCCGAAACCTTTGCCGCGAAGTATGACGTGAGCAAAGATTTGCCCGTACTGCTCTTCGCCATGGGTGATGGCAATCATTCGCTCGCTACTGCCAAAGCCATTTGGGAAAAGATAAAAGCTGAAGTCGGCATGGATCACCCCGCTCGTTATGCCCTGGTTGAAATTGAAAATGTCCACGATGAGGCGTTGGAGTTCGAGCCGATCCACCGCGTGTTGTTCGGTTTGAAGAAAGACATCTTCGCGGAGATGCAGTCTCACTTCGGCACGAATTACAAATACACCGCCGTCGTGAACGGCGTGGAAATGACTCAACGCGTGGATGCTGCCTCTGGTGAGAATCAACTTGTCGGCGTGGTGGGAGGCGGACAGCAGTTCGGCGTGATCGAGATCTCGCATCCTTCTACGAATTTGGCAGTTGGCACCATCCAAGCCTTTCTCGACCCCTTCGTGAAGAATGGCGGCGCAGAGAAGATCGACTACGTCCACGGTGAGGATGTGGTGGAGAGGCTGTCGCTGCAAAGCGGAAATATCGGTTTTTACCTGGCGGGCATGCACAAGAACGAGTTGTTCAAAACTGTCATCCTCGACGGCGCCCTGCCGCGCAAGACGTTCTCGATGGGTGAAGCGAAGGAAAAACGCTTCTATATGGAAGCAAGGAAGATAACAGAATGAAAAGAGATGGAGCCTGGGCTCCATCTCTTTTTTTCTCACAACGCCAATTTAATCCTCAGCCATATCCTTCGATCTGTAGTGGACTCTTCATTCAATCCATGTCCCGCCTGATAAATCCTCATCTCCTTTGGTTCCTTAGCCGCGGAAAAGAATTCGTCCGCACGACCGAGCGGCACATGGAAATCGTCGTCACCGAATTGAAATAAAATCGGCGAAGGTGCAAGGTCCGCAATATGGTTGATCGGGTCGATTGGGGACATTTCAGTAAGATAAGTTTCCCGCGCGACTCCTTCCAATTTGGGCATGTATAGATACCAGTCCGGGAAGCGAGGCGTGGCTGCCATGATGACGTAATGGCTTGGGCGTTTGTCCAAACTCCCGGCGAGAATCCCGTACATGCCGCCAAAATCATGACCGACAAGGGCGAAGCGTGAAGGGTCGGCGTTTGGCTGTGATGTCAGAAAATCCATGAAGCGCCGTTCGTTGATGACCTCCTCCATCGAGTTTTGCATGTCGTCGGATTGCGTCCGTTTCAGGAAGAAGTCCGGGTCGGACCAAAGCGTTTCGACGGTCAGACAGATCGCGCCAGCCTTCGCCATCTCGATGGCTTCTTCAACGAACTGGCTGCGGTTGGAATCTTGCGCTTCCGGTTCGTACCAATGGAGGAAGAGGATCAACGGATGCGGACCACTTTTTTCAGGCACGAATAATTCCCCCATGCGGCGATAACCAACCGGGGATTGAAAGACAAGCAGGTTTTTTGAATAGCCGCTTTCAGCCTTTTCGCCGAGCAGGCGTACATCGGACGGCTTCAGTCTGGGGTAATCCTTCATCCGGGACAGCATCATCTCTCCTTCGTTCAGTTTGAGGCATTATAGGCTCAAAGCCCGCCAGGGATGCCCTCCTGCAGGAGGGGTTATTTTCCCCCTTGACACGGCAGAATATTTGTTCTAAAATCCACGTCGTAAATAGAACATTTGTTCAGTCACTTTCGACAAGGAGGTCGAAATGAGCAACTACCGACGTAATCCGCTTGGGGACGGTTTGAGGCGACTGTGGAATGGCATCGTCTACAACCGGCAGTTCAACCGCGGCGCGGCGTGGGGCGCGATGATCATCGGCGCCCTGCTGGCATTCGAGGTTTTCAATTTCAGCACAACCCAGTATGCCCTCCACGACATGCTCGGCGATCTGACCTTCGCCGGCATGAAGTGGTCCACCATTCTCGCCATCGCGTTCTGCGGGATCGACTTTGCAGGGATCGCCCGCATCTTTACGCCCGAACAGGGACGGGATGAGCCCGCCGAAGTCTGGTACCTCTTTGGCGCGTGGTTTCTTGCCGCCGGTTTCAACGCCACCCTCACATGGTGGGGCGTTTCCGTGGCAATTGCCAGCAACGGCAACATTCAGGGAACCGCAGCGATGAGCTCGGAAACTCTCACCAAAGCCGTGCCCATCTTCGTCGCTTTCATGGTCTGGCTGGTGCGGCTGCTTATCATCGGCACGTTCTCGCTGGCGGGCGACCGTCTCTTCACGACTGCAAATGCAAACGAGTATCGAAGCACATACAACAACCAGCCGAGACCCCAACCGCAACCGCGCCCAGTTTATCAGAATCAGGCTCCGCGCCCCAATCAATACAATCAGCCCGTCAACCAGCCTGTCCTGCGTCCTGCTTCGCAGATCAACCGCCCAATCAATCCGGCTCAATCACAGAGCAATTTCCGCCCGGCGCCAAAGCCCATTTCGTCACAGCAGACTTCATTCATCCCGCCCGAACCGACCTATCATCCCGTTTCATTTGAAGCAAGGAACTCTGAAGGCAACGACCGGCGTTACGATGCCTGAATAACATCCGCAGGGCGTACCCTGCAATCAAACAATCGAATATAAACTTTTCGAGCCGGGTCCTTTTGACCCAGAAAAGAGATACCGACATGCCCCGCGCTCGTTCCACAAAAATGCACCGGGAAACAGCCGTCATCCCTCAAGAAATCGGGAGCGGCTGTTTTTCTGGCTTTACGATCATTCCGCTTGCCGTCGTCCTCACCAGTTTCATTCTCGCCTCCATGGTCCTACAGACCAACCCAAATCAAATGGGAACGATGCCCGATTCCATCCCTTCAAACCTTTCCCCGATATTCCGGCAGGAAGTTCTCCATTGGTCTGATTCCATTATCAGATGGGCATCCGCCTCGAACCTGGACCCGAACCTGGTCGCCACCATCATGCAGATCGAATCCTGTGGAGATCCCCGCGCCACATCCAGCGCAGGCGCAATGGGGCTTTTCCAGGTGATGCCGTTCCATTTCCATGCCGGTGAGAATCCTTACGACCCCGAAACCAACGCCCTGCGCGGACTCAGCTACCTCGCCCGCTCCCTCGCCGCAGCGAACGGAGACGCCCGCCTCGCCATGGCAGGCTACAACGGCGGGATCGGCGTCATCCCACGCGCCGAATCAACCTGGTCGGCTCAAACGAAGCGGTATGTGCAATACGGCCTGCCCATCTATATTGATGCGATCAGTGGGATCAATCCCAGCAATGCTCTGAACGAATGGTACTCAAGGTACGGAGCCAGCCTCTGCCATCAAGCCGCCCAACGCCTTGGCCTGCCTTAAGCGTCCCGCCTACTTCAACACATTCAACCAAATCACGAACGTCGTCCCATCCCCCTCCTTCGATTCCACCTTGATCTGCCCGCCGTGCTGTTCCACGATCCACTTCGTGATGGATAATCCCAAACCAAATCCGCCCGCCTTGGAACGTGTGCGTGATTTCTCAGCACGATAGAATCGGTCGAAGATGTAGGGTAAATCCTCGGCAGGGATTCCCGGTCCCGTGTCCCGGACGATGAGCCGCGCCTGTTCGCCAATTCGCGAAAGACTCAAGAATACCTCTCCGCCATGGGGTGTGTATTGAATCGCGTTCGCCACCAAGTTTAGGATGACCTGTTTCAGCCGATCGCGGTCGCCGTTGACAACGGCCTCGTCGATTTGATTGAGGTGCAGTCTCACTTTATTTCCCGCCAGCACGCGCGTTTCAGTGAATACTTCAGTCAGCAATAGGTCGAGTTCGACTCTTGAAAAATTCAGCGGCAACTTGCCAGATTCCGCCTGAGCCAGCATGAGCAGGCCGCTGACCAGCCGATTCAGCCTGCCCGCCTCCTGGTCGATGCTGTTTAGAAGGTCTTCGTCAGCTTCCTTCAATTTGCGCATCAGGTCTACATTGCCCTTGATGACCGTCAGAGGCGTGCGCAGCTCATGGCTTACATCCGCAAGGAAGCGCTGCTGAGACGTGAACAATGATTCCAGGCGTTCCAAAGTTTGGTTGACCGAAATGACCATGTCGGCAACATCATCCCGTATTCCGCCGTGCATCGGTATGCGGCGCGACAGGTCGTCTGCGCGATTGATCTGATCCACCGTGTCGGCAATGGTCTGCAACGGAGCAAGCGCGCGGCCAAGCACCACCCACGAACCCCACATCACCAACGCAACAGCGACCACGGCTATCAGAATCATGATCGAAAGCAGGTTCGAACGGGTGGCATCCACCACCGCCAGGCTCGCGCCGACCTGCAGGGTGCCAATGATGCGGTTCCTCAATTTGAGAGGGACGGTCAACACACGCAGATGCACCCCGTCGAGGTAGGAATCTTCATACATCGTTTTCCCCAATTGCAATCCCGCCGGGTCGAGCGGCTTGTTCAACGCACCGATGCTTGGAGAAGTGGAGATCAATCCCCCATCCGTGTTCCAGACCTGCACATAGGCATTCGCAGTCATATCCAACTGCGGCAGGCTGACCACATTCAACCCGCCCGTCGAATCGACCGTCGTCGCCCGCGCGATCTCGCGCGCCACGCCCGCCAGCATGGTATCCACCTGGTTAAGGAGGATGACATTGACCAGAATATATACCGCCGCCCCGAAGACGAGTAGGATTCCGCCCATGAAGATGGAATAAAGCAGGGTAAGGCGGAGGCGCAAGGACATTAAATACTTTGGGCAAGCTCAATATAAGTCTAATTATATGGAGTCGGTCTCTTGACTACGGGTTTTCCCTCAAGACATATCCCACGCCGCGGACGGTATGAATCAGTCGAGGCTCATTTTCCGCCTCGAGCTTCTGCCGCAAATAACGGATATACACTTCCAAAACATTGCTCTCGCCGCCGAAATCATAACCCCATACACGGTCGAAGATCACTTCACGGGTCAACACCTGCTTGGGGTGGCGCAGAAAAAGTTCCAACAGTTCATACTCTTTCGCGGTCAATGCCACAGTGCGGTTGCCGCGTGTTGCCTGACGGGAGCCGGTATCCAATGAAAGGTCGGCAAATTTCAGAACCGGAATCCGCTCCGGTTGCGTCCGGCGCAGAAGCGCGCGTACACGAGCCAGAAGCTCATCCAGGTTGAACGGCTTGACCATGTAATCGTCCGCGCCGGCATCCAATCCCTGAATGCGATCCTGGACGGTATCCTTCGCCGTCAGCATCAATATCGGAATCGAACCGCCCTGCCGCAGCCGGTGACAGACCTCCAAGCCATCCATGCCGGGCAACATCCAGTCCAAAATCACGAGGTCGGGGGTGTGGTCGCGGGCTGCGATCAGACCCATGCGTCCATCTGTGGCGGTATCCACCGTATAGCCTTCATATGCCAGGCCCCGCTGCAACATTTTCAAGATTGCCTGATCGTCTTCGATGATGAGGATTCGCTCGTTCATGGCATTGCTCCTTTGCAAAAATATACCATAAATTCACAGGCTCATTTGCTCCGCATTGCCCCCACCGCCTGTTGAAAATCATCTGGATAGGGCGCGTAAAAAGTCGATACTGCGTTTGTAGAAGGGTGTGCAATTGTCAACGACCAGGCATGCAAAGCCGGTCTGGCAATGACCGCAGTCTCCGGCGCGCTGTACAGGATATCCCCCAGAAGCGGGTGCCCCATCGCGTACGCATGGACGCGAATCTGATGCGTTCTCCCCGTCACAGGCGACGCCTCGACCAGCGCCGAATCCTGATAGCGTTCCAGAACCTTGAACCTCGTCTCAGAGCGGACCCCATTCCTGTCATCAACCACCGTGCGATGTTTATGCCCCACGTTCACTCGCAACGGGTATTTCGCCTCTTTCCCCTCCCAAGCAGGGACGCCGTTTACCAACGCATGGTAGGACTTGGTTACTTGATGCTTTTCGAACTGGATGTTCAATGAACGATGTGCCTCCGCCGTCATTGCAAACAGGACAATTCCACTCGTGACCTTGTCGATGCGGTGAACGACCCAAATTCGCCCAAACTGCGCTTCAAGCTCTTTCACGAGAAAAGAGGCGTCCTTATCCCATCCCTCCGGCAGGACCGGCATGCCCGCAGGCTTGTTGACGACAAGGAGAAAGCTATCCTGATGAAGGATCTGCATTTTGGCTCAATGGTGGAGCAGCTTGGGGTTCGATCTTTCGAGCCAGACCATCATGCCCAAGCCCCATGCGAAGACAGGAGACCGTGCCGCCCAGGAAGAAGGGGTTGAACGTCAATAGAAAGAACAGGACGAACAAAATGGCGAAGAGATAAAATTCGAACGCCGAAGCAAGATAGGAGAAGCGCTCGCTGTAGGTAATGTTGCCGCTTAGCCCGCGTTCTCGGAGATAGACACGAGCCGTATACCAATTTCGGAAGTGACGCAAATGCACTACGACTTCCATCAGGATGAAAAAGCCAAGCAGGAATGAATACAACCACGTCCAGCCGAGAATCCAGACAGACAGATACCAAAATAATGGAATTGCCAGAGAGGTGAGGATCAGAAAAGCAATATGCCGCCCTGATACCCGCGCCTGTCCTTCGACATCCTTGCGAAACTGGGGAGTGAGTTCCATGCCGTTTTCGAACTTGATGGCTTCGATCTTCCGGAACGCCCTTACAATTGCCAGGGTTGTATAGTAATCGCTCACGTACAAGATAAGCCATAAGACGATGCCGGGGTAAGGCGAACCGAGCAACCAGGATTCCATACTGCAACCTCTGGACAATTTTACCCTTTCATAGTTGAATTTCATCACGCTCGACACATTTTATCCAGGCACGCAAGAACCAATCCAGAGGCAGGATGTTTCACAAAATTTATCATATCTGGCATCGATGGCTGGAAAAACGCCGCCAAACCGAACTTGAACGGATGCAAGAACTCCTCAACCAGGGGCAATGGCGAAACTCGCTTGCAAACCGGACTCACAACGCCGACCTCGCCGCGGGCTATGACTTAAATCACTTCAACACCATGCAGTAACGTCCAATCACTTTTTCTGTTCCTGGTACTTACAATTTGCCTTGACCCTGCCTCCATGCAAGATTATCATGACCGCATGGACGAACAATCAGCCAACAATCCCTTTCTGATAGATTCTCTCAACCATCCGCTTGCCGGACCCATTCGCAAACTGCTCACCCGGGAGGGACGGCGCGAGCTAAACCAGATCATCATCGACGACGAGGAAAACATCCTTCAGGCGCTCGAAGCCGGAGTCGAAATCGATTCAGTGTATTATGCCGGTGATGAGACCATATCAGATGAACTTCGCAAGAAACTCACTGCCGGGGCGACGATCCACGAGGTTGCAAAACGTACCACCAAGAAACTCTTCGAGAACGACAAAATCTCACGCATCTTTGCCATAGCAACCACCCCCAAGCCACTTGGGTTGGATGTTTTCAAGACCATCAAAAAAGACATCGTGGTTCTCGAAGACCTCAGCATCTCGGGCAATATCGGCAACATCACCCGCACGTCGCTAGCCCTCGGCATTGGCGGCATCCTCCTCCTCAACATGGACCCGGTCGACCTGTATGACCGTCGCCTCATCCGCGCGAGCCGGGGCTACCTCTTCTCCCTGCCGATGATCACAGCCTCGATAAAAGATTTTCTCGATTACTGCAATAAGAACAATGAAACCCTGCTCGTCATGGACATGGATGCGGACAAAACCATCGACGATATTTCCACCATGGAGAACCGGCTGTTGATCGCGTTCGGCAGTGAAAAGGAAGGCTGTTCCCCTGCGATCGAAGGTGCTGCCGCTCTCAAGGCACGCATCCCGATCACCGCCCGCGTCGAGTCTCTCAATGTATCCGCCTCGGCGGGAATTACTTTGTACAGTCGTTCGAAATTCAACTTGAAATAAAGAACCGTCCTCAAAATCGAGGACGGTTCTTGTATGGCTCCTGGCAGAGGACTTGAACCTCTAACCTAGCGGTTAACAGCCGCTCGCTCCGCCGATTGAGCTAGCCAGGAACGCGAGCGATATTATATGTAGGTGGAGTTGGAATGTCAAGCAGTTTTCACGTCATCATCAATAACGCACCGAACTTAGATTATCCAGCTTATCCGTCGTGTGCGTGGCGATGATCTCGCGGATGGTGCCGGTCAGCCCGCGCACGACGAGGGTGTCGGTGGTGATCCGGTCGCCGAGATAGCGCACGCCCTTGAGCAATTCGCCGTCGGTGATGCCGGTGGCGGCGAAGAAGACATCTTCTGAAGAGACAAGGTCGTTCATCGTCAATACTTTATCGAAATCGTATCCGGCTTCGCGTCCGCGATTCAACTCGGCTTCGTCGCGCGCATAAAGTTTCCCTTGTATCTCACCGCCCATGGCGCGCAACGCGCACGCCGCGATGACTCCTTCAGGGGTGCCGCCGATGCCGAGCAATACATCAACGCCTGCGTCGGGCCAGGCGGTCATCAATGCCGCCGCCACGTCACCATCGGGGATTTGGCGGATGCGCGCGCCGGCCTTGCGGATTTCGGCAATCATCTCCGCATGGCGCGGACGGTCGAGGATGATCGTTGTCAGATCTTCGACAGCTCTGCCTTTCGCCTTTGCGATCGCCTGCAAATTTTCAGTGATCGATTTTTCGATGTTGATCCTGCCCTTGCCTTCCGGTCCCACCGCAATCTTGTCCATGTAAACAAAAGGTCCGGGGTCGAACATCGTCCCGCGTGGAGCCAATGCCACTGTGGCAAGCGAGTTGGAACGACCAAAGGCTAAAGGGCGAGTCCCGTCAATGGGGTCCACTGCAACATCCACGTCCGGTTTGGAGCCGTTGCCGACTTTCTCCCCGTTATACAACATCGGTGCCTGATCCTTTTCGCCTTCCCCAATGACGATGACTCCGCTCATATCCACTGTGCCGAGGATGAGACGCATCGCATTCACCGCGGCTTGGTCTGCCCCTTCCTTATCTCCCCTCCCCATGAAGCGACCCGCCATCATCGCCGCCGCTTCGGTGACGCGCGCCAGTTCGAGCGCGAGATTCCGTGTGGGTGTTGCGCCGAGAACTTCCATGAGATCCTCCTAATTAAGAATGAACCAGGTGAGAAAATAAAATCCGATGGGGGCGCCCCAGATCCACGAATCGATGCGGTCGAAGAAACCGCCGTGACCCGGGATGATATCGCTCGAGTCCTTGATGCCGGACTGGCGTTTGATCATGCTTTCGCCGAGGTCGCCCAGGGTGGGCAGCGCCCCGAGCAGCAAACCGAGGATCGCGCCCTGCCAGATCGTAATATCGCTTTGCAAATTTCCGAAGGTTTTGAATACCCAGACGTACAATGCGCCGGTGTGCGCGCCAGTGAAAACACTGGCCGCATAGCCCTCCCAACTTTTTTTGGGGCTGAGGCGCGGCGCCAATTTATGTTTGCCATACGCGCGCCCGATGGAATATGCGCCCGAGTCTCCCGCCCAAACGCAGAACATCACGAGCATGAACCACCAGCCGCCCTCGGGCAGGTTGCGTAAGTCGAGGAGATAGGAGCCGACCCAGCCGACATACACGATCCCGCCGACCGTGACTCCAAAATCAAGCGCGGACAGGTCACGTCCGCGCTCGTATTTGATTAAATGAACCGCCATTGCGATGAGAATGGCGGCGGCAAAAACGGGCTGCGCATATTCCGGGAAGAACATGCGGGCAAAGGTGACCACGGCCACCCCGCCTGTAGTTACAACCATGTCTGGCTCGAATTTCACCGCACGGAATAGATGAACATATTCCCATGCTGCGCCAATTAGAAACGTCCCCATAAGGAGGTAATAAAAGATGCCGCCAATGACAATGGCGGGAACGCCGAGCAAAGCCAGCCCAAGCGCCGTGAACATTCTTCTACGCATTGGATTCCTGGAGTTCCCCCGAAGATACCTTTCCATAACGCCGGTCGCGATGGGCAAAATCCTCCAGCGCGCGGCGATATTCTTCTTTATCGAAGTCTGGCCAGAAGGTCGGCGTGATATACCATTCGGAATACGCCGCCTGCCAGATCAGGAAGTTGCTGACGCGCAATTCGCCCGATGTACGGATGATCAAATCCGGGTCGGGAACGCCAGCCGTAAAAAGATATTGGTTCACGAGTTCGTCCGTCACCGCATCGGCGGGAATTCCGTCCTTGATGATTCGCTGGATCGCGTAGACGATCTCGTCCCGTCCGCCGTAGTTGAACGCTACGTTAAGGACAAGCTTGTTGTTATTTTTCGTCAACTCGATGGCATCCAAAACCTTCTTTTGAATTTTGGGATCGAGCCGCTCGAGACGGCCGATATGGCGAAGCTGCACACCCTGGGAATTCAACTCGCCCAGTTCGCGGTCGATGACATCCTGCAGGATGAACATCAGTCCCTGCACTTCTTCGGGCGGGCGTCCCCAATTTTCTGTCGAAAAAGCGTAGATCGTAAGATACTTCACGCCGAATTCGACCGTGGCACGGATGACACGGCGCAGGTTTTCCGTCCCGGCTTTGTGACCGGCAAGTCGCGGAAGTCCGCGTTGAAGCGCCCAACGTCCGTTGCCGTCCATGATCATGGCAACGTGCCGGGGAATCTTTTCAGGCGGAATATTTAAAGGTGTGTCTGTCATAGGGTTGACCGACCGTTCGCGGTTGTCCGTGAAGCGGTTCAGACTTCCATGATTTCTTTTTCTTTATTCTGTCCCAATTTGGCGATCTCTTCGACGTATTTGTCGGTGAGCTTTTGCAGGTCCTCCTCGCCGCGTTTGAGATCGTCTTCGGTGATGAGTTTTTCCTTTTCGTATTCGCGGATGTCGTTGTGCAGGTCTCGGCGCACGTTGCGGATGGCGATGCGCGCTTCCTCGAGCCGGTGGTTCATGTGTTTGACAAGGTCGCGTCGGCGCTCTTCCGTCAGGGGAGGCAGGTTCAGGTGGATGACCTTTCCGTCGGAGTTGGGATTCAATCCGAGGTCCGAAATGCGAATCGCTTTCTCGATATCCTTCAAAGAGCCGCCATCGAAAGGCTTGATCGTCAATGTGCGCGGCTCGGGCACCGAGATGGACGCAAGGTTCTGGAGAGGCGTGGGGGTGCCGTAATATTCCACGGGAAGCTTTTCCACCAATGCCGGGCTGGCGCGCCCGGTGCGGATGCCGTTTAAATCGTCGACAAGGGATTGGATCGCGCCGTGCATTCGGGTTTCGGCATCTTTCATCAGGCTCTTGATCTCGTCTGTGCTCACGATCTTCCTCCGAAAAAAAATTTACGAACCAAGGATACCCCAAAACATAAAAATAGGCTATGGGATGGGAATTTTTTGATGGTTTATGATGAATTTGGAGAGTCTCTCAAACATAAACACCTCTCCCCTGTCATCCGATGGAGAGAGGCGTCGATTCAGTCAGGGATCAGCCGGTTACCAAAGTCCCGACGGGTTCTCCGTAAAGAGCCCCTGTCAATGCCTTGGAATCCCAAAGATTTAGGACAAGGATGGGCAGGTTGTTCTCCATGCAGAGCGTGATGGCGGTGCCATCCATCACTTCGAGGCGGCGGTTGAGAACATCGATATAACCCAGTTTTTCGAACTTCTTCGCGTCTTGATTTTTCTTCGGGTCGGAGTCATACACGCCGTCCACCTTCGTGGCTTTGATAAGCACCTGCGCATCGATCTCGGTGGCGCGCAAGGCGGCAGCGGTGTCCGTCGAGAAGAATGGATTGCCCGTCCCTGCGCCGAAAATGACCACGCGTCCTTTTTCGAGGTGACGGATGGCACGCCTGCGAATATACGGCTCGGCAATTGAGCGCATCTCGATGGCAGACATGACGCGCGTATAAACTCCCTGCCGCTCGAGAGCGTCCATCAACGCCATGGCGTTCATAACCGTGGCGAGCATGCCCATGTAATCCGCCGTGGACCGGTCCATGCCGCGTTCGAGTCCCTGTTTGCCGCGCCAGAGATTCCCCGCGCCGATGACGACCGCCACATCCACGCCCATATTGCGGACCTCCTTGATGCGGTTCGCGATCGCCTCCGCCTCGTTGACGTCGATGCCGAAGCCCATCTGCCCGCCGAGCGCTTCGCCGCTTAACTTAAGCAGGATCCTTTTATATTTCAGTTCAGCCATGAATGCCTCCGAATTCCAATGATACCTTATGCATTGGCGCGCCTGAGCTACCCGGCGCGACTATAAAAAAAGCCAACCCGAAGGCTGGCTTTTCAATCTAATTCTTTAAACTTTCACCGAGTTCCCATCGCTGGAAGCGGCGCACGATGATGTTCTCGCCAATGGCGGCAACGTTTTGCAAAATGAGCTTTTCGATGGTGATCGATTCATCGCGGATGTAAACCTGGCGCAGAAGGCAGACTTCGTCCTTGAATTTTTCGATGCGTCCTTCCACGATCTTCGGCAGGACGTTGTCGGGCTTGCCTTCCTCCCTGGCGCGGGCGCGGGCGATCTCGGATTCATGCTCGAGCTCAGCCGCGGGAATTTCATCCGCAGTAATGTATTTGGGTGCGCTCGCTGCGATCTGTAAGGCGATCTCATGTGCGAGGTGGCGGAATTGTTCGTTGCGGGCGACGAAGTCGGTCTCGCAATTGATCTCGACCATCACGCCCACGCGTCCGCCGCCGTGGGAATACAACTCCACGGTCCCGTTGGAGGCGTCGCGGTCGGCGCGCTTGGCGGCGGTTGCCATGCCTTTTTCACGAAGCCAATCCACCGCTTTGTCGAAGTCGCCGTCCGCTTCCTGCAACGCTTTGCGGCAGTCCAACATCGGGGCGTTGGTTGCAGCGCGCAATTGCTTGATCATTTCTGTCGTTATTTCCATCGTATCAGTCCTTGGTCTCTTTCGGTCACTTGGCTTCTTCCGGAGAGGCTTCCGCGGTTTCTTCCGGCTTCGGGGTCAACTTGGCAAGCGTGGATTTGCCGAGCAGGGCGTCGTCATTCACTTCTTCATCGGTTTCAACGACTTTGCGAGCCGGGCGGGATTTGGACGCTTTGGAGTCGGTTCTCGCTTCGACCTCACCCTCGGGCTGTTCCTCCTTGCGCATGGCTTTGCCCTCGAGGACGGCGTCTGCCATCTTGGAGACCAGCAGTTTGATGGCGCGGATGGCGTCATCGTTGGAGGGGATCACGTAATCGATGTTCTGCGGATTGCAATTCGTATCGACCAGCGCAACGATCGGAATGCCAAGCAGGTTGGCTTCATTGACCGCCGCGTCTTCTCTTCCCACATCGATGATGAAGAGCAGGTTTGGCAGTCGCTTCATGGAGCGGACACCGCTCAGGCGGGTCTGGAGGCGGGTGATCTCACGTTCGATCAACAAGCCTTCCTTCTTGGTGAGGCGGTTGATGTCGCCGCCATCGCGCAGTTTTTCGAGCCGCTCGAGTTCCTGGATGCGCTGATGCATGGTGGACCAGTTGGTCAGCATACCGCCCATCCAGCGTTCGGTGACGTAGGGCATTCCGGCCCGGGTCGCTTCTTCGGCGATGGTTTCCTGAGCCTGCCGCTTGGTGCCGACGAAGAGCACGGTCCCGCCGTTGGAGACGGTATCGCGAATGATCCCATAAGCAGTGTTCGCCAGCTTGACGGTCTGCTGAAGGTCGAGGATATGAATGCCGTTGCGCTCCGTGAAAATATACGGCTTCATGCGCGGGTCCCACTTGTTCGTGCGATGCCCAAAATGGACGCCGCTCTCAAGCAGGGCTTTCATTGAAATGACTGCCATGGTTCTCCTAGATTTCCGTTCTCCGACACGCGGCGCAGGAACGCCAGTGCGAAACGGAGTGAGTTTAGCGGGGATATTGACCCGCTCAGGGACGCTTGTGCCCGTCCCAGGCAGAGTGTGCTCTCATTTCTTGGTTTGAGAGCGGCGGGATTATAACACAAGTATTTTGAGGATTAAGGTTTTTCCATCCGCTGTCATTCCAATGTTTCCATGCTGAGAAGCCTCCAGGCGCCCCCGTCATTAATGCAATGGACCCGGTAAAGCCGGTTGTCTTGAATGGCAGACATGAGCGATTCGGTAATAGGGAATTTGATGCTGTCCATCTCGAGCACATAAGACACCCGGCTCGATACGCTGTGCAGATTCCGGTCCAGCCCCGCGCGTGATTCATATGCCTTCGCCCGGGCTTCGATGGTCTGGATCGCTCCAAGCGGATTCTCCGCCAGCGGCGTGCCCATCGACCTGTACATATCCACCGAGGCTTGGTATTGACGCGGAACGATGACAAAGATAAACAAGGCGGCGAGTAAGGCGAGCCCAGCCATCGCCGGGAGGAATAAACCGCCGAGCATGGTTTGAAGCGCTTCGAAGACGCCAACGAAATAGAGAACAAGACAAAAGAAGAGAGCCCCTGCGCCAAAGATCAAGGAAACGATAAATGCCCTGTTCTCGTATTTGCCGGATGTCTGCTGAATGAAATCCCGTTCATTCCTGAAACGATCCACCTGATTTTGAGAGAATTGCCCTTTGCGGTTTGCTTCGAGATCTGAGGCGTTGAAATATCCGGCTTGGAGTAAAGCGGTGTTATGAGTATCCATCGAATCCATAAGGTTAACTCCTTATAAGGTCAGCAATACGATGGCGATCAGCGCGCAAAATACGCCGACCCATTGATTCCGGCTGAGCCGTTCCTTCAGGAAGATCCATGCGAGGATGACCGTTGCGCCGGGGAAGAGGGAACTAAGTACAGAAGCCACATCCAGCCGCCCGGCTTGTCCTGCAAGGATAAAGAAGAAATTGCCGCCAAGATCGAGAATGCCGTTCAAAGAGATGATGGGCAATGAGGAAGGTTCGATCTTCCATGATGAGCGGGTGACCAATAAATATGTGACAATCAGCGCCATGCCGCCGGTGCGCGAGAAGACCATATGCCAGACCGCACCGCCATCGCGTGCCGCCTGGTGCATGAGGACAAAGTAAAAGCCAAATCCAATGCCTGCAAGCAGAGGCAGTTTCAAGTCGGAGAGATGCGAGAGGATGTCTTTCACGCCGCCTTCGCTTTGTGAGACCATCCATACCGCAAAAAGGGCAAAGCCAAATCCGATCAAAGTGGGGATACCCGGAATGCCTTCAGTGAAGATGCCCACCAGCACCGGAAGGACCGCCGCCAGCAAAGCGGATACAGGCGCGGCGACACTCATCAACCCTAGGGTCATCGAGTGATATAACAGCATCAAACCGATCGTGCCGAGTGCCCCTGCAAGGAGCGCAAAGATTTGCGCCCGCCGATCCGGGATCGGTTCGTTCACAAATGCCAATACGAGAAATAAAAAGACAACACCGATCACTTCTGCGTAGAAGACCGAACGGTATGCCCCGACCTTGCGCGCCGCAAGTCCGCCCGTAAAATCACCCGCGCCCCAACTGAGCGCAGATAGTAGACCAAAGATGATCGAAAGCAAGTTGTTCTCCTTATTGGCGTGCGCGATTATACCGTGACATATTAACTGCCCAGTAAAATGATAGTTGGATGAAAATACTCTGTTGCGAACAGGTTTTCAGGTATGATGCGCAATCATTAATACTACCAGAGGAAAACCGTATGCCCAAGAAAATCAAACGCGCCCGTGATATCGAGAAAGTTTATTCCGTGAAGAAGTTTGCCGAGAAATTGCGCCGACTTGCGGATGCCCTCGAAGCCGGAGAAAAATTCCGCATTCAGGTGGCGGGCAAACGGGTGGTAGTGCCCAAAGCCGCCGAGATCAGCATAGCCCACGAACGCGGCGAAGGTGAAGAAGAGATCGAATTTCAAATGAAGTGGAAGTATTAAACACAAAAAGACAGCCGTTATTCAGACGGCTGTCTTTTTTACTTCTCAAACCTTACTTCTGCAGAACGTAAGTCACATTATTGAAGTCGGCATAGCGCCCGCCGCACTCTTTATCATCTTCGGGATTACCCACGTAGGTGAAGGTCAGTTTCGAGCCGTCGAAGGTGTAGTTGAAGCTGACGTTCGGTTCGCAGCCGCCGTTGTTGCCGGTCTCGGTCAGGACGCTGCCATTCACATCATACGTGGCGGTCACAAAAACCGTATTGCCGTTGAAGACATCGAAGGTGCCGTCCTCTTTGAAATGAAGACCGTACTCCTGCGTCCCCTCCTTGATGAACTTCCCGGTCGGGAAACCGGAATTGGCTGAACCACCGCATGCTGAAAGCGCCAGCGCGAGAACCAAAACCCCAAACACGTAAAACCTCGATTTCATTTCATACTCCTTTTCGGTAAAATAATGCCGGAAGCGCGCGATGCGCCTGCCGTACGATGCCCCAAATGTACACAATCCCTTCCATCATGTGGTATCGCCTACCGATACAAAATCGATTCATTTCGGAGAAAGTGTCTTGAACGACATCCCTTTCGGTGAATGGCTGAAACGCCAACGCAAAGCCAATGGCTGGACCCAGGAACAACTGGCAGATAAAGTCGGCTGTTCCGCCATTGCAATTCGCAAATTCGAATCTGAAGAACGCCGCCCGTCTTCGCAGATCATCGAACGGCTTGCGCATGTCTTTCACATCCCTGCGAACGAACAGGCGGTCTTCGTCCGTTTTGCGCGCGGCGATTGGTCTGCGTCACCCGGCATCGAAACATCATCCCCATGGACGGTCACAAAACCTCCCGCGCGTTCCAACCTGCCCGCCTCGCTCAGTTCCTTCATCGGGCGCGAAAAAGAGATCGGTGATCTTATTGCCTATTTGCAAAACCCGGAGATTCGTCTCGTCACACTGATCGGTCCGCCTGGTATTGGGAAGACCCGCCTGAGCCTTGAAAGCGCGCGAAACCTCACAGCGCATTTTACCGATGGGGTTTATTTCGTCCCGCTTGCACCCATCACAGACCCGCACCTTATTCCCAATGCCATTCTGCATTCCTTGAACTTTGTCGAATCCAAAGAACAGGCACCGCTCGAACAGATACAGGAAGGGATCGGCGAACGCCGCCTCCTGCTCCTGCTGGATAATTGCGAGCATCTGATCGAGGATGCCGCTGCGCTCGCCTCGGGACTCCTTTCAGCCTGTTCCCGGTTAACGATCCTTGCCACCAGCCGTGAGTCGCTTCGTATCCCCGGCGAATGGTTGTACACCGTCCCAAGCCTGGGATTGCCCGACACATCAGCCAGCATGGACACGAACTCAGCCGCCGAATTTTCCGCCATCAAGTTATTTGCCGAACGCGCCCGCGCCGTCCGCGCGGATTTCAAACTCAGCGCCGACAATCTGCCGACGGTCATTTCCATCTGCAATCAATTGGACGGACTGCCTCTTGCCATCGAACTGATCGCCACCCGCATGCGGATCATGTCGCCAAAGGCATTGCTGGAACGCCTGAATGATTCTTTCATCTTATCCGCCGATGGGATGCGCACCGTCCCTGCCAGGCAAAAGACCCTCTTCAATGCCATCGGGTGGACGTATCATTCCCTGCCGCAGGACGAACAGAAATTATTCCAATACCTCTCGGTCTTCTCCAGCGGATTCTCTTTGAGCATGGCTGAGGCTGTATTTGCCGACGATTTCAAAGATAAACCCATCACAGACATGGTCATGTCATTGGCTGATAAAAGCATGTTGCAACGCGGCGCCGACTCAGGCGGTGAAATCCGTTTTTCGATGCTGGTCACCATCCAGCAATTTGCATCGTCGCAACTGAAAGCCTCAGGAGACGAGATAAAGGCGCGGGATGCGCACTTGAACTGGTTCGTGGAATTTTCAGCGCAGGAAAATGCCAAAATCCGCGGGCACGGTCAGGTCGAGTCGGCGAGGCGGGTGGAGCGCGAGCAGGATAACTTCCGCGCAGCATTATCGTGGAGTGTGGAGAGTCAAAAGACCGAATCCGCGCTCCGGCTTTTATCCAACTTGGGCTGGCATTGGGAATTGCAGGCGCACTACCGCGAAGCGCATGATTGGCTGGTGAAGATCCGCTCGTTGCCGGGCGTGGACCGGCATCCGCTTTTGTATGCGCGGATATTGAATCACATCGGGCGATATTTCTGGACTCAGGAAACCTATGAAGAGGCGCGCGCGATGCTGGAGGAAAGCCGCGTGTTGACATCTGCCTTGGGGAGCGAAGGCGAAACGACGTTTGCAGAAGCGTGCAATTGGCTGGCGTTATTAATCATTTTTCAAGACCGCGATCATAAACGGGCGCGTTTGTTATGCAAACAGGGCATGCAGTTATACGAGCAGAACGGCGACTCGTGGGGCGTGGCGCTCAGCACCTTCCATCTAGGCTTGGTCGAGGATAACTTGCGCCATGCAAACGAAGCGCATGAGCTTTTTCAAAAAAGCCTGCTCATGTTCAAGGAAATGGGCGACTTGTTCTTCATCTCACGGGTTTCCCTCTTTATCGGCTATCTGTTTATGGATCAGGAAAAATATAAAGAAGCCCGTTTTTGGGTCGAGGAACATATTCGCATCGACACCGGACTCCAATTTTGGGACGGCATCGCCGAAGGCTGGCGCGACCTTGGGTATCTCTATAAAAAAATGGGCGATACGGAAAAATCGCAGGAGTGTCTTGCGCACTGTCGCGAAGTCTGCATCGAGCACGGGTTGACGAAGACCCTCACGTAGTACTTTTGGCTAATTGCACGGGGGCGCTAACGCCCGTAGAATGCAGTCATCTTTATTGGTAATTTATCGGTAGGAGAGAGTTGACGAGGTTGCCTTCAGAGGGCGACCTCGTCGTTTTAATTCTCTAACACTTTTCTAATTCCCCGTCCCTTGACCAAAACTTAACTCCGGCATAAAGTTAAGCCTGCTTAACTAAAAAGAAGGCTTAACTATGACCTCTCCCCTCCAATTAAAACAATCCCTGCGCTCGTGGATGGATGTATTCATGCACCGTTCCATGCGGAGTTGGATGCACTTCGCCAAGTCCACCGGGCTTTCGATGCCGCAGTTCAGCATCTTGATGCAGTTGCATCACAAAGGTTCCTTTGGCATGTCGCAGATCAGCGAGAAATTCGATATCACTGCCGCGGCGGCGAGTCAACTGACCGAGAAGCTCGTGCAGGGCGGTTACATCGAACGCGCCGAAGACCCCAATGACCGGCGAGCCAAGTCCATTCAACTGACGCCGAAAGGTAAAGAACTGGTTGAAGCAGGCATGACCGAGCGTTACCGCTGGATGGACGAACTCGTGTCCAAACTTTCAGCGGAGGATAAGCCCAAAGTGGTCGAGGCGCTCAAAGTCCTGACCGAGGCGGCGAAGCAGTTGGAAGAAAAGTCATAAAGTCTCGCCGTCTTTTACAAAATTTCTACACAATGATTTGATAACGTAGGGCGGGTTTTCAACCCGCCAACACAAATCGCCTTGAGAGTGTCGGGCTAAAAGCCTGACCGACGGGGTGGATTACAAGGAGTACCCCTTTATATGATGAAATTAATGAGGTTCGTAAAACCATACCGATGGCTGCTGGCGCTATCCATCATGCTGATCTTCGCGCAGGCAAACCTTGACCTTGCCCTGCCCGATTATCTTTCGCGCATTGTCAACACCGGCATTCAACAAGGCGGCGTGCAAGATGCCATGCCCGAAGCCATCCGCGCCAGTGAGATGGACAAGGTCGTGATCTTTTTGAGCGCAGAAGATAAAGAGGACATCCTCGCCTCTTACTCGCTCGTCACTGATTCTTCTCCCGATTACGATACCTACCTCAAACAGTATCCTACTCTCGAAACCGAACCCATTTACGTGTTGAACGACATTCCGCAGAGTGAGATCGAACGGCTTGACCCAGCCATGGCAAAAGCCCTGTTGACCATTTCCGGCATTGAGAAAGCAATGGAAGATCCCGCCACAGCCGCAGAAATGGGCTTCGATTCGAGCCGCCTTCCTCCGGGAATGAACGTTTTCGATGTGCTGGGTCAACTCCCTGCCGCGCAATTGGAACAGATCACCGCCTCAGTGGATGAAAAATTCTCCGAGCTCGGTGAGACGATGATCGTGCAAGCAGGCGTGAACGTGGTGCGCAAGGAATACGAAGCACTCGGCATGGACACGGAAGCCATACAGAACAACTACATCCTCACATCTGGGGCATGGATGCTTGGACTGACCCTGCTCTCCGGCATTGCGACCATCATTGTTGGGTATCTCTCCGCCAAGATCGCCGCAGGCATGGCGCGTGATATTCGCCGCGATGTATTCCAGCATGTTGAAAGCTTCTCCAGCACCGAGTTCGACAAGTTCTCGACCGCATCACTCATCACCCGCACCACCAACGACGTGACCCAAATTCAAATGGTCAGCATGATGATGATCCGCATGATGTTCTATGCGCCATTGATGGGCGTGGGCGGCATCATCAAGGTCATCACCAACGAGTCGCCGCTGGCGTGGATCATCGGCGTGGCGGTCTTGATGCTGGTCAGTTTGATCGCCATCGTCTTCTCGCTCTCGCTGCCCAAGTTCAAGATCATCCAGTCACTGACCGACCGCATCAACCTCGTCGCCCGCGAAAACCTGACCGGTATGATGGTCGTCCGCGCCTTCACGATGGAAGGCTTCGAAGAGAAACGCTTCGACGTTGCCAACAAAGACCTGACCGCCGTCAGCCTGTTCATCAACCGCGTGATGGTGGTAATGATGCCGCTGATGATGCTCATCATGAACGTGATGCTGCTGGGTGTGATCTGGTTCGGTGCCAATGAAGTTGCCGCCTCGAACATGCAAGTCGGTGACATGATGGCGTTCATGCAATACGCCATGCAGATCGTGATGGCGTTCCTGATGCTCTCGATGATGTTCATCATGATTCCGCGTGCCTCTGTTTCCGCAGACCGCATTCATGAAGTGTTGAGCACCGAGCCGCACATCCACGACCCGAAGGAAGCGAAGAAATTCGCCGAACCTTTCAAGGGCGAGATCGAATTCCGCAATGTGTCGTTCCGCTATCCGGGCGGTGACATTGACGCGGTGCAAAATATCAGCTTTGTGGCAAAGCCCGGACAGACCACCGCATTTATCGGGTCGACCGGAGCCGGAAAGTCCACCATCGTCAACCTCATCCCACGCTTCTACGAAGTCTCGGATGGCTCGATCTTCATTGACGGCATCGATATCCGTGATGTGACCCAGCACGACCTGCGCGAAAAGATCGGTTACGTGCCGCAAAAGTCCGCGCTGTTCTCGGGCACCATCGAGAGCAATTTGTTATACGCCGACAAGGATGCGACATCAGACATGCTGCAATCCGCGATCGACATTGCACAGGCAAGAGAATTCGTGAGCGAAAAGCCTGAAGGCATGGCAACGGAAATTGCCCAAGGCGGAACCAACGTCTCTGGCGGACAAAAACAGCGCCTCTCGATTGCGCGCGCCATCGTCAAGAAACCGCCGATCTATATTCTCGATGACAGCTTCTCCGCGCTCGACTTCAAAACCGACTCGGCTCTGCGCCGCGCCTTCAAGGAAAAATCAAAAGACAGTACGCTATTGATCGTCACGCAGCGCGTCTCGACCATCAAGAACGCCGAACAAATCATTGTGCTCGATGACGGCAGGATCGTCGGCAAAGGAACACACAACGAACTTATGGAAACCTGTGAAACCTATAAAGAGATCGCCCTCTCACAGTTGAACATGGAGGAACTGGCATGATGATGCAGCGTCCTCAACAACAGCAAGGTCCGCGCATGGGCGGACCGATGGGCGGTCACATGATGGGCGCGCCCGCCGCCAAAGCGCGCGACTTCAAAGGCACGATGAGAAAACTCATCGAATATCTCGGCGCGTATCGCGGCTTGATCATCATCGTCTTTGTCTTTGCGGTCTTCTCCACCGCCGCCAGCATTGCGGGTCCGAAAATCCTCGGCAACGCCACCACCAAACTCTTCGAAGGCGTGATGGCGGAACTGAACGGCACCGGCACAATTGACTTCGCCTACATCGGGCGCATCGCTCTCATCACGTTGGGCTTGTATCTCGTCTCTGCGCTTTTTTCCTACATCCAGGGCTGGATCATGGCGAACGTCTCGACCGATATCGCCTACCGTTTCCGCCGCGACCTCTCGGAAAAGATGAACCACATGCCGCTGCGTTACTTCGACGGCACGACTCACGGCGAAGTGCTCTCGCGCTTCACCAACGACGTGGATACGATCAACCAGACCCTCAGCCAAAGCCTGACCCAGATCATCACCTCGCTGGTGACCGTGGTGGGCGTGCTGATCATGATGCTCTCCATCAGCTGGCAGATGACCCTGGTGGCGCTGGTGGTCATTCCGCTTTCGATGGTGACCGTGATGCTGATCGTCAGACAGTCGCAGAAGTTCTTCAAGCAGCAGCAGGAATATCTCGGTCACGTCAACGGGCACGTAGAGGAGATGTACGGCGGTCACATAGTGATGAAAGCTTTCAACGGCGAAGCCGAAAGCATCCAGAAGTTCGACCAGTCGAACAACACCCTCTACGACTCGGCCTGGAAATCTCAATTCCTCTCCGGCTTGATGATGCCGATCATGATGTTCCTCGGAAACCTCGGCTACGTGGGTGTGGCGATCCTCGGCGGGTATCTCGCCATTCGCAACGCCATCACCGTCGGTGATATTCAAGCCTTCATTCAATACATGCGCTCGTTCACCCAGCCCATCACGCAGTTGGCGAACATCTCGAACGTGTTGCAGCAAACCGCAGCCGCCGCGGAACGCGTCTTTGAGTTCCTCGATGAATCTGAAGAAGTGGAAGAGACGGCATCCCCCATCAAGCTCGAATCGGTGAGCGGACATGTTGAGTTCAAGGATGTCCACTTTGGCTATGACCCGGCGAAGCCGGTCATCAACAACTTCTCAGCGGAGGCAGAGCCCGGGCACAAGATCGCAATCGTCGGTCCGACCGGAGCCGGAAAGACCACCATGGTCAAGCTGCTGATGCGCTTCTACGATGTCGATAGCGGAAAAATCCTGATCGACGGTCACGACATCCGCGACTTTACGCGCAAAGACCTGCGCAAGATGTTCGGCATGGTCTTGCAGGATACCTGGCTTTACAACGGCACCATCATGGAGAACATTCGTTATGGTCGCCCCGATGCAACGGACGAAGAAGTGATCGCCGCGGCACAGATGGCGCACGTGGATCATTTCGTCCACACCCTGCCGGATGGTTACAATATGGTCTTGAATGAAGAGACTTCGAACATCTCACAGGGACAGATGCAGTTGCTCACCATTGCGCGCGCCTTCCTCGCCGACCCGAAGATTCTCATCCTCGACGAAGCGACAAGTTCGGTTGACACCCGCACCGAAGTGCTCATTCAACGCGCGATGAACAACCTGATGAAGAACCGCACCTCGTTCGTGATCGCGCATCGCCTCTCCACCATCCGCGACGCAGACTTGATCCTCGTGATGAATCACGGCGACATCGTGGAGCAAGGCACGCACAAAGAACTGCTGGCGAAATATGGTTTCTATTACGAGTTGTATATGAGCCAGTTCAAGAAAATGGAAGACGAAACGATAATCGCATAACGGACGATAGATAACTGACGATGGATGATAGAGGTGACCTTAGGGTCGATGGTCTGTCGTCCATCGTCTCGCAAGTGGTAAACTCACAACCTATGACCGAAACAACTCAAACTCTCCCCGAAGATAAACTCGATTTCAAACGCATCCTGCCCATCCTCGTCATCGTCTTTGTAGACTTGATGGGACTTTCCATCATCATTCCATTGTTGCCGCTCTACGCCGCCCGCTTCGGCGCGGACCCGCTCACGGTCGGTGTTTTGCAAGCCTCTTATCCGCTGATGCAGTTCGTCGGCGCGCCGATCCTTGGTCGTCTTTCTGACCGTTTCGGACGCAAGCCGGTTCTCATCGCCAGCCAGATCGGCACCCTGAGCGGATTCATCCTGCTCGGATTTGCGAACACGCTCTTCCTTCTTTTTATCTCGCGTATCATAGATGGTCTCTCCGGCGCGAACATCGCCACCGCCCAAGCCGCCATCGCAGACAGCACCAATGAAAAGACTCGCACACAAGGGCTGGGTTTGATCGGCGCGGCATTCGGCGTGGGCTTCGTGCTCGGTCCTGTTCTCGCTTTCATCGTCCTCGCGGCAACGGGTCAGAACTACCAAGCCGTGGCGTGGACTGCGGCGTTGTTCTCGTTCATCTCCATTATGTTGACCACATTTTGGTTCAAGGAAACCATTCAAGATGCCGCCGACCCCGAAGCTTCGCGCAAGCGCCGCCCATTCTCGCTTGAGGCGTTTCGCAAAGCCATCAGCAACCCGGCGATCCTTTTGCTGGTGGTCATCATGTTCTTTTATCAGGTGGCATTTGGCGGGTACGAACAACTCTTCTCTCTATTCACCCTTGTCCGCCTCGGCATGGATGCGCGCGATACGTCCGGTCTATTCATGCTGGCAGGAATAATGATCATCGTGGTGCAGGCTGGGTTGGTGGGACGATGGTCGAAAAAATACGGCGATCGCTGGCTGGCATTGATGGGCATTGGCACACTCGCCATCGGCTTGATCGGAACGGGTCTGACTCCCGCTGTGCCTGTGCCGTGGTATGAAAAAGCCCGCGTACTCGAAAGCATGGCGGGGAAAGGCGAATTCCGCGTTTCGATGCAGGATATCAATATCGAACTGCCGGATGAATCGGCGAACGGCTGGCTGGGCATTGGCTGGCTCGTGATGGCGAGTATTCCGGCTGCCATCGGCGGCGGGACGCTTCATCCAGCGATCAACAGCCTGGTCTCAAAAGCATCTGATAAATCTGAGGTGGGTGGCAATTTGGGTCTTTCGGCGGCGGCATACAGCGCAGCAAATGCGATTGCGCCCTTATTCTATGGCTCGCTCTTCCAATGGCTCGGCGCGCCGATTCCGTTTTTGGCGGGCGGGGTAATTTTGTTGGCGTTGATTTTATTTGCGCCTAGGGTGATCAAGCATTGATTGCAGTCCATGAAGATCCTTGCAGAAATTCACCGATCAGAAGGCGTCGATGTTCACGGTAGCACCATTCATCGCACCGCGGTACGCGCTGTCATCATCCGCGGGCATGAATTGCTCATGGTCTATTCATCCAAGGTCGGCGATTATAAATTTCCAGGCGGCGGGGTAAATGCGGGTGAGTCTCATGAACATGCACTTGCTCGCGAGTTGCTGGAGGAATGTGGCGCAACCCTCATTGGCGTGGATGGCGAATTGGGGGCAATCTTCGAATACGACCATGCAAAAGAGGCTGACTTCGATGTTTTCAAGATGGCTTCCTCATATTATTTTTGCCAGGTTGGGGATGGGTTTGTCAGGCAGACGCTGGATGAGTATGAACACGATCTCGGCTTCCAAGCGGTCTGGATCGATATAAAAGATGCAATTGAAGCCAACAAGTCATTACTTTCTCAAAATACCCACCCTGCATGGTTGAAGCGCGAGATTTTTGTACTGGAATATATTAGACAGACAATCATATATGAGAATGACAATTGACCGTGACAATGGACTACGATCTACCGTCCGCAGTCAAAATTTCCCACAATTTCGTCGTATCTTCCACGATCTCATCCGCTCCAAAACGTCTCAGTTCAGGTTCTTCGCCAAAACCACAAAGCACACCCAGGGTTTGTGCCCCGGCGGATTTGCCTGCGCGTATGTCGACGGTGGTATCGCCGATCATCAAACAATTTTCAGGCGGTACATTCATCTTTTGAGCCGCCAGAAGGACTGGGTCGGGGTATGGTTTGGTGTATTTGGCGGAAAGCCCGGTAACGATGGCATCGAAATATCTGGCGAGGTCGAATTGCTCGAGGAAACGCATCGTCCCCATTTCATCGCGCGCACTTACGATGGCCATTGGGTAACGTCCATGGAGTTGTTTGAGCATTTCGTCCACGCCGGGGACGAGAAGGAATTTTTTCGAAGAAAGCCTCCGGTGGCGCGAAAGCCAGTTTATGAAAGCGACCATCTCATCGTCGAGATGAAGCGAATCTGCCAATCCCAGCAGGGCATTGCCGGGGGATTCGATCCACATTACGAAGCGACGCGCAGCATGCGCCGGGTCCTTAATAAGGAGCCGGGGAAAGAATTTCGACACTTTTTGAGCGTAAAGGTCATCTGTATTACTGAGTGTCCCATCCACATCGAAGCATAAGGCTTTTATCTCTGGTACCTTAAGGGGCATGGATTAATTGTACCAAACGGACTATACTTGACATGGGTATAACATGAAAGAAGAACATTCGCGCTCGCTCCTCGAATTACTGGTAAAAGTCAGCCGTGAAGTGGCGACCGCACTGGACTTGCGGACGGTCCTGCAGCGGGTTCTTTACGCCTGCATCCAGTACGTGGGCGGGGAGCGCGGGAGCGTTGTGGTCATGGACGATCTCGGCAAACCCGTGGACGCCACGATCGTGTATGGCAAACATTTCCACGACCATACCACCCAGCAATTACGCGACACCGTGGAACGAGGGCTGGCTGGATGGGTGGTGCAAAATCGCAAAGCCGCTCTTGTGCCCGATACCAGCAAGGACGAACGCTGGCTCCGCCGCGCAGATGATGCCGCGGAGAAAACCGGACCCAAATCGGCGATCTGTGTGCCGTTGATGGCGCGCGAACGTTTTGTGGGGGTGCTGACCCTTGTCCACTCTGTGCCCAATACCTTCAATGAGGAACACCTTGAATTGGTCCAAGCCATTTCCGACCAGGCGAGTGTGGCCGTCCTAAATGCGCGTTTGTACACCGAAACCCAGCGCACAGCCCGGATCATGTCTGCGCTGGCGGAGGGGGCGGCAGCGATCAATTCCTCCCTTGAAATGCAGGATGTGCTCCGGCGAATCCTGAACCAGACCATGCAAGCGCTTCAAGTGGAGACCGTGGCACTGGCGTTGATCGACCCGGCGACCCGGGAACTTGTTGTCAAAGCAGCGGCCGGGAGCAACTCCGGCGGCATTCCAGGATTTCGCATCCCCGCAGGGCAGGGATTGACAGGCAAAGTTGTCGCTCAGAAGCATGGGATCATCCTATCCTCCATCAGCCAGGAATCCGGCATCAACGAAGCGGACAGGCTGAACGGACTCGAGATGCGTGCGCTTGCGATCGCCCCGATCCAATCCCATGGAAAGGTCATCGGAGTGCTGGAGGCGGTCAATCCTATCGCCGGTTCCTTCGACCCCGATGCAATGGTGGTGATGACCGGCCTGGGAAATATCGCCGGAAGCACCATTGAAAATTCACAGCTATTCGAGCAATTGCAACACGCCCACAGGCACTACCGCGAACTTTTCGAAGACAGCGTGGACCCCATTCTGATCACCGACTGGGAAGGGCGGATTTTTGAAGTGAACCGCGGCGCCGTTGAGGTGAGCGGGTATTCCTCCGCAGAACTTCATGCCATGAGCATCGAGCAATTGCATGAGGTCAATTGGGCAAAAGCCGGTTTGAACTTCGAAATGCTCAAGAACGGCAATACCTGCGGGTATGAGTCCAGTCTTTTGCGTAAAGACGGCGGCATGGTGTCGATCGAGGTCTATGCGCGGCGTGTGGAATTCAACAATTCCGAAGCGATCCAATGGATCATGCGGGATATTACTTCGCGCAAGGATCTCGATGCCCTGCGCGACGACATGATCTCCATGATCTTCCACGACCTGCGCTCTCCGCTGGGAAATATCGTTTCGAGCCTGGAGATGATGAGCGCGCTTCTTCCCCAGGATGAAACGCTGAATTCGATGCTCAACATCGCCAAGAATTCAACCGGGCGGATCCACCGCCTGGTGAACTCCCTGCTGGATATCAACCGCCTCGAAGCCGGCCAGAAGATCGTGGATCAGAACTCCATCGACCCGGTGGCGCTGGTGCGCGAAGCAATCCGGGACGTGGAGCCTTCCGTTGCCGCCCGCCAACAAATCCTGACCAACCGCGCCACAAGCGTCCTGCCATTGGTGTGGGTGGATGTGGATATGATCTACCGCGTGCTGATCAACCTGCTTGAAAATGCGATCAAGTTCACGCCTGTTGGCAGACGCATCGATATCGGAGCACAAACCGCCCCGGACGGCATGTTCGTCAATTTCTGGGTGCGCGATAATGGTCCCGGCATTCCACTTTCCGAGCAGGAACGCATTTTCGAAAAGTTCACCCGTCTGCGTGGAAAAAACAAGCCAGGTGGATTGGGCGTCGGCCTAGCATTCTGCCGCCTGGCCGTGAACGGCCACGGCGGAAAAATTTGGATCGAAAGCGAAGTGGATAAAGGTGCAACATTTTGGGTTGCCCTGCCGGTTGCCACCCGCAAAGCCACCGGGACCCTCAAACGCCAGACCGGACGCCTCACCTTCAAACCGGATAAAGATCAGCCCACCGATGAAACAAAAAAGGATGGTTAGTGTAACGTAAGAAAGCCATAATTCGGACGGAAGATGCGCTTGCGTTCGAAACTCAAAAAACATATCGATAACAAATTCGCGCCTTTCGCCCCGACGCTTGGACGGCCACCGAAAAGCGGCGGAAACAAAGGAAAGGACAACTTCCCGGATACCTTATGCAGGAAATTACAAATAACATCTTCATTGAAGACCAGTTTCCCGGTGTAACCCTGGGTGTGATCGTCACCCCGCGCGGCTTGATCCAGATCGACGCGCCTCCCTCCCCCGAAGACGCCCGCTCATGGCGCGCTTCGCTCATGAACCTTGGTGGGGGCATCGACCGGATTTTGATCAACATGGATGCCCATCCCGACCGCACCCTCGGCGCCCGCGCCATGGACTGCACTGTCATCGCGCACGAGAAGACCGCTTTCATCTTTCGCACTCGCCCCAGTACATTCAAGGCGCAGGGAGAGGAGACCGGCGCAGATTGGGAATCCATTCCGGGCTTGGGAAGTGTGCGCTGGGCTCCGCCTGAAATCTCTTTCGTCGACCAGATGACCCTGCATTGGGGCGCGTCGCCCGTTTCATTGGAACATCATCCAGGTCCCTCGAACGGTTCCATTTGGGTGCGCCTGCCCCTGGAGAAAATCATCTTCATAGGCGACACGGTCATGAAAAACCAGCCGCCCTTCCTTGCCGGGTCGAACCTCAAAGCCTGGCTTGAATCGCTAAACATGCTGCTTGGCTCGGAAAATAAAGGCTATACCTTTATTAGCAGCCGCGGCGGGGTCGTCACCACGAGCGCGGTCAAAGCCCAATACGATTTCCTCAAACACGTCCACGACAAGTTGAACAGGCTGACCTCGAAAAAACCCAACCCCGCCACCGTGGAAAAAATGGTCACATCATTGCTGACCTGGTACAAAGCGCCCGCCGCGCGGCAGAAGCAATTCGCCCAGCGTTTGCGTTACGGTTTGCTTCACTACAACGCGCGTCAGTATCATACGCCCAGCCACAATTTCGAAGATTGATGGACGCGCCTCTTCCCATCCTCGAGCTGACGAGGGGAGAGGTCGTCGAAGCGACGCATCGCGGGTCGATCGCGGTTGTCGCGTCCGACGGTTCCCTCCTTCGTTCTTACGGCGACCCTTACAAGGTCGCCTTTTTGCGTTCATCGGCCAAACCTTTCCAGGTATTGCCCTTCGTGGAAGACGGCGGCATCGAGCATTATCGTTATACTCCGGCGGAACTCGCGCTTTCCTGCGCCTCGCATGAAACCTCGCAAATGCACCTGGATGCCGTGCATGCCTTGCAGCAAAAAACCGGCATAGTTGAATACCAATTGCAATGTGGTCCGCACCTTCCGGGCGACGCGAATAAATTACGGGAAGTCGTTCAGAAGAATATCGCCCCCACGCCGAATTTCAACAACTGTTCGGGCAAGCACACCACGATGCTGGCGTTTGCAAAGATGCGCGGGGATTCGCTCGATAATTATCTTGACTTCGATCATCCCATCCAGCGCGAGATCCGGTGGACGCTTGTTGAGATGTGCGGAATACCCGATGAAGATATTCAACTCGGCATAGACGGTTGTTCCGCCCCGAACTTCGCCCTGCCTCTTTTCCATGCCGCACAAGGCATGGCAAGGTTGTGCGACCCGCGGGATCTCGAATCGAAACGTGCAGCTGCATGCAAAAAGATCACGAGCGCAATGACGACCCATCCTGAAATGGTGAGCAATTTTGGCGAGTTCGATTGCGAACTGATGAAGACGGGCAATGGTAAGATCGTCACCAAACGCGGCGCGGAGGGATATCAGATCATCGGCGTTTTGCCCGGCATCATTCATGAAAGAGGCGTTGGTATTGCCTTCAAGGTCGAAGACGGCGACAAGTCCTCGATGGACGATGCTCTCCACACACATACCCGCGTCCGCCCGCCGGTGGCATTGGAGATTCTCCGCCAACTCGGTGCGCTGAATAATAGCCAACTCGAATCGCTCATAAGTTTTGGTCCTGAAAAAGTCATCAGGAACTACGCCGGTCTCGTCACCGGCAGGATGTATCCCTTTTTCACCCTATAAAATCATGACAGCATGACCATAAAACCGATACTTACCGTCCGCGATCTCTCGATCACCTTCCCCGATAATAACGGCGGTCTGGATGCGCTCGACAAAATCTCGTTTCTCATCCACCCGCGTGAGTTCGTCTGTTTTCTCGGTCCATCCGGCTCGGGCAAGACAACGTTTTTACGCGTATTGGCGGGCATTTTACCGCCCACCTCCGGCTCGGTGAATTTCATGTATCGCCACCAGCCGCGCATCGGCATGGTCTTTCAAAGTTCGAACCTGATGCCGTGGCGGACAGTCATGGAAAACATCATGCTTCCGCTAGAACTGGAAGGAATGGGAAAGGTCAAGGCGCAGAACAACGCGCGGGAGATGATCAAACTTGTTGGGTTGAAGGGATTCGAAGATTCGCTCCCCCGCGACCTCTCCGGCGGGATGGCGCAGCGCGTCGCTATCGCCCGCGCCTTGATCCACGACCCGGACCTGCTCCTGCTCGACGAGCCTTTTGCTTCGCTGGATGCTCTCACCCGCGAGCGCATGTGGACGGAACTCTCCAATATCTGGGAGGCGAAACAAAAGACCGTCATTATGGTGACGCACTCCATAAACGAATCGCTTTTTCTTGCAGACCGCGTCCTGGTGCTCACGCAACGCCCCGGCAAAATAAAAATGGACGTGGCAGTCGACCTTCCACGTCCGCGCACCGAGGATATCCGTTATACAAGTCACTTTGGGAAATTGGCGAAGAAATTACGCGAAGCGATCGAATAAAATAAAGGAGCCGCAAGTTGCTGGCGGCTCCTTTATTCCTTTAGCGATCAGATCGTTTCTGATCACGCTCTGCGCAGTATTCTGATACCGAACAACAGGACGATCGCTCCAATGGATGCTGTAATAATGTCATTGACAATACCGCTACCAATGGACACTCCTAATAAGCCAAGTAGCCATGCACCGACGAACGCGCCGATGATGCCGACAACCACGGTCCCAAAACACCCCAGGCTCACTCCTCTGACCAGCCAGTCGGCAATCGTCCCTGCAATCGCCCCAACAACGACCCAAACGATAAGAGATTCAATAGACATGTTAAACTCCTTTCTGTTGTAAAGGTCTTATCAACAGTCTAGCATGGGCAACAGGCAGAATCACTGGGAATTAAGTACCCAGGAATATTAAGAGGATATAAAAATACGAGAGGATTCTTCTAAGAGAAAAATGAAAAGTCCCTGTCCGCAGGCAGGGACTCGATCTTTTACAGGGTTTATACCTTCGGCAGGTCCATCAACAATACTTCTGCCAACAACCGTGAATTGACATTCCGATCCATCTTTTCCAGCGCGGACTCATGATCGCCAACCACCTTTCGCGCGGAAAACAGGTCCAGCCTGCCAGCTAGGAACTCGATCTCCATGTTGCGATCCAGATTTATAAGGGGAGTCTCCGCGCCAGTCACGCGCAGTAACACGTCGCGCCAATAGGAGAGCCACACGAGAATGGTCTGGCGCATGGAGTCTTTGTCTTTGGCAAGTTTATCGGCGTAGTTGAATTTCTCCACGCGGGCGGCAGGCAGAAGGGATTGCAAGTCGTTCAAGCGTTCTTCACGTTTTTCGAGCAGGGAGGCGTCATCCACAAGCCTGCGGGCGAAGCCGGGGCGACCGCCGGAGATATGGGCGAGCAAGCGCGCCTGGTCTCCTTGAACTCCGCGTTCGATCAAATCCGCGCTGACGGCTTCGAGGGGTAAAGGACGCAGGCGCAGAATTTCGCAACGGGAGACGATGGTGGGAAGGAGTCCTTCGGGGTTATCAGCAGTCAACAACAAAATCGCATGAGCGGGCGCTTCCTCCAGGGTTTTGAGCAGGGCATTGGAAGCGTTGTCGTTGGCTTCGTGAAAGCGGAGGAAGAGAGCCACACGATACGGGGATTGATACGGCTTGAGATTTAAAGTCCTTTGCATTTCGCGGATCTGATCCACTCGGAGTGTCCCCCCTTCTCTGGCATCGCCATCATCGTCCACCGACTGGATGATCGCCAGATCGGGATGTTTCATCTCTTCGATCTGTTTGCAGGTACGACAGGAAAAACAAGACTCCCCCGGGGCATCAGGTTTCTCGCAATTCAACGCTTGAGCGAACCTTAATGCCAATGTCCGCCGACCAATGCCGGGAGGGCCAGAGAAAAGATATGCATGACGAGTCTCGCCGCGCGCGACATGACGGCGAAGCATATCCACAGCCCATTCGTGCCCGAGTAAGTTCCAGTTGTCCATTCGGTTTCAAGTATCAGGTGTCAGGTTTCAGGTGTCAAGTGCAGACCGCGAAACGTAAGTCGCACCTTGTAACCTGCATCTCGTTACTCTCCCCCCGACCTCAGCCTTACAAACGACTCATAACGTTCTTGATGAATCTTCCCCTCTTTCAAGGCTGCAAGAACGGCACAGCCCGGTTCGTGTTGATGGGAGCAGTCGCTAAATTGACAGTTCTCCACGAGATTGCGCAGTTCCGGGAAGTAAGCATCGATCTCCTCCGGTTCGGTATCCCACAAGCCGAGAGACTTCCAGCCGGGGGTATCGGCTACGTACCCGCCACCTTCGAGCGCGAACAATTGACGCGCCACGGTGGTGTGACGTCCCTTATTGACGGCTTCGCTGACCTCGTTCACGGCGAGTCCGAGCCCGGGTTGAAGCGCGTTGAGCAGGCTCGATTTACCCACTCCGCTCGGACCGGCAAAAGCGCTGATTTTACTTTGCAGAAGCGATCTCAATTCTTCGAGTCCGCTTCCCGCTTTGGCGGATGTGTAAATGACACGATACCCGATGTCTTCATACATTCCAAAAATGGAACGGGGATTCTCGACGAGATCGATTTTGTTCGCCGCGATCAAAACAGGGATTCGTTGCTTTTCCGCGATCACCAGAAACCGGTCGAGCATTTTCAAACGCGGATTGGGGTGTGCGCACGCGAAGATGAAAACAGCCTGATCCGGGTTGGCTAAAAGCACCTGTTGGTAGACTCCACCCGGGCGGGGGTCGAGCCGCGCGATCTGCTGAGTCCGCTCATGGACGGAATCAATCGTCCCGGAGCCGTCATCCAAAATCGTGATATCCACTTTATCCCCCAACGCGGCGATGTCGCCTTTGGCTTTGCCCTGCTTGAGTTTGCCGCGCAGTTGACAAACAATAACGCCCAATCCAGTTTCGACCCAGAAGAAACCGGATTGGGCTTTGACGATCAGACCTTGAGTCTGCATCATGTCCATGTTTCAAACGATGGACGATAGACGGCGGACGATGGTCCATTGTCTATCGTCCATCGTCTCTTTACGGAATCACCCCGCCCGACGGCGGTGTGGGCGTGTATGGCGGATACCCGATCTGACCAAAATCATAATACTGGCGCTGCGGACTTCCATAATAGTAGGCTTCCACCATCGCGCGGAAGAATGGCACGGCATATTCGGAGCCTTCACCGACGTTCTCGCCGACTGCAACGATGGCAATATCGGGCAGATCGGTGTTGGCTTCATTCAGCGTATACCCTGCGAACCAACCGTGCGGTCTCCCACTGCCGGATTCAGCCGTGCCGGTCTTGCCGGCCACTTTGAATTGCAGACCAAGCAGATTGAAACGCGCGGTCCCGCGCGGATTATCCACGACCATTCGGAGAGCTTCCTGCAAAATCTCAAGATTCTCCGACCGAAGCGGAAGGGTCCCCTGCGCCTCCGGCTTAAACATCAGAACAGGGTTGCCTTCGACAGGTTGAATCTTTTCTACGATCTGCGGGCGATACAACGTGCCGCCATTGGCAATCGCCGCCATGAAGCGGACAACCTGCAGCGGTGTGACGAGCACATCGCCCTGCCCGATTGCCTGATTGACCGCATCGATCTGAGTCGCAGGATCTGTGATCTGCCCAACTTCTTCAGGGATTTGCCCAATGCCGGTGGGCGAACCGAGCCCAAATCCGCGCGCCATGTTGGCGATGTCCGCGCCGCGATCCCAGTTCGTATAAAGATCGTTGCCGATATGGTAGAAATATGGATTACACGAGCGCATCAGACCTTCTTGAAGCGTGATCAATCCGGAAGGCGTGCTGTCGGAGGTATTGCAAAACTGCCCGGCGGCAATGCGGTCCTGGCAGTGCTGCCACGTCCAGTCATAGCGGATCTGGTCGGTTAATTCGGTGAATTCGTACTGGCAATCGTATTCGGTATCCTTCAAATATAGTCCGCTTTCAAGGGCGGCAGAGAAGGTGATGATCTTGAAAACCGAGCCGAGCGGGAGCTGCCCCTGCGCGGCGCGGTTGAGCAGCGGAGTCCTTGCATCGTTCAACAGGCTGTTCAGTGCAATGTTGTTCGGGTTGTTGGAATCGAAAACATTCGGGTCGTAATCAGGACCGGATGCCATGGCAAGGATACGGCCCGTATTCACTTCCATGACGACGATCGCGCCGCGGAAGAATTCAACCGCCGCCTGAGCATGAAATTGCAGATTGCTGTCGATGGTGAGATAGACCGAATCAGCCGGTTCAGGCGCGCTTTGCCCGAGCGTGGAGATGATCTGCCCGGTCGGGCTGACCACGCGCAACGTGCCGCCGTGCTTCCCGGCAAGATAATCCTCCGCCCACTGCTCCACCCCGGTCTGACCGATGCGTTCGCTCCCGCTGTAGCCAAGCCGCTTGTATTGATTCAATTGCTCGGGTGAAATGGCAAGGGTGTATCCGACCGCCTGCGGTGCCAACCCGCCGCGGAAATAATACCGCGACGAATATTCCTGAACCACCAGCCCGCCCGGGTTGATCGAGAGCAATCGCTGGGCTTCGGCGCGCGTCCCTTCGCACATGGGCAGGTACCAGCCAGGCCCAGATGAGTCGATCAGGCCTTGAATGCCAAGCGGGTCGAAACCGCACAAGCGCCCCAATTCGGAGGTCAAAGCGCCGACCATTTCGTTATCGATCTGATCGGTCTGGATGCCGAAGGCAAACGCGTCTGCCTGGGTTGCGATGGGCAGCCCTTCGCGGTCATAGATGTCGCCGCGGGCTGGGATGCTGTATTCCATGGCGAGTTGATTGCCTCCCGCCAGTTCCGGCAAAATCAACGCGTCGTCCCAGTTGATCTTCCAGTCATTCTCTTCGTTGACCATCCGCATCACGATCTCGCGGGAAATATCCCCCGCCAAAACGGTCTTGTACGTGATGGCATACGTCACTTCGGCATTGAACGGGCTGACGGAGGACGACAAAACGGAAACGTCGAAACTCGAAGCACTCATCGTGTTCAACGCATCGTTCCACCGCTTTGAAAAATCCTCCAGCGTGAGCGTCTCGCGGCTGGATTGCGAAAGCATCGAATACATCACTTCGTAGTCATCGCTTTTCAGCGCATCGAAAAACCCCGTCACCGCCGCTTCCACATTCGGCGCGGGAGTCACACCGACTTTCGGCGTGGGCAGAGGCGTATCGGTTGCGAAGATCGAGCCAACCCCGCCTTGCGAGGAACTGCATCCGGCAAGGATAAGTGCGATGAGGGGTAGTTGAATCCAGCGTGTTGACTTCATTCTATCCTTTCGGTTCTTCTTGGACGAGTTCGCCGCCCAGGATGGCGGGCGAAACTTTGCAATCATACTTCAAAAGAGTCTGGCAGGAGGAAGGCACATCGGCAAATGCCGAAATATCAAACCGGTTCAATGCGCGCAGGATATGGCACATGGGCAGTCCCATCACACTGGCATAACAGCCTTCCAGACCGGTCACAGGATTGAATTCCGGATGTTGTATCGCATATGCGCCCGCCTTGTCCATCGGGTCGCCCGTTTGGATATAACGTTCGACCTCTTCATCGGAATAATCGCGCATCGGCACATCGGTGATGCACAGGTCAACGGACATTTTTTCGTTTTGCAGGATCGTGATGCCGGTATAAACCTGATGGACCCTCCCCCGCAATTGTTTCAACATTCGCCGCACATCATCTTCATCAACCGGTTTGCCGAGGATTTCATTTCCATCGACAACAGTGGTATCCGACCCGACGATGACCGCATCAGACCCCGCCCGGGCCTGGATCGCTGTCGCCTTGGCTTTTGCCAGTCTGATCACGTACTCGCGCGGCGGCTCGCCCTCGAAAGGAGTCTCATCCACATCCGCAGCGATTACGTCGAAATCCCATCCGCCCAACGAGAATAATTGTTTTCTGCGCGGAGAGTTGGATGCCAGCACAAACTTGATTTTACCCATAACCCGCAGGATTCTAACACAGTCAATTTTGAGGGATTAATCGAAGATAAGGAGGTGTGAAACGCGCCGCGTGATTCGCCGGATGAAAATTTTTCCCTTCCTCCCTCATCTTTTCTCTTTTCAAATCCGGATGTAAAATCAATTTACAATCTGTCCAGACAATTGGAGGCTGAATGAACTCACTGCAGGAACGAATATTGAAGGAGGGGCAGGTACTCGGCGGCGGGATTCTGAAAGTGGATAGTTTCGTCAACCATCAGGTGGACCCGAAACTCATGGATGAATGCGGGTTGGAATTCGCTAAACGATTTGCAAAAGTGGGAGCGACCAAGATCCTTACGGCTGAAATATCCGGCATTGCCCCGGCGTTGACCACTGCCATTCACATGAATCTTCCCGTGGTGTATGCCCGCAAGACCAAACCCATCACCATGCCGGACCAGGTCTACCTCACGCTCGCGCCTTCGCACACGAAAGGACGAATGGTCGAATTGATCGTCTCGCCCGAATATCTCGCCAACGACGAAAAGGTCCTCATCATCGACGACTTCCTCGCCAGTGGTCAGACCATCCTCGGGCTTGCGCGCCTTGCTGAAGCATCCGGTTCGAGAATCGTCGGCGTCGGCGCATTGATCGAAAAGATATTCGAAGGCGGGCGCGATGCGCTTGCGTCGTTGGGCGTGCCGATCGAGTCGATTGCCTGCATCAAATCGCTGGATGAGGGGAAAATTGAATTCGTTTAACATCACGCTTTACGTTTCACTCCATTTACATCCGCGATCAGTGAGGAGTAAAACGTGATTCGTAAACTTCTCGGTCTTCGCCTCGTCGCCTTCCTCATCGGCTGGGTCTTCGCCCACATGAGTTTTGCCATCCCCGTCAAACGCCTCCGCGAGACCCCGAGCCTGATCGCGTTCCATCACCCCTCGCCCGGTCACAAGATTCACCTGCTCATCGTCCCAAAGCGGCAGGTTCAAACTCTGGCAGAACTTGACCCTGCCGACACCGCCTTTCTCACAGACCTGTTCGCCACTGTGCAAAGCCTCGTGAAAGAATTCGACCTCAAAGCCTACCGGCTCATTGTCAACGGCGGAGAGTATCAGGATTTTCCGCATCTGCATTTTCATCTTATATCTGAACCCCTCTCCCCGCGGGAGAGGGGCAGGGGTGAGGGCATATGAACTCCATCGCCATTCTCGATTTCGGCTCCCAGTACGCGCAGATCATCGCCCGGCGCGTTCGTGAGGCTCAAGTCTATTGTGAACTCTTCCCCTGGGATGCGCCGCAGGAAAAAATCCTTTCGATCCTACCGAAAGGATTCATTCTGTCAGGCGGTCCCAAGTCTGTGTATGCGGAGAACGCGCCATATATCCAGAAATTCATCCTCGACAGCGGACTTCCCATCCTCGGCATCTGCTATGGGATGCAAGCGTTGACGCATGCTCTCGGCGGCAAAGTGGATCCATCTGCCCAGCGCGAGTATGGTTACGCTGAAATCACACCATTGATTCCCGGCACGATGCTGGATGTTCTCTCCAAAGTCTGGATGTCCCACGGCGATAAAGTGACACAACTGCCTCAAGGTTTCATCGCGCTCGCCAAAAGCGGAAACAGTCCATACGCGGGAATGGGCGACATGAAACGCAAATATTTCGGCGTGCAATTCCACCCGGAAGTGAATCACACCCCGAATGGAAGCGAACTCCTCAAGCACTTCGCCATCGACATTTGCGGCGCGAAACCGGATTGGACCCCCGCATCCATCATCGACGATACGGTGGATAAAATTCGCAACCAGGTTGGAAGAGAAAGAGTCCTTGCTGCGGTTTCGGGCGGCGTGGATTCGTCAGTCGCGGCGGCGTTGGTTCACAAAGCCATTGGCGACCAACTCATCTGCGTGTTTGTGGATACCGGACTCTTGCGCGCAAACGAAGGCGCGCAAGTCGCTTCGGCATTTCGGGAGGGTTTGGGCGCGGAACTCATCACTGTGGATGCCGCCGATGACTTTCTAGGCTTATTGAAGGGGGTCACCGAGCCTGAGCAAAAACGAAAAATCGTCGGGGAGAAATTCATCCGCATCTTCGAACGAGAGGCGCAAAACATCGGCCAGCCAAGATTTTTGGTACAAGGGACGATCTACCCAGATGTCGTTGAATCTTCTGGTCCAGATCGAAGCAAGGCGGAGAAGATCAAGTCACATCACAACGTTGGTGGACTTCCCGAAGATATGCAGTTCGAACTCGTCGAGCCGTTGAGATATTTGTTCAAGGATGAGGTTCGATTGGTGGGAGAAGCTCTCGGCTTGAATCCGGGCCTGGTGTGGCGGCAACCGTTTCCAGGTCCGGGGTTAACCGTACGCTGTCTCGGAGAGTGTACGCCTGAGCGCCTGTCCCGTCTGCGGGCGGCGGACTCGATCCTTCTCGAAGAATTATCCAAAGCAGGTTATCTTGGCAAAGGAGCGCAGACTTCACAAGCGTTTATGGTTTTATTGCCCGTGCGTTCCGTTGGCGTGATGGGCGACCAGCGGACGTATCAGGAGGCGGCGGCGATCCGCGCGGTGACGACTGAGGATTTTATGACCGCCGATTGGGCGCGCCTGCCATTTGAACTGCTGGCAAAAGTTTCGAGCCGCATCGTAAATGAAGTACAAGGAATCAACCGCGTTGTTTATGATATAACGAGCAAACCTCCCGCGACGATAGAATGGGAATGACGACTCCTCACAGGTGGGCGAAAGACGAACCGTCAGCGCAAGTTTACGGTCGACGATCTATGATTTTCGATTTGGGAGATTGATATGAATTTCGATTACGGCAACATATTGACCCGCGCATTCAAGTCGACGTGGAAATACAAATCCTTCGTGCTTTTCATGATGTTCCCAATGCTGATCGCCTCGGTGATCTTCCTCGCATTTGTCGCGCCTCTCTTTCTTTTGGAGGGGAACGAAGACATGATGGGGTTGGTCATCGCGCTTTGGGTCGGGGTGATCACGCTCGGCATGATCGCCAGTTTCCTTGCCAGCACCGCCGGGTTGACATCGTTGACTCTCGGAATCCTGCGCGCCGAACGGGGAACCGGCTCTACAACTTTCATGAACCTGTTCCGCGACGGGTTTCAATATTTCGCCCGCGCTCTCGGCGTGATGTTGATCGTGAATTTGACGATCGGCCTGATCTTCACCGTATTTTTTCTTTGTGCTGCTGCGCTTATCGCAGTCACGATGGGCATTGCATCTTTCTGCCTCCAACCGGTGATGATCCTCCTTACCCCCCTTTCCTTTCTCGTTGCCGCCGTGGCGAACGGGGGAATCGTCTCGGTCATCGAGGAAGACCTCGGCGCTTGGGAGGCCGTCAAACGCGCGTTGCAGATCGTGCGCGAACATGTATGGAAATTTATCATTCTGACGCTGATCGTTTATTTCGGCGCTTCGTTTCTCTCGAGTATTTTTGTCGTCCCCGCGATGATCCCTGCCTTGTTTGTTCCGGTTGCGATGGAATTGGGCGAGCAGATGTTTTGGGTCGTTATGGCTCTATCCGCCTGTTTCTTCTTCCCCGCCCTCGCCGTTTACTCGGGTATCGTCGGCGCTTTCACTACCTTCGCTATTGATATTGCCTATTTGCAACTCACCCGCCCGGCGGAAAACGAAATTATCGTGACTGGCGATACAACAACATAATAAGAGCTTGACGCAAATGCGCAAGGACGCAAAGGAAACCCATAAACTCTGAGACCCTGCGCCAAGATTTTCCTATCCTGTCGAATAAATTTAAGATTGAACCGCTAAGTCGTCAAGACAGCCAGGAAAACCGTTCTGTGCGGTTTTCCGCGTATTAAACTCCACGCATCACACTTTACGCTTTTACCGGATTGCTTAACTTTCCCAACCCTTCGATCTCCACGTCCACGACATCGCCATTTCTCAACTCACCCACACCAGCGGGAGTGCCGGTAAAGATCAAATCCCCGGGCTCCAACGTCATGACCGATGAGATGTAAGCGATCAGCATACCCACATTGAATACCATATCGCGCGTCGAAGCCATCTGCCGCATCTGCCCGTTGACGCGGCAGGTGATGACCGAATCGGACGGGTCGAAGTCGGTGTCGATCCACGGACCGAAGGAACAGAACGTATCAAAGCCTTTTGCGCGCGTCCATTGACCGTCCGCTTTTTGCAGGTCGCGGGCAGTGACGTCGTTGCCGATGGTATAACCGAAGATGTATTCCCGGGCGTTCTCTGCGGTGATGTTTCTCGCCTTTTTGCCGAGTACAACAACCAATTCCCCTTCATGCTCCACCTGCTTCGATTGCGAAGGCAGGACGATATGCTCCCCCGTCGCAACAATGGAAGAAGGCGGTTTCAAAAAGATGAGCGGGATTTTCGGCACTTCGTTGCCCAACTCTTTGGCATGCTCAACATAATTCCGCCCCACGCAAATGATCTTGCTCGGTTCGCAGGGGGCGAGCAGTTTCAACTCCTTGAGCGGGGTCCGCGCCTCGCGGCGGCGGTACTCGCCGAATAGATTCCCCTGCACTTCGCCAACTTTGTCCTCGAGAATCCAACCGTAGGTGGATGTTCCTTCGGGGGTTTGGAAACGGATGATGCGCATGTTTTTCTCTTTCGAAGGTAGATCGTAGCCGGTTGGAAACCATCGGGGTCCACCTGTCTATGGTCTATCGTCTATTTACCCTTATATTCATGGATGTTCACCCGCTCTGCATCCAACAATAATTCACTGACAGGTTTTCCGAGAACGGGATGAACAAGGTCAGGCGCGATATCGTTCAACGGCACGAGCACAAATCCGCGGGTATGCAAGCGCGGATGCGGGATGACCAGCGGCGGCGTGTTCAGGATCAACTCGTCGTAAAACAATATATCGATATCGATCAGGCGTGGACCGTTTTCGAACGACTTCTCACGCCCGAGCGCGGATTCGAGGCGCTTCAAATGTCCGAGCAGACTCTCCGGTTCGAGGTACGTTTCAGCCATCACGCATTGGTTCAAGAACGGCGGCTGGTCGGCATATCCCCAGGGCGGAGTCTCGTACACCGGCGATCTCTTTTTCACGTCCATTTGGGGCGGCAGGTTAGAAATGGCGTTCTTGAGGTTCGCGAGGCGGTTCCCCATGTTGCTCCCGAGGGCAAGATATACGGTGTGATCCATCATGGCTGGTTTGGCTCCTCTGTTTCCATCAATGATACAACCTCCGCGCCGTTTAGCGCCAGATGCAAATCCGCGCTTTTGAGGATGACCGCCGTATTGCGCATTCCCGAACCGATGGAAATTTCCTCCTCTTTGAGGACTCCCGCCTCGATCAACACTCGAGTTTGTTTCGCCAACCCGAATGGACCCACCGTCCCGACCTTGTACCCCGTCACTGAGAACACCTCTTCATCCGTCGCCATCGTGATGCGCGAGCGACCAAGGATTTTTCTCAACGCCTTCCATGATATTTGCCCCGGTCCCGCTGCAAGGACAAGCGCGAACTCATCCTCCGTCACGCGGAAGAGGATCGTCCGCACCACCTGGGAGGGGCGCTGACCGCGATCACTGGCGGCTTTTTCCAGTGAATCCACCGGCGTTTCGTGTCGGAAGACTCGGTGAGGAATGTTCAATTTTTCCAACGCCAGGCTGACGGGAGGTTGATCCATTGATTGCATCTCTAATTTGTCACTTATTACTTCGTTTTTTCTTTATACAAACACAACTTCCTGACCGGGCATTTCGGACACAGCGGTTTCCGCGCGTTACACACCTCCCGTCCCAGGCGGATGATATTCAAGTGCGCGGCATAATAGGTTTCGGGAGGAAATACAGACTCAAGATGCGGGTGCGCCTGCTCAACGGTCATCTTTTCGGGGCGAATGCCAATTCGACCTGTAACGCGATAGACATGCGTATCCACAGGAAAAGCAGGCTTCCCCAGCGAAAAGCACAAAACGATGGCCGCGGTCTTCGGTCCCACCCCGTTGAATTTGGTCAGCCAATTCCTCGCCTCTTCAATGGAAAGGTCTTTTAGAAAATTCAAATCGAGCGAGCCGCGTTCCTTGGTAATTTCTTTCAAAACCTGCTGAATGCGCGGACCTTTCTGATTCGCCAGCCCCGCCGGTCTGATGGCAGCAATCACATCTTTTTCCTTCGCATCCCGCACCGCTTCCCACGTGGGATATTTCGCGCGAAGGGCATCGAAGGCGCGGTCGCGGTTGACGTCGTTGGTGTTCTGTGAAAGGATGGTCGAGACAAGTTCATCGATGGCGGGCAATGGATTCCGCCAGATGGGCTCGCCGAAGGCTTCCAACAAAGTTTTATGGATTTGCAGTGCGCGCTGTTTGAGGTTGGTCATGTAAGGATTTTACCCGGAGGTCTCCCCGGCATAAACCGCCGGGACAGGCGATACGTGACGATTTTTACGTCACTACTCGACCACCGGATTCCAATCTACGGCACGAACTCGTTCGTGAAGGCTTTGCTCAAATCAACAGGTTCGGGGATCATACCCATCTTCACCAGCAATTCGTTCATGTTCTCCCATGCCTGCGGGTCCGAAAGACCGATGCGCTCCGCCCGCCAAAACTCGATCGAGGTGTTCAAAACCTGCATCTGAACATCCTTGTCCTGGTCATCGAGATTCTCCACATACTTCGCGCTGATCGCGTACGCCTCATCGGGATCCGCGATCGCATCCTCGATGCCGCGAGCCAGCGCGCGCGTCATGGCGCGGATCAACTCCGGTTCGTTCGCAATGGTCATTTCGCTTGTGACCAGACCATTGGAGGTCAATTGGGCATAATCCGAAACACGCATTTCGGTGAACTCAAACCCCTGCGCGCGCAGGACAATGGGTTCATTGGCGGTGTAAACCACCACCACATCGCTCGCATCTGTCGCAAATGATTCGACCTGATTGAACCCGATCGCGTCGTATGTCACTTCGGATGAATCAACACCTGCCGTAAATAATAAAGCCTCCACCCCGATGTAATTCGCGCCGAACAAGCCCGGCAAACCGATCTCTTTTCCCCGCAAGTCTTCGGGCGATTCGATTCCAAGCCCGGGTTTTGTTATCACCGAGATCGGAAATTTCTGATACCACGCAAATGCATACACCACGGGCAGTCCCTGCGAGCGCGCCAGCAAGACCTGCTCCCCCGAAGCCACCGTGAACGGAATTTCGCCCGCGCCCGTCAACGCCACACCGTCGGTCTCGAACGAATAATCGAACTCGAGTTCGATGCCTTCATCCACAAAATATCCCTTGTCCACCGCGACATAGAAGGGCGCATACTGGACGTTTGGGATGTAGCCCATCGGCAATTTGATGCGACGAAGTTCCCCCGCCTCATTCGCGGAATTTGAGTTGGCGCATCCCATCAGGCCGAGCACCAGCCCGAGCATGAGCAAAACTATTTTCTTCATTGAATCTCCTTATTAATTTTTCATGTCATTGCGAGACCCAAAGGGGCGAAGCAATCGCTCAGTACAAAGAGATTGCTTCGGGCGGACAAGCACCACCCTCGCATTGACATGGGATTTATTTTTGCCACTTTAAAAACCTTTTCTCCAGCAACGTCACCACACCATACAAGGACAAAGCCAGCGCGACCAGCATGAACACCGCCACAAAGACCATGGACGTGTCGTACTGAAAATCACCCAGTTGCAGCAAAAAGCCAAGCCCCTGGTCGGCGTCCACCAGTTCACCGACGATGGCGCCGATGACCGATAACGTCGCGCCGATGCGAAGTCCACCCAGCAGGATGGGCAGGGATGCGGGTAATTCGAGCTTCCACAAAATCTGCCAGCGCGTGGCGCGGAGGGAGACCATCAGATCGTGCAGGGATGCCGAAACAGCACGGACGCCAACGATGGTATTGACCAGCACCGGGAAAAATACGATCAATGCGCAGATGATGACCTTCGAAAGAATCCCATCCCCGAGCCAGATGACGAGCAACGGCGCGATCGCCACTATGGGAATCGCCTGGCTTGCCACAAGGTACGGTGAAAGAATCCGCTCGAGCGATCGCGATTTGGCAAGGGCGTATCCGACGATGGTGGCAAAACAAACGCCGACCAGAAGGCCAAGCAGTACCTCTGAAAGCGTAATTCCGGTGTGATAGAGCAGGCTGCCGTCATTCAAGGCTTTAAGAAATCGATCCCACACATCTGTGGGCGACGGCAGGATGAATTTGGGTAATCGACTCGCTCGAACGATCCATGCCCAGAGCGGAATCGCAAGCAGGATGGAAGCGAATCCAAGCCAGCGTGAGAGGGAGTGCAGGGTTTTGGTTTTCATAGTGTATTGCTTAAACAGGCGCAAGCAAAACGCCTCAGAGAAGTTAGATCTCCGGGGCGTGGGAACAGGCTCAAGTCTGGGAATGAGGCGCGCAAATCCGCAGAATCAAAACCCCGAAAACAGCAAACGTTTTCGGGGCGCGAATCCACACAAATCCCGTACAGGCTTGTGCCGATACCTTCTCTCATCCAGACTATAACTGTCGGCTCCGGAGTTGCGCCGGATCATGTGCCGAAGCACTCGTGGGCTGTACCACCGATCGGGAATTCACGCTTTTTGCGCTGCGTGTCACCCTGCCCCGAAGGTTATTTAAATTTGTGAATGTCATTATAGCCACCCGCGGTATGTCTGTCAATTCAAGAAATGGTTTCTTTTTGGAAATTAAATTCTGTAATTTTTACGCTGTTCATCCATCGTATAATGAAGCCATGCGAATGGAATCGCTCCCTGTGCAAGGCAGAGCCAGACCGGTTGTTTACCCTGATGCGTTGGATGAGTTGAAGGAAGCATGGAAACTGCTTGGCTTTCCCGGGTCGCAACCGACCATTGTGATCGTCGGCGGGGCGGGCGGGATGAGTGATGGGGATGTCGCCTCGGTGCAGACTTTCTTCGAGAAACATCTTCTGCCGTTTGCGCTGATCAAAAATGCAGTCATCCTCGACGGCGGCACGGATACAGGCGTGATGGCTGCATTGGGACGCGCGTGCGAGGCGGGAGGCGTGGAGGATTTCCCAATGATCGGTGTGACCGCGCGCGATATCGAGAATGTGGAAACCATGCTGGAGCCGCATCATTCGCATTTCATCTTTTGTCCCGGATCGAAATGGGGCGACGAATCGGAATGGATCGCGGCGGCAGCCAGCGCCTTGTGCGATTCCCTGCCGACAGTGGCGGTATTGATCAACGGCGGGCAGATCACATGGGAGGATGCGCGAAATAACGTCCAATATGGGCGCCCGGTGCTGATCGCCGAGGGAAGCGGGCGCACGGCGGATGTGATCGCGAGTACCAGTCTGGGAATTGGCACCGATTCGAAAGCCCTGGCTTTGATCCGTACAGGCAGGGTGCATGTGGCGAATTTCTTCCGGGATGCGAACCATTTCATCAAAAAGATGGATGAGCTGATGAAATAGTAAAAAGGACGAGTTTGCGGCTCGTCCTTTTTTGTTTCTCCTGCTCCCGGATCGTTATCTTAACCTCGCCATTGCATACACATCCACATATTGACCATCACGGTAGGCGAAGTTTTTGAACATCCCTTCCGTGACGAAACCGAATTTATTGTATAAGGCTATCGCGGGCGGATTATCGGTAAACACTTCCAGCTCGAGGCGGGAGAGATTGAGCCAGTTATCGGCAAGGTCGATCACAGCCTGCATCAACGCGGAACCGACTCCCCTGCCCTGCCAATCGTCGCGGACTGCCATGCCGATCTGCCCGACATGCCTGCGGCGCGGATGGTTCGGGAACGTGAATAGACCAATCTGCCCCACGACCTCGGCATCGAGGCAAGCGACGAGATTGAATGATCCTTCCGGCGGGTCGGCAAGTCGTTTTTGCCATCGGTCTGAAGATGGAAATGGAAGTTGAAGCGTGCCCCAGATCGCTTTGGGTCCGGCAAAGATTCTTTGGAACGCTTCGGCGTCCGATGCTTCGGCGCGGCGGACAGTGATGGCGGGTTTGTCCATGACAACCTCCAAAATAATGTAGGGACGACACACCCAGTACCTGCGGCCTGGGCAGGTGTGTGTCGCCCCTACGAAAACCTATTTCAACTGCGCTTTGATCTTCTCGGCAGTCTCTTTGTATGCGTTTAACTTGTCGCGTTCTTTTTGCACCAAGGCGGGCGGAGCCTTTTGGGCGAAGTCACCGTTGAGCAGATTCTCCAAGCGTTGAATGTGAGACCCGGCTTCCTTGAGTTCTTTTTCGAGGCGGGTCTTTTCACTGGCGAGGTCGACCATGCCTGCGAGAGGGAGGTAGATCTCCACTGAGCCAACCACGAGGGCAGCGGAGTCGGCAGGCTTGTCCTTCAATGAAGAGTTAATAGTGAAGAGTTTATGGTCGAGTCCCGCAAGCGAGGCGATGACTTTGGATTGCTCATTGAGCAAGTTTGCTTTGGCTCCAGCGGAAATAGACGCAGCGATCTTCCTGGAGGGCGCCACGTTCTTTTCGGCGCGCAGGTTGCGGATGGAGCGCACGATCTCTTGAATGAGTTCGAAGTCTGCGATCTTTTCCGCTTCCCAGCCTTCGGCCTGCCGTGGCGTGGGCCATCTTGCAACGATCAACGCCTCCGGCTGGGACTTGTGCAAATCATGCAGGGGTGAATCGCGCAACGCAGACCGAAGGTGTCCCCAAATCTCTTCAGTCACGAACGGAGTGAAGGGATGCAAGAGACGCAGCGTCATATCGAACACGCGCGCAAGCGTGATCGTGGTTTGGTGCTTCGTCGCATCATCCTGTAATTGGCCTTTCGCCACTTCCACATACCAGTCCGCAAAATCGGACCAAAGGAAATCGTAAATTTGCTGACCAGCCTGCCCGTATTGGAAATTCTGGAACTGCCGCTCCACATCACGAATGAGGTTTTGCAGGCGCGCCCAAATCCAGGAGTCTGCCAGGGTGTAGTCACCAGGCTCGGCACCGGGTTGAAGCGTGTTGATCGCGTTGATCACGAACCGTCCCGCATTCCAAACCTTGTTGGCGAAGTTGCGGTTCGATTCCACTTTCTTGACAGAAAGATTCATGTCGTTGCCGGGTGTCGCGCCCACCAACAGGGTGAAGCGAAGCGCGTCTGTGCCGAGTTCATCCATGACAACAAGCGGATCGATCACATTGCCGTACGTCTTGGACATTTTGCGTCCGTGTTCGTCGCGGATCAAACCATGCAGGTACACGGTGTGGAAGGGAGCCACGCCGGTATATTCCAATCCGCTCATGATCATGCGCGCCACCCAGAAGAACAAAATGTCGTAGCCCGTTTCCATATAGGAGGTGGGGTAGAAGTATTTTAGGTCTGGCGTTTCATCGGGCCAGCCGAGCGTGGAGAAGGGCCACAAGCCAGATGAGAACCACGTGTCAAGCACATCTTCGTCCTGATGAATATCCTTCGAGCCGCAGGTGCCGCACTGCGTCGGGTCTTCACGTGTACAAGTCATGTGTCCCTCGGGGCAATACCACACCGGGATGCGATGTCCCCACCACAACTGGCGGCTGATGCACCAATCCTTGATATTCTCGAGCCAGTTGAAATAGATCTTCTCGAAGCGTTCCGGCACGATCTTGATGCGCCCGTCCTTTACTGCTTCGAGCGCGGCTTTTGCCAGCGGTTCGATCTGCACGAACCACTGCTCGGAGATCATCGGTTCGACGATCTCGCCTCCGCGTTGTGACCTTGGGATGGTCGTGCGGTACGGTTCTGTCTTGATGACAAGCCTCGCCTCGTTCATATCCGCCCAGAGTTGTTTCCGGGCTTCGAAGCGGTCCAAGCCGTGATATTTCCCGCCATTCTCGTTCACTTTGGCTTCTTCATCCAAAATGGAAATGATCGGCAGGTTGTGTTTGTGCGCTATCGCGTAATCGTTCGGGTCGTGACCTGGGGTGATCTTCAATGCGCCGGTGCCAAACTCCATGCTCACATATTCATCACCAATGATAGGAATCTCACGTCCGAGCACGGGCACGATGGCAGTCTTGCCGATGAACTTCTTGAAGCGTTCATCTTCTGGGTGTACCGCCACGGCTGTATCGCCCAAAATCGTTTCGGGGCGTATGGTCGCCACGGGGATGAAGTTATTGGAATCTTTGAGCATGTATTTGAAATAATACAGCGTGGCATCCTCCTCGGAGTATTCCACTTCAAGGTCGGAGACGGCGGTCTTGAGTCCGGGCGACCAGTTGATGAGGCGCGGTCCGCGGTAGATGAGTCCTTTCTCGAACAGGCGCACGAACGCCTCGCGCACGGCGCGGCTCAGCCCATCGTCCAGGGTGAAGCGCTCACGGTCCCAGTCACAGGATGCGCCGAGGCGTCGAATCTGGGTGGTGATGATGCTTCCGTATTTCTTTTTCCACTCCCAGGTGCGTTTGAGGAATTCCTCACGCCCGAGTTCCTCGCGAGTCACTTCCTCGGTTCTCAACAGGTTTTGTTCCACCATCAACTGTGTGGCGATGCCCGCGTGATCCGTGCCGGGAACCCAAAGCGTGGGGTAGCCCTTCATGCGGTGATAGCGGATCATCAGGTCTTCCACGCTGACGAACATGGCATGACCGAGATGCAGTTCACCGGTCACGTTCGGCGGCGGGATGGAGATGACGAACGGCTCGACGTTCGGGTCGAAGCCCGGTTTATTGGGGTCGTTCCACGGTTTGAAGTATCCGCCCGCCTCCCACATCGCATAAATGCGCGACTCGGTGGATTTGAAGTCATAGGCTTTGGGTAGTTCTTTTGTCATTTGTTCTCCTTGGTTCGCTTGGACGCCCAATTCAATTTTACGTCCGTTGCGCTCAGTCTTTGATATAGTTCGCCTGTGTGGTGTTGAATGTGGCGGATATTGTAAATCTGTAACTCCAGTTTGTTTGCAAGAGCACCGGCGGCTCCTGTCTTTTCTTCCAAATCCATGAGCGGAATCTGTTCGAGGATATCCCATTCAACTTGTGCAAGTTTTTCGAGGATCTCATCCTTCGTGAATGGAACGCCGGGGTTCGAGTATGGTCTTTGCTCCCAGCCGGGATAGCCTTTGTCTTTGGCTTTCAGGTATTGGTGAGCGAACCGCAAGGTGTGATAGGCAACATACCAGAACTTATCCTTGTCGCGTTTAGCGTCCCATACCGTGGGCGGACAGTGAACGACTGCCTGTTTGAACATGGCAAGCGCGGCAAGATATTGGGATTGTAGGATCTGTTTGATGTTCATGCTCTATCCTTAAACGAAAACGCTTCGTCCATCATGAGGACGAAGCATCTGTGCTCCGCGGTACCACCTCGGTTTCCCATCAAGGATGAGACACTCATTTACCGACAATCATCGGTCTTTGCTGTAACGGGCAACCCCGTGCCGGTCTACTTTCGCGTTGATTTCTTCGGCAAGTCAACTCAGACGACTTCGGCGCTGTTTGCCTGGGGAGACTTCCACCTTGCATCTCCTTCTCTATCAGGGAACCTGTCGCTTACTACTTCTGAATGGCTAGGATTATATGCCGGAGAGCGGGGGGCGTCAAGAATAAGGAAAAGTAACAAATGACGTGACGTTTTGATCCATTCACGATGCTATACTTGCTCCATCCCAACACAAGGATTTTCCCCATCATGCTCACACCTCTTGACTATCTCTTCGCCGCCATTGCAGCGCTTGCGGCGGGAGCTATCAATGCCCTAGCTGGCGGCGGGACGCTCATCACTTTCCCTGTGCTGACCTTTCTGGGCGTGCCCGCCGTCTCTGCAAATGTCACGAACACAGTAGCGCTCTGCCCCGGTTACTTCGGCGGGACAATGGCTCAGGCAAAAGACCTCAAAGACCAGAAAAACAGATTGTGGCTGTTGATGCCTGCCAGTGTCATTGGCGGCGTGGTCGGCGGATTTTTACTTTTGCAAACGGGCGAAAAATTATTCACCGAACTTGTCCCGTATTTGATTTTGTTGGCTTGTGTGCTCCTTGCCGTCCAAGACCCCGTCCGCGCGTGGCTGACAAGACGGATGGCGGAAGGTCAGGGAGCAAATTTGGAGAAGCTGTCCTGGCTCCCGGTGGGGCTCGCTTCCATCTACGGCGGGTATTTCGGCGCAGGTTTGAGCGTGATCGTCCTTTCGGCTTTGGGACTCACCCTCGAAGACTCTCTCACACGGCTCAACGCTTTGAAACAAGCGGTAGCCTTTGCTGTAAATATCGCAGCAGCGATTTTCTTTTTATTCTCTGGTCACGTATTGTGGACGGTCGCCCTGGTGATGGCAGTAGGTGCTCTCATCGGCGGCAACCTGGGCGGACGGTTGGCTGGCAAGATCAAACCTTCCACGCTGCGGTGGACGGTGGTGACGATCGGCGTCATTGTAGCGATCATTTATTTTGTGAGGTAGCCGTAACAGCGCCCGCATCCGCCATTGGATAAAACAACAGGTTATCGGTTATCTGCTGGAACGATCCGGCCAGTTGGGCGCGATGTCTGTTGAGAGTTGGCGCGGATTCGCATGTTGTCCTTGTGTATGATTTCGATGCCAGTTTTTCAGAACCAGATACGCAACCGGCAGGCTGATTCCCAGCCCCGAGAGGCGGATGTTCCTTCGATCCGCAAGGTGCAAGGCGATGAAGTAATGTTTCCCGTTCCGGCTCTGGGTATAACTCAATTGGACCTGGGAGATCTCATCCGCGCGGAGGTTTCTTTCACTGAAGAGATATTTTAGATTCATCACCTTCCCTTCGAGGATTAAGGAACGCGGCACAGATAGGACTGTTCCGCCGAGAATAAAGGCCACGACCACAAATACGAGCAGGGGCAAATATCCGACCGTGGAAGCTTCGGGCGAATACATCGTCGAATAAACGAAAACCACGGAAACACCTACAATGACTGCGACCACCAGAAATACCATCACAAAGACGCCGAGCCCGCGCTTCATCTCGCTGTATTCGTTCGGGTTGAACAGGTCGGGACGCTTCGTGCCGATGAACTCCACGATCTCCTCGTATCCCGGTAATTGCGGTTTGACAGCTAGCGCCACATCCTCGTCTTGATTGTGAAGCTTTAGCGTATATCTCCATCCTGATGCGCGGGCAATCTCCGTCCAGCGCAGGGTCTTCGCCCCAAGCAGGTTCTGAACCGTGATCTCTTCATCAGAAAGGGTGATTTTGGATATTTGTGCGGCAAAGAATCCCGCAAAGAGGACAAGCCCTATCAACGCATAAGGCGCAGCGAAGGCGATCGCTTCAGGACCCAACGCAAACCCAATTCCGCCAAACAAAACGACGATCATAAGAATAACAATGACGATCAAGGCGGGAGAGGTTCTATACACGCGTGGTTCCTTCATATGGGCTCCTCGTTACCACAGATCAAAGATTCGACACAGGGTAAATATACGACATCAGGGAAGGAAACGATATGCCCCCTTCTTCCCCTTTACAGCCCCATACCCTGTATAATTGAACCATGTCTATGAACGACGAGCCGGTTCTGCCCCTGCCTCCGAAAGAAGAATCAACGATTCCGCAGCCGCCGCGCAGAAGGCGCGCCACACGAAGATCGCATATACCGACGGATGCCGAAGGCCAGGCGGAATTGATCGCATCGCTGGCTCGACGGGCATACCCGTCCTGGGAGTTGTTCATATTTTCATTGATATGCGGGGCGATCCTGGGGCTTGGCTACCTGCTCGATTCGCAGGCCGTTTTGTTGTTCGGGATCCTTGTTGCGCCGCTCATGACGCCCTGGGTGGGATTTTTACTCGCTCTCCTCACCGGTTCGCTGCGATTCATGTTCGAAACACTGATGGCGTTATTCATCAGCATTCTATTCGTTTTTATTGGGGGCCTGCTCACCGGCTTTGCCGCCCTTCCCTTTATGCCGCAGACTTTCGATAACGTTTTTCTTCACTCCCGGCTGTGGATCCCCGAACTGGTTGTCTTTGCTCTCGGGGCAATCACTCTCGTCATTTCATTTGCGCGTTCCGAAGACCGTCCTTTTCTGCCAAGTGTGATCGTCGCCTATGCGTTCTACCTGCCCGTCAGCGCTGCGGCATTCGGCATCGGTTCCGGCTTGCCCGATGTATGGATGCAAGGGCTGCTGGTCTTTGCCGCACATTTTGCGCTCACAGGCATTCTTGGTCTCATCACTCTCTTCGTGCTTCGATTACGCCCCTCGGTAGGCGGATTTATCTTGAGCGGACTCATGCTCGTTTTCTTTGCCGGAACCCTTGCCGTCCTCGCTGCATCCGGCACCCCGTTCAGGGCAGAACCGGCGATTTCTCAATCCACTCCCACGAATCAGATTTCGTCGGCTCCCCCCTTGATCCCAAGCCTGACTCTCACGCTCAAACCGAATCAAACGCCTACAAGAGGTCCCGCCACCCGCACACCAACACCGAATGAAATCACTTCTGAGGATGTCACTCCCAGTCCCGTTCCTCTCACGCTGGAGATCACGCTTCCACCTACGGAAACACCGACCATCACACTCACCATCCAGCCCACCCCGACATATGGAAAGGTTGCCGCTAGTGAAGGCGGAGGCGCGAACCTGCGCGATGCGCCGGGCGGAAACTACGTCATGACCCTGCTCAACGGCACCATCGTCGAAACCTATTCGGAATTCCAGATCGTGAACGGAAGCACCTGGGTGAAGGTATACGCCCTCATCAATGGGCAGCGCATAGAAGGCTGGCTATTGGAGTCGGTGATCGCATATGCCACGCCCGCCCCGAATTTCAGCCCATCGTCCACACCGACAGTCACCCCTAATCCATAAATCATCACGTAATCGGTCTTCTCTCACGCCACTGATCGAATCCGCGCGTTGTAAAACGCGCTCTACCCAACTTTCAAGGAGCAACAATGCCCATTCATTTCGGCACCGACGGCTGGCGCGCCGTCATCTCGGATAGCTTCACCTTCAGCAATCTACGCATGGTCTCTCAAGCCATCGCCGATGCCGTGGCATCGGACCATTGGGACAAATCCGACTCGGTGGATGAGAAAAAGATCGTCATCGGTTTCGATACCCGTTTCCTTTCAGACCGTTTCGCAGGGGAAGTGGCGCGTGTCCTTGCCGCGAACGGATTCAACGTTTTGCTGGCTCAATCCGATTCGCCCACACCCGCCATTTCCTACGCGGTCAAGAACAACAACGCCATCGCAGGTGTGATGATCACCGCTTCGCATAATGCGCCGCGCTACAACGGAGTGAAAGTGAAGGGCGCGTTCGGCGGCTCGGCGCTGCCGGAACAGTGCCGCCGCGTGGAAGTTTACATCAACGATAACGAACAACAGGCGCGCGGTCCCAATTTGATGGACTTCAACAAGGCGCGCGAAGCGGGTCTGATCCAGAAGTTCAATCCCCTGCCTGCCTATTTCGATCACATGCGCAAACTGATCAACACAGACATCATCGCCGAGAATCCCCAGCGCTTCGTTGCCGATGCGATGTACGGATCGGGGCGGGGCGTGATCAAATCCTTTTTGCAGGGCACAGGCTGTGAAGTCTATGAGATCCGCGGCGAGATGAACCCCGGTTTTGGCGGCATTCATCCCGAACCGATCTCAAAATACCTGGGCGCATTATCGAGCGCGGTCAGTTCGGGGCTGGGCAACTTTGGCGTGGTCACCGACGGCGACGCCGACCGCATCGGCGCGATGGACGAGCGCGGCAACTTTGTGGACCCGCATAAGATCATGGCGCTCTCGCTGAAATATCTCGTCGAGAAGCGCGGCATGAGCGGCTCTGTGGTGCGCACGGTTTCAACGACGCGCATGCTGGACAGGCTTGCCAAGCGCTACGGCTTCAAGATCCATGAAACACCGGTCGGCTTCAACCATATCGCGGATATCATGATGAGCGAAGATGTGCTCATCGGCGGCGAGGAATCCGGCGGTATTTCCTTCAAAGGGCACATCCCCGAAGGCGACGGTCCCATCATGGGTTTGCTCATCGTGGAAATGCTTGCCGCGTATAACAAATCGCTTGGCGAGTTGGTCGATGATTTGCTTGCGGATGTCGGCCCCGCCTTTTACGAGCGCGCGGACTTGCGCTTGAGCCGCCCTGTTGCCAAAGCCGAAATGACCGAGTTCCTCACCCAGAAGGCTCCGGCGGAGATCGGCGGACAAAAGGTGGGTGAAATCAACCAGCGTGACGGCGTGAAATACATCATGGCAGATGATTCATGGCTGCTGATCCGCCCTTCCGGCACCGAACCTGTCCTGCGCGTTTACGCGGAGGGCCGCACACAACCCATGGTAAAAGCGCTTTTGGGTTATGGTAAACAGGTGGCGGAAAGCGTCGTATAGTTTCTATGCCCCTGCAAGCGACAAAACGACTTTATTCACAAGATGACCATTGCTTCGAGACCGGGGCAATGGTCATTGCGATTCAGGACTCGCGCTTCGCACTCGACCAAACCTGTTTCTACCCCGGCGGGGGCGGACAACCTTCCGATAACGGATTCGCCACACTCCCAGATGATTCCCGCATCGAAATCGACTCTGCGTTTATCGACGAAGAACAGGTCATCTGGCATGTTTGTAACTCAGAATTGAAACCCGAACTCGTTGGGCGGAAAATATCGGTGAATATAAACTCCGAACGCAGGTTGTCTTTATCCCGCCATCACACAGTCCTGCATATCTTAAATACCATTACACTTCGCGATTACAAGGGTTGGATCACAGGCGTGCAGATCAGCGAAGAATACTCCAGGATCGACTTCAACCTGGAAATCCTTTCAACGGAGCTGTGCTCGGAGTTGGAAGCAAAGGTAAATGAGGTTTTACATGCGGGATATCCCATCATGTCTTATTTGATGACCGAGGATGAATACCGAAACCGACCCGAACTGCTTCGAACGCTCAATGTCAAACCTCCTATTGTCGACGGTCATGTGCGCGTGGTTGAGATCCGCGGATTCGACATCCAGGCTTGTGGAGGAACACATGTCGGGTCGACTCTTGACCTCGGCCGCTTCAGCATCTTTCGCACTGAGAACAAAGGCAGGAGGAACAAACGGCTTTATATAAAACTTCGATAGCGGGGGAAACAATTTGCATGAAATAAAAACTCACCCCGGCATCGGGGTGAGTTGAAGTTTGGGAGAGGGGGCAATTATCGGCTGGGGGCGAAGCGGAGTCTGCGCGCAACAAGGATCACAATAATGAAAGCAAGCGACATGACAACAAGCCCAGGAATGCCCACGTCATCCACGAAACCCGTTTTGGGCAAAGCAGTGGTCGTTGGGACGATGGTCAGCTGTGCGATGGCAGCCTGGGTCAACGCAGCTCCGACGGTCGCAGTTGCAGCTCCGGGAGTGCCCGCCTGGGCAACTGCATTCGGATCGGGTGTATTCGTCGCAGTGGGTACGTTCACGACCAATGTCGCGGTTGGCGGCAGGGTGGCGGTGGGAATCAGGGATGCCTCATGCGTGGAGGTCAGTGCCTGGTTGATGAAATTGGCATTGACCGCCTCAGTTTGAGTCAATGCTGCTGCCTGCTGTTCTGCCTGCGCAGCGGAGTTCTGCGTAAAGAGATAAACTCCGACTATGCACGCGAACGAGATCAGGATGATCCCGCCCAGAATGGCAGCTGCGATCAGGAAGGTACGGTTATTATTGGATTCTTCCGGCAGTTGACCGTCCTCGGGGTTATCGTCGAAATTGGATTCTTCAAAGGACATGAAGCACTCTCCTGAACCTTATTTGAACATCTTTGCGCAATTATCCCACAACTTCCATGTTTACGAGCGGGACGATCACGATTTCGTTGTTGTCAAGCTTGACTTCCGCGGCCTGGGCGCGCAGCCCGCTGGGAAGGGTTGTCAAGCCGGGTTTGATCGAGAGGATGGAACCGATTCTTCCCGTTGCGGGAGCGCAGCGCATGCGCACCTGGGATCCGGGTGCAAAGCTTTCGGTTTCGCTGGGAACGGGCGGCTCGGAGGTTGTTGGCAAAGGAATGATGATTTCAGGGCGTGAACCGGAATAGCGGTCGGTGGATTCCGCATTAAGGGCAACTTCGCGTTTGGCGCTTGTGCTGAGCAGCTTATACGCCGCCGAATTCATCGGCACGGATCCGAAACCATCCGTTACGACAATGGGGTAACGCATCTCGCGTGCCTTCGCCAACAAGGGGGGTACAATGCTGGAAGCGATCAGCCCGCGTGCGGGTAGTTCCGCCAAGGCCTGCAAGGATTCGGCATGTTGGATCATACCGCCAAGAAGAATCGAACCGCGCAGGCTGACGTCCGCTCTGTCTGGAGTCAATACCGAATCGGGGCTTTGCATCAAGTTGACCATCAAACCTGAATCGATCCGCCCATTGCCCCAAACCCCCTGAACAAGCCCCCCGGAACTTTGAATCACAACCCCCCGGTTTGGAATCACCTGAACCACTGTACCGGGCATGCCCGCGCGTAGTTCAAATTTCGATTCGCCGATCTCCAGGAGGACCTGCCCGCCCCCCACCGCCACCACGCGCCCTTCGCGCGGCGCGCGCACGGAACGTGGGAACAATCCTTTTCCCACGGCAATCTCTGCCGAAGCGGGAAGTTGATCGTCCACCTGGCATTTGATCAGGCGGTCTGCCGCGGCGGGGGAAACTCCCAACGAACGCGCCACATCCAACAGGACATGTTCGCGCGCCCAGCGAGTCTCGGCAACCACTTCGCCAGTCGTGACTTTCTGCTGGATTCTGGCAATGACGTTCCCTGAAACGGGCAACAGCCGTTCGCGGACGATTGTGGTCAGACCAGTGACATGATGAACAGGTGCAATCATTCTTTATCCGCCTCCCAAAGACCAGTTCCATTTTTTGATGAGTTCGCGCCTCCTGACAGGGTCAGACGGCATGTCCAAGGGACGACCCCTGCCATCGAAGACGACACCCAACGCACCGCCGCTGATCGGAAGACCTTTTACGCCTCGCCCAAAGCCGAAGCCAATATCCACTCCGCGCCCGACCTGGATGGTAAGTCGGCCTGTCTCGCCGCTTTTCAAGGGAAGAATCTCCAGAAAACCATACTTCAGATCCACGCCCGCTTCAGCGCCGTTTTCATACGTGATTCTGGCTTTCAAGATGGAAGCGCCATATTTTGCTGAAACCACCGGGCAGATGATCGTACCTATACTCAGAAATGCCCCGGATTCAAGGACCTGGACCGGAAGAAGATTATTGACAGAGCCCGCCGCGCCCAGGAGCGGCATGAGGTTGTTCTGATCTAGGATGACAGTCGCAATGCCGACGGGTTGGACCGCGTCCAATAGCAGGAGCAGGCTCTGACCCGGCCGCGAAGCGTCGCTCAAGGTGGCACCCCCGGCGATGATCGGATCGAAGAGCGGGGCGAGATTCGGCTTGATGATGGCGGCGTCTCTAGGAAAATCGCGACGCGCAGACTGCATGGCAAGGAATAATGCCTGTTTCGCCACCGACTGCGCGAGTACAAGATCTTCCCTGGTGGCGGGGATCGTGGCAGGATAAAGCGCTTTTTGGTGCAGATAATCCACAAGAGTTGCGGGCGGGATGTCGAGAGTTGACCAGCGCAAGATATCTTCGATGGAAGTGTGATTAAGCAAGCCAGGCAGGTTTTCACCCTGGCCAAACTGGGGATACACCTTCAAAACAGATTTGTTCTTGAAGCCCGCAGCGATCACTGTGGAAGAAGCGCCAAGGTCCACGCTTAGCAGCCCTTTTTGCGAGCCATAAACATTGGATAGAAAGCGTACCATGCGCCCTGTTGCATATGCCGTCGGCAGGGTGTGACCGCCCGCCCAATTATCGAGTATGTCCAACCCCTTGAGTTGCTTCTTGCGGATTTTGATGAACATCTGTGCCAGTTCACTCTCGGCTGGCGGGATGTCTTCGGTATCGAGCGAGGGGCGGATATTCGAGCTGAAATGCAGATAGGATGAAAGGGAACCGACCAGCGACTTCACCTCTTCCGCAAGTTTGCCGTTGCCCGCGTATAGAACGGCAGGGCGCTTTTCCTCGGGCAAAAAGTAACTGGCGAGGCCGATCGGATCGAGCAATTTTTGAACGGAGCGGGAAGCGCCCCCATCCGTACCCCCGGCGATGACAACCATATCCGGGCGGGTGCGTAGAATGCTGTCGATCTGCTGTTCGGGCTTGCGATGATCACCAAGGCTGATGAAATCCACCACGCGGGCGTAGGTGGATTCAGTCAGACGCCGGGCGCTGTCAAGCGAGACGTCTTTCAGAAGCCCAACTACAAGGGTCCGCACGGCTGAGCCTGCGGAAACGGTGACGACGAGCGAATCCACGCCCGAGCCGTCGGGCTGGCTGGGCAGGATAAGACTGCGTGACATATCAAGCAGGTTCTTCTTTAGAATGCCCTGCAATGATCGAATGGCATGGCGTGCGCCCTCCGATACGTCCCTCACCGGTGATTCAGCGGTGCTGGGTGCAACTCCAGATGCCACAAATCGGTATTCGCCTTCGATCACATCGAACAGAACCGCGCGAGTGTTTGCGGCTCCGACGTCGATGGCAAGCAGGGAGTTACCTGTAACAATGGAAGTAGGCATGGGACCCTAGGACATCCCCAACAGTGAAGTGAGGAAGTTAATGAGAAAGTTTATTCGTTCGATCATGGCAGAGAGGGCTGCGGCATACACGCCTGCGAAGATAACGCCAAGGGTGATTCCAATGAAGATGCGTCCGATCCATGAAAGCAGGTCGATCGGGGCAAAACGTTTCGGTGAGCCATCCGGTTTTTGTCGCGCACCGAAATGGAAATAAGCCAGAGTCGTGACAACACCCACCAACAGAATCGTTCCATTCCCCAACACTTCGAATGCGCTGATATTCCTTGCTGCCGCGAGGCTTGGATCGAAAAAGTCGATCGTGGCGATCATTTGGGGAATGATCGTTCCGGTCAATGCGCCTGCGATCGTCACAGCCGCACCGGCGCCTACGAGAAATGCCATAGTAATGCGGGCGATTCCCGCCAGCCGCGGAGAGATTTTCATCAGGATAAAGGCGAAACCCAGCCAGGGCACCACTAGCAGAACGCCGCGCATAAAGTCACCGGTCTGCAAAATGAGTACGGTTGGCAAAAAAAGTTTCGGGTAAAGGACCTGCCAGAACACCACAGCGGCTGTATAGCCGGAAGCGACACCCACAAAAAGATAGACAGCAATCTTGAACAGGGGGTTATCGCCGATCAAATAACTCAGGATCAAAACCGTGAAGAGGAAACCGAGCGCGCCTGTGACGAGATCAAGGGAGAATGCCATGTTATTTTTCACCCCTGGATGCGGTACGATCGCGCAAACCCAGTCCCAATTGGACGAACCCTCCGCCAAGTGTGAAGACCAACGCAAGCAACATACCTAGGCTGTAGGCATCCCAATAATTGCGCGCCAGGCCGGGGCGACCATTGTTGTATTGGCGTTCGACGATCGCGCCTCCGTATAATCCGGATATTATGCCCGCCACCTGCCCCGAGTCGTAATACGGCTGGATCATGGGCGCGGCCTGGGCGCTCGATATGGCAACGATCGGAACGACGCCGCGCGCGGTCTCTGTCTGTTCGATCCAGGACCGGGCTGCATCGGCATCATCGGTGATAAGGACAATGAGTGCGAATTGGTCAAGCGACTTCACATCCTGAAGCGGCGGCAAAGCCCATGCAGGCTGGCCTGTGATCTCCATTGGCGCGGCGAACATCGGATTTTCCGCAAAGGCGCGAATTCCCACCTGTGCTCCGGCAAGGTAGCCGAGGTTCAGGTAAGTGACTCCGTTTTGATAGTTGTGAACCGCCAATGGTCCGGCAATGAAGCGCTCGGCAAGGATCGCTCCGGGTTCATTGCTGGCGATAAAAGTCAGCCGCGGATGCTTAAGAAGCATCAAATTATCGAACAAGGGAGCAGAGGCGGCTTCCATTTCACCGGCGCGGGAGGCGTCATAATCCATCACGACCAGGACAGGCGCGTTCTCAGGGATTGCTTGCGCAACCGCCATGGTAAAGCGCAGTTCGTTGGGAACGCCGATGGGTACGGAAAGGAACCGGGTTCCCAGAAACGTTACGGTCAAGATCACGCCGATAAGAATTGCAGAAATCGCCCAGCGCAATCCGCGTGATGCACCGATCTGCCTTTCCGTGACAAGCCTTTCGGGAGCGGTCTCTGCTGCAAGGACCTGTTCGAAGATCTCAGCATGTTTCAGTTGTTCATCGTTGACACTGAGTTTGTTCGAATAGGTTTTGGGTTTGCTGGTGGGTGCAAAGCCCAAACCTGCGGGGAGGACTCCCTGTAACCCTGCAAGAGCGCCGCGCTGTTCGAAGGTTTGATCGCTCATCAAGGAAGAAGAGCCGGGGATGGCCTGATCCATCGGACGCATGGCTTCAACCCATGAAGGCAGGACGTTCGATGCAAGCGCATCGGAGCCAGTGCCTGGTTCGGATGCGCCCGGTGTAACCGGGGTCTCCAGCGCGTTGGAAAGCCAGTCCGGCATTTCGGTAAAGAGTCCGTCAGCGTCGCTGGGTATTCCCCCATCTGTGAAGGCAGGCGTCGTTTCGAAATCTGGTTGGGCAGTCGGTCCAGCCGCACCAACACTTGGAGTCTCAACGGGCTTGGCAGGTTCATCGAAGATCGAAGATTCAGGCGCAGCGGATTTCAACCATTCCGGAAGGTCGCTGAAGATATCTTCAACGGGCGATTCCAAATTGTCCTGTTGGGCCTGTGAATCTGCAGTAGAAGCAGAATCTTGAGACACCCAGGCAGGCACGTCTGATTCGGTTCCCCCTTTTTCCTGCAGCCACACCGGTGTGGAGTCCGACTTTTTGCTTTCCTCCGAAGCCAGCCATGAGGGAATGCCCGGTTCCGGGATGAGCGGCTCAGGCTCATCCGGTGCTGATTCAATAAATGGAGACGGTTCGCCGCTGGAGACTCCGCCCAGATTCCTCAACCAATCCGGTGTATCAACCGGAAACTCGGAGGACTCCGGCGCTTCCTCTTGTGCGTCTGTATTTACGTCGGCTTGCAATTTACTCAACCAATCCGAAGAATCAGAGCCTAAAGCAGGGACGCTGGGTTCCTGAGATTGGTCTTTTGAACCAGCGGGAGATTCTGCCGGGATTTGGCTGAACCAGTCGATGGATTCGGACTCGGTTTTCTTTTCACCGGCTTCAGCAGCCATTTGCTTCAACCACTCCGGCGTTGTATCGTCGGGTTTGGGTTGCGAAGACGAAGGAATTGAGTTGCCGATCTGTTGAAAGGGGCTTTTGAACGAATCCTTGCCCGCGCCTGATTCCTGGAACCATTCAGTGAGTTCGTCTTTTTCATCTGCACCGGTTGAAGGGGTCTGCATCCCGGCCAGCCAACTGGGGACTTCATCTTCCTGTTCAAAATCGTCCCTGTGTCCCGTCTCCACCCAGCGGACGCCGGTGAATTCCTCAGGCTCTTCAGGTTTTTGTTTTTGTTTTGGTGCGCCTGTGATGTTGGCAAGCCAGTCCGGCACTTCCTCTTCGTCGTCAGATTTTGCCTGGGATTGCAGACCCGCCAACAGGTCCGAGCTTGAAGCGGCGGATTGGTTTGGTTCTGACTGCTGGTAACGTTCACCCAATCCCGATTCTTTTGCGGTTTCGCGCGCATCCCTCAACCATTGCGGCAGGATGGGTTCCAGCTCTCCAGTATCCTTCTTTACCGGAGCCTGACCGGGTTGAAAGGATTCCCCAGATAACGGGGTCTGGCATCCCTGGCAGATTTTCTGTGTGGGCGGGTTCATCGTCCCGCATAGGGGGCATTTCACCATGTCCATCATGTCATTTGCCCCCATACGGCCGGTCGATACCGAATAACACCCGCAAGCCGGTCATGAGCGCGCCAAGTCCAACTCCGATCAATATTCCCCGCGCACCGCCCACCGCCCATATCTGCGAAACCCACGGGCGGATCAGGGTGCCGATCAGCGGCATTTCACCGAACGGCAGGGTGACCGAACCGAGAAAGATCAATGCAGCCGTCAGGATGAAAATAATGCTCATCATGTCTGCCCGGCGGCGCATTAAACGAACTGCTGCATAGAGCAGGGATACCGCCAGCAATCCCATCAGTGAGGCTTCCACAGGGATGATGATCCCCTCCAACAGGACAGATTGCAGGAAAGAACTCTGCGGTTTGAGGACGATTCCAAAGAAGAACGCGCCAACCAAGCCAATGATAAGTATTGCGGAATAGACACCATCCTTTTCGCGCCGTCGGATTTTATCGGCGTGGACGGTGATCAGGTTGAAAATGCCGATCAGGGTCGCCGTGCCGGCAAGGATGATTGCCCAGTCCAGCAGGACAGCCTGTACGACCTCCGCTTGCGTGAAGAAGTATCCAAGCAGTATGAGGATACCGACTGCGATGGCAATGATGGCGGTCAGAACTCGCATTAGAAAACCCCCAGGAATTTTGCCGCCGATCCAGCCAGCAGGGCAAGGATGATCAACCACCGGAACAGGTCCTGCACGGTTAAACTGGCCAGATGCGCCGGCTCGGCATTGAGGTAGGCGCCCGCGGCAAACAGTTCCTCACCGATCAATGGTTCCTGTGAACCGGCAAATAAAATCGATTGCCCGGCAAGATCATCCGTCGCGCCGATCAACGTGGTGCCAGCGCGGTCAGACGCTTCGACCAACAGGGCAGTTTCAGGACCGAGATGACCGAGCAGGATATTCGTCGAAACGTTTTCATTCTGTGGAATGTGCATCGTCCCAGCGGAATAACTGAATGGGGTCAACCCTGTAATGCGCCCCATCGTATGGACGTAAGCCTCACCAACGTCCGCCGCCTGGTAACCGGCTTGCAGGGTATCTTGTGTCAATAGACCCAGCGTCGGATCCCCGGCAGTTGCAACAGAAGGCATGTCGCTCACGGAGGTCCGTTCGGCGATCTTTCGCAGCAAGGCCAATCCCGCCAATGCCGACCCGCCGCGCGCGTCGAACAATCCACCGTGTCCCAGCGCGATATGCAGTCGTTTCCCGTCTTCGATGCTTAACCCGATGGTGCGGGCGAGCCTGGTAAATGCGGGGATCTGCCTCAGTGTTCCGGGCGAGCGGCGCTTCCATATTGTGATGACGCCCAGCAGGAATATGGCAAGGATGAGCGCGGAAAGGGGAATCATAAAACTGTTTCCCCTCCGTTCAAATAGGCTGTAAATGCGCGCAATTCGGATTCATCCTCGAGCATCGAAGCAAGCGCGTCGAGGTGGTCATTCTTGATGAATGCGCCTCCAAAATAAATCGCCTGCGCCCCAAGCAGGGCGAACGGACTTCCTGCTTCAAGGAACGAGGCGACCAGATCTTGAAGTTGAAAACGGCGCAGGGATTCAGCCCAGCGTTGCCAGAATTCTCGTGAATTCATAGTTAATTGGAGTATAGCATAATTTTAATCTTGACCCTCTGCTTGCGCGCTTGGAAAAGTTGCAACATGGTGATAGCCCGCCGCTTGTAACGCATTTAATTTCGCGAGTGTTATGACAAGGTCATCTCCGCTACTCCAAGCAAAGAAGGCTTTTACGGCGCGATCACCGTGCCGGGTTGAATCTCGACATCCTTTGGGATGATCACAATGCCATCGCGCACAAACCAATTTTCGTCGTCGACATCCGCGTTGCGCGGAAACGGCCGAATGACCACACCTTCGCCGATGCGGGCGTTCTTATCCAAGATCGCGCCTTCGATGTGACAGTTCGCGCCGATACCGATGGGCAGCCCGCCCCAGTCGCGCTCATAATAATCAGAACCCATCACAATACTGTCCTTGATGACACAGCCCGCGGCGATCTGGCTGCGGATACCGATGATGGAATGGGTTATCTCAGACCGCAGCACCCGGCTCCCCTCTGCGATCAGCACTTCCTTCATCAGGCAGTCTTCCACGATCGAAGCAGGCAGATAACGCGTGTCGGTATAGATCGGCAATTTTGCATCGTAGAAATCGAACGGCGAGTTCGGTGTGGTCAGCATCAGGTTTGTCTCGTAGAACGAGCGGATCGTTCCGATATCCTGCCAATACCCATCGAAATCGAAGCCGAACACCTTATTGGTCTTGATGGCGTGCGGAATGATGTCTCCGCCGAAATCGTCGTAATCGGGGAAATTCCGCAGGAAATCCAGCAGGATCTTCGTATTGAACATGTAAATTCCCATCGAGCCAAGGAAAGGCCGCACCGGGTCATCCCGGCTGATGAATTGGTTCTGGACCGCCGGGTCTTTTGGCTTTTCCACAAAATTGCTGATTCGGGCATCGGACTCGCGCTTCAAAACCCCAAAGCGGCTCACCTCTTCCTTTGCAACCGGCTGGACGGCAACAGTGATATCCGCTCCGTTTTCCCAATGAAATTCCGCCATGGCTTTGTAATCCATTCGATACAGATGATCTCCAGCCAGGATCAACACATATTTCGCGCCTGTGGATTGTATCTCCAACATCTGCTTGCGGACGGCATCCGCTGTGCCCTGGTACCAGTCTGCACTTTCCATTGTCTGCTCAGCCGCCCAGATCTGCACCCAGCCCTGGTGAAAGGAATCAAAATTGTACGTGCGCGTGATGTGCCGATGAAGCGATACCGAGTTGAACTGGGTCAGGATCGCTATACGAAAAATTTCCGAGTTAATACAATTGCTGATGGGGATGTCGATCAGGCGGTATTTCCCGGCGATCGGCACAGCCGGTTTGGATCGCATTTGCGTCAGCGGGTAGAGCCGCGCCCCGCGTCCGCCCCCTAGGATGACCGCCAGGACCTCATTGTATGACGACATGGAAATCCTCCTGGAAGGATATCGGGATATCGAACACTGGGACTATTTTACACCCTTCATCCTCCTTAGGCGATGGATGATATAGGCAATGGGATAGGATAAGAGAATGAGGATATCGAAGAGAGCAAAGAAAATCCAGAGCTTCATGGCGGCGTCTCCTTGCGAACCGTCTTTCCAATTTACATACGCACATCACATGGATATGTTCCAAATAATTTTATCAAGCCGGAGAAACGCCGCGTCGGTCCGCGCCTGGCGGTGATTACGTTTCATTGCGTGGACTGCGGCTATCTCGAGTCGTATGCGCCGTCCATGACGTAAACGTTACCGACCGCATCCCAGCGAGGTCTTTATGATCGGCACACCGAACGCTTCATAGACGGGCACACCATCCCATTCAGGGGGAATTTGCAAGCCAAGAGCAAAAGCGGCAGTTGAGGCGGTGTCCACTGTGGTGATGGAAGAATTCAACGCCGCGGGTTTGATGCCCGCGCCGGATGCGACCCAGGGAATGGCCATATCCTCGGGCAGGCTTGAGCCATGCGTGGTGTCGTGCCCGCCGTGGTCAGCGGATATGATGAAGAGAGCCTCTTCGCGCAAGCCGCGATTGTTTAGTTCCGTCACAAGTTTTTCGATTGCCTGGTCCGCGCGGTAGAGCACGCTGAGTTGCTCGGGGGAAAGCCAGCCATATTCATGTCCCATCCAGTCGGTGGTGGGGAAGTGAACGAACATCAGGCGAAACCCGGCGGGGAAGTTTTGGATGAGGTCCTCTGTAATGACCAGGTCGCGGTCATTGATGAACTTGAAGATATCGGTGCTTTGCGGCTCGGTGATCTGACGCAATTTTTCCTTGCCGACATACATCGCCGTTTGCATCCCGGCTTGATGGGCGATATCGAACAGATCGGTAACCTGGGCATAACCATTCTCGGGGATGTAATCGTTCCAATCCACTTTATGTTTGGCGGGGCATTGTCCGCTCAGCATGGAGGTATGCGACACGAGAGTGACGCTTGGGTAAACCGTCTGTGCGGTGAGCGAATAGGCAGATTCATTCAACAACGACATCAGATAAGGCATGGGCGCAAGCGGCATGGCGTCGGGGCGGAAACCGTCGATGGAGAGGATCAAGACGCGGCGGGCGGGAGGCGCGGGCGTCGTTGTCAGAGTCGGTTCGAGAGTCGGAGTCGCTGTGGGAGTTTGAGTCGGCGAGGGAGTTGCAGTCGGCGTTTCCGTTGGGATCGGTATGATCTGTGACGAACAGGCAAGCGAGGCGAGACAAAGAGCAAGGATCAGGTGGGCGCGTGACATTCGTCCATTATAAATAATTCGGCGCGTAGTATGATGTGGTCATGGAAACACAACTTAAAAAATCGCTTCACGAGGAACTTTTTCACCATAACTATACTGACCCGCACAAGCGCGGCTCGGGTCTTTCGGACTTCATCCTGGGTGCGCAAGACGGGCTGGTCAACGTCCTCGGCGTGGTCCTGGGAATCGCGGCGGCGACGAACGATGCGCGCGTGGTGCTGGTGGCGGGACTGGCGACGACCTTCGCCGAATCCATTTCGATGGGCGCGGTGGCCTTTACAACCACGCTCGCCGATGCGGATTTGTACCAGAGCGAACGCGAGCGCGAATACCGGCATATCATCGAAGCGCCTGTATTGGAAACGAAGGAGATCCGCGATATCTATGAAAGCAAGGGATTTAGGGGGGAGTTGCTCGACCGCATTGTGAATACGATCACGGCGAACAAGGATGTGTGGGTGGCGGTGATGATGGCGGAGGAACACCAACTCTCGCCGGTGGATCGCTCCAAGGCGATGAAGGCCGCCTGGGTGGTTGGGCTTTCGGCGATCATCGGCTCGCTCGTGCCGATCGCCCCGTTTTTGTTCCTCCCCATCTCAACGAGCATGTGGATATCCGTTTTGGTGACAGCGCTTGTTTTGTTCGGAATCGGTTTTTACAAAGCGCGGGTTACCGTGGGCAGACCCATGCGCAGCGGCACGGAAATGATGCTGATCGGTACGATCAGCGCGCTGGCGGGATATTTGGTCGGGGTTCTATTGAAGGTCCCGCCCCTTCCGTGAAGGTCTGCTGAAGTAGAGGTTTGCCAGCATTCCCAGAAAAAATACGAAAAGCATCGCCACGATCACTTCAGCGAGCCAGCCGATGACGGGAATAAAGGTAAGGACTTCGAGCGCGGCATCTTTCAGCACGGTGGAAAGACCGTACAAGGCGATGGCGGAGTAACCGATCTCTTTCAACTCCAACTTTGCTTCCTGGATCTTGGAAAGATGCACAATCATGTACACTTCCAGGGCGGTCAATAGCAGGGAGGTGCCGGGGATCGGCGCAGTCAGCGCGGAGATCGCGCCTGCAATGAGCGTGTATACGAGTACGAATTTCATCTACCGGCTCATGAAATAGACGATGGCAAATGTGGCGACGGCGATCGCGAAACACAGTACGACCGAGACGATCGCATAAAAAAAGACTCCGGAACCCTTCTCCTCTTCGATGACAGGGGAAGCTTGAGTGGAAAGGAAGGGTTTTGATTCAACATGTTGGGGGCGGTTTGACGGCGGGTTCTCCATTGCAGGCGGATTTGCAAGCATACCCATTTTTGACAACATCCTGAAAGCTCCATCAACGCTCTGACGAAGATCGGGGGGGAGGTCATCGAGGGTGTGATAGACCTTGCCGTTCACATTGACATGCATCCCTGTAGAGCGCGCGGCCAGCACGTTCTGGACCAGGTCACCTTCGAGCAGGTCGGGAATGCCGTTGCCGTCCTTATCCACAAGAATCTGCGAGACCTGTTCATATGCCAGCCTTTCATCGGCGAGCATGTCTTCGATGGAATTGTAGGTCTTGCCGTTGAAGACGATGGTGGGCATGATTGCTCTCCTTTGGCGCGCGTTTCAATCCCGCAGATACTGCTCGTACTTTTTGAAATCCACGCGGGCGGTCATATCCAGGCTGATCGGCGTCACGGCAACCATTTTATCGGTGCGCAAAACATAAACATCCGTGCCCTCCTGCTCGTGAGGGAGGTTGTCATCGTGTTCATAACCGATGGGACCGGGCTCGTCCCACGATTTTCGTTTGGTAGGAGTCGGTTTGTAGTATCGGAGATGGGAAAGCCTGGAGAGTCGCCACTTCGTTTCGGGGGTGGCATGACGCGGCACTTCCACTTTCAACAAATCCACGCCGTCGAATGTTTTCCTTTCCAGGAGGATGCGGGCAAAGTAGGCGGTGAAATACGCGGCGGCGCTGAAGTCCACATCTTCGGAATGGCTGAGATGAAGGTGCGGATCGGTTTCGAGCGAAACTGCCAGGGCGCGATATCCGAGACCCGCGGCTTCCATCGCGGCTCCGACCGTGCCGGAAATTGTGACTCCCAACCCGACATTTTCCCCGTAGTTGATCCCGGATACGATCAAATCCGGTTCATGCGGGACGATCTCGAGGACTCCATGCAGGACGGCTTGCGCCGGGGTGCCGCCCACTGCGTATACCTCCCACGTCTGCCCGTTGACCTTGACCTGTTCCTTTTTGATGATTCCACTGGATGTGTTGGGCAGACTACGTCCCATTCCGCTGGATTGTTCGCGCGGCGCGGCCACGGTGACGTAGCCTATTTTCGAAAGTTCGCCCGCGGCCGCCCATAAACCGGGCGAGCGGATGCCGTCGTCGTTGGTGAGGAGGATGTGTGGTTTTTTCTTCGTCATGGTGGAAGATTATAAACAAAAAGGAGATTTCGTTTATGCCACCCTGACCATTCAATTTGTTCAGTGTCAGGGTCTCTAAAAGAGTGTTTTATAAATCCTGTTTTGTGCCTTATAACACTTTATTTTGTCATTTCGACGAAAGGCGGTTCAGTATGACATTTCTAAAATAAAAAAAACCGCCTTCAAAAAGACGGTTGGAGCGCCCTCGGACGGACTCGAACCGCCGACCTATTGCTCCGCAAGCAAGCGCTCTAATCCACTGAGCTACGAGGGCATTGATTAAGCGCGCTGATTGTACTTTACTGCCCTTTCACGGTCAAGGTGCTTGACGCTCCGCCCCCCTGCATGTAAAATCACGTCGCTTTGCGGGAGTCGCCAAGTGGTAAGGCATCAGCCTTCCAAGCTGATATTCGTGGGTTCGAATCCCATCTCCCGCTCTGACGTTCGGTGTCAAGTGTCAGGTTCCAGGTGTCACGTGACACTCCGCACTTGACACCTGACACTTTAATCACGGGCTCGTGGCGCAGCGGTTAGCGCAGGCGACTCATAATCGCTTGGTCGTAGGTTCGAATCCTACCGGGCCCACAATCGATTTGTGATTGAAGATTTATAAAGAGCGGATGACCTATCGTCATCCGCTTTTTATTTAACTCAACTGCCCCTTCACTGCCTCATAAATCCCCGGCGTGGAAGCGAGGATGGATAAAGGCGCGGAGAGAAAATCATCCCTTCCATCGATGGCAGTGACCTTTCCCCCTGCTTCCTTTGCGATCAAACCGCCAGCAGCGACGTCCCAGGGTTTGAGTTTGAACTCCCAGAAACCGTCAAAGCGCCCGGCGGCAACGTAGCAGGCATCCAAAGCAGCAGAACCGAGTCTGCGTACGCCCTGGGTTTTCTTCGCGAGCCGTTCGAAGTATTTGAAATTATCGAGTTCGGTATCCCAGGTGTCGTAGGGGAAGCCGGTCACGAGCAGGGACTTTTCCAGTTCGGTTATGCTGGATACTTGAATCCTTTTGCTATTGAGAAATGCGCCTTTGCCGCGTTCGGCGGCGAAGAGTTCATTCCGCATGGGGTCATAGACGACGCCGAGAGTCATTTGTCGGTTCGTTGAAAATCCAATCGAGACGCAAAAGATGGGAATGTGATGCGCGTAATTGACCGTGCCGTCGAGCGGGTCGATATACCAGAGGTCTTCGTTGCTCCCCTGAATACTTCCGCTCTCTTCGGCAAGGATGTGCCCGCCGGGAAAACGCGATTTTATTTCGCCGAGCAGAAAGGCTTCAGAGGCGTGATCGGCTTCGGTCACAAGATCGATTGTCCCTTTGTAATGAACCGTGTGCTCCTTGTTGTATCCCTCACGGAGGATGGCTCCTGCTTCAAGCGCAAGTTTTTCAAGATCAGAGAGGGTCGGTTTCATGTAAGTCCGTTCCAGATGCGGCGCCCCAGCGCGGAGAGCGCAAAATCGACGGCGAGCGAGGCGGTTCGGTTTTGAACATCGAGGATGGGGTTGACTTCGACCAGATCCATGCCGATGAGTTTACCGGTCTCGGCGATCATCTCGCAGGCGAGATGCGCCTCGCGCTGTGAAAGCCCGGCTGGGACGGGCGTTCCAACACCGGGAGCATGTTCGGGGTCGAGCGAGTCGAGATCGAGCGAAAGAAAGATTCCATCCACATCGCGGCTGACCCGTTCGATGGCTTTTTCGAGCGCAGTGACCATGCCGTAGCGGTCGATCTGTTCCATGCTCATCACCATCGCGCCCGCGTTTTGCAAATTGACCTTTTCGCCTTCATCGAGATCGCGCGCGCCAATGACTGCGATCTTTATTGGGTCGATGACGGGCACGGGTTCATCCCATAATTGAATCAACCTCCCGTCACCCAAGCCTGCAAGGATGGCAAGCGACATGCCGTGGATATTTCCTGACGGAGTCGTTTCAGCCGTATTGAAATCGCCATGCGCATCGAGCCAGATGACTCCGATCTTTCGTCCGCGAGCCGCTCCGCGCACCGAACCGATGGAAAGGGAATGGTCGCCTCCCAATACAAGCGGAAAGTTGCCAGCCCCCACCGAAGTGGATACCGCGCCGGATACTCGTCTCGCCATCGGAATGATGCAATCGATGTATTTCAGTTTCGGGTTGTTGATGCTGCACATTTCCGCGATGGGCACTTCCACGTTGCCTTCATCCTGCACTGTATAACCGAGGTCTTCGAGTTTTTTCTGTAAATGGGCATAGCGGATCGCGCTCGGTCCCATGTCCACGCCGCGGCGGTCCGCGCCGAGATCGATGGGCACGCCGATGATGTCTATTTGCATTAAATGTCTCCTGATTGGATGTTTGATGTCGGATTGTATCGCGTCTCACCGTTCAAAAACAGTGACCCGGTTCCGTCCCCCCGCCTTGGACCGATACAACGCCTGGTCTGCGCAGCCAAGCAGGCTCTCCCCCGAACCCGCGTGAACGGGGAAGGATGCCACTCCCACCGAAAATGTGGCTTGGATGGAATTTCCTTCGCAGACGTTGACCATGGCTTCGAATTCCTTTCGAAAAAGTTCGGCGCGTTCCTGGGCAGAGTCTGCAGAGGCGTCGGGCATGAGAATAACGAACTCCTCCCCGCCAAAACGACAGACGATGTCACTGCGCCTTGTTTTTTGAGCCAGATATTTCGCAAGAGCCTGCAAAACGAAGTCGCCGCATTTGTGACCGTACGAATCGTTGATCCGTTTGAAATGGTCCACATCGAGAATGATGATGGAAAAGGGAGTATTTTCGCGAACGGCGCGGGCGGTCACATTATCGAGCGCTTCCGCAAAATAGCGGCGGTTGAACACCCCGGTCAGCGGGTCGCGGATGGCCTGCTCCTGCAATCGGAGGCGCAGTCGTTCGTTCTCCTCCAATTGGGATTGAAGAGCCTGGTTGGCGGTCTTTAAATCCCCTTCGAGTTTTTTCCTAGCGGTAATATCGTAGGCGAGAACGATCCTTCCTTCAAGCTGTTTCGATTCGTTATAGACCGGCGTGATGATGGTTTCCAGAACGCGGGGCGGGTCGCCTGGAATTTCAACCTCTTCGCGGTGGTATTCCAGGAAGAAGAAACGCTGTAACAATTGAGGCCATTGCTTGAAGACTTCCATCGGATCGCCGCCGATGATCTCTTCCAACGGTTTATCGAGCCACTTTTGCGCCATGGCATTCGCATCGACGATGCGTTCCTTTTCATCCAGCACGATGACCATTTCGGGGATATGCTCCATCACCCGGTCCCGGGCGATGGGAATGATATCGATCGGTTTCTTCCGGGAGCCTTTCGAATTCATGCCGTCCTGTAATATCCCACATCCACTGAATAGACCTGTCCGCGTTTGATGATGTGCTTGACGAGATTCGTTCCGTAACGATAACCGACCTGACGGTAATCGCTCACAGACAGGATAAGCATGTCCGCCTGTTTGCCGACTTCGATGGAGCCGACCGAATCCGCGCGGCGGATGGCATGCGCAGCATTGATCGTCGCGGAAGCGATGGCTTGGGCGGGAGTCAATTTCATATAACGGCAGGCGAGCGCGATCGCAAATTGCATCGACTCATTCCACGATGTGCCGGGATTGCAGTCTGTAGCGATGGCAAGGATCGCGTTCGCATCCAGCAATTTTTTCGCGGGTGTGTAATGGGATTCAGCCAGCCCGAAGGGAGTGCAAGGGAGGGCGACCGCCACTGTCTCGGACCTGCCCAGCGCTTCGATATCCGCATCGGACGTGACCACGAGATGGTCGGCCGACGCGGCCTTTAACTCCGCTGCCAGCGACGCTCCGCCGAGATTGTCGAATTCGTCGGCGTGGATCTTAAGCGGGAATCCCAGCGACTGTGCCCGGGTCAGGATCTGACGCGATTGTTCGAGAGTGAAGGCTTTCGTCTCGCAAAACACATCCACAAAGGGCATGGGAAGGCGCGGGGCGTGAGTCTCCCACCAGCCTTTCAGCATGGGCAGCATGGTATTGACGACTTCATCCGTATATCCCTGGGGGTCATCTTTAAATTCCGGTGCAATGGCGTGCGCGCCAAGAAATGTGATGACAAGGTCGAGCGGGCTTTCATCGTTCAAGGCAAGCAGGGCTTTCAATAAACGCAGTTCCGTGGCGGTTTGCAGCCCATAACCCGTCTTTGCTTCAGCGGTTGTCGTGCCGTTCCTGAACATCCTCAGCATGCGTGGGCGGGTTTCCGCCATCAGCGTTTCGATGCTGGCTGTGCGGGTCGCTTTGACGGTGGAGAGAATACCGCCGCCAGCCGCAAGGATATCGAGATAAGGCGTTCCCGCCATCTTCATTTCGAATTCATTGGCGCGATCGCCCGCCCAGATGAGGTGCGTGTGCGGGTCCACGAAACCCGGCATGAGCACGCAACGGCCCGCGTCAAGTGTCGGTTCATCGGGGTATGCGGCGCGGAGTTCGTCCGTCCCACCGACTGCGACGATCTTTTCGTCTCGCATGACGACAGCGCCATTATCGATGATGCCGAGCGAACCGAGCGCATTTCCGCGCTGGGGACCGCCTGCAAGTGTCAGGAGTTGGGAGGTTGAATGAATGAGCATGGGATTCACCGTCGAGGATTGATGATGAAATAATTTAACCACAGAAACGTCCGTGTGTGCGGGCGATTCAAAATGCGGCCGGAGACCCCCCTCTTCCCTAACAAGATTGTAAAATAAAAATCATTGACTTTTCGACCCGTTGCTGTAGAATAGAAACGTAAATACGGAAGGCGTCTTCCGACCATTCATAAACGAAAGGAGTTATACATCATGTTGTTCTCACCCAAAGAAAAAGGCCAGGGTTTGGTGGAATATGCGCTGATCCTCGTTTTGGTGGCCATCGTCGTTATCGCCGTCCTCATGATCCTCGGCCCCATCATCGGCAACGTGTTCAGCACCATCAACGACAGCCTCAGCGGCGTGTAATCCTGATCGGAAAGTCCAGCAAAAGCCCCGTTTCACGACGGGGCTTTTTTTCTAGGCATTAATGATTGCGCTGCAGCACGTGGAATGCGGTGACGCCGCCAAACGATGTAAAAAATTGACCTTTGCAAGAAGTTTACAATATTTCCCCCGGATGGTTTCGTTTATAATGATTAAAGAGAGTGCCTAAAATCAAAACGATGCATGTCACCCTGAGCGATAGCGGAGGGTCTCTCCCCTGCCAAAATCAAGTTTATTAGAAAACTAGAGATTCTTCGTCGCTGCGCTCCTCAGAATGACATGCGAGAAATTGCTGCATCACCTCGAATTTAGTTACTCCCTGATTAAATCCTAGATTTAAGGAAAGGAGGTGAAATGCCATGTTGTTTACGCCCATGGAAAAAGGCCAGGGATTGGTCGAATACGCGTTTATTCTTGTTCTGGTTGCCATTCTTGTTATCGCAGTCCTCTACATCCTCGGCCCTATCATCGGCAACGTGTTCAGTTCGCTTAACGACAGTCTCAGCAATGTGTAGTGGAGCCCGGTCACATTTGAAAGGCTAACAATACTGTTAGGGAGCTTCTCCCCTGCAGGCTTGCAAAAATCGGTGCTCCGTGTAAAATAACCTTATCTCAGGCGAAACCTGGGAAATCCTAAAGAAAGGAGAAAATACTCATGTTGTTCTCACCCAAGGAAAAAGGCCAAGGACTGGTCGAATACGCGTTGATTCTCGTTTTGGTTGCCATTGTTGTTATCGCAGTCCTCATGGTCCTCGGTCCCATCATCGGCAACGTATTCAGCACCATCAACGACAGCCTCAGCAGCTTCTAATCGAAGCCGGCAGTTTAGTTACAAAAATAAATCCCATCTCACGAGATGGGATTTATTTTATTTTTCGACCATTCACCCGCCTCACCCCGCATCCATAAATGACCCTGCCATCCCGGTGCTCCCAATCATTCGTGGTGCCTCGAAACGTACCAGACCGCCGCCAGGCCAAGCAGGTTGAAAACGATTGCCGCTCCCATGATATGGGAAAATCCGACCGCATATAACGGCGGAGCCAGCCACGCGCCCAATGCCCGGCCCACGGAATGCGCCGCGCCTGCAAATGACAGCATCGTCACCCGAGCGGCAGGCATGACTTCGGTGATCAGGGGGATGATACTCACAATGGTGAATTCGAAAGTGATGTAAAACAGGAATAAGCCCGCCAATGCGCCTGCCTGCGTCCGCCCGATGATGGGAAGCAATATTGCTGCAAAACAGTTAGCAATAACCCCCAGACCTGAAGCGCGGACTTTTCCCAGCCGGTCAACGAGGCCGAATACCAGTCCCTCGCCTCCCAACTCCGACAAGCCGATGACAGCGGATGCCGCTCCCAAGGCGGCGATCTGTAATTGGAAAGAATCCTCCAGCCACAAACCAAAGACGATATTGACGACTTCATTCGCCGCAGAAACCAGCAGGCCGATGGAAATTGCCGCCAGCGTCACCGGCGAAGTAATGATCTGTTTTGCGTTTCCGAATATGCCGTCCTCATGGTGGGACGGTATGACAGAATCCTTCAGGGTCAATGCGATGTAGATGAATGCGGCGACGCCCAGAATCCCCAATACCATGAAAGGTGTCGACCAGGAGGAGCGCGAAAGCAACCAGCCCACGGCGGGGATGCCCGCTATGAATGACAACGACCATGCAAACTCAAGGGCGGCGACCGCACTTCCGCGCTCCGAGTACGGCGTATGATCCGAAACATATGCCGTAAGCGAAGGGTCAAAGAAAGCTTTTCCGAGCAGGGAAAGGATGAGGGCGATTCCCAACGATGAGACAGAAGGGGCAAAGGCTACAATTCCCACGCCGCCTGTAAAGAATACCAAACCGAGCAGCATGCCGAACTTGCGTCCGCGCGGTTCGATGAATGGGACGAGAAACGGACTGAACGATCCGACAACCGCCCGGTTGGCAACCAGTGCCGAGATCGTTTGGATGTCGACGCCAAGTCCGCGCGCGAAAACGGGAAGAAAGGGATAGACCATGCGATGTGCGGTATTAAGAACCACACGGATGGCAGTGTAGGTGATAAGGCGAATTCGGGACATTTAGGATTGGGGTTTAGGAAGCGGGTTTGGCATCAAGCAGCAGGCGCGTGAGGAGGTAGGCGGCTAGCCACGCCAACAGGTTCAACGCAACGAAGAAAGCGATGATGATAATATTCCCCGAATTGAAGATCGGCGATGGGGGCGGATGCATGATATTTTCCGCTGTGGCGAAGATGGCGCGAAGAACAACGATGAAAATAATGTTCGCAAGAGAAGTCAGCCACGGCAGGTTGAAAATCCACAACCCCGCTTGAAGCAGAACGCCGGTGACGGCGAAGATCATCGCAAGCCGGAAACGCGGCTCAGCGAGGAAAAGACCGTTCCAGTTGGCTTGCATGGCGAGCAGGGATAACGGCAGGTAGGTGATCCAAAAGATAATCCCCGTTCGCCCGAGCGCGGCGCTCCACGAGTGAAACATGCCGCGGCGCAGGATCAAGCCTAAAAGTCCGGCGAGAGCCGCTGCAAGGAAGGCGATCTCGGCGGTGAGCACCCAGGCTCCGTGCAGATACACGAGCCGGACGTTCGATCCCAGCGATTGCTCCTCGGGACCGAACAGCGCGAGAATGGCGATCGATAAAAGCACAAGGAGAAGTTGGGGTAATCTCGATTTGAAGATACGCATGGACCGAATTGTAACCCACCCAACAGTTTTCTCGGGCGCATTGCTTGACAAGCATCAGGTCTGGGAATAGACTCATTCGCGTTTGCAGGAAACCTTAAAGACGACCATCCCAAATGGAGGCGAGACATTCCATTCGACGGAGTGTTCTCGTCTTTTTTGCGCGCAGGAAGAAATTCACCCCAGGAGCAATGAATGACGAACGAAGAAACAACGCCGCAGGAATTCCACGCCGTCACCGCAGAGGAAACGCTCAAACATCTCGAAGTGCATGAGGAGGGTTTAACCAGCGTCGAAGCTGAAAAACGACTGGCGCAGCACGGTCTGAACCAGTTGAGCGAGGCGCCGCGTCCCGGATTCCTTGCGATGCTGTGGGATCAATTGAACAATTTTGTGGTGATCCTGCTGATCGTTGCCTCCATCATCTCTGCTTTGCTTGGGGATTATGTCGAATCCATCGCCATCATGGCGATCGTGGTATTAAACGCCATCCTTGGAATCATCCAGGAACAGCGGGCGGAGCAGGCACTGGCAGCGCTGAAGAAATTAGCCGCGCCCGAAGCGCAGGTGCTGCGCGACGGTTCGCGCAAATCCATCCCCGCCTACAACCTTGTGCCGGGCGATATTGTTTTTCTTGAGGCGGGAAATTTCATCCCGGCCGATCTGCGATTGCTCGAAGCGGTTAACCTGCGAGTGGAGGAAGCCTCGCTTACCGGCGAGTCGCTGCCGGTTCAAAAGAATGCTGCGACCGTGCTCGAAAAGAACGTTCCGCTCGGTGACCGGAAAAATACCGCCTTTATGGGAACGGTCGTTTCCTACGGACGCGGGCGCGGCGTGGTGACCAGCACCGGGATGAATACCCAACTGGGTCTCATTGCCTCCATGCTTCAAAACGTGGAAGCCGAAGAGACTCCGCTCCAGCGCCGCCTGGATAATCTCGGCAAGTCTTTGAGCATCGGCTCGTTGATCCTGGTATTTGTCGTCTTCTTAGTCGCGTTGATCAACTATACGGATATCGGGGGATTATTCTCGACGCCCATCGAATATTTCAAGGAATTTGCGGGCGAGATCACAGAAGTATTCATCATCGCCATCAGTCTCGCCATTGCCGCTGTGCCCGAAGGTTTGCCTGCTGTTGTAACCATTTCACTCGCGCTGGGGATGCGCGAAATGATCCAGCGCCATGCGCTCATTCGCAAGTTATCCTCTGTGGAAACGCTCGGTTCCGCCACGACGATCTGCTCCGATAAGACCGGGACTTTGACCCAGAACGAGATGACAGTCACGCGCATCTGGGCGGACGGTCAACTGCTCAGCATTTCCGGAGCCGGGTACACACCCAAGGGTGATTTTACGGATGGCGGTAAGGTCGTCGATGCAAAACAGTATCCTGCCATCCTCTCCACCCTTTGGCTCGGCGTTCTGAACAACGACTCAGAGATCGAGATCACCGGCGAGTCTGATTCCCAGCAGACCTATCGCATCGTCGGGGACCCGACCGAAGGGGCGCTCCTGGTTGCCGCTGCAAAGGCAGGTGCGATCCATGTGGAGATCGACCGGGCTTATCCGCGCGAGAACGAGGTTCCTTTCGACTCGGAACGTAAACGCATGATCACCATACACGATGTGAACAAGCCGAGTCCCTACGACCCCTCCCCGTTCACCAATGAAAAACTCAAAGGCTGGGATGTCATTGCGGTCAAAGGCGCGCCGGACATCGTTCTCACATTGTGTTCCAAATACCTGGGCATGGACGATCAGCCCCGCGAACTGACAGAAGACATGCGCAGGAAGATTCTCGACGCCAACGACGCAATGACCAAGGATGCGCTGCGAGTGCTCGGTTTCGCGTATCGCGTGGAAAAGGATGTGCCCAATAACATCGAAGAAGTGGCCACCGAAGACCTCGAACGGGACCTGGTCTTTGTGGGTCTGATGGGCATGATCGATCCGCCGCGAATCGAGGTTAAGCCCGCTCTTGAAAAGGCGAGACATGCGGGCATCCGCACGGTGATGATCACCGGGGATTTTCCAAATACAGCAAGAGCAATTGCTGATTCCATAGGTTTGCTTCGCCCGGGCAAGAAGGTGCTCACAGGAGCCGTGCTGGACGATCTCAACGATGAGGAATTAAAGAACATCATCGAAGAGACAGACGTCTTTGCACGCGTTTCACCCGAGCACAAAATGCGAATCGTGGACGCGCTTCAAGCCAACGATGAAGTCGTGGCAATGACCGGGGACGGTGTGAATGACGCTCCCGCCATCAAACGCGCAGATATCGGCGTGGCAATGGGCATCACCGGCACCGACGTTGCCAAAGGCACCGCCGACATGGTATTGACCGATGATAACTACGCCAGCATCGTCTCGGCCGTGGAGCAGGGGCGTATCATCTATTCGAACATCCGCAAGTTCGTCTTTTTCCTTCTTTCTTCGAATGTTGCCGAGATCATGATCATCTTCCTCGCCACGCTGGCGGGACTGCCCGCGCCGTTGACTGCGATTCAACTATTATGGCTGAACCTCATCACCGATGGGGCGCCGGCTTTGGCTCTCGCCATGGAAAAAGGCGATCCGGACATCATGGATCAAAAGCCGCGCGCCAAGAGCGAGCCGATCATCAACCGTTCGATGGGCATCGGAATCATCGTGCAAACCATCATGCAGACTTCTGCCGTGCTGATCGCATTCGTGATGGGATTGGCGTGGCATCTCGAAGCAGGCGCCACTGTCCCTTCAGGTGCCAATGTGTTATCGTACGTTCTCGCTCACGACTGGCGGGGCCTGGATGTGCAGACTGCGGAGACGATGGCATTCGTGACATTATCCCTCTGCGAGTTGTTCCGCGCGTATACCGTCCGCTCGGAACGTGCCTCGGTCTTCAAGATCGGAATCTTCTCGAACAGGTACATGCAATATGCCGTGGGGCTTTCCATTGCGCTTCTGCTTTTGGTATGCGCCGTTCCGTTCCTGCAGCCCATCTTCAACACGCATTTCCTGACCGCGCGCGAATGGAGTTTGGTGGTTGGGCTGGCTCTTACCCCAGCGATCGCGGAAGAGATCACCAAGTTCTTCCTCCGCAAGACCGGCGGGTAATGATATTTCCCTGCGTATGCGGGATTTATTATTCGATTCGCCTTACGCAGTAAACCGTCAGGCAGCCTATTGCACGGAATTTATGCCTTTTACTATTTTCCCGGCGTTCTTTGCCCCGCCGCGACGAAAAGGGTTAACTGCTTAACATCGGTTATTTAAGACGTTTGTCAATTGTGCCCGGCGGAAATATAAATAAAATCCGATCATGACCCACGAACGCGACCTAAAAAGCCTGCGTGCCATCAACCTGGGACTGGGCACGAACATCCTGCTTGCCATCGTCAAAACGACGTTCGGCATTTTGGGTCATAGTCCCGCCCTACTCGCGGAAGGGATCAACTCCACTTCCGATGTCGCCTATTACATCGCCGCCAGCATTCTGGTGCGCATGGCAAACAAACCCGCCGACAGCGACCATCCATACGGGCACCGCCAATTCGAGAGCATCGGCTCGCTTCTGATCGGCTCCTTCGTCGTCGCCACCGCCCTCGCCGTGTTTTGGGATGCGGTGGACAAGGTCTGGGATTTTGTGGACGGCGTGGCAGAGTTCACCACATCGCATCCGTTCGCTCTTTATGTCGCGCTTGCCACTGTGATGATAAAGATTTTCCTCACATGGTACATTCGCAAACTGGGCCGCGAGACCGGCAATCCTGTCGTGGATGCTCTGGCGTATGATCACCGCAACGACCTCTTCTCTGCAAGCGCGGCGACGGTCGGCATTTTCCTCGGCCAGCGCGGTCTGCCATGGGTGGATCCGCTCGCGGGCGCGTTGGTGGCGGTGCTTATCTTCCGCACGGGATTATTTATCCTGCGCGAATCCTCCACAGATCTGATGGCTGTCATCCCAAGCCGCGACCTGGCAGAGCGCATCTCGGATCTGCTCAAGACGATCGACGGCGTAACTCAAATGGAGGAACTGCAAGCCCACCGCTTCGGACCTCACATCGTGCTGAATCTGACCATCGGCATCAACGGCGCTTTGACCGTTTACGAGGGCGACAGCATCGCCAGCCGCGTGGAAGAGACCTTGCTTGCCTCCATGCCGAATGTGCGGCGTGTCCATGTCCATTACCATCCCGCCGAGAATGAACACGCGAATATGACCATCGATGAGATTTTGGAACCCGCGAGAAATAACAATACCCCGCATCACCCTGAATTTCACGAATAACGCCTTGGAGGTCGCGCTTGAACCGCGACCTACTTCCTTCTTGTCAAAAACGCATGCAACCCCTCGAGTATTTGCCTCCACTCCGCTTCAGCATTGATCTTCCTCTCCATTTCCCCCGCCCGCTTTTGCATGATCTCCATCACCCGTTCGTCTTCGCCAGCATCCAGCCAGAAACCGTGGCCGTTCGCAGTGCAGGCATCGAGCCGCAGGTCGTATAAGCGGTACTGAAATTCATCCAACATCGCCCCACACTGCGGACATGAAAGATCCGTTCGAGTTTGGTAATGGACCAGGGAGCCCTTGCGTTCATCCTCATCGAACACCACATCTTCGAGTTTGTCCAACTCATCGAAATCCAGCCACATGCCGCGGCAGTTCGGGCAGGAATCCACTTCGAACATCCCCTTGTAAAATTTCTTGATCAATCCAGACTTGCACTTGGGGCAATTCATGATTAATGTCATTGCGAAGGCGAGCCTCAAACGGCGAAGCCCGAAGCAGTCTCCTGTTTCATGACCGACTCGACCAAATCCTCCACCACAGCCTCATTCTGTTTCAAATCCAGCCAGACCAGAAACTCGGCATTCCCCTTGGGACCCATCAGGGAAGACCTCACCAGTCCGCGCAAACCGAAACCTTCGTTCTTCGCAAATGTCAGCACATCGATCAAAATGCGCTTGTGGATTTCCGGGTCGCGAATCACGCCATCGCCGCGTGAGACTTCTTTCTTGCCAGCCTCGAATTGGGGCTTGATAAGGGCAAGGATGTAGCTTTCCACTTTCCACTTTCCATTACCCTCCAAAGTGGAAAGTGGAAAGTGGGCAAACCATTTCTTGATAGCAGGCAATAAAACTTTCAACGAAATAAATGACGCATCCACCGTCACGAGATCGATCTTCTCCGGCAGGGATTCCACCAAACGCGCATTTGTCTCCTCCATCACCACCACGCGGGAATCGTTGCGCAGTTTCCAATGCAAAATCCCCTTGCCAACGTCGATGGCATACACTTTTGCCGCGCCGCCTTGCAATAGACAATCCGTAAATCCGCCCGTGGAGGCACCGACATCGGCGCACACCAACCCGGTCACGTCGATGGAAAACGCCTTTAACGCGCCTTCGAGTTTCTCGCCGCCGCGCGAGACGAACTTGGGACCCGTATCGACCGTCAGCTCAGAATCAGGTTGAACGGTTGTGGCAGGCTTGAGCGCGACCTGACCCGCGACCCGCACCTGTCCCGCCATGATGAGTGCCTGGGCTTTGGCGCGAGAATCCGCCAGTCCTTTTTCCACGAGCAGGATATCCAACCGAACTTTCGGCATGAAAATATTCTATCAGGTAAAATAGCCGCATGTTAACCGCACTGTTCAAAACCATGCGCCCGCGCCAATGGACGAAGAACGTTTTTATCTTCGCCGCGCTGGTCTTCGACAAACAACTTTTTAACCTCGATTCCTTCCTGCGCACACTCGCGGGCTTTGTGTTGTTTTGTCTGATATCCTCCAGCGTTTACATCTTCAACGATCTCGCCGACGTGGAAGCCGACCGCCAGCATCCCGATAAAAAGAACCGCCCGATCGCCGCGGGCAAGCTTCCGGTGGGCGCGGCATGGACTGCGGGAATTATCATCGTCCTCATTACGTTTGCGCTTGCGTGGCTCCTCGCCCCCGGTTTTGAATATGTCGTCGTTTGTTATTTCCTTCTCAACATGGCATACACCAAATGGCTCAAACACATCGCCATACTGGATGTGCTCATCATCGCGGCGGGATTCGTGCTGCGCGTGCATGCCGGCGTGACGCTCATCGCCGTCGAACGTTTCTCCCCCTGGCTCTACGTGGTCATGACCCTGCTCTCGCTTTTCCTCGGTTTCGGAAAACGCCGCGCCGAAATGGCGTTGCTCGCGCACGGCGCGGGCTCGCACCGAAAAGTGTTCGACGGTTATACGCTGCCACTGCTCGACCAATATATCATGATCGTCTCTGGCACGACCATCGTCGCATATTCGCTCTACACCTTCAATGCGCCCAACGTCCCGGACAACCATTCGATGATGCTCACCATTCCGTTCGTGGTCTACGCCATCTTCCGTTATCTCTATCTGATCGAAGTCAAACATGCGGGCGGCACGCCGGAGGAGATCCTGCTTTCCGACCGCCCGTTTCAAATTTCCATGTTCCTGTGGGCGTTCGCCGTTCTCGCCATCTTCTATTTTTCATGAAAGCCTCCGCCCCCGGCAAGGTCATTCTCTTCGGTGAACATGCCGTTGTTTACAATCGTCCCGCCCTTGCCGTGCCCGTGAATCAGGTTCAAGTGGAAGTCGAAGTCTCGGAGTCGAGTCAGCCCGGCATCCGAATCCAAGCCCCGATAATCGGACTCACCTCAGACCTTGCCTCGCTTCCTTCCGACCATCCAATTGGTTCGGTGATACTGAAAACGATTCAACACGTTGGCGTTTCCCCGCTCCCAAACCTTTCCATCCAAATTCAATCAACCATCCCCGTCGCGGCAGGGCTTGGCTCCGGCGCGGCGGTTTCGGTTGCCTTGGTCCGCGCGCTTTCTTCCTTCCTCGATCATCCGCTCCCTAATGAGGATATCAACAACCTCGTATTCGAGATCGAAAAACTCCATCACGGCACACCCTCCGGCATCGACAATACCGTCATCACCTACAACATGCCGGTTTATTACATCAAAGGCCAGCCCATCGAGACGTTCAAGTGCGGCAAACCCTTCACCCTCGTCGTCGGTGATACCGGCATCCCTGCACCGACCAAAGAATCGGTCGGCGACGTGAGGCGGCTGTGGTTGAGGGAAACGATTCGTTTCGAAGAGATATTCAATGAGATCGCCCAGATCTCCCTCATCGCGCGCCGTTCCATCGAAAGCGGCAAGCCGGATTTGCTCGGCGAAATGATGAATCACAATCACGAACTCCTCCAACAATTGACCGTCTCCTCTCCGGAACTGGACAACCTGGTCGATGCCTCAAAGCAAGCGGGCGCGCTCGGAGCCAAACTCAGCGGCGGCGGCCGCGGCGGGAATATGATCGCGTTGGTCAAGCAGGCCTCGGCGGAATCTGTGGCGGAAGCGTTAATCTCCGCAGGCGCAAAGCGGACGATCATTACCGAAGTCAAGTAATTCACACATGAAACCGAAATGGTTCGCGCCGATCCCGCCTTATCTCGCCATTTGGATAGGGTTGTTTCTTTTCAAAAACTCCTGGGCAGCCTTGATCGGTTTCCATCTTGCAATTCTTATTGTCTTGTTCAATTTAAGACCCCATTTGCCGTTAAGTACCTTCTTAAGAAATGCAGATAAACGCTTCCTTATATTTACTTTAGTGCTTTGCGCTTTAAGCGGACCCGGCTTATATCTGCTAAGGAACGTGCTTGGAATTTCAGCGAATCTCCACATGCAACTTGCAGAACTTGGTTTAAGCGGGGGCGTTTGGGTTGGATTTATTCTATATTTTTCGGTGGTCAATCCCATCATTGAGGAATATTTTTGGCGCGGCGCATTGGGAAGCGACATAAGAACATTTCATTCCATCGATTTCGTTTATGCCGGTTATCACGCCATGGTGCTTTGGAATAAAACTTCACTTTTTTCGATGGGACTAACGATCTTCTCATTGACCTGCATGGGTTGGCTTTGGCGACAGATTTACCGTCTTGATGGCAGTCTGCTTACTCCAGTGCTTGGTCATGCAGTCGCAGATCTTTCGATTCTGCTGGCTGTATTCTTTATGGTGAATTGATCGATGAATATCCTCGCTCTTAAATTGATTCTCGCCCCGCTCATCATCGGCTCAGCCAGCCTCGCGGGCCGCCGCTGGGGTCCCGCCGTCAGCGGATGGCTGGTTGCTCTGCCGCTTACTTCAGGACCCATCATTTTCTTCGTGGCGGTCAGTGAAGGCATTTCGTTTGCGGCAAGGTCCGCGCTCGGCGTGTTGAGCGGCGGTATCTCTGTTGTGATCTACGCGGTCGTCTATCCGCGGCTTGCGGCGCGTTTTCCCTGGCAGGCATCGATCACGGGAAGTTTGTTCGCGTTCCTGCTGAGCACGTTGTTCTTTCAAAACGTCGAACTCCCGTTCTGGCTGGTCTCGCCCGCGGTCCTCCTTTCGATCACAGGCGGATTGTCCCGGATGCCGGATGAAAAAGTCGAAACAGGCAATGCCACATTGAGCAGATGGGATATTCCGTTACGGATATTGATCGGGACAGGCATTATTTTGCTGATCACCGGCATCGCCCCCTTCATCGGTCCGCGATTGACCGGCTTGTTGGCGACCGTTCCCCTGTACAGCACCATCCTGGTCATTTTTGCCCACCGGAGTCACGGACCTGCCGCCGCAGGAAACGTCATGCGCGGGCTGCTCTTTGGCTTGTTTGCATTTACGGGTTTCTTTATCGTCCTCGGCCTGCTGATCGAACGGGCCAGCCTCGCCGTTTCATTCGGTCTGGCGGCGCTGACCGCATTGGCGGTGCAGGGAACTTCGCTTTTCATTTTACGGAAGCTACATGGATAACCGTGTAGCAGAAATTTTCTAACATCTCCAGGCGCGTAAGAGAACGCGCGCTACGCTTCCAGGTTGCGGTGATACGTCCGGTGGGTCTTGTAGAAATCGATGCCGAAGTTCTCCATATCCCTCTGCATGGCTTCGTTCTCCACGCCGATCTGAACGACCTCGGCGTGTTCGAACCTTCCCGATTCTCGCACTGATTTGAACATCTCACTGTAAAGAATCGCCATCCCGCCAGAGCCGCGGTATTCGGGGATCAAACCCGCGCCGTTGATATTCAGCCAGTCGGTGCGCTTGAGTTCGCGCAGCATCGCCACCCAGCCGAAGGGAAAAAGTCTTCCGCGGGTCTCTTGCAATGCGGCGGAGATATCCGGATATGCCAGCAAGAATCCGACCGGCTCATCACCCTTCATCACGATCTTGATCAATTTCGGGTCTGCAAACCAAAGCAGTTGGTCTGCCAATGCGTTTGCTTCGTCATCTGAGATTGGGGCGTTGCCTGCGGTTCCGCGCAACGCTCCGTTGTAGAGGTCTTTCAACTTGGGGACGAGCAAGCGCAGGTCGGATCGCTTCTCGTAGCGGGCGATGCGAAGTCCGCGGCGTTCCCTGATCCTTCCTGCAAGTTCATGAATGCGTTCAGGGAATTGAACATCCGTGCCGATATAACCGGAAACCGTTTCACCAAGTTTTACAAACCCCTGCGCCTCGATCAGATCAACGTAATAGGAAGGATTGTAGGGAAGCCCGAAGGCTGGGCGGTGTTGGAATCCCTTCAAGAGCAGGCCGAACCCGTCCATGGGCGTGAAGCCTTTGGGGCCAAGAATTCTGGTCAAGCCGCGAGAGCGCGCCCACTCAAAACCTGCGGTAAAAAGTCCCTTCGCGGCTTCGGGGTTATTCGCGCATTCGAATAGATAGAAGAAGGCGGTCGATTCTTTATTGAACTCGTTGTATGGGCGGTTATCCAATACGGCAAGCCGTCCGATGGGGCGGGTTTTCTGGTAGGCGATAAAGAAACCGGCGTGTGAATGTTTATGGAACGGGAAACGCTTCGGGGAAAGCCTGAGGCGTTCGTCGATTTGCAGGGGCGGCACCCACTGGGGAATGTCCCGATAGATGGAAAAGGGCAGGGCGAGGAAATCCTCCAGATGGGGTTTATGATCGAGATCGACCCGGACAATGCGCATGACTCGCCGCGAAAATTTAATTTGCGTTCATTGATTTGGCGCGTTCTGTCATTTGTTCGCGCAAGTTGTGTGAATCCCTGTCGATGGTGAAGATCGCGCCGATGTAGAAGAGGAAACACAATCCCCACGCGACGGTACAGATGAGAAGGATCGCTGTCTTGAGATCGATCGCATCGGCGATGAGACCGGTGAGGATCGGGGCAAATGCCGCGCCCGCGTTTTCGATGAAATATTCCACCGCCTGCGCCGTCGAGCGGACTTCCGGCACGGTCACGTCATAGACAGTGGCGATGACATTGGCGGACGAAAGCGGCATGAAGATGGCGGTCAGGCACATGAAGACAAAGAATTGATTTCGGTTTTCGGTTGGAGTGTTGAGCGCAAGGAATATGAAGACCGCGCCCAGCAACACGCCGATAATGGATACCAGGATGCGTCCCTTGTTCGTGCGTTTGAATGCCGCATCGCCGAGCGCGCCGCCGAGGAAATATCCGCCTGCCAGGATGAGGATGACTGGCGCCATTGTGAACAGGATGCCGTTCGCGTCGTAACCGCGTTCCCTTTCAAGATAAGCAAAGAAAAAATAGGTGATGACGTTCCAGGGGAAGACGCCCGCAAAACCCTGCAAAAAGACGAACCACATGGTTTTTTTCTTGAAGATGTCCCTCGCTTCGGTCCACGAGAATTTGAAGGTCTGCATCTCGGTCATGTTCTCGAATTCGGGTTCGGCTTTACCGCGCGGCATTTCCTTCACACCGAAGAAGATCAACAGGGCGATCACCAATCCGAGCGAGCCGGTGATGTAGAACACGCTTCGCCATCCGCCGATGGCTGGCGCGACCATCAGGGCAAGGATCATCCCGACGAGATAGCCGATGGGCTGGGCGAGTTGCAAAACTCCGTACACCTTTCCCCGAATGTTCGGACCGAAATAGTCTGCGATGAGCGTGTACAAGCCGGGGTAGGACGAATCATCGATTCCGGTCGAGGCGCGTGTGACGAGAAACCCGCCGAACGTTTTCACGATGGCGTTCAACCAGGTGGTGGAGCCCCAGATGAGCGAAGCCAGCGAGAGCAGCCTCGTTCGCGAGAAGCGGTCGTATAGGTATCCCCAGATCGGGTACAGGATCGTGGCAACGATCAGGGCTCCCGAATTTACCAATCCCCATTCGGTGTTGCTGATCTTGAAATCGTTACTGATCTGCACCTGCAATGAGCCGATCATCAATTTGTCGGTCTGGTGCAGGAGCATGAAGAAGAAAAACACAACAACTACGAACCAGCGGTAACGCGAATGCTGAGCGGGCAAGGATTGTTCTCCTGTTTTATGTTATTTGACATGCGACTTGTGCCCCAGGCAAAATGCCTGCATACCCCCAATTTTACCCGTCCTCTGAAATAATCTCCTGCGCCAGTTTCTTCAGGTCCTCTGGATTTGTAATTTTTGCCGAATTGAAATACTGGTCCAATAAATCGAGCGGGCTCAAACTACTCACCACCTGCCCCTCGTCGATGCGCGAACGGGAAACGATCTGCGGGCGTTTGACGAAGTGGAATTCGAAGGCATCGGCGGCGTATTTTCTCAGAGCCGATTCGTCGATGAGGGAGTCCCATTCGCGCGGATATTCGACCACCAGGCGGAGGATCGCCCCGGACAATTCCTTTGGTTTGGGTAATTTGTTTTTGAGGATTTCCGTCACGTTTTCACCGGATTCGAGAATCGCGCGGCAATCGATGAACTTTCTCACTTCCTTGAGTTGAACCCATTCAACCTTTGTATCCTTCCCCTTTTCGATCTCGGCAACTACAAAGAAACGGTCTTCTTTCATTTCGCCAAAATCAACCCGCTCAATGGAGCCGGGGTACACCACCGGCGGCTGAAAATCCGGTGTTGTGTCGTCCTTATCTGGACCGGGTCCGTTCAGATTTTGCGGCTTATGGATGTGCCCCATCGCCACATAATTGAATTTTTGATTCTTCACCAACGAGCCAGTTAACACGAGGTCATTGCCAAGCATCACAAGTCTTTCACCGCCGTACTTCGCCCCTTCTATGGAGGCGTGCGCAGTCAGGATGAGAGGGAATGATTTCTCACTCTCTTCTATAAGTTCTTCGATCCTTATTTTTATCCTGTTCTCTAATCCCTCATAAGCCTCAGCTAGTAAGTCGTCACTATTTGTAATTTCATAATCAGCCAAGAAAACCGATCGTGAAATCCAGGGAATCGAGATGACATTTATTGGCAAACCCCACAATTCATTAGATTTCAAGAGTTGAATTTTTGATATAACACGGACAAATGGAACTTGCAATGTATCATATTCTTGCAAGGCGTGAGCGCGTCCGACGGCGGGGGAAATATCATGGTTGCCGACAAGCAGCAGGGTCGGAATCTTCGCCTGAGAGAGCCGCATGATGCGCCTCCCCCACTCGCGTTGAAAGGTCGGAGCCGGGGAACGGTCCTTATAGGCATCGCCCGCAAAGATGACCAAATCCACTTTGCGGTCGATGGCCGCATCCACGATGGTATCGAGCGATTTGAGAAAATCCAAAACCCGAAGCGGCAAGCCCGAAGCCGGGTCATGCCGTCCGTAATTCGCCATATCGATGTGAGCGTCCGCAAAGTGGAGGAGTTTCATCGTTGCTTTAGGTGTAACCTGCGCTCACTGGCGCAAGCCGGCTTTATTTGTGGATGATCCTGTTCCAATCCATCATCGGCCTGACGTTCCCAACCGGGACCTGCCCTTCGGGCGCATAACCGACAAACGAGCGGTTGTAATTATCTTCCGAGCCGTCGTCGAGATTCCAGCGTAAGGTGTTGCGGAAAACGCCAAGGCAGGACGTGCCGCGGAAATCATCCGGCAGGGATGTTTCGAATGTGTAAACATATGTGCCGTCGGCTGTATCAACTACTTCGATCACAGTCGCCTCATGAATCCACCTCAGCCATTGGGTTTGGGTGGATTTCTTTTTATCGGCATCAATCACCGTGCGCGATCGGGTCATGCCGCCGCCCTTGTAATCCCACGGCGCAGAGGCGGATGCATCCTTGCCTTTGGGCTGGGGACGTTTTCCCTGAAATTCACTGGGAACCAGTCCGACACCGTTTGAGTCTTGGGTCGGCTTGGGAATCTGCCACTGACTCGGCTCGTTGTTAACGTACCTCAGCCAGAAGATACTTGCGCCCTGCGTGTAATTCTCCGCGCCGGTGGGGTGGATGAAATAAGCGTTCGGCGTTTTTTCGGCAGCGAGTTTGACGTAACGTGCGGCATTATCAGTCAAGCCGCCGGGAGGCAAATACCCGCGCACATGCTGGATGTGCTCCGCGGTCTCGTTGCATACCGCGCGCGTGACGATCAATTCCTGTGACCGTCCATGCTCGGGTCGCCACATGCCAATATTATCGCTCGCCCACTTGCTGAGGATCGGGTAAAGACTCATATCAGCAAAGCGGGTCTTGTCCTCTTCGGGGGTGAAGATTTCCCAACCATCAGCGGTGACATGATTGGTCCGCAATTGCGTCAGCATCACGATCATCTTCCATGCCCAGGCCGGGAACTGGGACTTCATCGTCTCCAACTTCGCCAGAGCCTGGGCTGTCGTCATCGTCATGAACTCGTACTTGACCTCTTCCTCCATAAGCCTGTCCAGACCGATCCGTTTCGACTTCGGTCCGTTGGCTTTGACTCCCTGCATGTGCATGGCGATTTTGTCCTTCCAGACCTTTTCCATCGCCCCGGCAAGAGTCGGTTTGTTCGCGCCTCCCCCTTCGTATTGCGCGATCTTTTCCTGGCATTTCGCCGCAACTTCCGCATCCGTCAACGCGGCTTGCGCCTTTTTCACCTCGGCGATTCGCAAACGCACGAGCAAATCCTTCGGGTCCGCCCACGATCCATGCGCGGACTTGTATCTCATCCCCGAAAAATGGACGACCATGTATTGCAGCCACAGCGGGAAACGCTTCGGCTCCTTCTCAAACCTCACGCGGATCTCCGCCAGCAATTGATACTGATCCCTCCCCTCAAGCGTTTTGACGTACTGCTCCACCTTCAAGCGCACAATATCTTTCACGGACACCGGGGTCTTCGGGTCATAATTTACGAGGAACTCCTCCTCGGTGACGGCATAGTTGGGATCCGCCTTCTTGAGTTTGTACCATTCCAACTTCGGCGCCTCGACCTTGTCGTAGGTCGCGTCGAACTGACGCAATTTTTCCATCTCTTCCAATACCATCGGCATGGCGGAATCGTTCTTGAGCTTGTATTCAGCCTCCACTTTCGCCCTGTTTGGGTGATCGGCGGGCATCCCTTCGAGTTGACGCTGTAAATAACGCACACGGTCGCGTAGAAATTCCAGCTGCGTTTTGAACGACTCGATCCGGCTCTGGATGAATGTCCGTTCGCCGCGGATGTCCTTGGGCCAGGAGGCAATAAAAAGGTCGTGGTTCTTTTGGATCAACGCCATCGCCTCCGGCTCGACCGGTTTGTACTTGACAAAGTATCCACTAACGTCCTTCGTCAGGAAATAGTTCTTGAGCGTTGAATATTTCTTGAACTCAGTCGCGCGGGCGGTGTCCATTCCCTTTTCATATTCCGCCACATCCGCCGAAAGCGCAGACATATCCTTGTTTTTATACTCGACCCAAAGATCGGCTTCCTTGTACAAAACGAGAAAGTCGCGCAATTTTTGCAGGCGCATCGGGTAGATGTCCTTGAGCAGGACCGGGTTCTGCCATTGGAAGTTGTAAGATGCCATGTAAATTCTCCAGTTTTAAAGTGAATGATCGAACCCGGCTTTATTCCTTTTTCTTAGCGCCCGAGAGACGCATGGCAACTTTTTGGACCAGCGTAGTCATGCCGCTGGCTGGGTTGATGAGGGTGTTGATGGCAATCTCGGCCACGTCGGGCGCATACTCAACCACATTTTGAATGATGCCTTCCACCGCGGTTTCATCGCCATCGTCGGTCTGGGACTCGAGGGCTTTGAGGTTTTCGAGCAGCTTGGTCTTGGAATCCGAGTCGGGCAGGGCATTGACCTTTGCATACAAATCCGCCAGGCCGGCGGCCGTCACTGCGGCGGCAACGGCAGTTTCTGCAAGAGCAGGTTGTGCGGGGGTAGCGGCAGCTTCTGTGGGCGGAGCCGCCTGGGCAGGAGCAGCTGTAACGGGAGCCGCAGCTTGAGGGGCAGCGGCAGCTTTTGTGGGCGGAGCCGCCTGGGCAGGATTGGCTGCAACAGGAGCCGCGGCTTGAGGATCAGCGACAGCTTCTGTGGGCGGTGCCGCCTGGGCAAGAACTGCTGCAACGGGAGCCGCAGCTTGAGGAACGGGGGTAGCCGTCTCGGACGCGGCGGGAGGCGCAACTTCCGGTGCGGCGGTGCGTTCCTGCAAGACCGCCTGACGGGTCAAACCTTCCTCCAAAAACTCATTGCAAAAACGGCATTTCTTCGCAGTGGATTTGATCATCTCCCCACAAAACGGACACGGAATCTCAGTCGCTGACACATCGGCCTCCTTATGAAGGATACCATCTCGTATATCATGAATTATACACCCGCCGATAAACGCATTAAAAAGAATTCCCCAAAATCAAATGATTTTGGGGAATTCTTCGCAAACCATCACGACCGGCCCGCGATCGGTTTCAAATACGAATCGAGGATGGCGTCCATTTCATCCAGCGAGCGGCAGACGAACAGCATCGGGTTGAATGCATAGACCGTCTTTGGGATTCTGGCAATCGTCTCGACGTCGAACGGGGCGATGATGACCTCGCCGCCGAAGATACCCTCCGGTTTGATGCCGAGGTTTTTATACAGCCCAAGCACCACATTCCAACCTTCGTCCGCTGAAGACATCTGGCCCTTTTGGTGGAGCGCATTGACGCCATCGATGATCCGGTGCAGGTTGGTTTTGTTGGCAAGAAAATGCGCTTCCAGTTGGGGAAAGACCGGTTTGGTGTAATCGATCACATTGTCCCGTCCGAGGCGGTAGAACTCCATGATGGTGCGCGTCAATTCCTTGCGGCCCGAGATGATCCCCGCGCCGAAAACCTTGATACGATTCTCCTGCACGACCAACCCGAACTCCGTGCTGTACCAAGCCAGCCGCTTGATGACTTCCCTCTCCTCCTGCGTCGCCTTCATGTAGGCAGGCGCGAACTTGTCTTCGATATCGGCGTAGAATTTTTGAGTAAGGAAAGGAAGATGCCCGAAGATATCATGGAACATGTCCGGCTCGGGCGTGAATTCCATTTGGTCTCGCGTGCGCAGGTAATCGGTGATCAGGAAAACACGCTGGGCGAACTTCCTATACCAATCGTCTGCAAGTGTGTACCGCACTACCGTCCGCTCGATGGTCCAACCACTGCGCGGCATGATGTGATCGATGAGGTGTTTTATGGTGGAGATCCCTCTCGGATCGAGCTTCAAAAGTTCCATGCCGATCTTCCACTCAGCGCAGATGTGCTCGGTCAGGTAAGGCTGATGGATTCCCGCGAACAGGTCAGCCCAGATGGCGTGTTGTTCCGCAGAAAATACGATCTCTTGATTTTCTCTTGAATATTCCCGGTTCGGGTCGATCTGCTGAGCGGCGATATCCCCTGTATAGGCTGGTACGGTTTGATTCCTGGTCATGATTTGCACCTTTCGAAGTGAAGATAAAGAACGCAAAACATCGGCAATCGCTGGCACGTACGTTCAAGGCATGTTATCACCGTCGAAAAAAGGCGTCAAGAATGGGAGTAACTTTACCAAAATTGGAAATGATAAAATCGAAGGGTGAATAATTTATCCGATAAGACAATCCTTATTACCGGAGCCGCCCGCCGTTTGGGACGCTCTTTTGCATTGGCGTGCGCCCGCGCCGGGGCGGATATCATTCTCCATCACGGACATTCCCACACCGAAGCCGATTCGCTTCGAGATGAAATCGCTTCACGCGGACGCCGCGCCTGGGTGCTCGCTTCGGATTTTTCCAACCCTGAAGGCATTTCTCAATTAATCGAACAAGCCAACGAATTGAGTCCGCTTTATGGATTGGTCAACAGCGCATCCATCTTTGAGTCATCGTCCGTTCACGAGACAACGCTCGATGAGTGGAACCGTCATCTTGCGATCAACCTCACTGCACCCTTTTTGTTGAGCCAGGCGTTTGCGAGGCTGATACCTGCTTCCGCCGCCTCGAGCAGGATCAGAGGCCGCATCGTCAACATCCTCGACTGGCGCGCCCTGCGTCCCGGCGCGGACCATTTTCCCTACACAATCACCAAATCCGCCCTGGCAGCGATGACCAAATCCATGGCGATTGCTTTCGCTCCGAACATCACCGTCAATGGGTTGGCGCTGGGGGCAATTTTGCCGCCCGCGGATAATCCGTCTGGGGGCGAAAGGATCATCGAGGCTGTGCCCGCCAAACGTTGGAGCGAGGCGGGGGAAGCCGAAGAGACGCTGCTGTTTTTGTTATCCGGTCCCGCCTACATCACCGGTGAGATCATTCACCTGGATGGGGGCAGGCATTTGATCTAATATGGGATTGCTTCAGCCGCCCAGCTCGTTCGCAATGACATCATAGGAGAATTTATGGACAAAGTCTTCATCAAGGATCTGCTTGTGCGCGGGATCATCGGAATTCGCGAGTGGGAGCGGAAGAAACCGCAGGATATTTTGATCAACGTCACGGTCTTCACCGATACGACGCGCGCGGGCGAAACGGACGACATCAACGACAGCGTGGATTACAGCGCGCTCGCAAAGAAGATGCAATCGCATGCCGAAACTTCGGCGCGGTTGACGGTCGAAGCGCTGGCAAACGACCTGGCGAAGATCTGTCTCGATATTCCTTTGGTTAAAAAAGTGATCGTGCGCGTGGAAAAACCCGGCGCGGTGCGTTTCGCAAAGTCCGTCGGCGTGGAGGTCGAACGCAAACGCGATGGATGAACTGCATCGCCTGATCCTCAGCCTCGGCTCGAATATCGAGGCGGAGGCAAATTTACCAAAAGCGGTTCAATTGCTGCGGGAAGCAGGGGAAGTGGAAGCCGTCTCTTCGGTCTGGGAATCGGAGTCGGTCGGCTTCGATGGACCGAATTTTCTGAATGCCTGCATTACGATCCTGTCCCCGTTTGGGCACATCGAGTTCAAGGAAAGGGTCATCCGCCCGATAGAATCGAAATTGGGACGGGTGCGCAATCCTGAGAAGAATGCGCCGCGGCCGATCGACATCGACGTCGAACTATGCGACGGTAAACCGCTCAATACAGATTATTGGGAATATGCCTTTGTGATCGTTCCACTGGCGGAATTGATTCCGGAGTTTCCACATCCCGCCACCGAAGAGGCGATTGCCGGGGTCGCAGAACAGGTCCGAGGTCGGGTTTGGATGCGAAAGCGGGAGGATGTGGTTATATCCTGAGTGGCTCAGCGCCACGACCGAGGTGGTCCAAGAATTCCTGGCGGGTGTTGATGCTCTTGCGGAAACTTCCCAACATGGTCGAGGTGGTCATGCGGGCATCGACCTTCTTCACGCCGCGCATCATTGCGCATAAATGCAATCCTTCCACGACAACCGCCACGCCCTGCGGATTTAACAGGTCATGGATAAAATCCGCAATCTGGCGTGTCATGCGTTCCTGAACCTGCAATCGGCGTGCGAACATGTCGACGATGCGCGGAATCTTGGAAAGTCCGATCACCTGCCCATCCGGAATGTACGCCACATGCGCGCGTCCCATGAAGGGGAGCAGGTGATGCTCGCACAGGCTGAAGTATTCGATGTCGCGCACGATGACCATGTCGTCGTACGAAACATTGAAGATCGCGCCGTTGACGAGTTTTTCCGGGTCCGCGCGGTAGCCGCTCAGAAGTTCGGGAAACATTCGCGCGACTCTCTTGGGCGTATTCACCAGACCTTCGCGCTCGGGGTTTTCGCCAAAAGCGATCAGCATGGTGCGCACGGACGCTTCGATGGAATCCGTGTCGATCTCTTCGTTATAGGTCGGGCGCTCGTCGAAATCTGCGCTGGTTTCCGGGTCTGTCATTTCGTCTCCAGTTTCTGCTCGGATTTCCCGATTGTATCTGATTTACGGGATCAACGGAACTTTGAAAGATATCCGGTGCAGTCCAACGCCTCGGCGGTAAAATACCGGGTAAATTATCCCCATCAGGAGCAATATACCCTTGAACAATGATCCATACATGAAAAGCGGCATTTTAGGTGCGGGGCTGGGACTTGTATTTGGTCTTATACTCGGAGGAGCCACCGGCGCATTGACCGGATCTTGGTCCGGCGTGATCGTTACATCCCTGATCGGCGGCATGGCAGGAGCAGCAACCGGCGCGTTGACTGGAATGCTTGCCGTCCGCACGGCGGGAGTGACAGGCGGAGTGAGCGTCGGCGCGTATACCGGGATGGCGTTTGGCGCTTTTTTGGGTTTGATCCTCGGTATCTTAATTCCCGAATCTTTTCGTTTGAGTGTGCTGTCTTTGGATGTCCTCATATTGAACGTCATTATGCAGGGACGGTTCGAAGCCGCAATCCTGGTGAGTTTTTTGCTTTCCTGCCTTGCCACGGCTGTCGGCGCGTGGGTCGGCGGGCGCAACCTCCAAACTCGCGATACGGGAATGCTCAAGTAGATTTTACAATTGCCGCCTCCCACCCATGACTTTGTACTAAAATAACCTTCCTGGTTGCTGAAATACATCTCATCCTTTTTCGGAATTAAAACAACAAGGAGACTCTCATGCCCGAAAAACCCGACGACAAAAAGGAAGAAAAGAAAGACGAAAAACCCAGCCCGAAAGACAACATAGTCACCACCAAACACACAGCGCGGATCGGCGGCAGGACGGTCAAGTACACTGTCACTGCCGGGACGATGGTCTTGAAGGAGGAGGTCAACGACAAGGAGAAGGATGCCGAGGTCGAAAAGCCGCGCGCGCAGATTTTCTTCACCGCCTACACCCGCGACGATGTGAGGGATAAATCGAAGCGTCCCGTCACCTTTTCCTTCAATGGCGGACCCGGCTCCTCCTCCGTCTGGCTGCATCTCGGTGTGCTCGGTCCGCGCCGCGTGGTGCTGACCGACGACGGTGAAATGCCCAGGCCGCCCTTCCAACTTACCGATAACGAATATTCCATCCTCGACGAAACCGATTTGGTTTTCATCGACCCGATGAGCACGGGTTTCAGCCGCCCGGTCGAAGGCGAAAAATCGCGGGAATGGCATACCTTCAACAAAGACATCGCCTCCGTCGGCGATTTCATCCGCCTGTATACCACGCGTTACAACCGCTGGTTATCACCGAAATTTCTCGCAGGCGAATCCTATGGCACCACTCGCGCGGCGGGACTTTCCGGATATCTGGCAGACCGTCACGGCATGTTGTTGAACGGTCTCATACTCGTTTCCGCCGTGCTCGATTTCACCACGCTCGACTTCAATCACAATAACGATTTACCCAATATTCTCTTCGTGCCGGGCTACACCGCAACGGCGTGGTATCACGGTAAACTCGATAAAAAGATTCCACTCAAGACCTGGCTCAAAGAATCGGAAGAGTTCGCCATCGGCGAATATGCAACGGCATTGTTGAAGGATGCTTCGCTCTCCAAAGAGGAAAGAAGAAAGATCGCAGAAAAACTTTCCCGCCTCACCGGAATCTCCGTCGAATTCATCGAACGCGGCAACCTGCGCATCCACACCTTCCACTTCTTCAAGGAACTCCTGCGCGATAAAGGAAAAACCGTCGGCCGCCTCGACAGCCGCTTCACCGGTACCGACCGCCTCGGCGTGACCGAAACCTTCGAATACGACCCGCTCTTTGCGCAGGTCAATGGGCCATACACCGCGGCATTCAATGATTACATCCGCTCGGAACTCAAGTTCGAGACCGACACACCGTACGAAATCCTGAGCGATAAAGTGTGGCGGCAATGGTCATACTCCTACTTCGAGAATCAATACGTCAATGTCGCCGAAACCCTGCGCGCCGCAATGACCTTCAATAAATATCTCAAGGTCTTCGTCGCGAACGGGTATTACGACCTCGGCACACCCTACTTCGCCACCGAATACACATTCGACCATCTCGCCCTCGACGAGTCGCTTCGCAAAAACGTCAGCATGGGCTATTATGAGGCCGGCCACATGATGTACATCCACATGCCTTCTCTCAAGCAGATGAAGAAGGATCTCTCGAAATTCATCAAAGACGCGAGTTAACAAAGAAGATCTGACAGGTTCGAGAACCTGTCAGATCGCATTTTTTATAAACCATGAACCTAGACGACCTTGACCTCTTCAAAAAGATTGACAAACGAAACGTGATCCAGGAGATTAACAATCTTCCGGATCAACTGCAATCCGCGTGGGATTTGGGTCAGACACTTCCCCTTCCGAAATTGGGTGACATCCGCAGCATCATCCTCTGCGCGATGGGAGATTCCGCCACCGCCTCCGAACTCGCAGTTGCTTCCGTTTTCTCGAACCTTGCGCTCCCCGTAACCGTTCACCGGAATTACGGTTTACCCGCCTTTGCGGACTTGCTCACCCTTGTCGTCTGCATTTCACATTCCGGCAATTCCGAAGAAGTGTTGGATGCCTTCGAGTCCGCAATGAACAAGAACTGCGCTCTCCTTGCGATATCAACCGGTGGGGAACTGTCCAAACGCGCAAAAGAAAAGAACATACCTTTATGGAATTACGACCATAAAGGCCTGGACACGACTGCCATTGCTTATCCCTTTGCCCTGCTGCTTGCTCTTTTTACCCGCCTCGACCTAATCCCCGATCCGTCGGAAGATGTTGCTGAAGCCGTTGCCATGATGAAACGCTCGCAACAACACATCGTTCCCGAAGTGATCGCCGCAAAGAATCCCGCCAAGCGTTACGCCGGCCAATTGGTGGGACGGTGGGTTACATTCGTCGGCACTGAAAACCTTGCCCCCGTCGCGCGCCGCTGGAAGACACAGATCAATCAGTTCGCCAAAGCAGGCGCAAACTTCGAGATCATCCCAGAAGCCACCCATAACACGCTGATCGCCACGCTCAATCCCAACGCGACCCTCAACGCGCACACCATGACCCTGTTCATGCGAGCGCCAAGCGACCATCCACGCAACAGAATGGGGTCGGACATGATGCGGCAGGCGTTCATGCTCGAAGCGCTGAACACGGACGTGATCGACGCGCGAGGCGTATCCGTCATCGCTCATTTTTGGACCCTGATCCTCTTCGGCGATTACATGGCGTACTATCTCGCGATGGCGTACGGGGCCGATCCTTCAGAGGAAGATGCGTTCGTCAATTTCAAAGGGGCCATGGCAAATGCCGGATAAGTCATCCAAAATTCATTCACTGAATTTTGGAGTATAATCGGGGCAAGCACACTCAGACTTCGGAAGTCTTCCCGGCTTCCGAAGTCTTAACTTGAATGGAGAATCTATGAAGAAAGCAGATCTTATTAATCCCTACGGTGGAAAGCTGGTCGATCTGGTTGTGACAGGCGCCGAGCGCGATGAATTGATCGCGCGCGCGGGTCACCTGCCGTCCATCAAGATCACCATGCGCAATCTGTGCGACCTTGAATTAATCGCAACAGGCGGATTTTCACCCCTGACCACATTCATGGGGAAAGCGGATTACGAACGCGTGCTCAAGGAAATGCGACTCGCGGACGGAACCCTCTTCCCCCTCCCCATCACCTTGACGGCCGACCCAAAAGAACTGCCGACCGTCGGTGAGGAGCTTGCGCTTCGCAACGCAAATTTCGAACTGATCGCTGTGATGACCCTCGACGAGGTCTATCATTGGGATGCCGAGACCGAAGCCGCTCTGGCATACGGTTCGACCGACTCCAAACACCCCATGGTTTCGGAAATGGGGCGCTGGAACAAGGTCTGCATTTCCGGCCCGTTGAAAGTGGTGAACCTGCCCAAATATTATGATTTTGTTGACCTGCGCCTCACCCCGGCTCAGGTGCGCGAACGGCTCGAAAAGATGGGCAATGACAATGTCGTAGCGTTCCAAACCCGCAATCCATTGCACCGCATTCACGAAGAATTGACCAAGCGTGCCGCGGCACAGGTGAATGGTTCGTTGATCGTTCATCCCACCGTGGGGTTGACCAAGCCCGGTGACGTGGACCACTATACCCGCGTCCGCACGTACAAGGCATTGGTCGAAAATCACTATGACAGGAACAAGACCATGCTCAGCCTGCTTCCGCTGGCAATGCGCATGGCTGGACCGAAGGAAGCTATCCTTCATGCCATCATCCGCCGCAACCACGGCGCGAATCATTTCATTGTCGGTCGCGATCATGCGGGGCCGGGAAATGACTCCACGGGCAACCCGTTCTACGGTCCGTATGATGCGCAGGAACTGATGAAGCAGTACGAGCATGAGATCGGCGTCAAGATGGTCCCGTTTGAAATGCTCGTTTATCTCCCTGACGAAGATCGCTATGTTGAAGAGAAGGACGTACCGAAGGGCGCAAAGACCGCCAACATCTCCGGCACGCAGGTTCGTGATGAATTTCTCGCCAAGGGCAGACTTCTCCCCGAATGGTTCACCCGCCCCGAGACCGCAGAAATTCTTCGCGAGATGTATCCCCCGCGCCACAAGCAGGGATTTTGCATCTGGTTTACCGGCTTGAGCGGTTCGGGTAAATCCGCCACCACCCAGGTCCTCACCACCCTCATGCTCGAACGCGGACGTGAGACCGCCATCCTCGACGGCGATGTCGTCCGTACCCATCTCTCCAAGGGTCTCGGCTTCAGCAAGGAAGACCGCGACACGAACATCCTTCGCATCGGATTCGTTGCCGGAGAAATCGCGCATGCCGGCGGCATCGTCATCTGCGCCGCGATCAGCCCATACCGCGCCACTCGCGAAGAAGCCCGCAAAATGGTCGGCGAAAATTTCATCGAAGTTTACATGGATACGCCCGTTGAAGTCTGTGAACAACGCGACGTGAAAGGTCTCTACGCCAAAGCCCGCCAGGCTGTCGCGGATGGGAAACCAATGGGCTTCACCGGCGTCGACGATCCGTACGAGCCGCCCATCAAGCCGGAGATCACGCTCAAAGGCTACGGCGCCACACCGGAGGAAAACGCCCGCATCATCATCAAATATCTGGAAGAACAGGGATTCCTGCTGCCGGTGAAGTAAACGCTATCCAGGTGACAGTCAGTGCGCCTCAGCGCCATGACTGTCACCTCTCAGAATGACCAAGCCCCTTCTCGCTTCATACTTAATCCTCGGTCTGCTTGCTCTTTCAGGGACCCTTCTCATCCTTTATGCGACTCCGCAAGGCATGGGGCTATCGGATGATTCGATTGCGTACATTGCCGGGGCGAGAAGCATTTTGGATGGGCAGGGCTACCGCGAAGCGTGGCTGGCATCCAACCAACCCGTTACACACTTTCCTCCCGGCTTTTCCTCTGTTTTGGCTTTAGTCGGCATCAGCGGACTTGATCCCCTGCGAGGCACGCGCCTGGTCAACTCCATCCTGTTTGGCGCGAATATCTTCCTGCTTGGTCTCACCGGCTGGCGGATGACCAAATCAAAGGTTGCGGGGATTGTGCTGGCAATAATCATTTTGATAAACGGTTCTCTGTTCCGCGTTCATTCTGTCGCAATGAGCGAGCCGCTTTACATCTTCTTCACTCTTGCGGCGTTTCTATCCTTCTGGAAGTACATGTCCCCCTCGCCCATTGGGAAAGGGGTTAGGGGTGAGGGATTTCTCCTTCTCACTGCAATCCTCACCGCCTTCGCCTATCTCACCCGCTACGCAGGCTTGGCATTACTCGCCACATTTCTCGTTTCACTCTTCATCCTTCACCCTACCTGGAAAAAACGCCTGACCAGCGCCGGAATCTTTCTTGCTGGCTTCATCCCCTTCGCCCTTGCATGGAGCGTCCGCAACCGCCTGCTGACCGACAATGCCACCAATCGCACCCTCGTTTATCATCCCATCACCGCCGAAAACATACAACTGGGCATTTCCAACTTCGCCGCCTTCATCCTTCCCGTCGAAGAATGGCGCAGGACGCTTATCAAAGTTCCAAATCTTTTTGCCATTATTCTTGTTACGCTCATTTTGGCTCTGCTGGTTTGGGTTCTTTTCAAAGGATTGCAGAAGTTTTTCAAACCCTCAACTGAAACGCCCGAGGTTCTTTCCCTTACCAGCACGCTTTACATCTTCGCCTATCTGGCGTCGGTCATTTCCTCCATGACCCTCTTCGACGCCAGCACCAAATTCCATCTTCGCATCCTCGCGCCGGTCTACGTCAGCCTGCTCATCATGCTGGTCTATTTCGGCTCCCGTCTCTGGCAAAGTATCACCACAACCTCCTTGCGCATCACGCATCACGCATCACGCATTACGTTTTTCGCTCTCGTATTCTACATTTTCACAACCTCCATCATCAACCTCACCCCCACCCTCACCCAGCTCCGCAAGGGCGGGCAGGGCTACGCCTCCTTCCAATGGTTCGACTCGGAGGCGATGAAGTTCCTGAGCGAACTGCCCGAAGGCACGCGCATCTATTCCAACCAGGTCCCGCCTGTCTATCTTTACACCGGGCGTCCCGGTTACGTTTTGCCTGACCTTGTCGATCCCGTCACCGGGCTGCCGCGCGGAAACACTGACGAAGGAATCGCCATGCTCCAGGCCGACGTCCTCACCGGCGGTGCCGCGCTGGCGTTGTTCGATTTCGGCGCGCAGGATGAGGATGTGCAATCGATCCATTTGAGCCTTGCTGATGGCTTGTATCTTGCGTTCGACAAACAAGGCGATAAAATCTATACCGCATACCCATAGGAGTTGGCGTTCGCTAACGCCAACAGGCGCGTGAGAGAACGCGCCACCATGCTGCAAGGAGACTTTATGACCATCTTCGACAAATTCAATTTGAAAGACCGGGTGGCTATTGTCACCGGAGGCGGGGGTCAACTTGGTTTTGAATTTTGCAAGACCCTTGCTGAAGCGGGTGCGTCAGTCGTCGCTGCGGATTTGAATATGGAACTCGCCACAAAGACTGCGACTCGACTCAAAGAGTCCGGGTATGAGGCGATGGCGTTTCCCCTCGATGTGACCCGCCTCGAATCGACCCGCGACCTGGTCGCTGAAACCGTGAAGCAATACGGCCGCCTCGACATCCTCGTCAACAGCGCTGCGCTCGACCCCAAATTCGATCCGGATGCCTCCGCAAAAGGAATCGCTCCCGGCGCCTTCGAGGATTATCCGCTTAGTGATTGGAACGCCGCTCTTAACGTCAATTTGACCGGCATGTTCCTCACCACGCAGGCCTGCGTCAAGCAAATGATCGCGCAGGGGAAGAAAGGCAGCGTCATCAACATCTGCTCCACTTATGGACTCAACGGGCCCGACCAGCGCATCTACATCAAGGATGGAAAGCGCGTGGCATTCAAACCTGTCTACTACACCACCACGAAAGCGGGCGTGTTGGGTTTTACAAAATATCTTGCCGCGTATTATGCCGAAACGGAGATCCGCGTCAATGCGCTGACACCTGGCGGCGTGTACAACAACCACGAAGAATATTTCGTCAAGAACTATTCCGCCAAAACCATCCTCGGACGCATGGCAAAAAAGGACGAAATGAACGGCGCGCTGTTATTCCTCGCCTCGGATGCATCTTCCTATATGACCGGCAACAACGTCATCGTCGATGGCGGTTGGACGGCGTGGTGATTCCAGTAATCAGTGACCAGTGTGCAGTTTTCAGTACGCGGTCATTGACACTGATAACTGGCGACTGATGATTAATATACTGGCTCTCATCCCTGCTCGCGGCGGCTCGAAAGGAATTCCGCGCAAGAATATCCGCCCGTTTGCGGGCTATCCGCTCATCGCATGGAGCATCGCCGCTGCGAAACAATCAAGCCTTGTGACACGCATCATCGTCTCGACGGATGATGAGGAAATCGCCTCAGTTGCCCGCGAATGGGGCGCGGAAACGCCTTTCTTTCGACCTGCTGAGTTGGCGCAAGATAAAACGACAGACCTGCCCGTGTTCGAACACGCACTCAAGTGGCTGGAAGAGATCGAAGGTTATCATCCCGATGTGGTTGTGCAACTGCGCCCCACATCGCCCATCCGCCCGAGGACAATGGTGGAAGAGGCGGTCAATGTATTGTTGAACCATGAAGATGCCGATTGTGTGCGCGGCGTGGTGCCTGCGGCGCAGAATCCCTTCAAGATGTGGCGCTTCAGCGGCGAAGACAAACCGCTCGGCCAATTGCTCGAGGTTCCCGGAATCGCCGAGCCTTACAACGCGCCGCGCCAGGTCCTGCCGCCGGTGTATTGGCAGACGGGGCACATCGACGCCATCCGCGCCTCGACGATTGTAAATAAAAAGTCTTTAACCGGTGATATCGTTTACCCGTTGGTGATCGACCCGAAATACACGGTGGATATCGACACGCTTGCGGATTGGGCGAAGTACGAAGCCGTCATCTATGGCGGGTTGGATGTCGTTTCGCCGGGGAATCCGCGCCGCCCAATGCCCGAACGTGTAAAGATGATCCTGTGCGACTTTGACGGCGTGGTTACGGACAATTTGGTTCTTACGGATGAAAATGGAAAGGAAGCCGTTTCCGCTTCGAGGAGCGACAGCATGCACATCAAGACCCTGCGCGAAAAGGGCGTGGAGGTGATGATCCTCTCCTCGGAACCGAATCCGGTGGTGCTGGCGCGCGCGAAAAAGATGGGAGTGGAAGCGATCCATGGGATCGGGATGCAGGACAAAGGGCGCGTGATGCGCGAAGTCCTCGAGCAGAAAAAGGTTCGAGCCGGGGAAGTCATCTACATCGGTAACGATCTCAACGATCTGCCCTGCTTCGAGATCGCAGGCTGGTCGGTGGCGGTTGCGGATGCGTATCCGGAAGTCCTCCGCGCGGCGGATCATGTGTTGACAAAACCAGGCGGGCGCGGCGCGGTACGGGAATTGTGCGAGATGGTATTGAAGAATCTACCGGCATAGTGTGCGCTCTCTTGCGCACATCGAACGTGAGAGAACGGACACTACGCAGTAACAGGAGAACAAATGACTCGTGAAATAAAATTTGGGAATCGAAGGATCGGCGACGGGCATCCCGCATACATCATTGCCGAGATCGGCATCAACCATAACGGCGATCTGGAGACCGCAAAGAAGATCATCGATGCGGCGGTGCATGCCGGCGCGGATGCGGTCAAGTTCCAGAAGCGCACACCGGAGGTCAGCACTCCGCCCGAACAGCAGAAACAGATGCGCGAAACGCCGTGGGGTTACATCACGTATCTTGACTACCGATACAAGGTCGAGTTCAACGAAGAACAATACCGCGAGATCGCCCGCTACTGCAAGGGAAAGAAAATCGATTGGATGGTGTCGGTTTGGGATGAACCTTCCGTGGATTTCATGGAGAAGTTCGAAACGCCTGCGTACAAAGTCCCGTCTGCTTCGCTGACCGACCATAATCTATTGAAGTATGTGCGCAAGACCGGCAAACCTGTCATCATCTCGACGGGCATGTCCACCATGAAACAGATTCACAAGGGCGTCAATGCCGTCGGCGAAGACAACCTCGTCATCATGCATTGCACCAGTACCTATCCGTGCGAGCCGGAGGAATTGAATCTCAAAATGATCGAAACCCTGCGCAAAGAATTCCCAAAGAATCCGATCGGTTACTCCGGTCATGAGGTGGGGCTTGTACCTTCCGCGATCGCTGTCGCTTATGGAGCCTGTTCGGTGGAACGCCACATCACGCTGGACCGCGCCATGTGGGGCAGCGACCAGGCTGCCTCGGTGGAACCCGGCGGCTTCGAGCGTTTGGTCAAATACATCCGTGTGACCGAGGCTTCGCTCGGCGACGGCGTGAAGAAGGTCTATGCAAGCGAACAGTCGTCGTTGAAGAAATTGCGCCGGGTCGATGGGGAAGATTAGTGGCGTAATTGGTAATTCGATGACTCCGCTCAAATTGGTCCGCCGCGCCATTCGGCCCATGGGTAAAACTCTCCAGGCGATGATGCGTTGGAGGCGATTTTCCTTCGACGAAGCGCCGCCCATCTTCGGCAATTCCAAACCGAAGAGCGGCTCGCACCTGTTGTTGCAGATCCTCAACGGATTTACACGCATCATGCCGTACAAATACGTCGAAGCCGAGCCGGTGAGGACCATTACGAAAGATGGAAGAAGAAAGACGGAAAAAGAAGTATTGGATGCATTGATCCGCATCCCGCGTGGAGTGATCGGCTGGGGCTATGTGGACGCCACACCTGAAAACGCCTCTTTCCTGACCCTTCGACAGACTCGGGGCACCGCCTCAACCGGGCGCGTGAATTATTTCATTTACCGCGACCCGAGGGATATGCTCGTCTCGCAGGTCTTCTTTGCGACCGATATGCACGAAGAACACGGGATGCACGAGTACTATAACTCTCTCCCTGACTTCAACGCGAGACTCAATGTCGCCATCACCGGCATCGACAGAGATGGTTTGAAGATGGTCAGTGTGAAACAAAGATACGAAGGTGTCTTTCAATGGCTGGAACAAAAGAACGTGATGTGCCTGCGTTTTGAAGATCTCATCAACAACCGCGATGCAACCCTGCTGGCGATGCTCGATGAAGTCGAAAAGACGGGTTATAAGATACCCACTCCACGCGAGAAAGCATTGCCGATTCTCATTGAAGCCATACAGCCAAAGAAAAGTCACACCTTCCGCTCGGGGAAGACCGGTGGGTGGAAAGAACATTTCAACAAGGAACACAAAAAATTATTCAAGGATGTTGCGGGAGATTTGCTGGTGCGGCTGGGGTATGAGAAGGATGATGGTTGGTAGGTTGGCATGAGAGATTTTTTCACCCAACGCATCAAACGCGGACTGATCCGCAGACTCAATAATCTTAAAGTCGCATCCGTTGCGCGGGAAGTCGCTCGCAAGGAACCCAAACCAAGCGGCGCGCCTGTTGTTTTTTTCAAAGCCTCCACCGGCATCGATGATCTTTCGTGGAACAGCGGGTTTCATTTGTTGACCACCTGGGCTTTGCGTTTGCTGGGGATCCCTGTGGCGTATTTTGCCTGCAACGCGGGCATGAGCAAGTGCGTGCTTGGCACAAACCGTGATAACCCCCAGAAGGATATGCCTTGCAAATCCTGTGTGACGCAGTCGAAAACGTTGTATACGGGTGTTCCGTCAAAGGTCGAAGGTCAAAAGTCGGGCGTAAATTGGTTTGACTTCCAACGTGACGCCGAACTTGAAAATGCCATTCGTGGTCTGAACATTAATCAATTATCACGCTTCACTTTTCACGGACTGCCCCTTGGCTCCCTCTGCCTGCCCGGTTTGCGCTGGATTCTCCGCATCCACCACTTGAACGACGATGAAAACACGCGCTATCTTTTGCGTGAATATATTTTGTCCGCGTGGAATGTGGCGCAGAAGTTCTCGAAATTTCTCGATCAGACCAATCCGCGTTTGGTGGTGGTCTTCAACGGGCAGTTCTTCCCCGAAGCGACAGCGCGTTACATCGCCAAACAACGCGGGCTGCGCGTCATCACGCATGAAGTGGGCTTGGAGCCTGCGACTGCTTACTTCACGGAAGGCGAAGCGACGGCATATCCGATTCACATCCCCGATGATTTCGAATTGAACGGGGCGCAAAACGCCAAACTCGACGCGTATCTATCCAAACGATCCAAAGGCGATTTTACGATGGCAGGCGTCAAATTCTGGGCGGATATGAAAGGGCTGGACGAAGCCTTCCTGAAGAGGGCGGCGGAGTTCAAGCAGATCGTGCCTATTTTTACCAACGTCATCTTCGATACAAGCCAGCCGCATTCCAACACCGTTTTCGAAGACATGTTCGAATGGCTTGACATGACGCTGGAAGTCATCCATGAGCATCCGGAGACCTTGTTCATCATCCGCGCCCACCCGGACGAGTTGCGAGTCCGCAAAGCCAGCCGCGAAACCGTTGGCGGATGGGTCGAGGCGCGTCAGGTAACCAGCCTGCCCAATGTTGTTTATGTCCCGCCGAATGAAATCCTTAGTTCGTATGAGTTGATCGCGAAATCCAAATTCGTCCTGGTCTATAACTCGACCATCGGTTTGGAAGCGTCCATTATGGGAGCTGCGGTGTTGTGCGCGGGCAAAGCCAGATTTACCCAGTACCCCACCGTGTTCTTCCCGCAAACGGTGGATGAAGTAAGACGAAAGATGAAAGAGTTTTTGGCGGCGGAACGCATTGAGGTTCCCGCCGAATTCAACCGCAATGCGCGGCGGTTCCTATATTATCAGTTGTACCGCACCTCCCTGCCGCTGGGAGATTTCCTGGAGCCTTCCGTCCGCGTGACTCAGACAAGATTGAAGACATTTCGGCTGGATGATCTTTTGAACGCCCCTTCGATCAAGGTGATTCTGGAAGGCATCCTAGATGGGGGTGAATTTCTTTTGAAGGAATGAGAGCTTTATGACTGCCAACGATTTATCCCAATTCGAGAAGGAAGAATACTGCTACCTTACCACCCGCGGACGCGTGACCGGCAAACCGCATGAGATCGAAATTTGGTTCGTCGTTCACGAAAATGCGCTCTACCTCATGTCAGGCGGCATGGACAGGTCCGATTGGGTGAAGAATTTACTGAAAGAACCAAAAGTCACGCTGCGCGTTGCAGGTCAAACCTTTCCTGCTGTTGCCAGTTTATTGGATGATAAGTTGATCGAACAGGAAGTACGGATGAAGATGGCGATCAAATACAACGAACTGGAAGAAAGGGGGCTGAGTAAGTGGGCAAGGACGGCGCTGGTGGTTGGATTCAAACCATCTGAATTTTGGAATCTTCCAAGTCAGAAGTGAGCTTCCTATCAACAGGCTACCATAAGCGGACAAGTTGAATTAAAAAGGAGATGGTCAGGAAATGATGGTCTCCTTTTGATTCAGGCGGGGATGCTTCTTGGTATGCAGGTGACAGTCATCTTGAAGATGACTGTCACCTTTTTTATTATTTCCCTTTAACTTTATCTTCAATTTGCTTATACACATCTCTACCCTGTTCATCTCGTTCTACAGCCATGAGGAACAAGGCTTTTCGTTTGCTTTTTTCTTCCCATAGCTCGCCGAGATTACGCTTTTCGCGTGAATCGTCATTTGTGACATAATCATCGCCCTTATATTCAACAACAAGAATCCTGCCGTCATTGAGCAAGGCGACGAAGTCAGGGTAGAAATTGTCAGTGGAGGTGGGCAGTTTGAAAGAAAACTCGGGTTGGCGTGACAAGTTACGAACCCAGCAGCGAATATCCCGGTTTCGGTCAAGAGCTTGGGCGCATTCAAATTCTTCACCCTTGTATTTCAATTCGCCAACCATTGGGTAATAATGGTTATTGAATTTATATCTGCCTTTATAAAACCATTGAGCAGGGTACACATCAGGGTTGAATGAAAAGGCGTAGTCGTAACTGGTTTCAACTTTTTCCTTTGACTTGAACAATGTCTTTTGATAGCCGTCATCCAATGCCATTTGGCGGTATTTTTTGATCTTTTCCCGCAGGGCTTTTTCCAATACAAAGCGCGTACGGACAAGGTCTGCGAGCGGAATGTTTCTAACCGTTACAAGATAGTGAATGGTTTTTCGCAGGAATTCAAGTAGCACTTCCTGACGAATATCGATCTGGCTTAGTTTGCCATCGAGATTACGGCTCAACGTCAGCTCCGTCCACTCCCCTACGGCGTCGCCAAGGTCAAGTGGCAATTGCCTGCCGAGATCTTTAATGACAAGCTGCTTTCCCTGAATATCAATGGAAAAAGACTCGGCTTCTCTTTGTATGGAGAATTCTCCCTCAGTAAGTTGAGCAGGATACTTTGTAAGGCTCCAACCACCTTCATCCAAGAACCATTCTTTGGCGGCAATTTCCAGTTCCCCATCCACCCATAGACATAATTGGGGAATTTCAAAGCTTTCACCCTTTTGAGAAGGGGATTTGGTCTGTTGACTTTCATACACTTCAAGGGTGCGGGTGACAATGGCGCGGTCTGGCTTAGGAGAAGCAAGCACAAGTTTTTCGGCAAACTCAGGCGAAGGGATACCCGTTACCTTGACCTCCACCATGCCATTCCCAATATCTTTTGTAGAAATGCGAGCGGTTTCGTCGTTTGTAAAATTGGAAAGATTGGGCGGTGCGCTTAAGGTAAGTTTGATGGCAGGCAATTGTGGAGATTGTGCCTCCATGCCAGTAAAAGCAGACTGGACGATAATATTATGATCGGCTTCCTGTTCTTCAAAGCCCATGCTGACCATGCGGTCTTGTAATTGACCGACTGAGTTTTGCCATGTATCCGATGAGACGTGGGCATAAGCGCGGTTGAGTTCTTCTTGTACACGGCGTTTTGCATAAGGCATACGCAGAACACGCCCCAGAATTTGCTCGACATCTTTTTTAGAGTGGATGCGTGCCACTGAGCAGAATACATACGCAAATGGACAATCCCAGCCTTCCTTTAGCGCCTCCACTGTAATGACATATTCAATTTTATTCTTCGGGTCAAGCAAATTGACTCCGTCCAACTCGCGCTGTGCGCCGGTGGCGACTGCGATCTTTTCGCGGGGGATCTTTTCCTGCTCCAGCAGATAATTCAAAAGCACATCGTAGGTGATTTCATTGCCTTTTTCTTGCGCTTGAAACAATACAATGGGACGAATGAACGAACGGTCACGTTTGGCAATGCCTTCGAGTTTTTCGCGGCTCTGGATGGCGGCGGCAATGGCTTCCTGCCAGGTTTGATGTTCTGTCAGCACGATAGGCAATTTGATCATTTCGGCGGCTTTGAGTTCAGACGCAGAAACGCTGTGCAAGACGTTGCTGTTCTCGGCGGGTGTGGCGGTAAACTCCACAATGCAAGAAGGATTGAGACGTTGTAACACTTCAAAGCTTAAGCCAGAGGCGGCGTTATGGGCTTCGTCAATAATCACAATGGGACGGTGAATGGCGAGTAGATTTCGGAAGGAGTATTTTATTTTCCCTTTATCGGCGCCTTCTTCGATGGTTTCCAAGCCGGGGAAGGTATTTGGAATGTTGACAAAATGCGGTTCAAGGTCTTCGTGATGGGCGTAGATTTTACGGATTTCGGTATCTTTCACACGCGGAGTTGCAATCGTGCCCACCACGATCACGGCTTTGCTTTTGATGTCCTGTGGTCTGATCTGGGTGAAATCGGCAATATCAAGCACAAGCACTTGTGAGCCGAAGGCTTGGGTGAGAGCTTCACGATTGGGGTGGCGCGGATTTTTGATAGTCTCCAAGGTTTGCTGGCGGATGGTATTGGTAGGCACAAGCCACAAAACCACAGGGGTTTCTCTATCCAAATAGGCGCTGGTGGCAGTGTGAACCGTATGCGCCGCCAATAAGGTCTTGCCGCCGCCAGTGGGCAGGCGCAAACAAACATAAGGCACATCTTCAAGACCGGTGATGGAACGATAATCACCTCCCCAACCATCTTTTGCTGCTTCGGAGCGAAGGGTCTCAAAAGATTTGGCGGGGTTGCCAAAGCGGGCATCTTCTAAAAAGGCTTGCAGTCTTTCCAGTGTATTGGTTTGATAGTCTTTGAGGGTTAGCATGATTACCGCGCCTTGATGTCGTATGGAATATGCTTAAAGGTAATTCGTTTGCGCTTCAATGTATCGGGCGAGAGCGTGCATTGCTCACCGTAAATGATTCTCTCGCCTTCATGTGCGGGAAGGTCGCGCAAGATTTTCATGGTGAGTACATTCCCGCCGTCTTTGGTGGTATCGCCAAGAATGCCGTTATAAAGCAGGTAATAAGCAATCTCATTGTGGACACCCAGCAAAGGCGAAGCGGACTTTTTCTTTTTCCCGATCAAAGGCGTTTTGGTTTCTGTAAACCAGACATGCGCCGCCAGTGCAGGGAACTTGACCTTGGGGTTGATCTTGCCTGCTTCATCAAAAACCGTTTCACCGAGGCGGTAAAAGTGGAAGCCGCCGCCGCCCTGCCAGTTGACCTCTTTCGAGATGCCGCCCTGCTCGCCTTCGATGACCTTCTTCAAACGCGGGACGCAATGCGTAACGGCATGGTCGCCCATTTCGATGCCGATATAGCGCCTGCCCATTTTGTGCGCAACGGCGGCAGTAGTGCCGGAACCGAGGAAGGAGTCGAGAACAATGTCTTGAGAATTAGACCCAATTGTAAGAACTCTTTTCAACAAAGCTTCTGGTTTTGGGGTTGCAAATATTTCTTCATCGTTGAATACTTTCACTTCTCGCTTTGAGTCTTGGTTGTCACCAACTTCATCTCGTAGCCACAAAGTAGTTGCAACCACACCATCTTGGACTTCGTTTAAAAATTTTTTAACTCTGGGAACATTACTTCCATTTTCGCCGAAATACAGTCTATTATCCTTAATAAGTTCAAGATACTTTTCATAACGTGCGCCCCAACATCTTCCTTTTGGAGGCAATAATTTTCTTCCTGAAGGGGTTGTTAATTCATATATGTTTTCCGACACACCAGTTTTTGCATACTGTGCGCCTCTTTGACCACCTGTTAAACTTATTGTGAAATCGCTTGATGCCCAAGTACCACGCGGGTCATTATCTGGATTTGAAAATCTGGAATTAGTCTGTTCTGTGCGGGGTAACAAATTTGGTCGCCAAACACCTTTGTTCTTTGCAAACACCAATATATGATCATGATTATCAGAAAGCCAAATGGCATTCGCTTGTGGGGAAGATTTTTTCTGCCAAATTACATTTGATACAAAGTTTTCTCTTCCAAAGACCTCATCCATTAACAATTTTAGATAATGGCTTTCATTATCATCAATCGAAACCCAAATCGAGCCATCGTCTGCCAGTAAATCGCGCAACATTTCCAGGCGCGGGTACATGGTGCTCAACCAGAGCGAATTTTCCAAATTATCGTCATAATGTTCAAAGGCGCTGCGGGTGTTGTAAGGCGGGTCAATGTAAATGCACTTCACCTGTCCGGCATAATACGGCAGGAGCGCCTTCAAGGCTTCGAGATTGTCCCCTTGAATGAGCATGTTTTCCGAAGTCGGCTCTCCATGCGAAAGAGTAGAGTCCGCTTCAAGCAGGCGGTAAGGAACATGTGTCGATGTCTTGCGGGCTTCTTCGTCATTGAGCCAGTGAAGGATGGGCATAAGGTTAAGTAATCTCCCGTAATGGGGTAATTGTAACAAAAAACCCTGTCAACTTTCATTGACAGGGCGCATGTGCCTACTACTTTTGGCTAAAAGGTTTCAGCATTATATCCAGCGCTTTATCGGCGATCAAAAGGATATGACCGTCTGAAAGGCTCATCCCGATCTGGATAACATAGGGCATTACAAGAACCCATGCTTGAAACTTCCCTAAGAGCCAAAACAAGATCAGGGAAATGATCATCAAATATAGAAATGCGGAGAAGATGTTGGGTTTTCCTTCGGGCGCTCTCGTGCAGCGTCTGCCGCTGGAATTCTTAGGCTTCTCCACTCGGTAAGTGATCTTAAGATCCGTTTTACAACGGAACTTTCGACCCACTGAACTAAATGAGAAAATCTGATTAAACAAAAAGCTACAAGACTTCTTATGATAGTTAGTGGGTCGCTGCTTCATTGGATTTTATTCCTTATCCCGCCCGAAACAGCGAACCGCTAATACTTCATCATGGGTTTTTAGCCTTTTTTTGTAAATCGTCATTTACATCTCCTTATTGATTTTTTTGAAAAAGATGCATTTGCATTCAAGACAATCAAGCGAATTTCTTCTCCTTTCCGCCTCAAAATGCAATTACATCCTAATCACGAAGGTATGTAGGCTGGATTATTTAATTGTGAAGGTTCTGACCGCTATATTGAATATTCAGCGGTTCAATTACTTAGTAGCAAATAAACACAAAAAAGTTCAGGTATTAGGAGGGAATTTAGTACTATTTTCGACATGATAATATTTTTTTTATCCTTTGGCTATCCGAAAGAATCTCCCTTTCTCACCGCCCAGTCATCCTATATCCATCCTTCATCCATTCTATATCCGTCCTCTATCCCCCCTCATTTTCGCCCCCATCCATCCTTCGATGCTCCTTCGGTCATCCTTCGATCATCCTTCGCCCATCCCTCCTTGAAAATTCCCCTCTCTCCGACACGTTTGAAGGCGGACAGGCTGTAAAATTTACCGCCAGGAGCGCAAAGATCGCAAAGAAAGAATAAAGACTTGGCGCTCTTGGCGGGTGTCGCATGGTGCCATGGCGACACTTGACGGTTCAAAAAATACATCCCGAAGTTTGACCTTGTCCGCCCCTGAACCTTGGCACGTATCTCCACAGGGTGTCCACAGTGTCACCAAAACACCCCAACCTGATACCTGCAACCTGTAACCTTCAACCTGTAACCTGCCCCCAACACCTCATCCCCCTACCGATTACCCATCTTCCATTAACCGTTCACCATTACAATACCTCCATTAACCCTCAAGGAGACCAACAACATGGGCGTCATGATGCAAACCTTCTACTGGGACTGTCCCAGAGAAGATAAAAAGGAATTTCAATGGTGGAACTACATCACCCGCGAGATACCGGGTCTGGCAAAGGTCGGATTCACTTCGCTTTGGCTTCCGCCGGTCCACAAGGCGGCGAATCTGTTCGGACCTTCGATGGGCTACGACCCATACGACTATTACGACCTCGGCGAGTTCGACCAGAGGGGAGGCATCCCTACCTGGTTCGGCACGCGCAAGGAGTTGGATCAACTCATTGAAAGCGCGCACAAGCACGGGCTGAGTCTGATCGCGGACATGGTCCTCAACCACAACTCCGGGGCGGATGCGCAGGAAGTGAATCCCATCACCGGGCAAACGCGCTGGACGGTCTTCAACCCCAAGAGTGGACGGTTCATCCGTAATTGGGAATCGTTCCACCCCAGCATGTATGAGTCTTGGGACGAGATGACCTTTGGCGACATGCCCGACCTCTCGCATCGCAATCCCTACGTCTACGGCGAACTGCTCAAACTCGCGCGCTGGCTGATCGAAGAGGTCGGCTTCGACGGTTTTCGTTACGATTTCGTCAAAGGCTTTGCAGCAAATACCATCACCGCCATTCAGGAATACCGCTACATGAAAAACGGCGCATATCACAAACCGTACGGCGTGGCGGAGTATTGGGACAACGCCACGAACACCCTGCATTGGGTCAATGAGGCGAACGAAGCCAATTACAACCCGGTCGACGCCTTCGATTTTCCATTGCGCGAACTGCTCAAAGGTTTGTGCGATACGTACGGCTTTAGTTTGAAGAGTCTCGTGCATGGCGATACCATTCTAAAAGCGCAGCCTTACACCACGGTCACATTTGTGGAAAATCACGACCTGCGCGATGAAGGTCGCCCCATCACCAACGATAAACTGCTTGCCTATTCATATATCCTTACGCACGAAGGTTATCCCTGCGTATTCTGGAAGGACTATTTCAACTACAACCTCGCCCTGCGCGATACGCCCAACGGCATCGACGCGCTCGTCACCGCGCACGAAAGATACGCAGGCGGCGAGACTTCCATTCTCTATCTTTCCGACGATCTCTACATCATGCAGCGCGGCGGATTCGGCGATCAACGCGGATTGATCTACGTCCTCAACAACCGCGGCGACGACTGGCGCGGCGCCTGGGTGGATACCAAATGGACGAACGCCTCTTTCTTCCCTGCTGCCTGGTGGGGCAAAAGCGACCGTTCCCGCCCGGCCGACCAGGCCACCACCGCCGACGGACGCGGTCAATTCTTTGCACCCGCGCGCGGTTACGCGGTGTATGCATTGAAGTGATAGAACCGGTCCCAAAACGGCTGGTATTGGTCACACATTGGCTTGAAATTTAAGAGCTTCCGCAATCGTATTATCACAAATCCATGCTGCTCCGGCTGTATAATTAAATCAAGACGAAGCATCTTGATTGTGGCATCATTTAATGATGACGCATAAATTCGCCATTTTTCGACAAAAGAAAGCAGAATAGGTTTGGAATCCTCCGAGCAATTCCTAAAACAGATCATCGAAACGATCCCCGACGCGGTGATCGTCGTGGATGAACAGGCGCGCATCCTGGAAGCCAATGCCAGGGTGCGGGAACTTTTGGGTTATGCCTTACACGACCTCCTGGGAAAACCGCTGGAGATTTTGATTCCAATCCAATTCCGTGACCGGCATCGGGGGCATTTCAAGGCATTCCTTGCCAAACCCAAAACACGGACGATGAGTGAGATGCGAAAATTGCCGGCGTTGCACAAGGATGGTTCGGTCCTGCCGGTGGATATCAGCTTGAGCCCCCTGGTGGTCGATAAACGAACCTGCGTCATGGCGGTTATTCACGATATCCGGCGTCATGTGGAAATGGAGAACGCGCTGCGTGACAGCGAGGAAAAATACCGCCTCTTGGTGGAGAATGCCTCCGACGTCTTTTATCAGATCAGATTTGCAAACAAACTCAAGGCGTGGAACGTGGTGTATGCCAGTCCTCAAGTCGAGCAGTTCATGGGGCATCCCCCGGAAAGGTTCATGGACGATCCCAACCTATGGATCAAAGCCATACACCCCGAAGACCTTGCCAATACCATGAGCGTCACCCAGGAGATCCTAAAGTCAAAACAGAAAAAACTGCGCCTTTATCGCCTCCTCAATTTCAAGACCGGTGAATACCATTGGATCGAGGACCAGGTGGTCCCCCTTCTCGATGAAACGGGACATGTCACCGGTTTTCAAGGGGCAATGCGCGACGTCACAGAGAGGGAACTCAGCTCAATGGCGATCCAGAACCTCACGGATCAGCTGCAACACTACCTGACAAAAAGCCCGACCATCACCTATGCCTTGTGCGTGAAAAACCGCACCTGGGTCCCGAAGTGGAAAAGCGAAAACATCTCCCGCATCCTCGGCTACACCGTGGAAGAGTCGCTCAGCAGTACATGGTGGGAGACCACCGTCCATCCCGACGACCTTGAAGCTGCGTCTGCGCGCTCGAACGAACTTTATGAAAAGGATACTCTTATTCGCGTGTACCGTTTCCTGCGCAAAGACGGCTCGGTCATCTGGGTCTATGACGAAATGCGGCTCATTCGCGACAAGGATGGGACTCCGCTCGAGGCGGTCGGCAGCTGGACCGACATCACCGAAAGAAAAAAGATGGAAGAAGTGCTGCTTGCCAGCGAGGAGAGCCTGAACAACATCATCAACGCCGCCCCTTTTGGCGCGCTGATCTATAAACTGGAAAATGGAAGGATCAGGCTCACCAACTCGAACGATACCGCCACCCAGGTTTTGGGCATGGATAGAGAGACTTTATTGGGCATCAATATCGAAGAGACATTTCCCGCGCTTCGCCGCACCGAAATCCCCGTCCAGATGCGTGAAGTGATCCTCTCGGGTACAAAGTTCAATATCGATCAATTCCAGTATTCGGATGAAAACGTGAACGGGATATTCGAATTACATGCCGTCCCGCTTGGAGGGAACCTGGCGGCGATCTTCTTCCGTAATATTTCGGACCTGGCTCAAGCCTACGAGGAAACATTGGAAGGCTGGTCGCGCGCCATGGATTTCCGCGACAAAGAAACGGAAGGTCACACACAGCGCGTCACCCAGATGGCGCTCGCCATCGCGCAGTCCATGGGGCTGACCGATACGGAACTCATGCACATGCGCCGCGGGGCGCTCCTGCACGACATGGGTAAAATGGCAATCCCCGACAGCATCCTCCTCAAAAAGGGCGACTTGGACGAAGAGGAATGGACCGTCATGCGCAAGCATCCCGAGTTTGCCCATGAAATGCTGCGTTCGATCTCGTTCTTGCACCAGGCGCTCGAGATCCCCTACTGTCACCATGAAAAATGGGACGGGTCAGGATACCCTCGTGGATTAAAGGGGGAGGAGATTCCCCTCTCTGCGCGCATCTTTGCTGTGGCAGATGTTTGGGATGCCCTGCGAAACGACCGTCCCTACCGAAAAAGCTGGAATGTGGAAAAAGTCCTTCGCTATATCAAGGACCAAACCGGCAAACACTTTGACCCGCAGGTGGCGGATGTATTTCTAAAAATCGCGGAGCCCTGACCAACCCTTTTCAACAACTTTCTCCGTCATCATCCACATAACAGGAATCGCCCTGAAATAATTGCCAGCTTTTCATCAACGCCTCCAATTCCCTGATATACGGGCCGATCTCGTCTCCACTCACCACGCGCTCGTTATTGGTAATGACAGGCATGGCACGGCCCCCGAACATCTCTTCTGCCTTCAACGGCCCGAGGATCACGCGGTCATAGCCCAAAATCAACTCCCTGAACTCCGCCTCTATCGCATCCGCCTCAGCGCTTGTCTCTTCCCGGTAAAGTTTGATCATCCTGCCTCACTGTTCACTGACAACTGTTCACATATCATTTACCCCTTCCCAGCTTGCTTCAGTTGCCTGTCATCTCGCCCCCATTATAATTCCCCCATGACCACGCCCATCCACGAAAGGCTCAAGACCCTGCTCGATGCAAATCACGCCGCATATCGGGTCATCGACCACGAAGCGGAGGGTCGCACGGAATTCATCACGAAGATTCGCGGCAATCGGCTCGAACAAGCCATCAAATCCATGGTCGTCCAGGTGCGCATGAACAGGAAGGAAAATCTGTACGCCCTTGCCAACGTCCCCGGAGATTGCCGCGTGGACTTCAACGGCATCAAAGCCCATTTCAACGCCGACAGCGTCGCCATGGCTGCGCGCGAAAAAGCCGAAGCGCTGACGGGCTGCCAGATCGGTTCGATCCCGCCGTTTTCCTTCAATGAAGCGCTCATCCTGATCGCAGACCCGCTCATCAAAGAGAACGACGAAGTCGTCTTCAATGCGGGCAGCCTGGAGCGATCCATCTTCATGAACATGGAAGATTACTTCCGCATTGCGAATCCTCAAGTGGCAAGGATCGCCCTTCGCGGATGAACGAATGACTGATTACACACCCGCCCATTTCTTTGACAACCCCATCGAAGTCCGCTTCGATGTGCGGCCCATCCGAGAAAAGGCGCCTCACTGTCCCGACGAATTTTCCTGGAACGGAAGGGTTTATCGCATCGTTGCCGTACTATCCGAATGGACGGATTTCACCCGGCGCGGCAAAATGGGCAGGAATATGCGTCCCGCACACGCAGCGACAGCCGCAACTCGCGGCTCTTTAAATGTCGGCCGGTATTACTTCCGTGTGCAAGTGGAGGCCGGACGGGTCTTCGATATTTATTACGACCGCGCCATGAAAAATGTGGACGATCGCAAAGGTCAATGGTTCCTTTACCGAGAATTGGAAAAATCGCATGGATCAACAACTGCCGGATAACAACCCGATCGAAACGCCGCCCCCACAATCGGAGGGAACGCCTCCCTCCGCGCCCAAGCCTGCCGCGTGGACCGCAAACGATTCCTGGCTCGGGCTGGGAATCCTCATCCTGCTGGTGGCGGCATATTTTCTTGCCGTATCCCGCCTGGGAGAATCTCAAAGCCTCGGCATACTCGTCGTTGCCACTTTCGAGTTCATCCTGCTCATTCCCATTGCCATCATCCTTTTCTTTCGAAAAGTTTCATGGGTCGACCTGGGTCTGCGGGGTTTCGAACGCAATGCCCTTGCCCTGGGATGCGGACTGCTTGTTGTCGTGTATTTTATCGTCATCCTCAACAACCTTGTCATGATGGCGTTGGGAGTCGTCACCCAGGCAGACGTCATCACCGAAATGCTTGGCGAGATCGACTCGCCCTTCCTGTTTGCGTTTGTCACCGCCATCGTCGCACCGTTCACCGAGGAACTTTTCTTCCGGGGTTTTCTATTCAAAGGACTGCGCCAGAAGTACGGCTGGATCAACGCCCTGATGTTCAGTTCCACCATCTTTGCCCTCTTTCACGGGCAGATCGCCACTTTGATCCCCACCTTCCTATTAGGCGCGCTCTTCGCCTACATGTACCAGCGCACCGAGTCGGTCCTGCCCGGCATGTTCCTGCACTTTATCGTCAACTCGATGGGAGTTTGCGTCCTGCTGACCGCAACTCAATTCGGGATTTTGTAATTTACGCCTTCGGTTATTCGTAATACGGCGGTTCACTCCCTCGTGATCAACCTCACCTGGTTGTCGTAGAAGAAATAATCCCACGCCCAGTTGAACATCACGATCAAACGGTTGCGGAAGCCGATGATGCGGTAGATGTGCAGGAAGACCCAGATCACCCAGGCAATGAATCCGCTGAAAGAGATGCCGAAGATCCTGGCTACGGCGGCATTGCGCCCGACCGTGGCGAGCAGGCCGGGATCTTTGTAACGAAACGCCGCCGGCGGCTTCCCTTCGACCATCAATCGAATATTATTCGCGGCGGCTTGTCCCTGTTGGATCGCGACCGTCGAAAGCATCGGCAGGGGTTGATCGTGCTCGTCTGTCACGAAAGCGGCATCCCCGATGACAAAAGCTTCAGGAAACCGGGGCAGGTTCAAAGAAGGGTTGACGCGGATTCGTCCCATATTTCCCCTCTCCGCAGGCAGCGAGTCGACGATCTCCGCGGTTTTCGCCCCAGCCGTCCAGATCAATGTTTGTGTTTCTATCACAGAACCGTCCCCGAGGATGGCGCGCTGCCCGTTGAAATCGACCATCTTTGTGTTCAAACGGACGTCCACGTTCTTGGATTTCAAAAGTCTCAGAGCGGCCAGACGCAGCTCATCGGGATATGATGCAATGAGACTTGCCGCCGCTTCGAGCAGGATGACCCGCGCCTCCTTTAGGTCGAGCCGGGGATAATCCTTCCGCATCACATGCGTGATCAGTTCTGCCAGCGCGCCTGCGGTCTCCACTCCGGTCGGTCCCCCGCCGACGATGACGAAGGTCAGCATGGCTTTGCGCTTTTCAACATCGCCTTCAAAACTGGCTTGTTCGAACATGGATAGCAGGTGATTGCGGGTTCGCACGGCCGTCTCGATGTCTTTCAACTGCAATCCATGTTTCTCGAGTGTGTCGAATCCAAAGAAGTTCGTGCGCGCGCCCGCCGCGATGACAATATAGTCATAGCCGATGACCGATCCGTTCAGTTTGACGAATTTCTGCTCGAGGTTGATCTCGGTCACATCGCCCATTTGGAAAGCCAGGTTTTTCTGCCCGCGAAAGATGGTTCGGACCGGCTGGGCGATCTGCGACGGCAGCAAGCCCGCAATGGCAACCTGATAGAGCAAAGGCTGGAAGAGGTGATGATTGTTCTTATCGATAAGGGTGACACGCACAGGCGCTTTGGCAAGTCCGCGGGCGGCTTCGAGCCCGGCAAACCCGGCACCGATGACGACGACATGGGGTTTTTGTTTGGCGTTCATGGTTTCCTCTAAATTGGAAGTCTGGTTCACAATCCTTATTGTGAAATTTATCACCATAATTATAACCAAATTAGTCCTATTTGTAAATATTCTCACAATAGAATGTTAGTACCGCCCCACATGACGGAAAAGCCTCCCGTTTCGTTCCAATGGGAGGCTTGATACTGACCGGTATTTTTTCTACGCCGACGGTTTAGCCCGCAGGCGCATGGCGGATATCGCCTGCAAAGTATTTCTTCTGGAAGGAGATCGCCACATTGACCAATCCGATCATCACCGGCACTTCGATCAATGGACCGATGACTGCCGCAAACGCCGCCCCGGAATTGATACCAAAAACCGCCACTGCAACTGCAATCGCCAGTTCAAAGTTGTTGCTGGCTGCCGTAAAGGAGAGCGTGGTGGTCTTGGAATAGTCCGCACCGATGGCATGCCCCATGAGGAACGAGACAAGGAACATGACCACGAAATAGACCAGCAGCGGAATGGCAATGCGGACTACATCCAAAGGCAATTGAACAATGACATCTCCCTTGAGAGAGAACATGACCACGATGGTAAAGAGCAGGGCGATCAAGGTCATTGGGCTGATCTTCGGAACAAAGACTTTGTGATACCAATCCTTGCCCTTCACGCGGACGAGGATCAGGCGAGTGAAGAAACCAGCCAAAAATGGAATGCCCAGATAGATAAATACGCTCTTCGCGATCTCGCTGATGGTGATATCCACGATATTGCCGGTCATGCCGAACCAGGTCGGCAGGACGGTGATGAAAGCATAGGCGTACACGCTATAAAACAAAACTTGGAAGATGCTGTTGAAAGCGACCAGCCCCGCCGCGTATTCATTGTCGCCTCTGGCAAGTTCGTTCCACACGATGACCATCGCAATACAGCGCGCCAGCCCGATCAGGATCAAGCCGGTCATATACTCCGGGTAACCACGCAGGAAGAGGATGGCCAGCACGAACATCAGTATGGGACCGATGACCCAGTTCTGCACGAGCGAAAGAGATAGCACCTTCCAATTGCGGAAGACATCCCCCAGTTCATCATAATGTACCTTCGCCAGCGGAGGATACATCATCAAAATCAAGCCAACGGCGATCGGGATATTTGTCGTGCCAACCGATACTGCCTCATTGAAACTCGCGATAGCACCTGGAAAAAGAAATCCCATCCCCACCCCAACCGCCATGGCGAGGAAGATCCACAACGTCAAATACCGGTCGAGAAAAGAAAGCCTCTTGCGATTTTCCTCTGTCATTCTGCCTCCTTGAGCAATTTCAGGATCACAATTTCAATTTCATCCCGCACGGCTCGAAAGTCGTTCATGTCGTCGGTCAATGCCGGGTCGGGGAAACTATGATGAACTTTCCTCCCTTTCCCCAGCCAGACGGGACATTCCTCCGCCGCCGAATCGCACACAGTTACGACAAGGTCAAAGTCTTCTCCTTTGAACTCATCAGCAGGTTTTGAGCGGCCCTCATGTTGAATCCCGATCTCAGCCAGCGCCGCCAAAGCCTTCGGGTGGACCAAGCCCGCAGGCTTCGTCCCCGCGCTGACAGCCTGCCACTCCCCGTCCATCCGCGCATTGACAATGGCTTCCGCCATTTGCGAGCGGCAGGAATTCCCGGTGCAGAGGAATAGAACTTTTTTCATACATCGCTCTCCTTGTTCATGGTGTCTGTTCTTTTACCACGATAAAGAGTTAAGATTGTTATCATCCGGTTAAGGATTCGTTGTCTCTAAAGCATCGGTAACCCAGGTGGTCACCTCCGCGGGCGAAGGGATGCGTCCATACGAAACGACTTTTTCATTGATGACCAGCCCCGGTGTGGAAAGGATGTTGTAGGTAGTGATGTCGTTGTAATCGGTCACTTTGATCACCTCGGCTTCGAGGTTCATATCGGCAATGACCCTGCGCGCGATCTGTTCCAGACGTTTGCAATTTGCACAGCCGGAACCAAGAACTTTGATAGTAAGCATAATAAACTCCTTTTGAAATCGAATTAGTGAACTGGCGCCAATTTCTGGACATTGCGGCGATTAACGAACCACAACAACCCAGATAGCAGAGTAAGGAAAATGACCAGATAGAGCGCAACAAACCCGATGCTTGTGCCATCCACCCACGCTCCATAGATGAGACCGGCGAGCGTGCTAAACAACGCGACCCAGGCGACATAGGTCCAGGATTTGACCCGTCCGATAATGGTGGAAATGATCAGGATGCTCTGCAAACTGAGTTCAGGGTCCGCCATGAGATAGGCAAGCAACGGTCCACGGTGCATGCCGAGACCAAGGAACATCTGGGCAATGGGGACTTCCACCAGTGTGGGAAAGTACATGAAGACACCGAAGACCACACCCGCCAGATTGCCAATCAGGGTGTTCTGCCCGGCCAGGGATTCGATCCACTCAGGTCGGATCAATTCCCGGATGACACCCACCACAAACACACCGATAATCAACAGTGGGAATATCTGTTTTACAAACTTCCAAGATTCCCAAAGAAAATCACGGGTTTCGTCTTCGGTGAGGTGGGTTTTGATAATCCAGCCGGAAATTCCGAGCGCGGTCAACACGCCGAAAAACTTTCCATTGATAAGAACATCCAGCCCGCCCGCATGTGGTGACATTCCAACTGCAGCAACAAGCAAGGTCAGTGCAACGAGGCTGAGGGAAATCCACGTCCACTTATTGAAGCCGTCGAAGATATACTCCATACCCTTCCAGGAAGTAACACCGATAAAAACAAGCAAGCCGATCAAAATCGCGCCTTGTGCGGTAACGCCTTCCTCGCCTTTTGCCGAGTCATATGGGATGAGGTTGTAGAGAAATTCCTGAACCCCGTCCATGCCGGGGATCGGGACGGAAATTATGGCATAGGTATTGGTCAATAATCCGACTTTGAACGTGCCTGAAAGCAAAAGAGAAACCAGCACAAGCAGGAAGACCAAAGCAACGCGGCGCATTTTCCCCTGCGCAGCAAACATGGCATCTGTGGCTTTATCATGCTCTACATCCTCGTGATGGAAGATAAGCGCCATGATAATGCCGATGCCAATGCCAAATGCCAGGGAGAGAAAGAAGCGCGCAAATGCCAGGTCCACGCCGATGATGCCGCCCGTATAAATCAAGGCAAGGATGTTGGCGGCAGGGGCAAAGAACAGAAAGGTTATGGCTGGACCAATCCCAGCCCCTTTTTTGTAAATGCCTGCAAACAACGGCACGATGGTGCATGAGCATACTGCAAGAACCGAACCAGCCAGTGCGGCCGCAGGATAGGAAATGTACTTCGGCGTACTGCTCCCAAGAAATCGCGTGACCGTCTCTTTTGGTATCAGCGCCGTCATCGCACCTGCGATATAAAAAGCGGGAAGCAAACACAAAAGAACGTGCGCAGCAAGGTACGCGGCAAGGTTGCCCAAGCCGCTGAAAAGTAAATTCGAGAGAAACGACAGGGTATTCATATGAGTTTCGATTCTTCATGAAGTGGTTTTCACACGTAATCCGTCGAGGGGGGTAACCGCAGGCGCACAATGCGGACATTCACACGATGGATAGACCTGAGTGTTGATGAGCACAGAAACTGCTACGGCTGAGAGTCCACTTTGAGAGGCAGAAGCAGTGATGAGGTCGAGAAGAGAGGCGTTCTTTAATCGATAATAAACATAACGCCCCTCGCGGCGGTCCTGCAAAATATCCGCTTTGCGCAATGCCATCAAATGCTGTGAGATGTACGCCTGCCGCCAGCCAAGTGCCGCCTCGAGATGACAGACGCAAGCCTCTCCCCTGCCGATGGAAAGCAGAATGGCAATGCGCTGAGGTGAGGCGATGACGGACAACGGCGCGGCGATTTTTTCGGAAAATTCGAGAATGTGGCGTTTCTTCATATTCAAAAGCCTGAATACATTATAGATTTATATTCATAAAACTGAATGTGACATATATCCCGATTAAAGAAAACAAAACTCCCGCCATTTCAAGCGACGGGAGTCTGGATTCTGACAATCGAGCGGTTTCTACCGCCAGAAATTCTGCGTGGCAGGCAGGATGCGAAGCACAATATCCAGGATCAAGCCGAGCATAAAATACATTCCGAAGGCGCGGTTGTTATAAAAACCAAAACCCACAAAATACAGGGGCCAGCCCCTGCCTTCGGGACCTTCGGGTTTGGTCTCCGGTTTTGGTTTCAGAAAGACCGGGTACATGCGCAGGAATGTCGGGATCGCCAACAAGACGATCGCCATGACCGGGGTGAAGAACTTGATCGCGATCAAATAAGCCGTCAGGAAATATGGAACGACCATCATCGCCAATACCGTGTAACGAGAGGCTTTTTCACCGATCACCACCGGCAGGGTGTGGATATTCTTCTCTTTATCTTTTTCGAGTTTGTCGATGTGTTTCCCAAAGATGACGGTTGTCACGCCAAGGGCATAGGGGAGACAGGCGAGCACCACGTTCCAATCCCAGCGGTGGGCAAGGACGTAATATCCGCCGCCGATCATCAACGGACCCCAGACCAAAAGCACGGCCACTTCGCCAAGAGCAATGTACTTGAGGGGCCAGGTATAGAAGAGGACGAAAAATGCGCCGAGACCGAGCAAGACCCACACCACAGGGTCGTTCGAATTGACAAAGATCAAATACAGACCCGCCAGGAAGGCCAGACCGCCCGTCACCGCGAAGTAAGTGAGGTGCTGGCGCGGTGTCATCAATCCGCTGGCAATGGGCTGGGCTCCGTAGATGTTGCGATAGTAATTGTCCTTGTCCACGCCGCGGACGAAATCGGTGTAATCGTTGAAGATGTTATTGCTGGCATGAGCCATGATGAGGCCGAAAACCAGGGCAAGCCACGGCAGAAAGTCGAAGGATCCGTCCCGCCAGGCGAACAAGCCTGCCAGCGCGGCGGAAATGAAAGTCATAATAAGAACCGCAGCCCGGGTGGAGATCAGCCACCTGGAAATGACATCGAGGGCGTCCCATTCATCCTTCGAGACAGAGGGAATGACCTGCAAGGCCTTCTTCCACATAGTAAAATTCATTTTTCGCTCCTTGAATTTTTCGCAATTATAACCAAGTTGGTCTCCTTTCCTCACCGACGATTGTCACTCAATTTCGTGAACAAACTCAGATTAACCTTTGAATTCAAAGGCGGCTTTTACAATTCGCTGGTCATGATGAAGAGCGGTTTCATCTCGAAGTTCTCGTAGCGCGGACGATAACGCTCGGTATCGTAGAATTGGGCAACGTTGACGACCTTCTTTGTCGCAGTGACCACATCCAGAGGCACATTGTCATATCGACCGTTTTTCAAAACCACCAACCGGCCGTGAATGCCCTTCAGGATCAGGTCGAGCGCAAGGTTGCCGAACGCCATCGGGACAATCGAGTCGATGGCATCCGGGTCGCCGCCGCGCACCATGTAACCCAGTTTCTGATTGACCACGTCCACGGGTTTGCCCTTGTTGAATTGCGCCGATAACTCCTTTATCTCGGCTGAGACAAGATCGCCGATGCCTCCCAATTTTGCGTGGCCGAAGGCGTCGGTCGAAAGGTCCTTGAAGACCATCTCCCCGCCTTCATACATTGCGCCTTCCGAGATCAGGAGCACCGAATAATTGCTCGGGTTCATCTGACGGTCTTTGATTAACAGTTCGGTCAGATGCTCGATCTTGAACTTATATTCGGGAATCACACAGCGGTTCGCCGCGCCCGCCATGGTCGGGAGCATCGCGGTGAAACCAGCGTAACGCCCGAACACTTCGAGGACAAGAATGCGCTCATGCGACCCGGCGATGGTGCGCAGGCTGTTGGTCAGCGCGATGGTGCGGGTGACGCAGGTGCTGAAACCGATGCAATAATCCGTGCCGGGGACGTCGTTATCCATCGTCTTGGGAATGGCGATGACCTTGACGCCTTCCTTGTACATCCGCACGCCGTAACTCAATGTATCGTCGCCTCCGATGGGGATCAAATAATCCACGCCGAGGAATTCGAGGTTCTTGAGAACCTCCGGCGTAAGGTCATTTTTCTCCGCGGAGAATTTATCCGCCAGATGGGATGGGACGTTCGACCTTCTCATCGAACTCGGATTCGTGCGAGAGGTGTGTAAAAACGTCCCGCCAGTGCGCCCGGCACGATTAACGATCTCCTCGGTAAGATATTGGAAATTCTTACTGTTGTCCGCATTTTTATCGCGGACGGTATCCACCAGGCCGCCCCAGCCCCGCCGAAACCCGATCACCTGCCACCCCTCGCGCAAAGCACGGATGGTCACTGCGCGAATGGCGGGATTCAATCCGGGCACATCCCCGCCCCCCGTCAAAATTCCGATCACGCCTTTTTTTATATTCGACATAGACGCCTCACATTTCAATTCGATTTAAGCGAATGCCCGCCCGTACCTGGCGAGGATCATGTCCCACTTATCGATAGCCTCCCGGTCAATGGTCTGAAATTCGGGGTGCGTTTCGAACCATGCCAAAGCCCGTCGCAGGCCTTCGCTCCATTTCACCTCACAATTATAGTCCGGCACGAAGCGTTTTATCTTACTGTTATCGAAGACCACGCTGTTTGATTTATCGCCGATGAGCGTTCCCAGGGACGATTCATCGTGGTGGACGATGAAATCCGAAGGGATGTGGACCAGCCTCGGCTCCGCGCCCAGGGCTTGATACGCTTCGAGGTAGATCTGATTCCAGCTGAGGACTTCATCCGATGTGATCTGAAAGGCTTCGCCGATGGCGTTCCCGTTCCCAAGCAGGCCTAGAAAGCCTTTGGCGAAATCTTCGCTCCAGGTCAAAACCCAAAGCGAGGTCCCGTCTCCGGGTACGATGACCGGCTTGCCTTCCTTAATTCGTGAGATCAACGTCCATGGATGAGCCCAACTGCCGTAGATGAAAGGGATTTGCGTCCGTCCGTATGTGTGCGACGGGCGGACGATGGTGATCGGGAATCCGTTATTGCGGTATTCGTCCATCAGCAAGGTCTCGCAGTCGATCTTGTTTCTTGAATACTCCCAAAAGGGATTCTCCAGCGGCGTCTCTTCCGTGATGAGATAATTCTGCACCGGTTTTTGATACGCGCTGGCGGAGGAAATGAACACAAACTGGCCGGTCCTGTCGCGGAAAAGCGCTAGGTCCCGCTTGATGTCTTCGGGAGTAAAAGCAATGAAGTCAACGACCGCATCGAACCGCTGACCAGCCAACAGGGCGGAAAGATGCGCTGAATCGGCGTGGACATCAGCTTGCAGGGTCGTCGAACCTTTCGGCGCAGGATATTTCCCCGAGGCGGAGCGATTCAAAAGGAAGAGCTCGTGACCGCGCTTTACGGCAAGGTCGGAACATGCCGAACTGATTAGACCCGTGCCACCGATAAAAAGCAGTTTCATTTACTCTCCCAATTCAGGAACCGGTTCGACCGGGTTGCGATGCGCGGCGAGATTTTCGACCCAGAAGATGATGAGCGCGATCCAGACGATGCCAAAGCCGGTCAGGCGGGCGGTATCGAACGGTTCTTTGTATATAAAAACGCCGATGAGGAATTGAATGGTTGGCGCAAAGTATTGCAGCACGCCGATCATATTGAGGGGTATCTCCTTGGCAGCAGAAGCGAACATGAGCAATGGAATGGTAGTGACCACACCCGCGCCAACGAGCAGCAGGTCCACGGTGAGGCCGTCATGCAGGAATTCGCCTGAGCCGCCTGCCTGCGCGGCGATGAGATAGATCAGGGCGATGGGAAAGACAATGCCCGTCTCGAGCGTCAGCCCGAAGACCGAACCGAGCGGCGAAAGTTTTTTGACCAAACCGTACAAGCCAAAAGTGACCGCCAATGATAATGCGATCCACGGCAGCTGTCCGTATGTGAACGCAAGGTAACCCACGCCGACCGCGGCGATGATGACGGGAAGCCATTGCATCGGGCGCAATTTCTCGCGCAGGAAGATGACGCCGAATAAAACGCTTAATAATGGATTGATGAAATAGCCAAGGCTGGTCTCTACGATGAAGCCAGCGTTCACACCCCAGACATAGATCAACCAGTTCAATGAAAGCAGAACGCCCGCAATCGCATAAATACCAAGCGTCTTGCGGTTGAACGCCACAGAACGGAATTCACGCCATTGACGAGTGACGAAAATGAACGCCATCAAGAGAAGGAACGACCAGGCAATGCGATGCCCAAGCAATTGGATGGCGGGAACCTCATGCAGCAACTTCCAGTAAATCGGAAAGAACCCCCACATCGCGTATGCCGCGACGCCGTACCAAATACCTTTTTTCATTTTCCTCCAGTTTCATAACTTTCTCAAAAACCATTTCCCCGAGACAACCTCGTTTATATCGCGCGCAAAATCGCCCGCGGTAGCGTAACGGTCCCCGGGGTCCTTCGCCATCGCCTTTGCCACCACCTCCTGCCACACGGCGGGAATATTCCCCTTGATCGTGCGGATGTCGGGTATGGGAAGCTCGACATGGGCGTTGATCAATGCAGTGGTCGAACTGCCAGAGTAGGGCAACTGCCCGGTCAATAAACGGTAGAGAGTCACGCCCAGGGCATATACATCCGAACGGCCGGTCAGTTGCCTTCCCTGAACTTGTTCGGGACTCATATACGCAGGCGTGCCCACCAGCCACTCGCCTTCTTCATCCTTGAAGGATTTGGAGGTCGCGATCCCAAAATCGGATAGGAAGGCTTCGCCCGATGAATCGAAGAGGATGTTGGACGGCTTGATATCGCGGTGGATGATCCCTTTTGCGTGTGCCGCATCCAGCGCATCGGAAACGCGCTTGAGAATATGCGCCATCTCCGTCATTTTCAGTTCGCCCCTTTGGATCTTATCCTGCAGGCTCCCGCCAGACATGTAACGCATGACGATGTACGGCTGCTGCCCATGCCAGCCAAAATCATAAATGGGCACGATGCAGGGATGTTCCAAGGCGGCGATGATCTCCGCTTCGTTCTGGAAAAAGTCGCGATACACCTCGTCCAATGTTCGGCTGTACATCAGGACTTTGACCACAACCTGCCTTTGAATATAAGGGTCTTTCGCAAGAATGATCACGCCCATCCCGCCTGTCGCCAGCTCAGATTCGACCTCATACCGTCCAATCTTGGTTACGTTCATCTCTGCTCTCCGGGGGTTCTTTGATAAATGATTGGCGTTGGAGTCATTCCCAGTCGATGGGCTGACGACCCGCAAACCCCGCCTCGATCTCGTGCCAGAACTGGATACTGTCCTCGTTGTATTTCCAACACAGATAAATGAGTCTACCATCCTTCATCGCCGGGAAATCGATCAATCCGCTGGCAAGGTCCTTGACCTCGATTCCCATATCCTGAAGACGGTGCAGGATGGCATCGAGCCGGTCGAAATCAGGCAATATTTTGCTCAATTCAGGATTACCCCCGTTCCCCGCAGATTTTTCCACCACCGACCAGATCTCGGGCTGATGCGAACGAATCCGCCCCCCGATCTTCATCAACTCTTCCACCATCGGTCTCACGATCTCCAGCAGATTATTGGCTTCTTTGGGGGTGTAATACTTGGGCATGGCTGGCAGTATACACGTAAACAGGTCAAAAAGTAAACAAGGACACGGGCTGTCCTGCAACACCGGTATCCTTGTCACATGTCTGTTGTCACGCTCTTGCTTTATGCCGGGATTGCCGTGTATCCCTTCCTCTTCACCGCCGCAACGATCTCATCATCGGTCAATTTTGATTCGTCGTATTCGATGGCCATCTCCAGCTTGTGATAGCTGGCGTTGATCTCTTTCACGCCGTCGAGGTCGTCTTCCAACGACTCGATCTTCATCGCGCAATTGGTGCAGCTCATATCGGGGATTTTGAAAGTTTTTTTGATCATTCTATCTCGGCAATAGACCTGACAGGTTTCCAAAAACCTGTCAGGTCTTATTTTATCTATTGATTTTCAAACACGATCTGCCCGGTGTACATACCCATCGAGCAGGTGAAGAACAGGGTGGAGCCTGCTTCTTGTGCGGGAATGCTCACTTGAACTGTGCCGGTATCGGGCAGGAGTTGGTAGAAGTTCAGGTCGGGGATGACGAAGTCGCGGGCGCAGGAGTAGGTATTGTTGGTGACGAGATTCAAGGTCAGGTCTTTGCCTGCGGGTGCGCGGAGAATGCCGGGAGAGTATCCGTTATTTTGCACGTTGAGGACGATCTCGCCATCTTTGGCAGGGACAGCTGGAGCGGCGACTTCTGCTTGTGGGGCGAACCAGGTACGGGTCATGTTTTGAAGCGAGAAGGGGGATCCCATCAGGTTGAGCCCGCTGTCGACGGTGTAAATTCCCAGAACCAAAACCACTACGGCAACAAATCGCATGAAGAATTTTTCGAGCTTTGCACCAAGTTCAGTGGTGAGGTAGGCGACGATGAAGAAGACTGGGCTGGTGCCGAGCGTGAAGGCGAACATGAGCGCCGCGCCAATGAGTGCGCTGCCTGTGCCGAGGGCGGTAGCCATCATGGCTTGAGTCACGCCACAGGGGATGAAGACGGTGAGCAAGCCAAGAAATAAAGGCGTTGCTGTGTCCGTCCCTTTGGCAGTTTTGCGGATATAACGCGTGATGAACTTGGGCGGCTCGATGGAAAAGTAACGAAAAATCGGGTGGACGTTGAACATGCGCAGTGCATTACCCACCATAAAGATGCCAATGGCGAGCAAAAGCATGGCACGGGTCATGGGGCTGAAGGTCAGATACGAACCGACCCAGCCCAATAAAGCGCCGAGCAATGTATATGCAACCAATTTGGAAACGAGGAAAAGCGAAATGGGAAGCGCGGAATTGGTACGGACGGCGGTCTGTTTCGTTTTTTTCCGCCCGACCTGCCCGGCATAATCCTGCTCGATCTGATATGCGAGCGAACTGGCAAGCAGTCCGCCTTGCACGGCGAGACAGCTCAGCCCGCCCGTGGTGAGACCGGTGATGAACGCGACCGTCAATTGGCTGAGCAAGCCGGAGTCCGCGGCGATGTTTACGGAATTCGCGTTCGATTGAAAGACGATCATGGCAATGGAAACAGCAAGAAATACAACACCGATCATCACAATGATGACCGGGTCAACGGAGGGTTTGTTCTGTTTTTGGCTCATGCAACCTCGATAAGTTCAAATCATAAAATCAAATGATTAGCAAGCTGTGAGAAATGTTAGAGGTGCGAGGCGGCTGCCTCGCACCTCTGATCGTATCTTTATCGTTGTCCACCGTCCCACACGACGAAGGGCATATTGATGACCACACCGGGCTGTTCGATGGTCACTTCACCGGCGGCTTCGGCGGCGAGGACATCGTCCACATGGGTCAATTCGCGGGCTTTGGAATCATCCGTCCACGTCACCACGTTGAGGCTGCGCAGCGGAGTGTATCCATCGCTTCCGGGCGGGTTATCGAAGACATCTGCCTGGAAGCCGAAAGGTCCATCCCCGGCAACGCCATTGGTGAAGACATACACGTTCGCCAGAGATTCAGCGGGCACATCTGCCAGAGATGGCACATGGATCACGGGTGAAACCATCATGTCGGTGAGAGTCTGTGCCACGCCTTCATCCGAAGCTTCGGTATGAACGAAGTAGATTTCTTTGCCATCTGCCCAGGCTTTGCCAGCGGGCAATTCCGCTTTGGGCATTTCCTCGGCTTTCGGGGCACATGCAGTCAACGTAAGGAGGAGGACTGCGGGAAGAAGAACGAACATTTTTTTCATGTTAAGGGTTTCCTTTTCAATGGGTCTAATTATGATTCGGAGGTTTCATCCACAAGTGGATGTTCCACCTCACCTGCCATGAACGCTTCTGGTGCACTCAGAAATGCTTTCAAACAGGCTTGGTTACAAAAGTAGACTCTCTCTCCATTGAACATCGCGCTTGGGTAAGCGGATGGGTCTTTCAAGACTCCGCCGCAGGCGGATTTTTTTTCGTACTCCTGGGATGCTGGGATTTGACTTGTCATGATATCTGACCAAGGACGGTAGACCGTCTACGGTCCATCGTCTAAATTTTCACCCTTCGCAATCTCAAACTATTTGTCACCACAAAGACACTGCTAAATGCCATTGCGGCAGCGGCGAGCATGGGGTTCAAGTATCCGAGCATCGCGGCAGGGATAAGGATCACGTTGTAAATGAACGCCCAGAACAAATTCTGTTTGATGGTCGTAACCGTCTTGCGAGAAAGGCTGATCGCACGCGAAACACCGCGCAGGTCGCCGCTCATCAAAGTCACTGGCGCAGCAGCCATGGCGACATCGGTGCCGGTACCAATTGCCAAACCAACATCGGCTTGAGCGAGAGCGGGCGCATCGTTGACACCGTCACCGACCATAGCTACCACAGACGATGGACCATTGACCGTGGACGATTGAAGTTTCTTGACTTCAAATGATTTGCCTTCTGGCAACACCTCCGCGAGAACTGTGTCAACACCAACCTGCTTGGCGATGGCTTCGGCAGTCTTTTGGTTATCACCGGTGATCATCGCCACTTTCAAGCCCATCTTGTGCAAGTCAGCAATCGCATCTTTCGAACTATCTTTGATGGTATCCGCCACAGCGATGATTCCCGCCGCAACATTATCCACTGCAACCAGCATCGCCGTCTTCGCCTCGGATTGAAGACGCGTCACTTCGGATTCGAGATTGCCCAGGGAGATTCCTCTCGCCTCAAACATTCTCTTGTTCCCGACCATTACGCTTCTTCCTTCGACCTCGGCTTGAACGCCATGTCCAGCCTCTGCCTTGAACCCAGCCGGTTCGACCAACGTCAGTCCGCGGGTGGTGGCTTCCGCCCAGATCGCTTCGCCAAGCGGATGTTCACTTCCTTTTTCAACGGATGCAGCCAAGCGCAATAACTCATCACTGGTTATTGATAACTGGTTGCTGACGACTATATCTGTTACCGCTGGCTGACCTTTCGTGATCGTTCCGGTTTTATCCAGCACCACCACGCTAACTTTCCCGGCGCGTTCCAGCGCTTCGCTATTTCTAAAGAGAATCCCTGCTTCGGCGCCTTTGCCCGTTCCGACCATAATGGCGGTCGGAGTGGCGAGTCCCATCGCGCATGGACAGGCGATTACCAGCACAGCCACCATATAAATAAGAGCGCGGGTGAAATTGTCCACATCCGCGTTGATCGGCAATTGTGGACCGAAGAAGTACCAACCGAAAAACGTCAGCAAGGCGATGACGATGACGATGGGGACAAATACGGCTGAGACTTGATCCGCCATTTTCTGGATGGGAGCCTTGCTGCCTTGCGCGTCTTCCACTAGCTTGATGATCTGCGCCAGGGCAGTTTCTTTCCCAACTTTGGTGGCTTCGAACTTGAGCAAGCCAAGTTTATTGAGCGTCGCGCCGATGACAGGGTCACCAGGCTTCTTTTCAACCGGAAGAGACTCACCCGTCAACATCGATTCGTCGAGAGTGCTGCGACCTTCCACCACCACCCCATCGACCGGTACCTTCTCGCCCGGCTTGACCATCACCACGTCGCCAACGCGGACGTCGTCCACGGGCACTTCGGTTTCCACGCCATCACGGATGACACGCGCGGTCTTGGCACGCAGACCCATGAGTTTTTTGATGGCTTCAGAGGTACGTCCCTTGGCGCGGGCTTCGAGGAACTTGCCCAACTTGATGAGTGTGATGATGACCGCGGCAGTTTCATAATAGACATGTCCCATCAGCCAGCCAAAGGTGATCGGCAGGGAATAAAAGAACGCGGCGGATGTACCCATCGCGATGAGCACGTCCATGTTTGCGGACTTGTTGCGAATGGCTTTGAACGCACCCACATAATATTGCCAGCCAACGTAGAACTGAACCGGCAGCGCCAGTGCCAGCATCAGCCAGCCAAACCACGGAAGGGTGTCACGCATGCCTGCCATGGTGGTGTTGGAGTAAACAAAATCGGGCAGCAGCCCGAAATCCTTGCTCATGGAAAGAAGGAAGAGCGGGACTGTAAATATCAAACCAATGATGAGCAGACGGCGCTGTTCGTTGATCTCATGTTCGCGCGCCATCGCTTCGGCATCTTCTGCCGCGCCGCCCAGTTCCATCGCCTCGAACCCTGCGGCGGAAACGGCTCGGCGTAATTCCGCTTGCGTAATAATGGTCGGCACATACTTGACGCGCGCCTTTTCGGTCGTAAATGTCACCTGCGCTTCGAGAACGCCATCGAGTTTGGCGAGGGCTTTCTCAAGGCGGCGGGCATCGTTATCGTCAGACAAACGCTTGATAATGAGATCCGCTTCACCGGTGGCGACCCCGTATCCGGCGCGGTTGACGCGGGCGATGAAATCGCCGAGTCCAAGTTTGGAGGCGTCGAAATCCACCGTGGCGCGTTCGGAGGAGAGGTTCACTACAGCGTTATCCACGCCATCGAGCTTCTTCAAGTTGCGTTCCACCGTGGCAACACAGTTGGCGCAGGTCATGCCGGTGATGGGAAGGGTGAGTTGCTTGGTATCGGTCATGGGTCTTCCTAACGTATCGCGCATCACGTAAACCGTAATGCGCGATACGTGATACGTAAAACGTAAACTACAGAGTAAGCAAACCTTCAGCGGGGTAATTGATCTCGGCAAGCAATGCCTTAATCTTCGCTTCATCGGCAGGGGCTTCGAAGGTGATGGTCACTTTCTTGGTGGCTTCCTCCGCCTTCACGGATTGAACGCCCTGCAATTCGCCGACTTCCATTTCGATGGTGTGGGTGCAATGTCCGCAATGGATCGCGGGAACGGAATAAGTTACTGTGGTCATGAGTTTTCTCCTTGATATTGGTTTTTTTATTTGACAATTAATTCGCCCGTCATACCGGCATCGAGATGACCGGGAACAGAGCAAATAATTTTATAAGTACCGGGCTGGGTGGGCGTAAAACGCAGCACACTCGTTTCACCAGGTCCGGTGGCGGTATGCAGGTCGAACTCTGCATGCTGGTCAGACATATCATGCCCGCTCATCGAGCCTTCCGTTGAAACATCTTCCGCTGGAATGACTTCGATCGCAAAGTCGTGCTCGATCGCGCCATCGTTTATGAGGGTGATCTCCACGGGCTGCCCCGCCGCCACAGTGATGCTGGCAGGTTCGAAAGCAAACTCACTCATGGTCACGGTGACCTTGGAAACAGACTGCCCTCCCGCGCACGCGGAAAGAAGAACCGCCAGAAAAACGGGAAAAACTTTCTTGATCGCCATATCTATCAACTCCTAAAGGGATTTAAACTTTCGTGGACATTTCGAACACTTCAGTGATTTCCTTCAGCACCCGTTCACGTTCCTTCTTATCGTTCCCCTGAATGGCAGTCGTGACACAGGAGTTCAAGTGCCCTTCCAAAATTTGAGTGCTGACCTTATTCAATGCCGCCTCGACCGCCTGTATCTGACGGATCACATCGATGCAGTACGCGTCTTCCTCAACCATGCGGATGACTCCGCGCAGGTGCCCTTCCACGGTCTTTAACCTTCTAAGCGTGCTATCGTTATCCATGGTTACCTCTATATTCCAGATACAGAATTCAGTTTTTCTCTTACCCCCCCCCAGGGGGGTAGGGATACCTCCACTATAAAGGAAACCCCTTCCAGCTGTCAAGTAGACAATTGTCATCGGATTGGGGTGTAAAATGACGGGATGGAAATTTCACCCAAAGACCTCAAACAGGTCGTCGTTTTTGAGAACGCCACTGACGACGACCTGGTACTTTTCTTGAAAAACGGGATTACCCGTTCGATGGAAGAGGGCGGATATTTCTTTTTACAAGGAGACGAAGCGTCTTACCTGTACATCCTCACCGGCGGACAGGTCAAATTGACCCAGTCAAATCCCAGCGGACAGCTGGTCAACTTGCGGACGATCTACCCGTGGCAGATGTTCGGCGCGTTGGGAGCTGTCAGAACCGACGGAGCCACCTACCCTGCATCAGCCCAAGCCCTCGAGGACAGCACGGCTCTCGCCGTCCCCAGCCTGTTCATGCGCTCCATGATGGAAACTCGTCCCTATCTCTCATTCGAATTAATGAAATTGATGACCTCTTACATTCAGGAAATGCAGGCTCGTTACCGCGAACTTGCCACAGAAAAGGTCGAGCAAAGAGTCGCCAACGCATTGATCCGCCTGGCAGGGCAATCAGGCACGAAGCCCGGAAAAGAGGCGGGGGTCGAATTATCCTTCTCCCGGCAGGACCTGGCGGAAATGACCGGCACCACGCTGTACACGGTCAGCCGTCTCCTCAGCGATTGGGAACGGAAGGGCATCATCAAGACCGGCAGGGAAAAGATCATCGTTCTGAAACCTCACGACCTGGTGCGAGTCGTGGAGGGGTTTGCATAGGGCGTTGGATGCGATGGGTCGACCTACATTTGTGATAATTTGCGCCAGCGCAAAGACGGGATGGGAGAATTGCGATATTCTACGCTCATGCTGAACGATGATTCTGAGATTTCCAATACCCATGTCGAAACTGTTTTGAAATCCGCCCCCAAAGCCTTTCGCTTCTTTTTGGACTGGCACACGGCTTGCGCGGGCTGCGGGTTTGCGCGGTTTTGCACGTTGGGAGATGTCGTCAATGCATATCAGCTTGACGAAAAGAAGTTCCTGCAAGAAGCGAAAGATTTAGTCGTTCAAATTTAAAAGGAGTTTTGAATGAAACCAAGCTTTAAACTTCCCGTATTGCTGATCCTACTGGGCATCCTGCTCGTCGCCTGCGCAGGCGGAAATTTTCAACCCGTTGAGAAGGAATACGTGCTGACGACCGACCTGCGCAATGGCAGCCTGGTCTTTCTCGGCGTCAGCGATGAGATCAACGGACAGGAGAACCCAACCCTCAGCGCCAAACCCGGAGAGCGAATCACCGTCACGCTGATCAACGGCGGCATGGGACAACACGACATCACCTTCCCCGAAATCAACGCCAGGACGGGTGTCGTCAAGGAAAAAGGGGAAGCGGCTTCGGTCACTTTTACCGTACCCGAAATTCACGGAGAAATGGAATACTACGACAGTGTCTCCAACCATGCGGAATTGGGCATGCGTGGAAAATTGGTGGTGACCGAATCGGGCGAAATCTCAATGCCGATGACCACGACCATAAGTAACGGCGACCCCGCAGTGATTGCCGCCTTCCAAAAGGGGGCGTGCGGCAGTTGCCACAAAATCGCCGGAATTCCGAACGCTGTTGGCGTGGTGGGTCCTGATCTCTCTGATGCGAGCATGTTGGCGGAAGAACACATGCTCAGCGAAGGTTATACAGGCGCGGCAACGAATATTGAAGACTATCTGCACGAATCACTTGTCGACCCAAACCTGTTCATCTCGCCCTCCTGCCCAACCGGAGCTTGCGCCCCGAACGTAATGCCAGCGAATCTCTCGGAAACTTTGACGACCGATGAGATCAACGCCATTGTCAACTACCTGAGTGGATTGCCCGATGGCGCATACACCGAATCGACCACAACGGGCGAATCAGCCGCCCCGCCTCAAGAATCAGATAACAGCGGCAACGACATCGTGCGTGACCCCACCGACCTGCCGGGACCCGTGGGTAACCGCGAACCGGAGGTTGTCCGCATCGACCTTGAGGCGACAGAAGTTATTGGTCAACTCGCCGACGGCACCACTTACACGTACTGGACCTTCAACGACCAGGTTCCCGGTCCATTCTTCCGGGTGCGCGTGGGAGATACCATCGAAGTCCACATGAAGAACAGCGGCTCGAGCACGATGAATCACTCGGTTGACTTCCACGCAGTCACAGGTCCCGGCGGAGGCGCGGTGATGACCCAGACCAAACCCGGCGAAGAGACCATGTTCACCGCCAAGGCGCTTAATCCAGGCTTGTATGTTTACCACTGCGCAACGCCGATGGTTGCCGACCACATTGCAAACGGAATGTACGGTTTGATCCTCGTCGAGCCTGAGGGCGGACTCCCCCCCGTGGACCGCGAGTTCTATGTAATGCAAGGCGAGTTATATACAGCCGGCGCATTCGGCGAGCACGGGCATCAAATGTCCGACATCACCAAGCTTCTTGACGAGAATCCCGAGTATTTCGTCTTCAACGGCGCGGTCAACGCCCTGGTGGATAAAAAACCGCTCAAAGCCAATGTCGGCGAAAGTGTGCGCATCTTTTTCGGCGTCGGCGGGCCGAATTTCACTTCGTCCTTCCACGTTATCGGCGAGATCTTCGATCGCGTATACGACCAAGCCTCGCTCACCGGCGCTCCGCTCACCGATGTGCAAACCACGCTCGTCCCCCCTGGCGGCGCAACCATGGTCGAATTCGATCTCGAAGTACCCGGTAACTTCATCCTTGTAGACCATGCCCTCTCCAGGTTACAACGCGGCCTCGCGGGTTACCTTGTGGTGGAAGGCGATCCCAACCCGGAAATTATCAACGGAACTCCGGCTGAAGGAAGCGGACATTAATCGAAGACCCTCGAAGCAGCCCCATCCAAATTGGATGGGGCTTTTTGTTTCTATTTCACGGGAAGGAATACTCCGAACCTATTTATTCCTGCCTATGAGTTTTGTAAGTGACAACATGTGACTTTTATCACGGAATTTGTCTTTTTTTTCACTTATCATGATATTGCTTTACCAACTCACTAGGAGAATCTCATGAAATCCAGAATACCCGTTGCCCTAATTGCATTAGGGCTGGCAGTTCTTGCCTGGGCGTGCGCCCCGGCTGAGGAACAGCAATCCGCCCAACAAGTCACGCTTGAGCCGCAGGCGGTGGCAGATGCCTTCACCAAAGGCGGATGCGGCGCCTGTCATGCCATCCCCGGCATCCCCGGAGCGGTCGGCGTCATCGGACCCGATCTTTCCGAAATTCCCTCCGTTGCTGAAACCCATATCGCGGACAGCGCCTACACCGGCAAGGCGAAAACCGCAGAAGACTATATCCTTGAATCAGTCATTGATCCGGAAGCCTTCGTTACCAGTGACTGCCCCACCGGCATATGCCAGCCCGGTCTCATGCCCGCCAATCTCGCAGACCTACTGACCGGAAATGAAATTCGCACCATCGTCGGCTATCTTGCAACCCTGCCCGATGGCGCATCATTGATGGAGGGCACGGATGTCGCAGTTGACGCTTCCACCGCCGACGTCTCACTATCCGATGAAGATTTCGCCTGGGCAAAGCAGACCTTTTTCGAACGTTGTGCGGGCTGTCATGGAACCATGCGTCTCGGCGCAACGGGTCCTGCCCTAACCACGGACCTGACCCTGCAGAAGGGAACATTGGCTCTCTCCTCGATCATTTACAACGGGACGCTCAAAGGCATGCCCGACTGGGGTAAACAAGGCTTCTTTACGCAGGAACAGACCGACATCATGGCAAAGTACCTGCAAAACGAGCCGCCCGCCCCACCCGAAATGTCGATGGAGCAGATGAAAGCCACGTGGAAAGTTTTCGTCGCGCCGGAAGATCGTCCCACTGAGCCGCAAACCACACGCAACTGGGAAAATTACTTCTCCGTCACTCTGCGTGATGCGGGTCAGATCGCCATCATTGATGGCGACACTTACGAAGTCGTCACCAGGGTGGATACCGGCTACGCCGTTCATATCTCTCGATTTTCCGCCACCGGGCGTTACGTCTACGTCATCGGGCGCGACGGCAAACTCGCCCTGGTCGACCTGTGGATGGAGATCCCCGATAAGGTCGCCGAAGTGCAAACCTGTTACGACGCCCGCTCGGTTGAAGTGAGCAAATACGAAGGCGAGCTCGGCGACTTCACCGATAAATACGCGATCGTCGGCTGTTACTGGCCCTCGCACTTCACCATCCTCGATGGTCTGACCCTCGAGCCGCTCAAGGTCACCAGTGTGCGCGGTTATACTGCCGATACGAACACCTATGTCGGTGACCCGCGCGTGGCAGCCATCATCGCCTCCGAATACAAACCTGAATGGATCGTCAATGTCAAAGAGACCGGCCAGGTCTGGCTCGTCAATTATCAAGACCCGATCAATCTCACCATCAAAACCATCAACTCCGCGCTCTATCTGCACGACGGCGGATGGGAATCGACTCAACGCTACTTCCTCGTCGCCGCGAATCAATCGAACAAGATCGTGGTCATCGACGCGCTCGAAGGCGATCTCGAGGCCATGGTGGACACGCCCGAAGTCCCGCATCCTGGACGCGGCGCAAACTGGATCGATCCCGAATTCGGTCCCGTATGGAGCACGCCTCACCTGAGTGCGCCATCCCTGATCGCCATCGGTACTGACCCCGAAGGAAATCCCGACAGCGCATGGAAAGTCGTTCGGGACATCGAACTCCCCGGCGCAGGCAGCCTTTTTATCAAGACTCATCCCAAGAGCAAATGGGTCTGGGTGGATTTTGTGCTAAACTCCGACGAAAAACTTCAGCGCACGGTTTGCGTGATCGCCAAGGAAAACCCGACCAAAACCCACAAATGCTGGGAAGTCGCCGACTACGGACGCGCTGTCCACTTCGAATACAACCAGGACGGCACCGAAGTCTGGGTCAGCGTTTGGGGCGCCGCCGATCAACCCGGCGAGACCGGTGAGATCGTCATCTACAACGACGGAACGCTCGAAGAGATCGCGCGCATCAAAGACCTCATCACACCGACCGGCAAGTTCAACGTATTCAACACCGTTCACGATATTTACTAACTCCTGCGGAAGGCCCGCGCTCTTAAATGCCAGCATTGCCAAAGCCCCGTTCAGAAATGGACGGGGCTTTTGATGTGTAACAAGTCTGTATACTTGTTATACTTTATAATCTTCGGGATGAAAAAAACCGCGCCTCTTTTCCGGACCCTTCGACTCGCTCAGGGCGGTACTTTGAGCTTGCTTCTATTTCTGACAGTTGCCTGTTCGCCCAAACCTGTCACCCCCAATCCGAATATTGTCATTCAACAAGCTGTAGCAGCCACTCTAGCCGCAATTCCCACTGCCACCCAGGCTCCGTCTCCCACACCATATCCTTCACCCACGCCCTTTAGCCTCGCCGGCCTGTTTTGTGAATACCGTTTCTGCATCGGCCATCCCGTGGATGTATCCTTCGTCGACGTGATCGCACAGCAGAATCCAACCGCACCATCAACATACAGCCAGGGATTGCTCGCCGCCTTCAACACCAGCCTGTTCATCCAGGTCATATGGCAGATTGCCCCGGGCACATCCGACCCGAAATTCCTTCTCGATACCCTGCTCGACGACGCCCTCGATATCCCCACTAACAATCCCGACGTATTCCTGATCCGCGGCATGAATGTCGTTTATGAAAACATCACAACGACCGCCGCTTCGACCCTGCCCTTCGGCGGTGCAGGCGCATGGACCTGCGGTGACCGCGCCTTTGCATGGAAGGTGTACACCCCTCAGGCTGAAACTCCGCGCCCACTGTTCGATGAAGCGCTTGCCCGCTTTACTTGTGGTGAATAGGCGTGCCTCTTCCCATCGATTACCAATATCTCTAGGAGAAACCATGGACGAACACGATTACAACTCGTTGAAAGCCCGCGTTGTCGAATTGGAAGATCGTCTGAATTACATTTATACACATTTCGGTTTATCGTACAACCAGAGCCCCGCTTATAAAGACCCGCGCATCATCGATTTGATCCGGAGTGGAAATAAAATCGGAGCGATCAAACTGTATCGTGAAATGACCAATACCGGTCTGGCGGAAGCCAAAGGCGTGATCGATCACATCGAAGCCGGTTTGTAATTTATGAATACCGCGCATGTCCTGTCTTGAAAGGCTCGATGGCAAATGAGATTGCACAATTTACACTCGAACCTTGTGCTCATAAGAAAGGGTCATTTTACATATCCGTGTGGATGAGACTTATGCCATTCCCATGCGCTGGAAAGAATATCCCGCATGTTGGTGTGTTTTGGAGCCCAACCTAACTCATTTTTTATCTTCTCCGGCGAAGCAACCAGTCTCGCTGAGTCACCTGTCCGGCGCGGCATGACATCTGCGGGAATGGGATGCCCGGTGACCTTTCGCGCCGTATCGATCACTTCTTTGACCGAAAAACCATTGCCGCTTCCCACGTTATAGATCAACCGGTCGCGAGAATCCAACGCGTCCAACGCAAGGATGTGAGCCGATACAAGGTCTGCTATGTGAATGTAATCGCGGATGCAGGTGCCGTCCGGCGTTGGATAATCGTCGCCAAAGATCATCGCTTTTTCCGTCTGACCGAGGGCGATCTGGAGTACACGGGGGATCAAATGCGACTCAGGCTGGTGCGCCTCGCCGCGGCCGGGAAGCGCGCCGCATGCATTGAAATAACGCAACGCTGCAAAATGTAATCCGAAAATGGATCGATACCATTCGAGCGCCTGCTCGGTCATCAGTTTTGTATGACCATATACATTGGTCGGTCCGAGCGGCGATTCTTCCGTGAGAGGCTCATCGCTGGATTGGTACACGGCCGCCGTCGAAGAAAAAACAAAACGTTTCACGCCGGTCTTGACAGCGGTTTCCATCAAGGCAAGCGAATTCGTAAAGTTGTTGCGGAAGAATCTACCGGGGTCTTTCATGCTTTCACCGGCTTCGATGAAGGCGGCAAAATGCATGACCGCGTCGAATTGGTTCGAGGTCAAGGCTTCGGCGAGCGCGTGACTGTCATCCAGCGAAGCATGAATGAAATTCGCCTCCGCCGGGACCGCCGCACGATGCCCGGTGACAAGGGAGTCGTAGACTGTAACTTCGTGCCCCGCGCGGATCAGCGCCTCCGCCGTCGCTGAACCGATATATCCCGCCCCGCCTGTGACAAAAATTTTCATCGATGCTCCTGAAATGGTTGATCGGGCGAAGATTATATCTTATTCACCCGGCGGTTTTTCCTTCCATGCTTTTGCATACCAGCGCAGGTAATAAGAGACATGCGCCCCCCAATAGACCTCGGAATGATCGCCTGAAAAGAAATGATATTCATGCGGTATGCCGTTATGGGTAAGCATCCTCTCGAACTCGATGATGCTTTTCAATTCGCGGTCATTGTCGCCGGCATCCACCCAGATGCGGGGTCGCAAATTCTCGGGAATCCCCACCGCCAATTGCTCCACAACGAATCCATCCCCGGTGAAGATGGCTGGCGAATGGAAACCGAGCGAACCGAACAGATTCGGGTTTTTGAAACCGAGCTCGGCTGTCCAGCCGCCTCCGCGCGAGAGACCGCCCAGTGCGCGATGTTCGCGGTTTGGAATGGTTCGATAGTTGGCATCGATATGCGGAATGAGCGCGCCGATCAGGCGGTCGCCAAAGCCGGGACCGTACTTGGTATTCCAAAAGCGGTCATCGGGAAAGACGACAATAAAGGGAACGCTCTCTCCGGCAATAATCATCCCATCGGCGATCTGCGGAATGCCAAGTCTTACCCATTGATCCTCGGTGAAGGTCTGTCCATGAAGCAGGTAAAGAACGGGATAGCGCTTACCGGTCTGTTCGTAATAACATGGCGGCAAATAGATAAGGTATTCCTGCGGCGGAATAGTGGCATTCACCACGCCCTCCTCGACCCTGCCCGGTTGAGTAAGGCATGTCAACGGTGTTGGTGTTGATGTGGGAGGGATCGGGGTTGGGGTCGAAGTCTCGGTAGGCGAAGGGAAGGTAGATGTGACAGTTGGGATATCGTTTGTAGTGGAGGAACAGGCTGAAAGGCCGAGAAGAAGCGTGAAAATTATCAGAATGTGGTTTGCTTGACGGGGATTCATCCTTCGCATTATACTCGGCAGGCTTATCGTATCGGGGCGTGGCGCAGTCCGGCTAGCGCGCTTGCTTTGGGAGCAAGAGGTCCCGGGTTCGAATCCCGGCGCCCCGACACATCCTCAGAGGCACGGAGTCACATCCATTACAAGTGTGTGATGCGTGCCTCTCTTGATTTAAGGTGTGTTAAAATTAATTTCAAAGGAATTCCCATGACAAAAAGGATCGACGGCGTCATTGAATCAGTGCGTTACAAGAACGGGCAGATCGCTGCCGTCCGCGCTTACGAACGACGCGGCGCCACGTTCTCGGACCGGCTCCTGCTCGACCGTAAGACCCTGCTTGATCGTATGCAAAAAGGGATGAAATTCGTCTCCGGCTCTCGCGAGGAATTGATGGCCAGCACATTCACACTTTCCAAGCCCATCCTGCTCGTCAAATCGGATAGACATGAGTTCATCGCAACGCATGAAAATGCCGCACGAGATGAATTGGAAGGAGTTCCGCTATTCTAGGCGGCCGGCATGAAGGTTATCGATAGAACCCCCCACCGGGACCGGCAAGGCAACATTACCCTTATCTCCCGCGTTCAAGGTACTCTCACCCATGGGCTGGACTGGGCGCCGGAATTGGATGCGCAGAAGAAGGTCATTGTCCAGTTTAACCGCCTTTTGGATAAGGGTTATGTTTTGATCCAAAACTTTCTCCTACCGGAAAGTGAGATCACGATCCCTATCATCCTGATCGGACCCGGTTCCTTTAATGTCATCTTCGTCACCCCGCTGAAGGGACACTTCCAGGCAAAGGGCATGGAGTGGAACACGGTCGACAACAAGGGCAATATCTCTCCCGCCAGGAGAAATCCGATAGACCTGCTCGTGAAACTATCGCGGGCTGTCCAAAAATACCTGCAGATCCACAATATCAACGTGCCGATGAAGATCGAGCCGGTGTTGATCGCCAGCGATCCGGGGGCGAATATCGAATCAGCGGAACCTGCCGTGAGAATCGTGCGCAGCGACGCCATCTCAACATTTGCGAAGACGCTCAACACGTCCGCTCCGACCCTCCGCGCCGAACAGGTGCTGGTTCTGGCAGACTTGATCCTCGAACCCCATCTGCACTCTGAAAAAAATCAGGCAGAGTCCCTTCCGCCGCAGGTGGAGCGGCCCATCTCCCGCGCGCAGGCGATCTTCAAAGCGGCGGAAAAAGCCAACCAACCTCAGACTCTTCAATCACTCCCCAAAGCCAACCCGCCAAAACCGGCTGTGCAGCCTGCTCCGCGCAAACGAGCCGGACTGTCGGTCGTGCAAATCCTCATTCTGGCGGGGATGGGTTTGCTGGGTTGCTGCATCATCGGCGGGCTTGCCTACTATCTTTTCTTCCTCAGTTGATAGACAGCATTGAACAAATTCTTCCTCTCCATCATCATCCCCGCTCATAACGAGGAAAACCGTCTGCCGCGCACGCTGGAAGAGATTTTTTCATTCCTAAAAGGACAAAGCTACCCGAGCGAAGTGATCGTCGTGGAAAACGGCAGCACTGATGAAACCCTGTCAATCGCAAACGACTTCGCAAAAGAACATCCCGGTCTGGTCGTCATCCACGAAGACCGCAACGGCAAGGGAAACGCCGTGCGGCGCGGCATGCTGGAAGCACGCGGGGAATACCGCTTCATCTGCGACGCCGACCTGTCCATGCCCATCGAAGACCTGCCGCATTTCCTTCCGCCCGATATAATCGATTTCGACATTGCAATCGGCTCGCGCGAAGCGCCGGGTTCGATCCGCTACAACGAACCGCCTTATCGTCACATCGGCGGGCGCGCCATCAACCTCGCCATCCGCAGTCTGATCCTGCCGGGTTTGAACGACACCCAATGCGGATTCAAATGCTTCCGCGCCTCAGCCACTGAAGATATTTTCCGCCTCCAGACACTCACCGGCTGGTCATTCGACATCGAACTGCTTTATCTTGCCCGCCGAAAAAAACTCCGCATCCGTGAAATACCCATCCGCTGGTATTTCGATCCCGACAGCAAAGTCAGCGCGGTACGCGATGCCCTGCGCATGATCGGCGACATCTTTCGGATTCATCTCAATGCACTGCGCGGCGCATATGAATCAAAACCCTGACCTGTCATTCGAAAATGAACTCTGGCCTGCGTATCGATTCATCGCAGGATTGGACGAAGCCGGACGCGGCGCGCTTGCCGGACCCGTTTGCGTCGGGACGGTGATTCTCCCCCATGATCATCCGCATCTTGCACGGACCTTGAGCGGAGTGCGCGATTCCAAGCAGTTGACCCCCCGTCGGCGGTCCGCGCTTGTTCCTCAAATCAGACAAGCCGCCCTCGCCAGCGGAGTCGGATTCGCCTCCACCGAAGAAATAGACCGAATGGGAATCGTCCCAGCCACCCGTCTCGCCGCGAGCCGCGCTCTTGAGTCGCTGCATATTTTTCCGGACTATCTATTGACCGATTTCCGACTCGAGATCCCCGAAGTGGACATCCACCAAACCGCCATCGTCAAGGGGGACGCAATTTCGTTAACCATTGCCTGCGCCTCGGTCCTCGCCAAGACCGCCCGCGACGAGTGGATGTGCGGATTGAGCAGCGAGTATCCTGAATATGATTTTTCCAGGCACAAAGGGTACGGCACATCCCAGCATCGAAACATGATCCGGGCACTCGGTCACTCCCCCATCCATCGAAAATCATTCAAACTTAAAAAGTGACGGTCTCTTTTTGAAGGGACCGTCACGTGTATTTATCTCTTTAGAATCCCACCGCCGGAAAGCCTGCTCTCCGGCCTTCCCGAACGCCAGGCATAATATCCAAGTCCTGCGCCGCCGAGCAATAATAACGCTCCAAAAATGCCAAGCGCCGTCGAGCCGCCGCCCTCGTTTCCATTTTCCTCCGCGCCGGGATCCACCACCACATCCTGCGACTGCGCGCCAAAATCGACGAACGCCCTGTCGCCCGCGTTTACTTTCAACGTATAACTCAACGCCATGGTCGGGTTGTAGCTGTCGGGGATTGCCATCGTAATGTTATACGTCCCTTCGGGAATGTCGATAAAACAAACGCCCTGATACGCTTCCGGGTCCGGGGGGATGACCGTATCCAATGAGCCGGAATATTCCCCGTTGATCTCCGTCACGCTCACCGCACCGCCTTCGATGGCAGGTTCAGTCTCTTCGCGCATGGCATTCCCGTTTATATCGTTGAACAACAACACGCAGACTTCCGTCAAACCTGAGAGCGGGGTGGGCGTGACGGTCGGCGTTCCGGGTGCCAGGTCCGCGGGAGGCGTGGAAGTAGCCGCCGCGGAAACGCCGATCAATAGTTCCTGTCCCTCCACCAATGTGCAATTCTCATCCAACCTTGAATTCAATTGACGCAATTGATCCACCGTGATCCCATGCAAAGCCGCCACGCGAAAGCAATTATCGCCAGGTTGAACCACGTATATGATGCGCCCGTCCGTGCCGGGGGTGGGTGTGACATATTGCTGCGCTTCAGGCGACGCTCCCGCAGGCAGCCACAACCCGAATAAGAGCAGACAAACGAGAGTCAATAAAATAAAAAACCGCTTCGGATTCATCGGGAAAAATTATAACAGATTCAATTTGGTATAAAATAAGGGTGAAAAGAGACGCCATGAAGACATTGATAAAGAACGGAACGTTGGTGACCGCGTCGGATACCTTTCGCTCCGACATCCTGATCGAGGACGAAAAGATCACCCGCATCGGACTTAATCTCGAAGTTGATCCTGACCAGCAAATCGACGTCACAGGGAAGCTGGTCCTGCCCGGCGGAATCGACCCCCATGTCCATCTCGATCTTCCCATGTTCGATACTGTCTCTTCAGACGACCATTACACCGGCCACAAAGCCGCGGCTTTCGGCGGGACGACGACGGTGATGGATTTTGTCGTCCTTGACTCCCCTCTCCCTGAGGGAGAGAGGGCGGTGGTGAGGGAAGTCGACTTTCACTATTCTGTGGACAAATGGATGAAGATGGCTGAAAAAGCCGCCATTGACTTTTCCTTCCACATGAATTTGACGAAGTTCGATGAGAAACTCGCCAAGGAAATCCCTTCCTTGATGAAGATGGGAATCCAGACGTTGAAGGTCTTCACCGCCTATAACAGACGCCTGCGCATCGACGATGGAAGCATTTTCAAAGCCCTGCAAATCGCGCGGGATAATGGGATGCTGGTCATGGCGCATTGCGAAAACGGCGACGTCATTGAGACACTCACAAATCAAGCCCTCGCTGAAAAACGGACTTCTCCCATCTGGCACGCATTGACTCGCCCCGCCTGGGGCGCGGTGGAGGCGACTCTCCGAATGGCAGCAATGGCGGAACAAGCCGATTCGCCCGTCTATATCGTCCACATGAATGCAGGCGGCGAGGTGGATATGCTGGAATACGCGCGCGAACACGGCGTGAAGGTAATGGGCGAGACCTGTCCACAGTATCTCTTTTTCACCATGGATCATCTCGCCCGACCTGACGGCGCAAAATGGATCTGCTCTCCTCCCATGCGAACCGAAGCAGACAATGCCCGATTATGGGAAGGATTGAACCAGAACATTTTGCAAACCGTCGGCACGGATCATTGCCCATTTTTCTATAACGGTACCAAGCCCATCCTCTACGAAGGAAGCGAAGTCGCCATCCCCGGCAAGGAACTGGGACGCGACGACTTCACCAAAATTCCCAACGGTTTGCCAGGCATACAGGATCGAATGCCGATTCTTTGGACGTACGGAGTCAACGCCGGGTACATCACACCGAATCAGTTCGTTGCGTATATGTCCACGAACCCGGCGAAAATCTTCGGCTTGTATCCGCGCAAGGGAGCGCTCGTCCCCGGCGCAGACGCGGACATCGTGATCTGGGACCCGGAGAAACAGGTCAAATACGGTGTCATCCATTCGCATCAACGCACCGATTACAACCTTTATGAAGGCTGGGAGTTGACCGGTTACCCCGAAAAGATCTTCCTGCGCGGCAAATTGATCGTGGACGGCGATGAATGGAAGGGAAAAAGCGGGGGTGGAAAGTTTTTGAAGAGAAGTGAAGGGCAAGTATTGTAGCAACTCGTAGGGCGGGCTAAATACCCGCCATGCAATCTTTCATAATATTTGTCGGGCTGCAAGCCCGACCTATAGAAATCCTTAGAGGTCACACATGCCGCCCAAAAAACCCGTCATCCACTGCGACGCGCTCGTCGTTCACTGCATGGATTATCGCCTGCAAAAATTCATCCAACCGTGGATCACGGTCCGCTTCGGCTACGACAACTTCGACATCATTTCGCTTGCCGGGAGCGTGCATGATTACGAGATGGTCTTGAAGTATGTGCAGCTTGCAGTGCAAATTCACACCATCGAGACCGTCTGCCTGATCAATCATGAAGATTGCCGCGCTTACGGGCGCGAAGGCACGTATAAACGCCATAAGCACGACTTGATCGATGCGCAAAAGAAAATCCAGGCACTCTTCCCCCATCTCAAAGTCGAAACCTTTTACCTGCACCTGGACGGGACGTTCGAACTCATTTCGTGAAAACCGTCGGAGGCATACATGAAGAATCGGGTTGTTCCCGCTTTGATCGCAATCCTGGCCCTTTCCCTCTCCTGCCAGACTCTTTTTCCCGCCGCACCGCCGCCTCGCGATGGGGTTGTCGTCACGACCTGCCCGGATCTTGTCGAAGCCGTTCGGGGCATCCAACCGGTGGACTTCCCGGAGGAACTCACTGATACGGGCATCAAGCAGGGAGGCGAGTTCGACGCGAATGAGTATTTCACCGTACTGCCGAATCTCTCCATGCAGGAAGGATACATTCTCGACTACATCTATCCCGTTGATTTTCTCGGCTCGTTCCCGATCCTTGCCGCACGTCCCGTCGACCTGCCGCCTTATGTGTCTCCGGAAGACCTCCCCTCCGATTCAGGCTTGACCGAATACCTCGATTATGTCGAGATCGAAGACAATGAGCAGGGATACTTCGAATTCATTTCCCTCTACATCATGGCAAACCAGTTCTATCTCGTCTGGCACGCCAACTACAACGACACGGAAATCGTCTGCAACCGTGATGCTGTGGATGAAATTTCAGAGCAAATCAACTCCGGCGGTTTTGGGCTGGAATTCGACACGGAGCAAAAAGCGAAAATCCGCGCAATGACGAACATCGAACCGCTGGTCAAATTGACCGATACGACCGCCATCGTGGAGATCGTCACCTTCACCAAATGGGGTGGCTTTTACCGAATGACATACACCATCGACCGTAGCTTCCCGCATGAGATCATCGATTCGCTAGGGGAAAATCTCGTGCCGTACGATTGCGGGATTATGTTCTAAACGAAGAACTTGGAGGTCTGGCAGACCTCCAAGTTCTTTTGTGCTAAAATATCGCCCGTTATAACCAAAGGACGCCCTGGGGGAGCACGAGCCTTTGGTGTAAAACCATTATCGGAGAAACAAAATGCCAAGACGTTCCCTGGCTCGTCTTTACAAGGACGAGTTCTCAACCTATTCACTTGCCAGGTTCCAACAGGACTTGCTGGCAGGTCTAACCGTCGCCGCAGTGGCATTGCCGCTTGCGTTGGCGTTCGGCGTCGCTTCCGGCGCGACGGCCGCGGCAGGATTGGTCACTGCCATTCTCGCCGGTGTGCTCATCGGCATGCTTGGTGGCGCGCCATATCAGATCAGCGGTCCCACCGGTGCGATGTCCGCCGTGTTGATTGCGCTCGTGCAACGCTATGGTCTTGAAGGCATCTGGGTCGCGGGTCTGCTTTCTGGCTTGCTCCTGCTCATCATCGGCATCATGCGGCTCGGGCGCTTCATCGCATTCATCCCCTCCGCCGTCATCAGCGGCTTCACATCCGGCATCGCGCTCATCATCTTCATCGGTCAAATGGACAACTTCCTCGGCGTGAAAACCGAAGCCGTCGAAACCGCCGCGCTCAAATTCCTTGGCTACCTCAAAGGCGGATTCACCCCAGACTGGCATTCGATAATAATCGGCTCGGTCGTTATCTTGACGATGCTTTTGTGGCCCCCAAAATGGAGTTTGAGATTACCCTCGTCCCTTCTCGGCCTCATCCTCGCCACGCTTCTCTCTTCGACTTTGAATTGGTCCACCCAAGTGATCGGGGACATCCCTCAAACCTTGATCCTGGGTGACCGCCTGAGCCTGGGCAACGTCCCTTGGGCGAATCTCTCTGAGTTCATCGCGCCGACACTGACCATTACCGCGCTTGGAGCAGTTGAATCATTGCTATGCGGCGCAGTCGGCTCGAACATGACCGGCGTGCGGATGCAGGCGAACCAGGAATTAATCGCGCAGGGACTCGGCAACATGATCATTCCGTTCTTCGGCGGAGTCCCTGCGACTGCCGCCATTGCCCGCTCCAGCGTGGGAATCAAATCCGGCGGGCAGACTCGCATGGTCAGCATCATTCATGCGGTCGGATTGCTCCTCTCCATGTTCCTGCTCACGCCGTTGATGGAGAAGATTCCGCTCGCGGCGCTTGCGGGCGTGCTGATGGTCACCGCGGTAAGAATGAGCGAATGGGACTCGATCAAGTTCATCTTCGGCAAGGTCTTCAAGACCGACATGATCGCCTTCACCGTGACCATGCTCGCCACTATTGTCCTCGATTTGACTCAAGCCATTTTGATCGGCTCGTTCCTTGCAGGTGCGGTCTTCCTTAACAAGATCGCCAGCATCGACATCACCGTTCAGGAAGTGGATATCGAGCGGCTAAAGCAAAGGGGAATCGAAACCGAAGGGAATTGCAAACACGTCCGCGTGGCATTTTTGACCGGTCCATTGTTCTTCGCGGCGACAGGTCAATTCAACGAGGCGTTTGCGAATTTGAAGGAGACTCACGCTCTGATCCTCTCCATGCGCGGCGTTTCATTGATAGACACCGCCGGGGTCGAAGCTCTTCACAAACTTCATGAAAAGCTCCACAAACAGGGCGGGGTGTTGATGTTCGCGGGTATTCACGACAACGCAAAACAAATGCTCGAACGCGGCGGACTCGTACAATCCGTCGGCGAAGAAAATTTTTTCTGGTCAAGCGACCAGGCCATCGTCGAGGCGGAGAGGCGGGGATGTCAATTCTGCGGGAAATTTTGAGTCAGTAATTCCATGGTGCGCGGAAAATTCTTGTAATAGCCGCGGTAACTCTCCGGCAGCAGCGCCGCAATTCGGCAAAAAACTTCATCGATGGAGTCTTGCAACAACTTATCCCGCTCTGCGCCTTTGACGGCTTTGATTTTCGGCGGTTGATATATCTCTCCGTCCGTTGAAATGGTAATCTTCAAGCGTTTGAATTTTTTCAAGCGCGCCACAACGTCAGCATCCTCGGTGCCGGTGAGAGCGACGGGGATAATTCCCACATTGGCAGTGCTGGCGATGTAGATCGCGCCGGGCTCGGCTTTCAACAAACTCGCCGTCTTCGAACGCGTGCCTTCGGGAGCGATGATCATGATCGCGCCGCCCTTCAGCCGTGAAATAAATTCCTTCATCGCACTCAAGTCCGCTTCGCCGCGCGTCAGCCAGGTGACGTTGAAGATTTTCCCCGCCAGCCTTCCCCACCAGTATTTTTTATATTTATCCGTCAGCGGGTGGATGAGGTCGTCGTTATCGATGACGTAATACACAACGAGCGAATCCAACCTGCCAAGATGGTTCGAGGCGAACATATACCCGCCTTTGGGAAGCCTGCTCAGATCACCGCGGACTTCAATGTCCGCGATAAGGGGCAAAATTCTTCTGGCGCAAAAACGGAGAAGTGCGCTCATGAATTCTCGGCAAGCAATTCCTTCAAACGCGGATGATCCGCATAATATCCGCGGTTACGTTCGGGGAGCAGCGCTGCGATGCGGCACATGATTTCATCGGTGTATTCCTGTAATCTTTCATCGCGATTCTCTTTGGGAAAAGGCGGCAGCGTGAAAGCTTTTCCCGCAGTGAGTCGGATGGTCGAGCGTTTGAATCGTTTGAGATTGCCGAGCACGATGCGGTCTTCCGAGCCGCTGATGGCAACCGGCACGATGGTCCAGCCCATCTTCGAGGCGAGATAGGCCACGCCGGGTTTTCCCTGCGCCATCTTTTCGTCGCGGGCGCGCGTGCCTTCGGGTGCGATGACGAGAGTCTGCCCCTCCCCCATGCGTTTGATCATTTCGCGCATGGCTTTCAGGTCAGGGTTGAAGCGGTCGACGAAAATGGCGTTGAGATGTTTGCCAAGCCAGCGCAGGATGGGAATCTCCTCCCATTTTTCAGCGACGGGAATGAACAGGCTCCAATTGTCGAGCGCGTAATATGCCATGGGCGCATCCAGAAAACCCAGATGGTTCACTGCGATGACAAATCCACCTTTATCCGGCAGGTAATCGTACCCTTGGGTTTCCACCTTCGCAATGAGTCTGATGATGACCCGAATCAGCGTGACGATGAACTTCTTCATGTCTGCAATTTTACACGGTTTTATTTACGCGACAGCGTGACCAACTTTCCCCCATATTCAGGCGAATAGCTCTTTCACAAAAAAAGCGCCCCGTCCATTCAGACGGAGCGCGGCATGGTTCGATGGTTTCTCAGCCCCAGATGTAATCCGTATTGGTTTTATGATGAGCCTGTTTCTGCTCGCCGTAGGAATTGAACATCTTTACAAAGATATCATAATCTGCAGGGGTCATATCCACGAGCTGGAAACCGACGTTATAGATCGTGGGATCGTAGGGGTCGCGTTCGCACCAGCGCGTGCGCGCGGTAAAGATGATGAAACTTTTACCGGAAATCTCGCTGAGTTGGTCGATGCACAATTCCATCGTCAAGCCGACGGCGACCGGCGTGCTCGATTCGAGTTTAAAACCACCCGTGCTCATATCCGAGATCTGGCCGATCAAGTCACCGGTGTGTTTGTCCAACACCCGCATGTAATAGGAGAAGTTTCTGCGCGGTAGTTTTCGCTTATTGTTTGCCATACCAACCTCCTTACACTAAAGGACAGGCGGTTTGATTCTAGTGCAATCCAATCCCGGCGAAGAACCGGAGGATTGATTATCATGAAATTGCAATGCTTACTCGCGCCTCAGAATATGAGTCAAGATCGTCGCCCCGGAACCGCCAATATTCTGAGTCATGCCGATGTTGGCATCCTCGACCTGGGTCGCGCCGCATTCGCCTCTCAATTGTTGGACGACTTCGACGATTTGATACATGCCAGTCGCTCCCACAGGATGACCTCTCGCCTTTAACCCGCCTCTCGTGCAGACGGGAATCTTTCCCTCAATCCCGATCTGATTCTCCAGCCCAAGCCTCACCCCCTTACCGCGCTCCGCAAAGCCGGTTGCCTCAAGCGAAAGCGCCGCCATGATGGTGAATGCATCGTGCAACTCAAATACGGAGACTTCAACCGGCTTAACGCCCGCCATTTGATACGCCTGCTTCGAAGAAAGATAGGCGGCATTTAGAAATAAAGGGTCTTTGCGCGAGTGGACGGAGATCGTATCTGTCGCAGCAGCGGAGGCTGCCACAACCACTCTGGGCTGGCGCAGCACCTTCTCAGCGGGAACGATCACAGCCGCCGCTGCGCCGTCCCCCACCGGAGATGCGTCCATCAGGTTGATGGGCGTCGCCACCATCGACGACTTCTCGTATTTTTCAACCGTTACCGTATCATGCAGGCGCGCAAACGGATTATGCATCGCGTTGGCGTGCGCATTGATAGAGAACGGGGCGAAATCCGCGTGCTTCCAACCGTACTCATGCATATAGCGCCGCATCACCAACGCATTGATGCCCACGAACGAAACGCCCTGCTCCACTTCATAATCTGCGTCCGCCGCGGTCGCCAGCGCCGCTGTTACCTCGCCGCCCGGTTTATCAGTCATCTTTTCCACGCCGAGCACCAGCGCTGAGTCGACATCCCCTGACGCAACCGCCATCAGCGCGGATCGAAATGCCGCCGCGCCGGAGCCACACGCCGCCTCGATCTTGACCGCTTCCTGTTTCCACAACCCGACCCAATCGCTGAAGAAGGTCCCCAATTGATTCTGCCTGCTGATTAGAGGTGACAACATATTGCCCACAAAGAGCGCCTCGACCCTGTCCACTCCCGCGTCTTGCATGGCGAGAAATGCCGCCTCCCCGCCGACCTCGCGCAGGGATTTCTCCCAATGTTCATCAACTTTAGTTTGACCAATTCCAAGTATCGCTACTTTTCTCATATCGCCTCGGATCTGATTCTATCTCATCCCCCTCTCAGGAACAATCAAGAATCAAAATCCAAGACGGTGTGCCAGGCGCCCAACACGGAAGACAAGTCCTTTCCCATGCCGATAAAACGATTGCGGGTTCGCGCGTTTCTTGCTATCCTTAATCCGCAAAGGAGACCCTATGGCCAAGCATAAATATTTCGCTTTTCTGACCCTGGTTGTATTGCTCACAGGGTGCGCGAAAGAATCGATTGCGACATATACGCCTCCGCCGCTGGAAGAAGACTGGTCGGTCAAAATGACCTTATCGGGCGGCTTTGCCGGGCTGCGACGAAATATCCGTGTATATTCGGATGGAAACTACACGGTGGCGGATGAAAAGGTAAATCACACATACAATGGCACGCTGAACGAAAATCAACTAAAGCAATTGGAAGGGATGATATCCACGGTCGAATTCACCGCTCCCAAAATTCCCAGCGTCTGCGCGGATTGCTTTAACTATGATGTGGAGATCGTGAGCGGCAGCCGGAAATTGCTCTTCAGCGTCGACGATATGTCATTGAACGATTCGGGTGTTGGGGAGCTGGTGGAATTCCTGCGCGGCTTGATGGATGCCGCATTGAAGTGACCATGAACCAGGCTGAGTGGCTGGAACGATATTTTCAAATAGTGAGCGAGTCCTCGGACGAAGGCGCGGAGGCGGTGCGCTTTGTAAGGGAAAATCGGATTCGGGTCGGGATGAAGCGGGCGCGGAAGAGCGTAGGGGCGTTCTGGACGCTTGGTAGGTCCTTCTATTTGAACAAGGTCCACTACACGAAGGAGTCCGCGCTTGAAAATCTACGCGCTGTTACCCTTTTTGTGCATGAAGTGCGTCACTTGCAGCAGGGAATTCTTACAGCCATGTCCATTTATGGCGAGATGGAAGCTTGGCAATACGAATTTCGTCTATATAAAAAACTGACGGGGAAGACTCTCAAACCGGAATTGGAGGAATTGCTCGCCCTGCCATTGAGTTACGAACGCACGACTCTCAGACGCGCGCAACGATTGATGACAAAGTTTGCGGGCTTTTGGTATCTGGCATGGATGCTGCCCCTGTATCCCATCCATAAAGAACTGATGCATTCGATTACACGCAAACCATACGATGACATCTAATTTCAAAATTACAAAGTTTTTTTAATGTAAAAACGTTTCATTTGTTGTATTATGTTGGCAAGAACAAGAAAGGAGGTTGCGATAGAGTCACCACCTAAAACGTTCGATGAAGGGAAGGGCGATACGCCATAAGCTGGTCGAAGCCCCGCTTTAGTACCAGACGTTCCCCTAACGATAGGAAGGCTGCTAGCATCGCCACCTTCCCCGGTACAGTTCGTTCGACGGATGGGTAAACTCCCATCCGTCTTTTTTTATGCATGCTCCATTGCCTTCCGCATGCGAACCAGCCCCTCTTTCAGGATTGCGCGTGAAGTACCGAAGTTAATCCGCAAATATCCTTCCCCCTCTTTGCCAAATAGCTTTCCATTGCTAAGCGCAACCTTTGCCTTCTCTTTGAAAAAATCGAAGGGTGAGCCATGAATATTTGTTTGGGTAAAGTCCAGCCAGCCGAGAAAGGTCGCATCGGGGAGTGTGGTGCGGACACCCGGCATGTACTTGGTAACGTAATCCACGAGAAAATCGCGGTTGGCGGTGAGGTAACGACGCAACTCCTTCAACCAGGGATCCGCTTTGCCGGAAAAAGCCACGCGTGAGGCGGTAAGCCCCAGAGAGGAAACTTCATAAGACATTCCAAGTGCGGAGGCGAAATATTTTTTTCGCAATTCTGCATTCGGAACGATCGCAAATGCGGCGGAAAGCCCGGGCACGTTGCAGGCTTTCGATGCGGAAATGAGTGTGATTGTATTCTCTGCGATTTCTTTCGAAAGACTCGCCAGCGGCTTGAATTTTGCGCCATCCAGTAAAATCTCAGCATGGATTTCGTCTGAAACAATTGTTACTTTGTTTTCGATGCAGATCTTTGCCATCATCATCAACTCAGCCCGCGAAAAAATCTTTCCCACCGGGTTATGCGGGTGGCAAAGCAGGAACATGCCCGCACCTCTGACCGCTTTCTTCAATGCGTCGTAATCCACTTCATAGCGGATACGATCCACCTTCGCCAACATCGCCAGTGGCGCAACCCGCTTGGGAATACCCACTTTTTTCTCGGCATCGTGGAACTCGTTATACACCGGTGTCTGGATTACGTATCCCTTTCTGGACGAGCACAAGACTCGCGCCGCGATGTTATATCCGTTATTGACACCGGGCGTGTAAATGATCCAGTCCGGGTCCACCTTCCAGCCGTACAGTTCATCCATTCGGCGGGAAACGACTTCATAGTATGCGCGTTCCGGAATTTCGTACCCGAGCACGCCGTGATCCACATGCCGATGAAGCGCATTCAAAATAACTTTCGGCGCGGGGAAGTCCATATCCGCCAGCCACATGGGCAGGATGTCCAAATCGTATAGAGTCCATTTGATACTAAGGGTTTTGCGACGATCGGGTATGTTGTTGAAGTTGGTCATATTATTTTTTATACGCGACGATCATCCCATCGCGCATCGGCACAAGCGAGACGATCCAGTCGGAGTCGGTGGCGATCTGCCTGGTAAATTCCTTCACACCCAGCGTTGCCGGAGTCTTGTCATTTGGATCGAAGATGCGTCCATGCCAGAGCATGTTGTCAATGATGAGCAGGCCGCCGCTCCTCAATTTTTCCTTGATAACCGGCAGCGACGCCGGGTACGCCTCCTTGTCGATGTCGTTGAAGATGATGTCGAAGGGACCATCTGTTTTCTTCAATGCCTCGACAGCCTCTGACACATGGAACCTAACCCACTCCGCGCTTCCCAATTTGACGAGATGCCTGCGTGCCCTTTCGGAGAGTTTTTCCTCCCAGACTGTGTGATGCACGACTCCGCCGCCATTTTCCCTGACCGCCCTGGCAAACCACGCCGTCGAATACCCATACCCCGACCCCAATTCAAAAACGGATGTCGCCTTTATCATCCGCGCCAGCTGGTAACAGTAGTAACCGCAGGCGGGACCGATGATGGGAAAACCGTTCGCTTCGGCATAATTTTCCATCTCCATCAATTCCGCTTCACGCGGCGGGACCAGCGAATTCACGTAATCCTGCGCGGCGGAGTAGATCAGTAAATCATCACTCATGGATGCCTCCAAAGTCCTGCAAATTGTACATCCTTTCGAAATCGGCGGAAGAGACAAAACGGCTCAGCCCGAAATCTCAATTGCTGATAGAATTGACTGTTGGGGCATGACCCCATATGCAATCCTCAAGGATCCCGGCTTGAATGAAATATAATTTCCGCCTGTTCTGGCGAACCTTCTACCGCTCGTTCTTTGCCTTTAAAAACACACCCGCCCGCCTCACCAAAAAACGCTTTATTTTCCTCATCCTTTTCTATCTTGTCTGGCCCCTCGGCAGCCTGGTCCACTGGATATGTTTTGCGCTCGACGACATCCTCTTCCCCAATTATAAAAACCATCCCATCGAAAAGCCGCTGTTCATCCTTGGCAACTTCCGCAGCGGTTCGACCTTTCTTCACCGCCTGCTCTCGCGCGATTCGGAAACCTTTACCAGCCTCACAACCTGGGATATTTACCTCACGCCCTCGGTGACGCAAAAAAAGATCACTCAATTCATTGCGAGCCTCGATAACAAGTTCTTTGGACGTATCCTGCACCGCGCATTGTTCGCCTTCGACCGCGCCACGCTAGGCAAGATCAAGATCCACCCCATCTCCTTCTTCCAGCCTGAAGAGGACGAGAACATCCACATGCACATCTGGGATGGTTTCTTCGTCACCTTCCTCTTCCCCTTCATGGACGAGTTTCCCGATTACATCCACTTCGACGAAGCGCTCAGCCCAGAACGCAAAAAACGCATCATGACCTTCTACCGTTCGATGCTGCAACGGCATTTGTATGCGAACGGCAATAAACATTTCGTGGCGAAGAACCCGGCGTTCAGCGCTAAGATCGAAACGCTGGTGGAATTCTTCCCTGATGCGCGCATCCTTTATATTGCCCGAAATCCGCTCGACATGCTCCCCTCCACCGTCTCTTGGATCAACTACGCCCGCGGGCAGTTCACAGGACCTCATGACGGATATCTCTACACAGATGAGATCCTTGAGTTGACCCAGCACTGGTACCGCCATCCGCTTCAATATCTGGACTCGCATCCCTCTCCCCGCCACCTGATCGTCAATTACGAAGACCTGATCCAGCGCCCCGAAGCGGTCATTCGCGGGTTCTACGAGCAGTTCGGCTATCCGGATAAACCTGGCTTGCCGATCATCATCGACCAGGCTGTGAAAGAAACACTTTCGTATAACAGCGATCACACCTATTCATATGAGAAGATGGGCTTCACCCGGGAGGGAATTGTTGAGCAATACAAAGACATCTTCGAGCGGTTCAAATTCGAAACCCGAGAAGAAATGATTCCCGTCAAACGGCTGGAATTGGAACACTGAACAAAAAAGAGCATCTTGCAGATGCTCTTTTTTCATACTATTTCGACGGCTTCTTTCTTGTTGAAGTCGTTTTCTTCACCGCTGTCTTCTTAACCGGGGTCTTCGTCCGCGCAGGAAGTTTGCGTTTTACTACCGGCTCTTCCTGGTCCTCCTCGCTCCCGGCGGAAACGAGGCTCGGACCAGCGCTTCCGCTCCGGGCGCGGAGAGAGGCGGGTTTCTTCTCCACTTTTTTGATGAAGTATTCTTCCTCCCAGCCTTCCGCAAAAGAGAGTTGAAGTCTTCCGTTCCGCACAAGGAACATGACCACGCCCGCAACACCCATCAAAAATGCAATCAGCATCGAGGTAGTGATGAATGTATCGCCGAGTCTGGGCTGATCGGGACGGAAGAATTCGATGACTGTTCGATTGAACCCTGCAAAGATCAGCCAAAGACTGAAGACCGCGCCGGGTTTGAGCTCCTCATCATTTTGGCGGGAATACCAGATGATGAAAAGATACGCGAGTACGTTTAGGATCATTTCGTAGGCGAATGTGGGATGGAAGCGAGTAGTCTCGACGGGATATTTCGCCAGGTCCGCGAATTGAATCAGGCGGTGATCTGCGGGGATGGAAATGCCCCAGGGTAGGGTCGTCGGCGGACCGTAAAGTTCCTGGTTGATGAAATTACCCAAACGACCGATCGCCTGACCAATCAAAGCCACCGGGGCGACAGAGTCGAGGAAGAGCCAGGTGTCGTATCCGTTTTTCTTTAGATAGATGATCAGCACGATCGCGCCGAAGAGCAGGCCGCCGAAGATGTGCAACCCCGCGATCGGCGGGCGGATGATGGACACGGGGTCTTCGATATAGGAACGATTGCCTCCGATGATCGCATTCATCACGTACCATAAACGCGCGCCGAGGATGCCGGCCACCACCGCCCAGACCATCGCATCGATCAGGGCTTCGCTGTTCTCGCCGCGACGGCGTACTTCGCGTTCGGCAAGCCAGCCGCCGATCAGGACGCTCGACATGACGATCAAACCGTACCAGGTCAGGTCGATTTGCAAATTGAATAGTTTGAAACTGAAAATGACAGGGTCTATCATCGTTACCTCAGAGTTGATTTTCGAAGATTATATCACCCGCGCACGTCGAAGACTTGAACGAAGGAAGTCCGCCGGATTCATGTTATTATCCCACCGACATGCTTGCTTTCATCGTAAAAAGAATTGCGGGAATGGCGATTCTCATTGCCGGGGTGAATTTCCTGGCATTCTCCTACGCACATTACGGACGATATGCGCAGATGGAAAACAATCCCATCTTTGCGCGGCAAGAAGAAACACCTCCCGTCCTCCCCTTTTATCTGGAATACATAAACGCCTTTCGCAATGGCGAGCCTCCGCCTGTGCCCAATGCCGCAGGCATGACCGTCCTCGATGTCGTGGATTCGGCTGCAAATGCCAGTTTTGGCTTGCTGGGCATCGCCTTCTCAGCCAGCCTTCTTTTTGGGGTGTTTCTCGGCATGCGAGCCGCGAAGACGAATCCACCGCGCGTCAGCCGCTGGTTGATTCCCATCTCCACGATGAGCCTGGCGATGCCGGGTTTTTATGTGGGGGCTGTGTTGATCACCCTCTCCGTCCTTTATTTGTTTCTGACGCCATCCAGTAAAGGCGACCTTCCTTTCCCGCTTGGAGGATTCGGCTGGGATTCACATCTTGTATTCCCGGTCATCGCCCTTTCCTTCCGCCCGACTTTGCAGATCGCGCAAATGACCGCTTCGTTATTGAGCGACGAATTCCATAAAACCTACGTCACGGTCGCGCGCGGGCTCGGTCACTCGTGGCGGCTGGTAAAGATAAAAACAGCCCTGCGGAATATTTATGTGCCGATGTTCCAGGTCATCGCTTCTTCCATGAGTCTGATGATCGGCGAGCTCATCCTTGTCGAATGGCTGTTCGGCTGGCCCGGGCTTGGCAGGCAGTTGGCGCTTTCCATCCAGCCGCCGCAAACGGCCACCATTGCGGGCGGCGTCCTACCTTCAGCATATCTGCACGCGCCAACCGTCGCGACCGTGGTCACCGTATTGGGCGCGATCTTGATCATCTCGAATACAGCCGCTGGAATTCTGACATATTTCTCCGACCCGCGATTGAGGACCCATCCGCATGGAGGTGTAAATGCGGACTAAACCCCGCCTCAACCTTCCATTGGTTTTGGGTTTGTTCATCGTGGGCTTTTCCCTCACCCTTGCCTTTGCCGGACCCAGCCTCGCTCCGCGCAATCCCCTCGAAGAAACCCGAGTCATGCAGGTGGACGGCAAATTCGTCTCCGCGCCTTTCCCGCCTTTCACATATCCCGAATATCCATTGGGCACAGACGGTTGGGGGCGCGACGTGCTGAGTCAAGTGCTTTGGGCGTTACGCCCGACGTTGATCCTGACTGGTTATGTAGCCGCTCTTCGCTTGCTGATTGGGACGGTGATCGGACTACTGGCCGGATGGAACAAGAACGCGTTCGGGTCGTTCTTGAACGGGCTCATCGGCGCCGCCCTCTCCATTCCAACCTTGCTGGTTGCGTTGGCGGTCGTTGCCCTGACGGGAGATATATGGCAGCCCTGGGGATTCGTCCTCGGGTTATCGATCACCGGCTGGGCGGATTCGGCCCGGCTCGTCCGCGAACAGACCCGGGTGGCGCGGGAACAATCGTTCATAGAAGCCAGCCGATCATTGGGGCAAAGCAATTGGGCGATTGTTTTCAATCATATTTTACGGCTCGTGCTCCCATATGTTTGGATGTTGCTTGCGCTGGAGATCAGTTCCACGATTCTGCTCACGGCCGGGCTGGGATTCCTGGGTTATTACGTGGGCGGCGAAGTGTGGGTTTGGATCAGCGATACGACCGCCACACGCCTGCGCGGGATGCCGGAGCTCGGGCAATTGCTTTCGGGCGTGAATGAGGATATTTACGTCAGCCCGTGGAAGTTGTTCGCGTCGGGAACTTTCGTCTTCATCACCGTGCTTGGATTCAATTTATTGGGTGAAGGCTTGCGCCGTGTTGCCAGTTCCGGCTCGCCTTCGCCGCGTTTCTTTGACTTATTCCTTCGTTTGCGTTGGGGATTGGAAGAATGGTTGATATTACCGGTTAAGAAATCGGCGAAAGCATCTCCATTTGCTTTTACCGTACTGGTCATTGGTTTATTGGCCGTCATTATTGGAATATTCAATCAGGTAAAGACTTTGACTGAAACTCAGGTGAAACCGGCGCAATCACCGGGCGGGCATTTATGGTCGAGTCAGTACGGGTCGCCGTCAGCCACGCTATTTGTCAATGCGCCGGGGATCGAGTCACCGAAAGTAATGTGGGCTTTCAGCGAGGCCCAAGGCTTCTCAGGCGGACCCGCCGTCGCCGCGGATGGAAGCGTGTATGTCCTCACCATGAACGGCTCCCTGCATGCTCTGAATCCGGATGGCTCGCTCAAGTGGACATCCTCCATCCGTGCTGGCGGAGTCGGCGCGCCCGGATTGGACGCCGAAGGCAATATCTATGTCACAGACATGCGCGGCGGGCTGACCTCCTTCACGTCAACCGGCGAAGAGCGCTGGTATCTTGAGATTCCAGATAGTTTCGAAGCCACATCCGGACCTGTGATCGGTAACAATAAAGTGGCATATTACATGGTAACCGGCAACATCCGCGCGGCCTCTTCGACCGGGACTCTCCTTTGGGATACTGCCGCTTTTTCCCGCCGAGTCACTTTTACACCCATCCTCAGCCCCGATGAATCGTTCATCTTTTTGCGAAATGCAGTGATCGATGCAACATCGGGCGAGATCCTCGAATTCGAAAGCCTGCCGCCCACCGAGCAGTTCCTGGTTGGGCAGAGCGGTTTGCTTTATGCCAGGATAGAGAACAAAATGACCGGCTGGGAATATATCGACGGGAAAGCCGAACAGCGCAGTTACATGGAATGGTCGCGCACAGCATTCTTTGGTTTCCCCGGCATGGCGGGTGTTTTTGTCGACGGCGGCATGTGGCTTCATTACTCCGGCGAGGGAACGGAGGACAGCAGCCTGCTCTGGCTCGATAAAAAGGGTAACATGCTCAACCGCGCGCAATTCCCGTACCGCCCGAGTGTGATCGGCGGCATGGATGAGAACTTTGTCTTTTACATTTGCGGAACGCGGGGCGACCATGCCGAATGCTCGGCTGTGGAAAAAGGGGCGCGCGAATCGAAATGGTCCCTGCCGCTCGAAGGATCCGTCGGTATTTCCGGTGTGGCGTTAATTCCCGGACAGTTGTACGTTGCTTCGGAAGAGGGGATGTTATATGCGATTGGGGATCAAACCTCAACGGTCATGCCTTCCAACACGTCCATGCAGACTCCAACCAAAACGGAGATCGCAAGCATTGAACCTGCTCGTACGGCTGCCATATCACCAACCAGCCCCTCCCCCAATCCAAGTTTCACTCAGTCAGCGAACCAAATAGAATCATCGATCCCCGCTGTGACAGTGGTTCCCGAGAAGACGGTGATCTTCGATTTTTTTGATAATTACTGCAATCTCGAGATCAGAATCGACGGAGATCAAATCACATGCCAAGACAATGATATCATCGCGCGGGAAGAAATCGGACTTTTCGAAACAGGTACGTTCTTTGGGAAGATCATTTCTATCCGGCTTTCAGAAGACAGGCTGATTTCGAGAGTTGTCCTTCGGACATCCGCAATCAAATTTTCCGCCTACGACACGCTCGAAGGATATGCAGGCTGTCTGGGAAATGCACACGGATGTTCAATCCTGTTTAGAATCTACTTTGCAGGGGAGGATAACGAAATCATCGAGTTATGGGTAATAGGTGAATTCTTCGACGGCAGGATCACAGAGATTGATTTTTCCCTTTCTTCCATCGCCGGGAGAACGGGCTCGCTTGTTTTACAGATGGATACCCTTAACATATCTAATGAAAACAGGGCAGCTTGGATAAATCCTCGTATCATGGGGTGTCCAGAGCCTGCTCCCTCCTCCACAGAAGTCCCGGCGCCCATGGTAACTGAGATTCCGGTGTCCCCGCTTGCAGTTACATCCACTATCACGCCTGTGCCATAGACTAGTAAAGATGCGGGATCAAATCCAGTCGAAATAATCTTTCAAATCCTCATAGTTTATTTCAGGATGTTATTTACCGATGTACAAAGCAACAGGCATGGCGATTTTTCAATGGCAGACGAAGGATTCAACCAGGCATATCATGAGACCGGAAGGGTATTCGATTTCTTTACCCGATTGCTTCATTGCGAATAATAAAAAGGAAATTTGTCACAGAACTACGTGATGAATAACACATCAACAGAATGGGGAAAATCCTTACAATCCCTGTAAACGTTGACACTTGGAGTCAACGTTCGACTCAAAAATATGTTCCGCGTAAACCGACAAACCGATTATGCCGTCCGTGTGGTGCTGGCTCTCTCCAAAAAGCCCGAGGGTACGCGCATCTCCACCGCAGAAATCGGCCGGGAAATGTTGATTCCCCCCGCCCTGCTGCAACGCATCGTTGCGGGATTGGCCAACGGCGGTTTCATCAAAACCCAACCAGGGCGCGATGGCGGCATCAGCCTGGCACACCTTCCCCGCCAGATCACCCTCCTGCAGATCGTGGAGCACTTTGAAGGCGATCTTGTCATATCCGCCTGCGTTCTCAAAGAGGGCGACTGCCCTTTCGAGAACAAATGCCCGGTGAGCTGCCAGTGGAAACGCCTCAACGACCTGCTTCGGGATGAAATGAGCCGCGTCACCTTTCAGCAGCTGGTGGAAGACAGCATTCAAATCGAATCCACATTGATGCACACCGCCTCGATCCCGCTGGATGTTGTTTCACCAACCGGGACACATTCCTCCACCGATCACGTTCCCGCATGAGCAAGCATTATTTCAACGGCATCTACGCCTTCGCTGCATTTCTTGTGATTTCCGCCTTTGCATTCAAGGTAATCCAACCCATCCAGGTCCTGCCGCGAATGCGGCTCTCACCCGCCTACAACTTTATCGACCAGGACAACCAACCCCTCACCAGCGAAACCCTGCGCGGACAGTTCGCGCTTTACTCCTTCACCTACACACATTGCCCCGAACCCTGCTACAACATGACAGAAACAATCCGGGAGATTCAAGCCCGCCTCGGCGAAGTGGACCTGGGCGGCATTCCCGTTTCGTTCGTCACCATTTCCATCGACCCCGACCGCGACACGCCCGAAGTCTTGAGAGCGTACGGTGAATCGATCGACGCTGATTTCGATCATTGGAAGTTTGCGACCACAACGAATAAAGACTTATTGAAGACCGTCGTCGGCGCTGGGTTTGAAACGTATTACGAAGACAAAGGCGGCGGGAACATCACCTTCGATCCCGGTTATGTCCTTGTGGATGGCTGGGGCATCATCCGCTCGGAATATCGCTATACCACCGAAGTCTCCGACGCGGATCGCATCCTCCGCCACCTCGGCGTACTGGCAGAAGAAGTGCGGAACAGCACTGGCTCTTCCAAACTGGCATATGAAGCCGCGCATTTGTTCCTGTGTTATGCGCCGTAAGAATGGAAAGTAGGAAGTGGATAAATAAACAGATATGAGATTAAAAGTTTTTCTTTCAGTTATTGTCGTCGTTTTGGGTCTTGCGGCGGGATTCTATTTTTTTCGTCCGCATACCTTTCATGGCACGGTCATCCAATCGCCGGAGAGGTCGTTCGATTTCACTTTGACCGGCGCGCAAGGCGATGTGTCCCCAAGCGACTTCCGCGGCAAGATCGTTCTTCTTTATTTCGGTTACACCTTTTGCCCCGATATCTGCCCGGGAACCCTCGGCAATGTGGCGCAGGCACTGCGCGATATGGGCGCAAAAGCCGATGAGGTGCAACTTATCATGGTCTCGCTCGACCCCGAACGCGACACGCCCGAAAAACTGGCGGAGTATATGAAGCACTTCCATCCGTCCTTTATCGGTGTGACCGGCTCGAAGGAACAATTGGACGAAGTCGCCTCGTTATACGGTATCTTTTACCAAAAGACGGAAGGCAGCAGTGCAACCGGGTATCTGATCGACCACACAGCCACCCTGCTCGTCCTCGACCGCGAGGGTTTTTTGAAAATGGTATTTCCATTCGGCGTGACCGCAAAGGAGATCGCCGATGATCTGAAGTACATGCTGCGGCAATAGGGAGGTGGAAACTGTACCAGCGAAGGTAAAAGCCCATTTCCATTCCGCAGGTTGCGGCGCCGTTAGAAGCGGCAGTCATCTTGATTTCATTATTCAAAAGGAGAATGTACCATGGCGAAAAAAGATAAGGAAGACGATGAGTTTCGCCCGACCGGCACCATTACGGTTCTTGTGATCTTTGTAATCACACTCATTGCGATCTGGGCAACGATCTATATGATCCTTGTGGGGCGTGGAGGCACACTATGAGCGCTCAAAAAATGCACATCGATTCCTACGAGCGGAACTGGATGATCTTCAGTTTCATCCTGCTGGTTTTATTCGCCTCCGCCGTCGCTGTAGCGGCGTTCGGGATGGGAATTCAAGTGCCCGCGCCCGAAGAGCGCGTGGACCCGCGCACCGTGGCGACCGATCCGAACAGCCCGTGGTCGAACCCCGGTTTGCGCGAGATCGCGCCTGGAAAATACGATGCCTACATTCTTGCGCGTGCGGTTCCCCAATGGGAATACCTGCCGAGGGAAATCACAGTTCCCGTCGGATCCAGGGTGACCTTCTACGTCACCTCGCCCGATGTGCAGCACGGCTTCATGATCCAGAATACTAACGCCAATTTCATGGTGCTTCCCGGGCAGGTCTCGAAACTGGCCGTGACCTTTAAAAACGAAGGCACCTACAACTTCATCTGCACGGAATTCTGCGGCGCAGGACACGGCGTAATGTACGGCGCGATCATTGTGACGCCGTAGCGCAAGGAGAGACATCATGACACAATATCAAGTACCCGTTGCCGAGAAGAAATTCATCGGCTCGCACATCCTGGTCGCCATCCTCGCGCTTGCGGTGGGCAGTCTGTTTGGTCCATTGCAAGCCTTCGAACATGCAGGCTGGGATTTCTACACCTACCTCAAGCCGCTCATCAAGTCTTATTATCAAGGTCTCACCGTTCACGGCGTTTTGAACGCCCTGGTGTGGACGACCTTCTTTATCATGGGCTTCCTGACCTTCAATGTGGTATTCGGTCTCAAACGCCCGCTCAAGAACATCGTCCTCAACAAAGTCGGCTTCTGGATGATGGTCGTGGGCGTCCTCGCCGCGGCGATTCCGATTCTTGCCAACCAAGCCACCGTGTTGTTCACCTTCTACCCGCCGCTCAAAGCCAATCCGTTCTTCTATGTTGGTCTGACCCTCGTCGTGGTCGGCAGTTGGGTGGAAGGCTGGGGTCTCTTCATGACCTACAACGACTGGCGCAAAGAGAACAAGAACGAACGCACACCGTTCGTCGCCTTTGGTTCTCTCGTCACCGCACTGCTCTGGCAGATCTGTACCCTCGGCGTTGCAGTTGAAATCCTCACCATGCTGCTGCCCTGGTCTCTCGGCTTGATCGACGGCGTGGACCCGCAGCTGGCGCGCACCTATTTCTGGTTCACAGGCCATCCGCTCGTCTACTTCTGGCTTTTGCCCGCCTACATCTCATGGTATGCCATGCTCCCCAAACAGGCTGGTAACGGCAAGATGTTCAGCGACTCGCTCGCCCGCCTCTCCTTCTGGCTTTTCCTGGTGCTCTCCACCCCCATCGGCATCCACCACCAATATGTGGACCCCGGCGTGCCCCCCACCTGGAAGTTCCTGCACTCGATGTTCACCTTCGGAGTGTTCTTCCCCTCCATGATGACCGCCTTCACGGTCATTGCCTCGCTCGAACACGGCGCGCGGAAGAATGGCGGCAAAGGCGCACTGGGCTGGATCGGCAAACTGAACTGGAGCGACCCCTCCGTGGCTTCTCAACTGCTCGCGGGCATCCTGTTCTTCTTTGGCGGCATCGGCGGTCTGGCGAATGCCTCCTACAACGTCAACCTAGTGCTGCATAACACCGCCTTCATTCCGGGTCACTTCCACCTCACTGTTGCAACCGCAGTCACATTGAGCTTCATCGGCATCTCCTACTGGCTCGTGCCGTATCTCACCGGGCGCAAACTCTGGCAGCCGAAATGGGCGACCATCCAGGCATGGGTGTGGTTCGTGGGCATGATCATCTTCTCCAACTCGATGCATGTACTCGGTCTGCTCGGCGCTCCTCGCCGCGTTCCGCTCGGTTTGGCTCCATATGTGCCCGCTGAATGGAGCGGTCGTCTCTTCCAGGTCGGGTTGGGAGGCGCGATCCTCTTCGTCAGCGGCCTGATCTATCTTGTCGTCATGTACAAGACCGCCACGAATAAAGAGAGAGTCGAAAGCGAAGTGGAAGTTCCCAGTGCCGAACCCATGCAAGACCCCGCCCTTGGACCCGCCTGGCTCGATCGTTGGGCTCCGTGGATCTATGGCGCGCTCGCGCTCATCGTCCTCATGTACGGACCCGTGTTGTTCGAAATGATCCGAACCATGGCGCTCACCTCCCCCGGCTTCCGGGTTTGGTAGCAGGTAAATCAAGTGACAGTCATGGCGTCTTGGCGCCATGACTGTCACTTTGCTTGTCGCAACAAATGACCACTCCCCCCAACAAAAAACAACTGATAGACATCCTTTCCGAACGCAATCCCAGCGTGGATTGGAAAACCCGCCTCGATTCTCCCAACCGGAAGTTGATCGGTTCTTTCGAGGCCATTTCCCTGCGCCTTGAGTCTCCGCTGAATCGGCTGATCCGCGATCCGCGCTTCAATCCCCTCTATCACTCCGGGACGATCACCATCTTTTTACTCGTCATCATCCTGCTCACCGGCATTTACTTGACCATGTTCTACCCATTCGGGTTTACCATTTCCTACAAAGCGGTTGCAAGCATGGAAGCAAATGCGATCAGCCGCATCATCCGCGCCATGCACCGCTACGCCTCCGATGCCGCCGTCATCTTTGCCTTACTTCATGGGTGGCGCACATTCTTTCAAGACCGGTTCCGCGGTCCACGCTGGCTGGCGTGGGTCAGCGGCGTAGGTATGGCGGTCGTTGTCTGGTTCATTGGCATCACCGGATATTGGCTGATCTGGGACCAGCGAGCCGCGCTGTTGAACCAAAGTTTGTTCAAAGTCTTCGGTGGATTCAAGTCCGGTCAAACTTTTATTGTCGATTATCTCGTCGGCGATGCGGCCGGCACGGGCTGGGTCTTTATGATGATCGTGGTCGTACTGCACCTCGGTTTATCCGCGTTGACGGCGTACTTCCTCTGGCTGCATCTCAAACGCATGAGCCGCGCCAAATGGATGCCGCCGCGTTATTGGATGGCGATCTCCATTTTCGTCCTGCTTATTGCATCCGTTCTCTTCCCGCTTGGCATGCTGCCCGCCCTCAATGACGCGCAACTGACTGCACAAGCCCCCATTGACCTTTTCTATCTATTCTATCTCCCAACTTTCCTGCGCGGACCGCAAACCTTGTTTTGGAGTGTTCTTTTTTTCATCGTTGGCATTGTCACAGCTCTGCCGTGGATCATGCCCCAATCGAAAGCCCTCCAACCCGTCCGTGTGGATTTAGACAACTGTGACGGCTGTACGTTGTGCGAACGAGATTGTCCGTATCTAGCCATCAAAATGATTCCCCGCACCGACGGGGCGCGTCCCAAATTCCAGGCGGATATCGACCCGAACTTATGCGTTTCATGCGGCGTGTGCATCGGCAGCTGCCCCGATAACGCGCTGACCTTTGGCGACTTTCCGCTCGACCCAATGTGGAAGACAACTCTAAGCCATATTGCTCAAGGCGGCGTCCCCGCCGCCGAGGACCGCAGCGGGAGCAATCACAAAATCAAAGTCGTGTTCACCTGCGAACGTCACGCCATGCATGGCGTCGACGATCAATTCAACGACCCGAATGTTCATATCGTTCCACTAACCTGCGTCGCCATGGCAAACCCAAACCTCGCCACCCAGACAATCGAAGCGGGCGCAGGCAATGTGCAGTTCATTGGCTGTCCGCCCGAAGATTGCGCCAATCGCGAAGGAAACGTCTGGCTCAATGACCGCGTCAACGGCGAACGACTGCCGAAACTCAAACCGAATTTCATTCCGCTCGTCCACACAGCCTGGGCGGCGCCCACAGATTTCGGTCGAGCGCTCAAGTCTCAGGTCAAGTCTGAAGCGGATACGTTCAGGTTCAAACCGAATCAAAACCACTTGAAATTCATCCTGCCCCTGCTCGGCGTGATGGCGATCGTCACTGCTATTCAAATCTGGCTGAGCGACCGCCCGGTAAATTTTTACGGCGAGGATTCCGCTTCGTTCGCAGTTCAGATGACTCACCACAGCGGATACGCGATTCACGACGTCCCGCCTCCCGCTTCCATCGAGCCTGATCTTGACCAGCCGATCCGCATTACGCTGGAGGTTGATTCTGCCATCCTCTTCGATGAGACGTATACTGCCATTGATAATCACATCAACCAGGGTGCGCGGATATTCGAGCAGGTCTTCCTGCCTCCGGGCAAACATCACGTCGTCATCAAAATGTACGACCGCCCCGATGGCTCTTACGAACAAATCCTGTTCGACGACACCATCACGCTCGAACCGCGCCAGGCGTTGACGATCAACTTCCGCGACATGCACATCCCCGACCCGGCGGCGGGCGAACGAATCTATTACGAACATGCCCCCGGCGTGAACGCGGGCTGCCGCATCTGTCACTCGCTTGAAAAAGATGAACGCATCATCGGTCCGTCCTTTTATGGAATCGCAGACCGTGCCGCGGAACGCGTCCCCGGCATGACCGCCGAGGAATATTTGCGTCAGTCCATCCTCGAGCCGAATGCTTTCGTCGTACCGGGTTATCCTGAAGGGCAGATGATCCAAAACTTTGGCGATATCCTGACCGGGGAGCAGATCCAGGATTTGATCGCGTTCTTGATGACGCTTGAAGAAGAATAATTTGTAGGTCCGGCTTTTAGCCGGACGAGCAAATGGCAGGCTTGAAGCCCGCCCAACAAAAGGAACTCATGAAGAAACTTACCCTCCTCGCTTTACTGCTTGCCTTCACACTTACTGCCTGCTTTCCGCGCCGCAAGCCCGCCCCCCTCGGCGCGGAGGCTCCCGCCGACAACGTGCCGGACATCACCGGTTCATTTGCCTTGAACGCCACCGACAACATGGGCGAACGATACGGCGGGACGCTGACGGTCTTCGCGGGTGATGCTCTAGGCGAATACAAATTGCAATGGCTGGTCTCCGGCGATATTCAGGAAGGCGAAGGGACGCTCGAAGGCAACCAACTGACCTTCACATGGCGTAGCGTCTCCGGCACCGATCAATATCTCTCGGGCCATGGGGTTTACACCGTCACCGTCAATGGCGAGTTATATGGTGAACGCTTTATTGATGGTGTGGAAGGACCGGGGATCGAATCGGCGTACCCAAATTCGAAGTAAGACGGGAAACACGCACCAAAAAGCATCGGGGAACGGTCCGATGCTTATGATCCCTTGTCGCATAATGAAATAAATAAATTACGTATCGAAATATATAGATTACAATCTACATAACAAGCCGTGACATTATTCACATCTTTACGAGAATCGGAATGTTTACAATACCAGCAATCGACTATCAAAATTATCAAGGTTTAGACCAATTGGATAAGGTTAGCCGGTTATTTTTTGGAGAATACATACATGGATCCAATCACTCTCTCAAGGTGGCAGTTCGGTCTCACGACCGTTTACCACTTTCTCTTCGTCCCCCTTACCCTCGGGCTTTCCTGGTTCGTAGCCTACTTCCAAACCCGCTACTACCAGACCAGGGATGAGGCTTTCCGAAAAATGGCGAAATTCTGGGGAAAACTATTCCTCATCAACTTCGCCATTGGTGTTGTCACCGGCATCGTGCAGGAATTTCAGTTCGGTATGAACTGGTCTGAATATTCCCGCTACGTCGGCGATATCTTCGGCGCCCCGCTCGCCATCGAAGCCTTGTTGGCATTCTTCCTCGAATCGACTTTCCTCGGTGTGTGGATCTTCGGTGAGCGAAAAGTATCGGAGAAAGCGCATCTTGCCTCGATCTGGCTTGTCGCCATCGGCTCGAACCTTTCTGCCCTCTGGATACTGCTCGCCAACGGCTGGATGCAGCATCCCGTCGGTTATGTGATCAACGAAGTCACGGGACGCGCCGAACTGGTGAACTTCTTTGCGCTGGTCGCGAATCCCAAAGGCTGGTTGTTCTTTTGGCACACCATCGCCGCAGGACTTGCCACCGCCAGTTTCTTCATCATCGGCATCAGCGCATATCACATCGCCCGCAGGCAAAACGTGGATTTGTTCAAGCGCTCATTCCTTCCCGCAGCCATTGTCGGTTTGATCTCCAGCACGCTGGTCTTCTTCGGCGGTCATACCAACGGTCAGTTCATGTTCGAGACCCAGCCGATGAAATTCTCTGCTATCGAAGCGCATTGGGAAACCTCCGCGCCCGCCGATTTCTCCATCCTCACCATCGGCGACCTGAGCGGAAAGCGCGAGGTGTGGTCGTTTCGCACCAGTCAGATCGGCATGCCCGGAGTCTTAAGCTTCCTGGCTTGTAACAACTTCGAGTGCAAAGTGCGAGGCGTGAACGACATCCAGGCAGAGTATGAAGCGTTGTACGGTCCCGGAGATTACATCCCGCTCATGGTCGTTACCTATTGGACGTTCCGCTTCATGATGACCATCGGTTTATTGATGATGATTCTCGCGTTCCTCTTCCTGCTCGCAACGCGCGGCAAGTATGAAAACTCAAAATGGATGAAGTGGGTGCCCTGGACGATTGCCCTGCCCTACATTGCCAACATGAGCGGCTGGGTATTGACCGAAATGGGACGCCAGCCGTGGATCGTGCAAGGCTTGCTGAAGGTGGAAGATGCAGTTTCACCCAACCTGACCACTGTTGACCTGCTCATCTCATTGATCGGTTACACCGTTGTGTACGGGACTCTGGCGGTCGCCATGGTGTACCTGATGAAAAAATACGCCACTGCCGGACCTGAAGCCGCCATGCACGAATCGGTGGACGTCGCGCCTGCCCTCGTCGGCGCGGATGACTAGGAGATAAAACATGTCTTACGAATTTCTTCAAATCCTTTGGTTTATCTTGATCGCCGTATTGTGGATCGGCTTCTTCTTCCTCGAAGGTTTCGATTTCGGCGTGGGCATGCTGCTGCCCTTCCTCGGCAAAAAGGACGAAGAGCGCCGCGCCATCATCAACGCGATTGGTCCCACCTGGGATGGCAACGAAGTCTGGTTGTTGACGGCTGGCGGCGCGATGTTCGCGGCATTCCCTCACTGGTATGCCACCATGTTCAGCGGCTTTTACCTCGCGCTTTTCTTTCTGCTGGTCGGGTTGATCATCCGCGGCATTTCCTTCGAGTATCGTTCGAAGGACGCCAACCCGAAGTGGCGCAATCGTTTCGACTGGATGATCGCCATCGGGTCGTTCCTCGCCTCGCTCTTGCTCGGCACGGCGTTTGCAAACCTTGCGCGCGGCGTGCCCATCAATGCGGACATGATGTACACGGGCAATCTCTTCACCCTGCTCAATCCCTTCGGTCTGCTCGGCGGGCTGACGATGGTGACGGTCTTCCTGCTTTACGGCGCGACCTTCCTCACCCTCAAACTCGAAGGCGAAATGCGCGAACGCGCCCGCGAGCTTTCGAAAAAACTTTACATTGCCTCGGCAGTCGTGGTCATCCTGCTGGCGGTCTTCACCTACATCGAAACGGACATCACCACCAAGATCGGCGTTGACCCGGGCTTCATCCCCGTTGCGTCTGTGGTTGCGATGCTCGTGGTCATCTTCTTTATCAACCGCAAGATGGAAGGCTGGGCGTTCGTCACAGTCGCGCTTCACATCGTGCTGACACAGGTCGCGTTCTTCACGTTGATGTTCCCGCGCGTGATGATCTCCAGCACCAATCCCGCTTGGTCGCTGACTATCTACAACGCCTCGTCTTCGCAATACACGCTGACGGTCATGTCCATTGTGGCGTTGGTCTTCGTCCCGATCGTGCTCGTCTACCAAGGCTGGACGTACTACATGTTCCGCGAACGCATCAAGACCGACAAGAACAGCCTCGTTTATTAATCAGTTACACGTTTGAATGTTACAAGTTTGAAGGTTGACGAGTGTATACTTCGCTCAACCTTCAAACTTTTTAACTTGGAACTTGACACTTCGCACCTGACACTTTACTCATGCACCGCCGACTTTTATCCCTCACCCGCGACACCCGCCTCTCCCTGACTTTAACGGTTCTTGCTGGACTTTTGGCAGGATTCCTGACCATTTGGCAATCCTGGCTCCTCAGCCGCGTGATCGACGGAGTCTTTCTCCAAAAGCAGACTCTCGCACAAGTCACCTCTCCCCTCATCTTCATCCTCCTCGCCATCAGTGGACGTGCCTTCCTGACCTGGCTCAATGAAGTTGCTGCCAACGCAGTAGCCGTCAAAATCAAAACAGATTTACGCGAGCAGCTCTTCGCCCACATCCTAAAACTTGGACCCGCCTACTCGCGTGGACAACGCACAGGCGAACTGACCACTGCCGCCATCGAAGGCATTGAAGCGCTGGATGCGTACTTCAGCCAATACCTGCCGCAACTTGTTGTTACTGCACTTATCCCTATTTCCATTTTATTTTTCGTCTTCCCCATTGACCTGCTCACCGGCTTCGTCTTCCTCATCACTGCCCCGTTAATTCCATTTTTCATGATCATCATCGGCAAGGGTGCGGAGGCGGTCACCAAACGCCAATTCGAAACGCTACGCCTGCTCAGTGCCCACTTCCTCGATAGCCTTCAAGGGCTGACCACACTCAAGCTCTTTGGTCAATCAAAGGGACAAGCGAAAAACATCGCCAAAATCTCAGAGCAATATCGCGACACGACGCTTAGCGTTCTACGTATCACCTTCCTCTCTGCCCTTGCGCTGGAAATGCTTGCCACCATTAGCACCGCCATCGTCGCCGTGGAGATCGGTTTCCGCCTGCTTTACAAAGGCATGGACTTCCAACCCGCGCTCTTCCTGCTCGTCCTCGCGCCTGAGTTCTACATGCCCCTGCGCGCCCTCGGAGCGAGATTCCATGCGGGTATGAATGGCACGACGGCGGCGAAGAGGATCTATGAGATTTTGGATACGCCAGTCACCAGTGAACAGTTGCCAGTAACCAGTGAACAGTTTGGTGAGCTCAGTGCAGTGGTGTTATTAAAAGATGTTGCATTTACTTATCCAGGTGAATCAACGCCTGCTTTACAAAGCATCAATTTAAAAATTAACAAAGGTCAGCAAATCGCATTAGTCGGCAAAACCGGCGCAGGCAAATCCACATTGGCGCAACTCCTTCTTGGCTTCATTCAACCCACACAAGGCAACATCACGTTTCACTCATCAATCATCACTCATCATTCCATCGCCTGGGTTCCCCAACGCCCGCACCTCTTCCACGCCACCATCGCCGAAAACATCCGCCTCGGCAAAGCGGATGCGACCCATGAAGAAATTGTCCGCGCTGCCAAAGCTGCGCGCCTGCATGACTTCATCGACTCGCTGCCCGAAAAATATGAAACCCTCGTCGGCGAAAGCGGAGCCCGTCTCTCCAGCGGACAAGCCCAACGCCTCGCCCTCGCCCGCGCCTTCCTCAAAGACGCACCAATTCTGATTCTCGACGAACCCACCTCCGCGCTCGACCCCGAAACTGAATCCCTGCTCGAAGAATCCACCCGCGAACTCATGCAGGGACGAACCGTCATCACCATCGCCCACCGCCTCAACACCATCTTCCAAGCCGATACCATCATCGTCCTTGACGAAGGCAGAATCATCGAACAAGGCACACACCGCGAACTGCTTGCACAGAACGGCATGTATGCGAGTATGGTGAAAACGTATAAAGTGAAAGAAGAAAGAGGAAAGAGTCGTAACGCAATTCGTAATGCGGAATACGTAACGAGTGAATCAAATTACGCATCACGTATCACGCATCACGTATCACATCCATCACCAATTACCAACCACCAACCGCCCATCCTTCCCCGCCTCCTGCAATTCCTGCGCGGAAACTGGCATCGCGTCGCCCTCTCTGTTCTGCTCAGCTCCATCACCATCCTCGCCAGCGTCGCGCTCATGGGCACTTCGGCGTGGCTTATCTCCACCGCCGCCATCGCCGTATCCGTCGCAGACCTCGGCGTCTCCACCGTCGGCACGCGCTTTTTCGGCATCACCCGCGCCGTCTTCCGCTACCTCGAACGCCTCGTCTCGCACGACGTCACCTTCCGCCTGCTCGCCAAACTGCGCGCCTGGTTCTACGAAAAACTCGAACCCCTCGCCCCCGCCCGCCTGATGAACTTCAGCTCAGGTGACCTGCTTGCCCGCGTCATCGGTGATGTGGAAACATTGGAAAATTTCTACGTCCGTGTTGTTTCGCCCCCACTGACAGCCATCGTCGTCGGGACGTTCACCGCCATCTTCCTCGCTTCTTTCTACCCCCTGCTTGCTCCCGTCTATTTGACCTTTTATCTCAGCCTCGGCTTATTCCTCCCCATCCTCGCGCAGACGACCAGCCGCAAGTCCGCCGAACAGACCATCACTCTCCGCGCCGAATTGCAAACCCATCTCGTGGACGGCATTCAAGGCATGGCAGATCTCATCGCCTATGGTCGCGCCGACGAACGCCTCAAACAAATTGCATCCAACGCAGACGAGTATGGCAATGCCCAACGCCGCATGGCGCGTGTGACGGGTATCCACTCCGCGTTGGGAACTCTGCTCACCAACCTTGGCATGTGGACGATCCTCTTCCTGACCATTCCGCAGATCATCAACGGCGAGATCGCCGGTCCCATGCTGGCTTCGTTGACCCTGCTCACCCTCGCTTCGTTTGAAGCTGTTTTACCCCTGCCCCTCGCCGCCCAAATGTGGAACTCCGCCCGTGAAGCGGCAAGGCGTTTGTTCGAGGTGGTGGATACAGAGCCAGAGATCAGTGACCAGGTATCAGTAACCAGTGACCAGTCACCAAATACAAATCACGAATTACGAATTACGGGTTTATCTTTCACCTACCCCACCCAATCCACCCCTGCCCTGCAACATGTAACCTTCAACCTTCAACCTGAAACCTCACTCGCTATTGTCGGTCCGAGCGGAGCGGGCAAGAGCATCATTGCCAATCTGTTGCTCCGCTTCTGGGACTATCAAATAGGAGAAATCGCTCTCGGCGGAGAGTCGCTCAAAGCGCTGAATCAGGACGAGGTCCGCGCGAGATGCGGGGTTGTATCCCAGAACACCTACTTCTTCAACACATCCATTTATGAAAATCTGCGCTTCGCCCGCAGAAAGGTCACAAGAGAAGAAGTAGAAGCGGCTTGCAAGTCCGCACAGATTCATGATTTCATCATGAGCCTGCCAAAAGGCTATGACACCATGATCGGCGAGCAGGGACTGCGCCTCTCCGGCGGCGAACGACAGCGGCTGGCGATTGCGCGCGCGTTGATCAAAGATGCGCCGATCCTGATCCTCGACGAGCCGACTGCCAACCTCGACCCGCTGACCGAGGGACAGGTTTTGGAAACATTTTTCAATGTAATGAAGCAAAAAACCTCGCTGCTCATCACACATCGCCTCATTGGGCTTGAAAATGTGGACGAAATCCTCGTCATGAACCACGGACAGGTCATCGAGCGCGGCACCCATGCCGAGCTTTCGGGCAAAGACACGTTTTATCGCCGTCTGCTCGATTTACAAAACCGTATACTCAAAGATGAATTTTAATATTTCCACCGCTTGCGCCCCCCCTACATAAGTGCTATAATCCTGCCATCTCCCCAGACGCTTTAAAATCGAATCGTTCAATAAAAGTAACGGTTTAGTTGCGTCTGTCCGTTGAAATCGAAACCCTTGATCGAAACCCCAACTTCACCGGCAACATCCTGAGGAAACCACCAGCCCAAAGCGGGGACTGGTCTTTTCGCATTCCATTTCAATCCTAAAAGAGAACAACATGAAAATACTCGAACTTGAGAACGAACCCCTCTCAAAACTGCGCATCATGGGGAAGAACCTCAATATCCCCAATGCCAATCGCTTGAAAAAAGAGACCCTCGCCATGATGATCCGCGAGACAGAGGCGCAGAAGGAGGGCATAGAACTCCGCGGCGGTATCCTGGAAATAATGAGCGAGGGCATCGGCTTTCTGCGGGCCACAAACTATAGGATCAGCGACCAGGATGTTTACGTTTCGCAGGCGCAATTAAGGCGGTATGACCTTCGCGCAGGGGATCTGGTCATCGGGCAGGTCCGCCCGCCGCGCGAAAGCGAACGGCATTTTGGTCTTCTAAAAGTCGAATCCATCAACGGGCTGGATCCCGACGAAGCCTCCCGAAGAGTGGTCTTCGAAAACCTCACCCCCATTTTTCCTGATAAACGTTTCGACCTTGAAGCCGACTCCAAGACTTTAGCGCCTCGTTTGATTAATCTGATTGCACCCATCGGCAGGGGACAACGCGGCTTGATCGTTTCGCCGCCCAAGACGGGGAAAACCACAATTCTTAAACAAATAGCAAATTCGATTTCAACGAAATACCCAGACGTTCATCTGATCATTGCCCTTATCGGCGAGCGGCCCGAGGAAGTCACAGACATGGACCGCTCGGTGGAAGCCGAAGTGGTCGCCTCCACCTTCGATGAACCGGTCACCTCTCACGTCCGCACGGCAGAGCTTGCCCTCGACCGAGCCAAACGGCTCGTGGAGATCGGACGTCACGTAGTCATCTTGATGGATTCGATCACCCGCCTCGCCCGCGCCTATAACCTGGTCGTCAATCCGTCTGGGCGGACCCTCTCCGGCGGTATGGATCCCTCCGCGCTCTACCCGCCCAAACGATTCTTCGGCGCGGCTCGCAACGTGGAAGAAGGCGGCTCGCTGACCATCATCGCCACCTGCCTCGTGGACACCGGTTCCCGCCTCGACGATGTGGTTTACGAAGAATTCAAAGGCACCGGCAATATGGAATTGCACCTCTCGCGAAAACTGCAGGAACGCCGCACCTTCCCCGCCGTGGATATCGAACGTTCGTCCACCCGCCGCGAGGATTTGCTGCTCGGACCCGACCTGCTGCAGCGCGTTTGGTTATTGCGACGCATGTTCGTGCAAATGACTTCCCCACAACCCACCGGCGCAGGCATGGACCCGTCCGTTGCAACCGAAGCCATTTTGACGCGATTGGAAAGATCAAAGAACAATATTGAATTTTTGGAAAACCTCACCAAAGATGCGTAATTGCAGGTCACGTGCAGCGTGACGGTCACTTCACTTTTATTTTAAATGAAACCATTTCTCGATAAACTCAAATCGTTGATTCCTGCGCGAAAACAGAAGGAAGAATCTGGTGAACAATCCCAGCCCTTGTCCGCAGTGAACGAACCCGGTACGGCCCCGCGCAAGGATAAAAAAGGGCTGGACCGTTTTACTGTTGTCAGTTGGGCAGCGACCCTTGCGCTGGTCGTTGGTCTGCTTGGAGGGACACTATATTACAAAAGCACCCTGCCGCCGGTCATCGTCAATGTCCCTGCAGCAACGGAAGAGTCTTCAGCGGGGACATCGCCCCTGGTGGTGCAACCCGGTGCGGGCGGGGATGGAGCCGGATTCTTCCCCACCATCTTTCGCAAATTGCAGGTGAAGACCAACATCCCCGAACGTCCGCGGTATGAACCTGAGATCTATCGCGTGGTCCGCGGCGATTCGATGTACCGCATTGCGGAACTGTTCAAACTGAAATCCGAAACGATTCTGTACGTCAACCCGCAGTTGGATGACAATCCGCACAGCCTGCGCCCCGGCATGGAGTTGACCATCCCGCCGATGGATGGGCTGTATTACGAATGGAAAGAAGGTGACACATTCGAGCAGGTGGCGAAAAAATATTTTGCCGAACCCGAGGATATTATTGACTTTCCGGGCAATCAGATCGATCTGACCGATCCAAAGATCGAACCGGGGGCGACCATCCTGATCCCCGGCGGTTCAAGGGAACTTCGCAACTGGGCCGCTGACCTTGCGACTGCGGCGCGCGGCGCGAATACCGGAACAGGCGGAACGAACGCCGCGAACGTCTGCGGCGGCGGACCGGTGGGCGCAGGCTTTGGCTGGCCCGCGGATGATCACACAGTGTCGGGCAACGCATATGGGCCGGGTCATCTCGGCATCGATATCAGCGCGCCCGAAGGTTCGAATGTGTATGCGGCTGGCACAGGCGTTGTCACCATGGCGGCGGGCGGGTGGAATTACGGGTACGGCAATGTGATCCAGATCGACCACGGCAATAATTATGTAACAGTTTATGCCCACTTGAGCACAATTCTTGTCACGCAATGCCAGACCGTCGGGCAGGGCGCCGTCATCGGTCTTTCGGGCAATACGGGGAATTCCTTCGGCGCGCATTTGCATTTCGAGATCCGCGTCGGCGGTTCGAACATCAACCCGTACGATATTGTTCAATAGAAATAAACCCTGGCGGGTCTTCGAGACCTGTCAGGGTTTTACTCAATGAACGAATCCTCCCTTAAAAAACATCTTTCGAAATTCGAGCTCGGCGGCTTGCGCTGGTTTGATTCCATCGGCTCAACGAACGATGAAGCTCTGGCATGGGCAGCAAAAGGCGCTAAAGATTTCTCACTTGTTGTTGCCGACGAACAAACGCAGGGGCGGGGGCGGTTGAGTCGCAAATGGCATACACCCATGGGAAGCGCCATTGCGATGAGTTTAATCCTGCGCCCGGATGCGTCCATGCGCCCGCATCTTTCGCGGACCGTGGGACTGGCAGCTCTCTCGTTATCGGATGCCTGCCTTGCGCTGGGACTTTCACCCGCGATCAAATGGCCCAACGATATTCTTCTGGATGGAAAAAAAGTTGCGGGGATTTTGGTCGAAACCGTGTGGTCCGGCGAAGAGGCAGATTCGCTGGTGATCGGCATGGGAATCAACGTCAATAGAGAATCCGTACCGCCTGCGGATTCACTCCAATTCCCCGCAACAAGTCTGGAAGATCACCTGGCCGTGATGCCCAAACGCGAAGAAGTGATCTCGCTTGTACTGGATCCCATGATTCGATGGCGCAAAAAAATCGAGACCGGGGAAATCATTACAGCCTGGGAGGATCGGCTGGCATTTCGCGGCGAGGCGGTTCAAATCCATTCGGGAAACGAAGAAATCGTTCCCGGCATCTTGGAAGGCTTGGAATCTGACGGAAGTTTAAGGTTGCGGGACGAACATGACAAAATCGTAAGCATCCGATTCGGGGATGTCAGCCTGCGCCCCTCCGCGTGATATACTACGCAAAAAGCCGAGGTCCCCATGTTAGACGATCTTCGAAATGATGCCGCAAAACAATATGAGGAAGAGTCGCAGGCGCTTTATAAGCCCGCGGCGAATACGCTGGCTTCCCGCAGACGCTCGAAACGGATTCTGGGCATGACGTCCTTCCAGCGTTTCGTCATCGTATTCATGCTCATGTTTGCAACTTGCGGGCTCGGCTTCCTCTGCCTGTTCGCCACCGGGCGGATCGGCTTCTAAAGGATCGAACAAAAAAAGCGGGCGAAGGAAAATCCTTCGCCCGCTTCCGTTTTATACCAGCTTGGGTTGAGGCTCCGCTTCTTTATCTTCCATCGGAGCGCCCGCCTTCTTCAGGTCATCCGCCGAGATGCGCGCCACAGAAGCCACGCTGTCGCCATCCTGCGGCTTGATGAGGTGCACGCCCTTGGTGGCCCGCCCCGACTGCTTCACATCCTTCACTTTCAACCGAATCACCACGCCATTGGCGGTCATGATCGTCAGGTCGTCTTCCTTTTGAACGACACGCGCTGCGGCGATCTTGCCGATCTCTTTCAGCGCTTTCTGATCGATCGTCGCAATGCCTCCAGTAGCGCGGCCCTTCGGTGCATATTCCTTCAATGGAGTTTGTTTGCCGAAACCGCCCGTCGTGACCACAAGCAATGCGCCATCCTTGTTTACCACATCCATGCTTGTCACCACGTCGCCTTTTTTCAGCCGGATACCCTGTACGCCTGCCGCCTGCCGGCCCATCGCGCGGACTTTTTCCTCGCTGAATCTCAAAGCCTGCCCGTTCTCGGTGACGATGATGATTTCGTCCTTGCCGGATGTCAGCCGCGCCCAACCCAGCGTGTCGCCCTCATCGAGATTTACTGCAATTAAACCTGATGGGCGCACCGACTCGAATTCCTCCATCGAGACGCGCTTGGCTCGTCCCCTCGCGGTCATCATCATGCAAAATTGTTTGGGCGAGAAATCGCGGATGGACATCGCGGCGGTCACTTTCTCATTCGCCCCCAGCGCCAGGATATTCACCAACGGGATTCCCTTCGTGGAGCGATCAAGGTCCGGGATTTGATAAACCTTTTCGGAATAGACTTTGCCCTTATCGGTAAAGAACAGCATCGTGTCGAGGCTGCGCGCCGGGATGAGCATCACGACTTCGTCTTCTTCTTTCGTGGTGTGGCCTTTCACACCGCGCCCGCCTCTGCTCTGTTGGCGGAATGCCGATGCCGCAACGCGTTTGACGTATCCGCGCTCGGTCAGGCTGATCAGCACGGATTCATCGGGCACGAGGTCTTCGTCATGAATATCCTCTTTTGCTTCAGCAGAGATGCGCGTGCGCCGGTCGTCGCCGTATTTTTCCGCGACCTCGTTCATATCACCCTTGATCAATGCAAGGATCTTCTTCGGATTGGCAAGCAGGTCTTCAAGGTAATCGATCGTCGAGCGGACTTGCTTGTGCTCCTCTTCGATCTTCCAGCGTTCGAGCGCGGCAAGGCGGCGCAGCTGCATATCGAGGATCGCCTGCGCTTGCAGTTCACTCAATTTGAATTTCGTCATCAACGCGGTTTTGGCTTTATCGGCATCCTCCGCGTTGCGGATGGTCTTGATGATGGCGTCGATGTTGTTCAACGCAATGAGGTAACCATCCAGAATATGGAGTCTCGCCTTCGCTTTGTCCAGTTCGAACCTGGAACGGCGAGTGATGACGGTCTGGCGGTGGTCGATGAAGATCTGCAGAAGGCGCTTCAATGGCAAAGTGCGCGGTTCGCCGTCCACCAGAGCCAGCATTTGTACACCAAATGTGGACTGTAGCGCTGTGTATTTATAAAGCTGGTTCAACACCTTCTTCGGCTGCGCGCCGCGCTTGAGCTCGATCACGATGCTCATGCCGCGTTTATCAGATTCATCGCGCAGGTCGGAGATCTGGTCGATCTTGTCCTCACGCACCAATTCCGCGATTCGCTCGATCAGGCTGGATTTGTTGACCTGGTACGGGATTTCCGTGATGTTGATCTGATACCTACCGCCCTTTTCTTCCTCAATGTGGGCGATGCCGCGCATGACGATTCGTCCGCGCCCGGTGCTGTACGCCGAGTTGATGCCCTCGGTCCCCACGATCATGCCACCCGTCGGGAAGTCCGGTCCTTGCACGAACTTCATCAGGTCTTCGACGGTCACATCTTCGATCTTATCGTAATTGTCGATCAAGTGAGTGATCGCCCCCGCCAGTTCCCGCAGGTTTTGCGGCGGGATGTTTGTCGCCATCCCGACGGCAATGCCCGAAGCGCCGTTCAACAACAGGTTCGGGAGTCGAGCCGGGAGAACGAGCGGTTCCTGGAGAGAATCATCGAAGTTGGGACCAAAATCCACAGTCTCCTTGTCGAGATCCGCCAGCATTTCCTCCGCCATCTTTTGCAGGCGCGCTTCGGTATAACGCATCGCGGCGGGCGCGTCGCCGTCCACCGAACCAAAGTTCCCCTGACCGTCCACAAGCATATAGCGCATCGAGAAATCCTGCGCCATGCGCGCCATCGACTCATACACCGCCGAGTCGCCGTGCGGATGGTATTTACCCAACACTTCACCGACGATACGCGCCGACTTTTTAAAAGACGAGTTCGAGCGCAAACCCAATTCATGCATCGCATATAGAATGCGCCGATGCACCGGCTTCATGCCGTCGCGCGCGTCGGGCAGGGCGCGCGCCACGATCACGCTCATGGCGTAATCGAGGTACGCCGAGCGCATCTGTTCGTCGATGTCAACCGATTCGATGTTTCCTGCGATCAGATTCTCTTCAGCCATATAAATCCTTTTGGAATTTCGGGGGTGGTGGTTATGCCCCTGCAACAGGCTCGTTTCAGCTTAAAAATGGCAATATTTGACGAAAAACCGGCATAAAAAGACACGAAGCCGGGGGAAAACCTCGTGTCCCATTAGATGAAGGAAGCGAAATTTTATAGTGCAATTATACCACCCCTATCCGGTTTTTGCCTTCCGGATTGACCAACTCCGGGCTGAATCTCAAGCTCAGAGGGGAATCTTCGCTTCCTCCCCGCCCGAGGCGGGTTCCGTCCATCAAAAAAGACCCGCGTCCGCGAGTCTGGTTCGAATACCCTGTGCCGAAGGAGGGACTTGAACCCTCATGAGCGTAAGCTCACTACGCCCTGAACGTAGCGCGTCTGCCAATTCCGCCACTTCGGCAAATTCTTTTGGTTGGCGGCTTGTATTTTATCCCATTCGGGTGGAATGTCAATGAGCGCCTTCGAAGATCAGGAGTGGACAATGCTCGTCGAACGAATCCCTTGATGGCTTTTTGCGGAAAAACCCCACTCAGGTATGGGAACGAATCCCCGCCGAAATGCGTTAATGATATCAGCCCTTTCAAAAATGTATTGTTGAACCATTACAGTACTGAAAGGGGAGTATCTTTCCTTGAACAAAAAAGTTATATTTTATGTAGTACAAAGAAAGGAGTTATGCCATGTTCGTTTTCGCCGCCGTGGTCACTGTGCTCTTGCTCGCCCTGGCAGGTTCCGACCTGTTCATCGCGCAATACAGCCCCGATGAACTCAGCAACATGGGAGTTCAAGAACAATGACAAATGACCACCCCACCCCCTAGCCCGACGCCTCTGGGAAGACGCGCCGGGCTTTTTTATCGCCAAATTTCCCTACCGTTCGGTAGGGAGGCATGGATTGGGATATAATACACAATCGAGAGGATGCCAGGATGCCGATTGAGATTAGCCCGCTTTACACCAAGATCGCGGTACGCATCGAACTCCGAAAGGGGACGGTTGTGATGGAAAGCCCCGAAGGGTTCCCTGTCGGGGAATCGAACATCTACATGCTTGCCGCGAACGGAGACACTCTTTGGAAGGCGGAAAAGCCCAAGCCGAACACTCTTTTCACCAAGGTCAAACTCAACGAAGATTCGAGCATATCCACCTTTACCAGCGACGCTCAATTTTGTGATTTGGACACCGAAACCGGTAAGATCATCAGCAGTTCGAACTTTCGATAGATCTTCATTTTTTCAAATGTTCATCCAAGAAAACCACACAAAAAAGAATCTGAAAGCCGGTCGGCCAGTCTATGGCGTGATCTCCACGACTGACGATCCGCAACTTGCCGAGTTATTCGGTCTTTCCGGGTTTGATTACTACATGCTCGACGCCGAGCACGGACTATTGGACCCCGCCCAAGTCGTGAATGTGATCCGCGCCTGCGAATCGGTGAAGATGATCCCGATGGTGCGCATCGGTCCGCGTGACCCGAAGCTGGTTCTGCAATATCTCGATGCAGGCATGATGGGCATTATGATGCCGGGACTTGAATCCGGCAGCGATGTGAAAATGCTGATCGATGCTGTGAAGTACCCGCCCATCGGGAAGCGCGGGCTTGGAATCACTCGCGCATCAGGTTATGTCGCGACCGGGGATAATGCGGTCGAATACATCGATTTTGCCAATGAACAGACGATGGTCATCACTCAATTCGAAGACCCGACTTTGGTCGACCGCTTCGACGAGATGATCTCCCAGCCCGGCTTGGACGCCGTCATCGTCGGTCCGCGTGACCTTTCATTGAACATGGGCTTCAAAGACGGACCCGCTCACCCCGAAGTTCAGTCCATGATCGAACGGGCGGTTGCCGTATGCAAAAAAGCGAACGTGGCAGTAGGGATTACTGCGACAACCCGTGAAGTTGCCGAAAAAGAGGTCAGCCGCGGCATGACCATGATCCTCGGCGTTGCGCAGACCCTGGTCCTGGCTGGCTCGAAAGAATTTTTACCCGAAAAGAAATAACTCATGGAGAAACCTCCTTTCGGTTTCGTTCTTGTCTTCCTTTTATTCAGTTTCATCTTTCTTTCGAACAGCTACAAACTTTGGTTCAAGACCGAGGAGTATTACAAAGACCTATACAACAGCCTCACGAATGAAAAGACACCCTATCCGTTCAAGAACTTCTTTTTGAAGCGGTTGGAAAATAAGCAGAATTGGTTGTTTTGGCAAAAGGCGTTTAGTCTGCTTGGGATCGCGGCGGTTGTGTCCATGGATGTGTTGGTGGTGCTGGCGTATTTGGGATGAAAATTTAAACCACAAAGGGGCACCAAGGAATACAAAGGCAAAGGTACAACCTTTGTGACCTTTCGTGAAACTTCGTGGTAAAAAAAGAATTTTTACAAGGAGCCCACTTTGAAAATCATCGCATGTATCAAGCAAGTCCCCGACTCGGAAGCGAAAGTCAAAGCCGAGGGCGGGCAGGTCTCATGGGGGGACGCGCCGCTGGTCATCAACCCGTTCGACGAATATGCGGTTGAAGGCGCGCTTCAGCAGAAGGAAGCCCATAATGCAACGGTCACAGCCCTGTGCATCGGACCCGAATCCGCGAAAGAGGCGCTCAAGCATGCGCTCGCCATGGGCGCGGATGAAGCCGTCCTTGTTTCGGACCCGGCGCTCGAAAACATCGATACCGTTGGCGCGGCGAAGGTTCTGGCGGCGGCGATCCAAAAGATCGGCGGCGCGGATATGGTCACCTTCGGGCGGCAGACCCTCGACAATGGCGCAGGGCTCACCCCGGCGCAGACAGCCAGAGTCCTCGCGTGGCCCATGCTTGGGTGGGTGGGCAATATCAAAGTCGATGGCGGAAGCGTGCAGGTTGAACGAGTCCTCGAAGAAGGCAGGCAGATCGTCAAGGCGAACCTGCCCGCCGTGCTCAGCGTGGTGCAAAGCATCGGCGAGCCGCGTTATCCGTCGTTCATGGGAATTCGCAAAGCATCGAAAGCGAACATTCCAGTATGGTCATTGAGCGATTTGGGCATCCCTGCCCCGGCGGCAGTTGTGACGCGCAGCGAATTGATAAATCCGCCTGTGCAGGAAACCGCCATCGAAATGATCACCGGCGAAACTCCCGCCGAGATCGCCGAAAAACTCGCCGATAAAATCATCGCGGAGAAGGTGCTATGAAAACACTGGTTTATATCGACCACTTCAAGGGCGATGTCCAGCCCGCTTCGTGGGAGGCGCTCGGTCTTGCAAAAAGTTTTGGGACGGCTGTGGCAGTCGTCTTTGGTTCGGGTGTGGATGAAGTTGCGAAAGCCGCCGCTGAATTTGGCGCGGATGAAGTCCTCGTCGCGGATGATTCTTCGCTCGCAGATTATCACGCTGAGACGTATGCTTCCACTCTCTCCGCGCTCGCCTCTTCTCACAGCCCCGACCTGATCCTGTTCCCCACCACCGCCCGCACACGCGAAATGTCGGCAATGGCAGCCGTGGATTTGAATACCGGCGTGTTGACCGATCTCATCCAACTTGAAGCAAGCGGCGATTCCTTCATCGCAACTCGTCCCATTTACGAAGGCAAGGTATTGGAAAAAACCACTTGTTCCGCCAAGCCGGTCATGGCAACCATCCGCGGACGCGCCTTTCCAAAACCTGATCGCGAGGCTGGAAAAAGCGGCAAGATCACAAAAGTCGAAGCAAAAGGCGAGGCGAAATCCACCGTCGAAGGCTACTCCGCTTCTGAAAGCGCGGTCAATCTCGGCGATGCAAGCGTCATCGTCTCCGGCGGACGCGGCGTCTCGAACAATCCGGTTTTGACTCCGCCCGCAGGCATGGACGAAAAACAAGCAGAAGTCTGGCGTGCCCAGCAAGGCTTCGCGCTCATCACAGATCTAGCGCAATTGCTAGGCGGCGCCGTCGGCGCATCGCGCGCGGCTGTGGACGGCGGTTACATTACATATGCCCACCAGGTCGGGCAGACAGGGAAAGTCGTCGCACCTGACCTGTACATTGCCTGCGGAATCTCCGGCGCGATTCAACATCTGGTCGGCATGAGAAACGCCAAAGTCATCGTCGCGATCAACAAGGACGCCGATGCGCCCATCTTCAAACAAGCTCGCTATGGCGTGGTCGGCGACCTGTTCGCCATTGTCCCGGCGTTGACGGAAGCGATGAAGAAGAAGTTGGGGAAGTGAGAGTGAGTAACGAGTAATAGGTAATTCGCAAACCTCCGAGGTTGATATGGCTTCGGAGGTTTTTATTTCTATTCCCCAAACCCAGCAGGCGGGATGCCAAGTCCCTGAATGAGCCTTGCCCAAAAATTAACTTGAGCCGCTGTGCTGACGAGAATCACAAATTCCCGTTCGGTAAAGGCGACTTTTACTTTTTCGACAACATCCGGGCGGAATTTTAGCGGTGTAGCAGAAATCAGACGGGTATAGGTAATTGCCAGTTTTTCGCGTTCGGAAAATGAAGCGATGTTTTCAAAATCTCCGCGCAGCGATCGGGCTTCTTCGTCGGTGATACCGTGTTTGCGGTATTCGTACGAGTTCATGTCCACGCAAAAGGGACAGGCGATCGCGTAGGAAGCCGCCATGCGAATCAACTTTAACATGCGCTTATCCATGCGCCCGTCTTCGTGGGCAACCAAGGCTTCCATGATGCCCGAGCCCACGGCGGCTTTTGGATACCAGGCGAGGATGCGCGGCGGGAGCATCGTCCTGCCGGTGATTCGTTCCGAAAACAGAATTCCAAGTTTTAGGAAGAACGGGATTTTGGTGGGCGGAGGTATGAAGGACATGCACCCATTATAAGCAAACCCGCCCCCGGTCATTTTTCACGCGGGAGCAGGCTGGTCTTAGTGCTGATGTCCCAATGGACCCAAGGCATGTTCATACACAAGCATCATGTAGTAATGCCAGGGGAATGGCGCTTCGTGAGAAAAGCTGTTTCCATCCTGTCCGGAACCGGATTTGGATTTCAGGTTTACGTCCAAGAATGTCAGCATCTCGTTCCACGCTTCGGCTTGCGCCGGGTCGGTTTGAATACCCTCAGCATCCGTCACAAAGGCGTGGGGCTGACCGTCATAGATGGTGACCTGGTGCGGAACGCCCGCGGTTTCCAATCCCTTATCGAGCGCGTTCACTTCTTCGAGAGGAATCGACTGGTCCGCCCCGCCGAAAATCCCCAAAACGGGACCGGAGAGGTTCTTCAAAATTTCCGGATCTGTTTCAGACGAACCGTAGAAAATCACCGTCACTGCCATGCCGCTGTTGTGAAGGCTGTACAGCATCGAAACGCGCCCTCCATAACAAAAACCCGCGATGCCGATGCGGTTGGAGTCCACATCGGGCTGGGTCTTCAGCCATTCGTAGACCGAATCCAGGTCTACATTGACGTCAGCCTGGTCGGTTGTTGAGACCAAATAAATAGCTCGCGGTATCCACGAAGTGGTCTCGCCGCGGAAGGTATCGGGAGCAACCACCAGATAGCCTTCCTCCGCAAGTAAATCTGCCTTGGAGATGATGCTCTCGTTCAAGCCAAAGAACTCATGGATCATGATCACCGTTGGAAATGGACCCTCACCTTCGGGCTCCGCCACATATGCGCGGACGATCGGTCCGCCATTGGTGCCAGGGATGGTGGTGTTCGTCAACTTTTCAACCCGGTCCCCGCCGATCAGCCCATCCACGAAAATGCTCAGGGGGATGAACAGAATCAGAATCGCCAGACCAGCTAAAAGTCGAAGAATGATGCGTTTAAATGCTTTCATGGAAACTCCTATCGTTGATGCCGGGATTTTATGGGAAAAACCGTTCAAAACCTATCAGGAAGTCAATCGACCAGCCCGGGATTAATTTTTGTGCGGACTTCAAGGAATATTCTTCGAAAATCTTTGAACATCTCTTCGAGAGCTTGAAAATTCCCTGCGACATTAATTTGAGAAAAAGACCATCCCTAAACCATCCATATAGATGGTTTTTCCTTGACAAATCTCGATAAATTAGTAAAATACATCCATATACCATCTGTATGGATGGTTTTCAGAGGAGAAATGACCGATACAGAGAAAATCACAATTAATCTTGGGGCGGTGGACCTCGGAAAGATCGACCTGCTGGTGGAGCAGGGGCATTACTCCAACCGCACCGATTTCATCCGCACTGCCATCCGTTCGCAGTTGGAAAAGCACACCCTCGAGGTCCAGCAATCCGTAACGCGCCATTCGTACGGTGTGGGCGCGTTCTATCACAGCCTTGCCGATTTCGAACGCTACAAGGCAAAGGGAGAAAAGATCAAGATCAGCATCATTGGCTTGTACCAAATCCCGAACGATGTGCCGCTTCCACTCGTAGAGGAAGTGATCGAATCCATCAAAGTATACGGAATCTTTCAGGCAAGCGACAAGGTGAAGTCCGCCCTCCAGAATTCAGGGAAACTATTATGACAAACGAAACCATCGGGAACAATTGGGCAAGGCGCTTTTTTACCATTTTCACCGGGCAGGCGCTTTCACTCTTCGGCTCGTCGCTCGTTCAATTTGCGCTCATCTGGCACCTCACCCAGAAGACCGGTTCTGCAACTGTGCTTGCCACCGCCTCCCTCTTTGGGATGCTCCCGCAGATTCTTTTGGGTCCGATCGCGGGGACGATCGTGGATCGCGGCAACCGGAGGATCATCATGATCGTTTCGGATTCGCTGATCGCGGTCTCGACGCTTCTTCTCGCCTATTTATTCTGGTCTGGCGCTGCGGAGGTCTGGCATGTCTACCTGGCTTTGACCGTCCGATCTGCGGGCGGAGCGTTCCATCATCCTGCCATGTCGGCTTCCACAACATTGATGGTGCCGAAGGAACACCTTGCGCGCGTTTCAGGCGCAAACCAGACCCTGCAGGGACTCGTGAGCATCGTCGCGCCTCCGGTTGGCGCACTGCTGGTGGCGGTTATGCCCACTCAAAACGTGTTGATGATCGACGTGCTTACCGCCATTTTGGGAGTCACCCCGCTGTTATTCTATTCGATCCCCCAGCCTGAACGTAAAGATGTGCATCCCTCCGCACCGAAGGCGGGATTTCTTCAGGACCTGGGCGCAGGGTTCAAATATATGGCATCCTGGCCAGGTCTGTTGATGCTCGGCTTGATGGCGGCGATGCTGAACTTCCTGCTTGCCCCCACATCGGCATTGACTCCCCTGCTGGTGACAAAATACTTCGGCAAGGGCGCGCTGGAATTGGGCAGCCTTGATTCCTTCTTCGGCGTCGGAATGATCGCGGGCGGAATCACGCTCAGCGTGTGGGGCGGCTTCAAGAAAAAGATCGTCACCTCGCTCACGGGCATTGTCCTGTTCAGCTTCGCCATTCTCGCCATTGCCGCCGCTCCCGCCGATAAATTCTGGATCATGATCGTCTCGATGTTTTTCATCGGTTTCATGATGCCGATGGCGAACGGACCCCTCCACGCGCTCTTCCAATCAGTGGTCGAACCGGGTATGCAGGGACGGGTCATGTCGCTGGTCAGCAGTGTGGCGCAGGCGATGATGCCGCTCGGCTTCCTGATCGCAGGTCCCGTGACCGATGCGACCAGCTATCAAACCTGGTTCTGGGTGGCGGGCATCCTCAACCTGTTGATCGGGCTTGGCGGTTTCCTCGTTCCCGCTCTCATCAACATCGAAGAGAATCATAAGGAAACCCGGGCTGAAGTGAATACAAATCCTGACGCGTCAAGGCAGGCGCAAATCTCGTAAAAAACGGAACACTATCTCCTCCAAGAAGTGCCGTTTTCCAAGCACAGGTCACGTTCGCGCGTGACCTGTTGCGTTAATGGACAATTCCGCCCGTTGCAGTGAAACCATTTTATAATTGTCGGCAATGAATCGACAAATCGAAAAAAGAATTCATCCGCTGGCATGGCAGTCGGTCTGCCTTGGAATCTCCCTTCTGATCTTCATTCTGATCCTGAATAACCGTTCTCCGAATCTTCTGCGACCCATCAGCATGGCGTTGAGGACCGGCTTTGGGATCGTCATTCCGCTCGCAGCGCTGGTCGTCTATGCGGCATTCCGCGTCCCAGGCCGGATCGGCGAATTGCTCTCATCGGCTGCCACCATGTCCCTATTCGCTTTGGGGCTGGCGGGTTTATGGGCATCCGGAGATACGCAATCCGTTGTATTGAACGGTCTTATTCCGCTCACCGATGCCGCTGGGTACTATACCGACGCAACACGCCTCCAGTACGGGATCGACGTCTCCAATTTCACGGCGATGCGTCCGTTCTTCGCCGGGCTGCTTTCATTCTTCCTATGGCTCACCGAAAGGAACTTGATGTCTGCTGTGGGAATCTTCACCGCGATGGCAGGTTTCGCTTGTTACTTTGCCAGCCGAGAAATTCAGCGGACTCACGGCGCGGAGGTCGCGGTCTTCTTTCTCATGCTCATGTTCCTGTATTATCGCCATCACAGCGGCACGACCATGTCCGAATCGCTGAGTCTGCCCGTCGGTCTTCTTGGAACTGCCTTGTTGTGGCGCGGAATTTCGGCGAACAAGGAACGCGCTGTTTTATTCGGGATCGCAATGATCGCTCTTGCATTGAATATCCGTCCCGGCGCGATGTTCGTCCTGCCAGCCCTGCTTTTATGGGGCGGATTGGCGTTTCGTGGTCAGGGAAAATTTTCATTTAAACTCTTTGGGCTGGGCGCTGCAGTCATTCTGCTCGTCTTTTATGCAAACAGCCGCATGATCGACTTTGTATCCAACTCGGGCGGTGTCGCCTTCGAAAATTTTGCCTGGGCGTTCTACGGGCTGGCTTCCGGCGGCAATTCCTGGACGTACGTCTTCGAAGCGAATCCCCAATTGGCGCTGCTCAACGACAAGGAAGTCACACCAGCCATTTACAAACTGGCTTTTGAACTTATCCGTACCCAGCCGGAACTCATTGTCAAAGGCGCTCTCTTTTACTGGCGCATGTTCTTTTCGAACACCTGGTACAACGCTTATGCCTTTGTGGCAGGAGATAATTACTGGGTAAACCTTGCAGCGCGCTGGGGAATGTATCTCTTGAACGGATTGGGTATCTATAAATGGTTCATGGACCGCAAGAACCCATACACCAGCCTTGCCCTGTTGACCGCTTTGGGCGTGCTGGCATCGGTTCCTTTCGTGCCGCCCACAGACGCTTACCGTGTCCGCCTATACGCCGCCACGATTCCGTTCTTCGTCCTGCTGCCGGGAATGGGGTTGGCTTATCTAATTGATAAAATTCCTGCCCAATTTTTCAAGCCCCAACTTGAACCATCGCAAAATCAATCTCCAGTTGCAATATTTTCTCTTGCCCTAATCCTCGTGATGATCGTCGCGCCAATCCTGATAAAAACGAACGGGAAACTTCCCCCCGCGCCGCAGGCCGCCTGCCCCGATGGATTGGAGGATTTCTTTACGCGATTCGATGAAGGCACGGTGATCAATCTTCATCGCGAGAACCGCACATTTATCGATTGGATGCCGGATTTTCACATCAGCGTCTTTCGACGAAATATTCACAGCCTGCCCGATTCTTACCTGATTTCAGCGATGGGGTCCATCGACCCGGAGAACACCCTATATTACGCGCTCGACTTCGCGACAAACGATGCGGCGATCGTCATCCTGCCGACCAGCCAATTGCCAAAATCCGGTTCGCTGATCCATTTATGCGGAGACTGGGTCGAACCTCCTGGAACCCCATACGTTTTCTTCAACGCAGAAGAGGTCATTCCCGCGGGGCCGCCATAAGGGTTGCCATTCGAAAACACATGGTATAATCCCGGTCGCTTTCGATTTGGAGAGGTCGCGTAGTCTGGCTTAGCGCGCACGCTTGGAAAGCGTGTAACCCACAAAGGTTCGCGGGTTCGAATCCCGCCCTCTCCGCCACAAGCAAAACACTCCGCAAGGGGTGTTTTTTTATTGGAGGTTCGCGCGCCTCCGTTGAGGAGATGATATTCGAATCCCGCCCTCTCCGCCACAAGCAAAACACTCCACAAGGGGTGTTTTTTTATTGGAGGTTCGCGCGCCTCCATTGAGGAGATGATATTCGAATACCGCCCTCTCCGCCACCAAAGCCCCTTGCATGAGGGGCTTTTCTTTATCAAACCATGTTCAACCCCATTGCATATCTGATCGCAAAATACCAGGTACAAGTTTCACTCCGGCAACTTCGATACCAAGCTGGATATCCATGCAAACCATCACAGGCGCATTGATGGGTTATCCAATCCTCTGGTTTGGGAAACAGGCGAGATAAAGACCTGATCATGCGACCAGGTCTTTTCATTCCGTGCCAATATTGAACTTCCGCTGCGCTTTGCTATGGATTCGCATCCTCGGAAAGAGGCGTACCAGCATAAATCATCAGTCCGGAATGAAGCGCCTCATCGTGACCGGGGACATCCGCTTTCGTCTCGGCAATGAATTGATACAACAGGGATGATTTCCAATTCCCGCCGCCAAGGATGTCGGTGCCTTTGGGTGCATCGTCGGCGCGGCGTGAACCGGCAAGAATGCCTTCGTAAGTGCTCAAGTCCAATTGGGCGGGGGAAACCGCCAAATCCACCGAATGACAGGAACTACAGGCAAGCGAACCGGAATACCACAAATTGGAATTGACGAAGAGGGGTTCGACCTCTTCGAATGTCGATTCGCAAGTCTGGCCATTGACATCCTCGAACTGGAAAGCTTCGGTATTGGATGCTCCCGCTTCGACCCACGCTCCAACCAGGTCCGCCGCAGCAACATAGCATTCGTCCGGGGTTGAGGCGGAACCTGAAACCGCCTGCATTGCCGGAAGCGTGGCAGGAATCAATGTCGGGACGGGGGTACGCGCCGCTGTCAAATCGCCGCGATGACAGGTGAGCGTAAATCCACAGGCATTCACATAAATAAAACCCACCCAGGCGAGCACCCCCACCAGGAACACCGTCAACGCGCCATAGATATATCTTCGAACATCGTCGTTCATTACAGGCATCTCCCTTTTACTGGCTGGCTTTGAGCGTGCGGATGAAATTCACCACATCCCAACGTTCGCGTACGGAAAGGTTCTCATTCAGCGGCGGCATTTGTCCGGAGAACTGCACCTCCGGGAAGAGCGTGTTCGTCGGATTCCAAATGCCGTTGGTGAGGGTCAGGAACATGCTGCCGTCGGACTTGGCTTGCACAACTTCGCTTGAGAGATCGGCCGGTTTCTTTTTGACGAGGAAAGCCGCAACCGTCCCATTGCCCTGCCCGGTTTCTCCATGACACATCTGACAGTGGATCTGATATAGCTCCGCGCCTCGGGCAATGGATATTTCATCGGCAGGGACCGGGTTGAGCGGTTCACCCATCCCGGGCAAATAAGCGGCTCCTTCAACGGGAATGGAACTTGCGGGGACCGGAAGCGGCGCTTCCTGATCGTCGAACGCGGATTGGATCTCCATGAACACGATCCAATCATATTTGATGACGTCATAGGCGAAGACCATCAAAAGGCCGAGCAGCGCCGCCAGAACGGCAAATACAATGAGGAGTTGTCTTAATAGTCTCATAGGTGTTGCGCCTCCGCAGGCCTCACGGACTCTGCACCGGTTTTCATCAGCGCGTCCATGATTTTCTTTTCGTCCGCATGCGGGCATTCGACCAGGATGGCGATCTTGCCGTCGCTGATCTCGGGGACGTACTTCATCGGGCGGTAGTTGGGGAACAGGCTATCGAGGAACACACCGAGGAAGGTTGAAAGTAACATGCCCAGCATGGTCAATTCGAACAGGACGACAGCTGTGGGCGGGCCAGGGATGAAGGATTGGGTACTCACCTGGATGGGATATGGATAGAGGAACGGCGCAATATAGGCCAGGAACACCGCGCCAAGGAAGCCAAGGATGGCGCCGCCCATTGCGATCCGGGGAACGTTTGTCCATTGATGGGGCCGCCCCAACATCGCCTCAGTAACCGGGATGCCGGAGATGACATTCATGCAATCGTCGTGAACGCCCAACGTGCGCAATTGCTCGATGGCATTCGCCGCAGGTTCGAGGTCCGGGAAGACCGCAAGCACGTCGACGATCTTGGTGTCTATTTTTGTGTCAGTCATCTCGTCCTCCTACTCCAACTCGCTGACGGTGACAACCGTCTCACGGCCGAATTTCTTGAACGCATGCGCCATCTGTCCCTCCTGGACTTCCCATACAGGAATGAGCGGGATCAACTTGGATGCGATCATATACAGAAGGATGAAGAGCGCAACCGTGCCCAGTCCCATCGGGATTTCAATTCCGGGCGTGTACATGCGCCAGGTAAAGGGCATGCGGTTGATGGTGACCGATATGGGAATGATCACGTAGCGCTCGATCCACATGCCTACGTTGATGATGATGCCGACCGTGGCGACAAGCCATGGGGTGGAGCGCCATTTCTGATTCCACAAGATTGCCCAGGGAATAGCGATGTTGGAGATGAGCATGACGAACCACAACCATCCCAACGGACCGGCTTCGTGGAAGTGAAGCAGCTGCCGCGTCCACTTGTCGCCGCCGTACCACTGCACCATGTAATCGTTGAAGAAGAAATACGTCCAGCCCATCGAGATGATGAGCATGAGTTTGCCGACGGCGTCGAAATGTTCCGGGCGGATGAAGTACTTCATATTCTTCATGGTGCCGCGAATGACAGCAAGCACTGCGATTGCCGCGCCCATTCCGGAATGGAGCGCTCCGATCACGAAGTACGGACCAAATATGGTCGAGTTCCAACCGGGACGGGTGGCCGCCGCAAAGTCCCAGGACACGATGGTATGGACCGAGAACATCACCGGGATGATGGCGAATGCAAAGATATTCATCGCGTTGCGCAGATGGGTCCACTCGCCTTCGGTTCCGCGGAAACCCAGGGCAAGGATTTTATAAAATGTCTTGCGCCAGCCTGTGGAACGGTCGCGCGCCATTGCCATATCGGGGATGAGGGGTAGGAAGAGGTACATCGTACTGCCCAAAACATAGGTCGTGATCGCCAGCAGGTCCCATGTCAGCGGGGAATGCAGATTGGGCCACAACATGCGCTGGTTGGGATAAGGCATGAGCCAATAGGCAAGCCAGACACGCCCCATGTGCATGAAGATGCTGAACCCCGCCTGCACCAGGCCGAAAGTCGTCATCAATTCCGCCGCGCGGGTAAAGGGCCGGCGGAATTCGGAGCGGAAGACGCGCAGAATCGCGGAGATGAACGTCCCTGCATGGCTGATGCCGATCCAGAACACGGTATTGACAAGAAAGATGCCCCAGTAATCCGGGCGCATCACGCCCGCCTCGCCCTGACCTTTGGTGATCAGAACGCCCCATTTATAGAACAAGCCCCAGACAACGAATCCGGCCAGCAGGGTGAAAACCAGCCACCACTTCCAGGTGGGAGGCGCCATCATTGCCTCCATGACCATTTCATTCATCTTCCCGCGCGGGAGCGGGTCGAGCATCAGGTGCTTTTCGCGGAGGTGTTCTTCGTGCGATTTCGCAGCATCCTTGTGTTGTTTAAGATCTGACATGGTTACCCTTCCTTGAAGTAGGTAATCTGGGGATACGTGCCCAGCTCTTCAAGATGTTTGATGCCATGGCCCTTGCGCGCCAGTTGTGAGACCAGCGACTCGGGGTGATCGACGCGTCCGAAAACAATGGCGTTCGCCGGGCAGGCTTGCGCACAGGCGGTGGTGAATTCGCCATCATAAACTTCGCGGCCTTCCGATTTTGCCACGTCCTGAGCCTTGTGAATGCGCTGGATGCAGAACGTGCATTTCTCCATCACACCCATGCGGCGGACAGTGACATCAGGGTTTAATTGATTCGGAAGCGGTTCGGGGCGTTTGTAATCGCGCCAGTTGAACGCGCGCACCTGATACGGGCAGTTGTTCGCGCAGTAGCGCGTACCGACGCAGCGATTGTAAACCTGCAAATTCAACTTTTCAGCCTGCGAATGCACCGTGGCGTATGCCGGGCAAACCGGCTCGCAGTTGGCATGACCGCATTGCTGGCAAAGCATGGGCTGTTGCGGGGTCATTTTCACTTCAGGATATTCGCCCTCCCAAAATCGCTCGATTCGGATCCAGTGCATGGATCGCCCATAACCTGAATCGACCTCGCCGACAAAGGAGATATTGTTTTCCATGGCGCAGGCAGCCACACAAGCCTGGCATCCCGTGCATAGGTCCTGATTGATGACCATGCCCCACTTGCCGGTTTCTTCCTCGCTCATTTTGATCTCTTCGGGTCTGATCATGATTAATGCTCCTCTCCCATCGATTCGCCGTACACACCCATGCGGCTTTCCATTCGGGAAAGACCGACGCCTCTCTCTGCGCTGGAGACTTTTTCCAATTTGACTTTCATACCGCCGAACGCCAGGTCACCGGCTTTGTTGAAGTGCGCGGCCAACAAATCGGCAGGATTCGCTCCGCGGCTCTCGGCGTAACGCCCATAAGCTTTGTGACCCTGCCCGAAAGGTATTGCAACCGCATCGGGACGGATCGCCGGATATAAATAAGCGTACGCCTGCACTTCTCCCAGTTCGCTGACAACCTTGACCACATCGTCGTTCTCGATACCCAGTTCATGCGCGGTCTCGGGATTGATCTCGATCCATGTATTCCACATCACGGTTGTGGTCGGGTCCGGCAGTTCCTGGAGCCAGGGTTTGTTCGCGCCCGCCTCGGCAAGGGTTGGCGAAACGAATGGGACAAGGAAGAATTCGCCCTCGCCCGAAAATTCTGCCACAGAACCGCTGAGGTTGCTGTTGAGAACACCTGAACCATCCGGCGTAATGCGCGCATCGGCGTTCCTGAACCAGCCGCCATACTGCTGGAAATAAGCCATGAATGTGGCCGCATCCGGCGCGTCGAAGGAACCGCCCGCCTGACTAAGCAATGCACCAACCTTTGCCTGGAGAAATTCAACCTCATCAGCAAACGGCAACGCGGAGGCAAACTTCCCTCCAGCCAGGCCTGCCGCGGCGATCAACACATCGGCTGTGGAGCGCGTATCGAAGAACGGGGTCACAACGGGCTGCGCGCCGGAAAGCACCGGTTGCGATGTGCCGGTGGCGATTCGCTGGTAGCCCCAGGATTCGAAGGAGTGATGATCGGGAAAGACGTAGTCTGCGCCGGTGGCAGTGTCATCGGGGAATGTCGCAAAGGAAATGACCTGTTCCACACTAGTAAGCGCGACTTCGAAGCCAAGAGATTTGGGCAACTCGAAGACGGGATTGACCCCATGAACGAACAAAACCTTGATCGCGCCGCCAGCCATTTTCTCCACAAAGGTTCTCATTTCTTCAGCCGATGCCGGTCGGCTGTACTCGGTCTGATCGGGGGCAAGCGGCGAAAGATACACGCCGCCGGGCTGGCCGAAATTATCAGAGAGAGCGTTCAAGGCGAGGATCGCTTCGGCGATCTCCAAACCATTCGATTGGCCGAGAGCCGCGCCGCCGGGGATGGCAAGCACATTGGATGTGGCAAACATCCCTGCGAGGTTTTCAAGCGCTACCAACTCGACGCCGGCTGTTTCAGCGGCTTCAGCCGGGTTCACGCCGGAAAATGCGCGCGGAATAGCGCCGCCGCGCATCTCCGAGACGAGTTTACCGATTGCAAGCGCAACCAAGCCTTCGGTCCCGGGGCGAAGCGGGACCCAATGGTCCGCTTTGGCTCCGGTAGAAGACATCCGCGTTTCGAATTGAACGAATTTTCCGCGCATCTTGGTTTCCGCCTCACGCAAACCGGCAAAACCGCGCGTGTAAGAAACAGGTGAAAGCCACGTCTCCAGGAAATTCGCGCCGAAGGAGAAGACCGTTTGCGCGGCGCCGACATCGAAGAAGGGCAGGCCTGGTTGACCAAAAAGATTTTCGACCGCCTTGCTCAAGGTGGCGCGGGCTTCGAACATGCTCAACGCTCCAAAACGGAGGGGCGCATTCATGCCGGTGGCTTTTGCAAGATCGGTTACAAGATCGAAGAGATGATCGGGAGCCATTCCCATCAAGAAGGCGATCTCATTCGGTTTGTAATTTTTCAGCGCATCCGCCACTACCTGGATGGCTTCATCCCAGGTCATGTTGGCAGGCGCATTATTGATATCGTCCAGAAAGGGATTCGAAAACGAGTCGTACAGGCGATCTCCGCGCACATGTTTGATGGGACCCTGTATGCGATTTGGGTTGTACAAACCCTGCAGGGTGGCTTGCCCCCGCGCGCAGGTCTTTCCGAGGTTGAGGGGATGGCTGGCATTGCCTTCAACCTTGAGGGCCCGCCCTTGATACGTGCGAACGACGAGACCGCATCCAGCTGCGCATTCGCGGCATGTGGTGGCGTAATATGTGCTCTGCCCGACCGAATTGTATTCGGGCATCTGCTGGTAGGGTTCGCGTTTGACATAACGAGACGCGGGACCGCAACCCGTGAGGATCGCCGTGGTCGCCGCGCCCACACCAGCCAGTTTTAGAAAATCACGCCGGGAAAATTGCTCACTCATGTTGGATTCCTTTCACCCGGATTAATAGTGACACGTGCCGCAGTCTGAGAGTTTGATCAACAATTCCTGATCCTCGCCGGCGGTTTCGACGTGACAGTTCAGACACCAACCCATGTTGAACACCTGCGGGTTCTGGTAAATTCCCATCTGGCTTACATCGCCGTGACAGTCTTCGCAGTTCTTTCCAGCGGCGATGTGCGCGCGATGATTAAACTGGACAAAGTCCGGGACGATGGCAACAGGGACCCAGACCAGCGACTCCCCATTCAATACGGCATCCTTGAGCGGGGCAAGCAGGGCGCTGTCGCGCGTCTTGACGATCTGGTTGTGACACCCCCAACATTTCGATTGCGAGGGAATCCCGGCCGCGGGTCCTTTGGATGCCCCCGGATGACAATATAAGCATTGAATGCCGAACGCCACATGGGTCTTATGTGGAAATCCCGGAACGGGTTGGGCGGGCGCCTGCTGGGTCGTATAGAGCCAGTATGCAAACGCGCTGAACACCGCCAGGAACACGATCCCCGCCGCGATCAGTCCAAGAGGCTGTTTCAGCCAGTCGAAAAACTTTTTGATCATGGATGCTCCTGAAATAAATTAAGCGTAACGCCGCCTGTTTCGAACGACAGCGTTAGCCGATTGCCTTATGTTTTCGTAAAGGTCCTGAAGCGCCGCTGATCCACCAATAAAAAGGACCGCCCCCTACGTTTGTCCAGCCGCGCCAATTCCGGTATTCTACATCATTTTGCGCGTCAGCCCAGCCGACGCGCAACGGGCGGATTATACATCGAAAGTGTAAAATGGTACAAGTTGTATCTTTTTTATCTTGAGTACTACGCCCACCCTGGCGGGAATCGAAGGCGGTAGTTCGAACATGATTCAATTATAATGAATGCACAATGAAGGCAAATCACTTTCTTGGCCTGACCGCCTTGCCGTTGGTTATACTGGTCATCCTGCTTGCGCTGGCAAATTTCAACCCCCCTGCTGTTTTCGCCAAGGATGCCCATACTGGTCGGGCGGAGGTTCAATCGTTCATCCCCGCTTCTCAAGTCGAGGATGATTCCGAGATCGGTTCAACGGATGGAATCCTGGTGATGGGAGTGGTCATTGTTTTGATCGTCACCCTGCCTTTGTTCTTTAGGAAGAGGAAATGAAGGGGCGGCAAACGGCTTTGAAGTCATTAACATCGATTTAACAGACAAGACTGACCCATATGGTATAGTGCCGTCCATGCCGGAAAAGATATTGATCGTCGAAGACGAGATCGCGCTTCAGGACGCACTTGCCTATAATTTGAAAAAGGAGGGATATATCATCGAGACATCGGGCGACGGGCTCTCTGCGCTCGAGGCTGCCCGCAAGTTCAACCCTGACTTGATCGTTCTCGATATCATGCTCCCTCAAATGGATGGCTTTGAAGTCGCGCGCATCCTTCGCAGGGAAATGTCCACAGCCATCCTGATGCTGACCGCCCGCGACGACGAAATCGACCGGGTGGTGGGTCTCGAAGTCGGCGCGGACGATTATCTGACCAAGCCCTTCTCGATGCGCGAACTGATCGCCCGGGTGAAGGCGCAGTTGCGCCGCGCACGCCTCCTCCGAGAGGAAATGGGCAAATCCGTCGAAGAGGCGCGGCACGAGACCCTCACCTTCGATAACCTGACCATCAACCTCACCCGCCGCGAAGTACTGTTGAACGAGAATCCGATCCAACTCAAACCAAAAGAGTATGAACTGTTGCTTTTCCTTGCCGAACACCGCAGGCAGATGCTTTCGCGCGAGTTCATTCTGGAACGCGTCTGGGGCTGGGACTTCATCGGCGACAGCCGCACCGTGGACGTCCATGTCAGGTGGTTGAGGCAGAAGATAGAAGAGAATTCCAGCGAACCCAAACGCATCGTCACGGTAAGAGGCGGCGGGTATCGGTTCGAGGGGTAATGCCGCGGAATGTGACGCGTAATTCCTAATTTACGTTACACTCACGCTTGCACCTTGCGCAAGCGCAGGTGTTGCAGGTTACGCATGACACAAACCCCCTTCCTTCTCACGCTTTTTTTTCTCCTGCTTGCCTTGTGGTTTGCGTGGCGCTACTTCCAACTGCGGCGGGACATCGCCCACACGGTTCGCTCCCTGCGCGACACCAAGATTTCGTTTCCCCAATCGGATCGAATCGACAAGCTCGTCAGCGCGATTGAATCGCGCCGGGCGTTTTTCGAATCGGAACTTAACTCCCTTCGCAAAGAGAACGAGCGACTCGCCACCGTGCTCGAACAACTCACCGACGGCGTCCTTATCGCGGATTCAGACGGCCGCGTGCAGTTCGCCAACCCGGCGGCGGGCAAATTGTTCGAAACAAGTTTTCCAGCCCAACAAAGTGTGGCGCAGGTGGTAAGAAGCCATCAAGTGATCGATGCCTGGAAGCGCTGCCAGCAAACCCGCCTGCTTCAGATCGAAACAGTGGAGATCCCCATCCGAAAGCAATATTTGCAGATCATTGTCATACCCGACGAACACGAAGGTGGGAGCTTGATCCTGGCACAGGACCTGACCCGGATTCGCAAACTCGAAAACGTGCGGCGGGACTTCATTTCCAATGTATCGCATGAACTGAGGACTCCCCTCGCCTCCCTAAAAGCCCTGACCGAAACCCTGCAAAACGGCGCATTATCGGACCCGGAAGCTGGTCCGCGGTTTCTGGAACGCATCCACACCGAGATCGATGCGCTGACTCAAATGGCGCAGGAACTGCTCGACCTGTCGCGCATCGAATCGGGGCAGGTGCAGCTTAATTTCGAATCCGTCTCGCCGCGAACGTTGATCGACTCGGCGGCGGAACGGATGAAGGCACAAATGGAACGCGCGAATTTGAATTTGGATGTCGAATGCGAGACCGGCCTGCCAAATATCGACGCGGACAAAAGCCGGTTGGAGCAGGTATTGGTGAACCTCATTCATAATTCGGTCAAGTTCACAAAGCCAGGGGGAAGAATCACATTGGGCGTAGAACCCATTTCCGGCGGGGTGCGATTCGCGGTGCGGGATACGGGGATCGGAATCCCTTCGGAGAGTCTTTCCCGCATCTTCGAAAGATTCTATCGTGTCGATTCGTCCCGCACCGGGTCCGGCACGGGGTTGGGGCTGTCCATTTCGAAACACATCGTCGAAGCGCACGGCGGAAAAATTTGGGCGGAAAGCGATGGGGCCCGTGGCAGCACGATTCTTTTTGAAATCCCCTGCAAATAACAAGTTCAGGAGCCGAGCAAAACGGCTTCGGCAGATTCGATCTGCGAGTAAACGGGGATTATTGCGGGAATGTCTGTGATCTCGAGGACGCCCATTACTTCGGGCGTGGGATTAAGGATGACCATCTTCCCGCCGCGCGACATAATCGATTTGGCGTTGGTGACGAGCAATCGGATCCCGATCGAGGTGAGGAAATCCACGCCTGCGAGATCCACGATGATCTTGGGTCTTTCACCGGCGCAATATCCGGTAAAGCTTGTCCCTATCTTGTTCACCCCTGTGATGTCCATCCTGCCCTGCAGTTTAAGCAGGATGATGCCTTTCATCAATTCGGTTGCCGTAAATTCCATTCAGGTCACCTGTCGCATTGAGATGGCTCATTATATGAATGATGACGGGAATGGTTGTTAACAACAGGTTATGGTTTGACATGCGCCGATTCAACGCCGGTTTTCAAACCTGCAAGTTTTTACCATTTGTTAACTGGTTCTTAAGTCCCCCTCAATGAGGCGGGTGTAAGATACGGGCATGGAAACGATCTTCGCTTTGTTCCTTTTCATCTCCCTGCTGACCATCTTCTCGGTGGATGCGTGGTTGAAACGCCGCGAATACATTCAAAAGCAACATCGCGCGTAGTTCCTTTTCATACTTCTCCTCCTTCCTTCATCCACCCGCCTGTCAGTTTCAGGCGGGTGGAAACGTTAACAAGACCGATACCGGCAGGTAAAGTCTCATTAACATCCACGCGATAGACTGGAGGGCAGAGGATGAATGAAACTTATGAAAAGGAACACGGTCTAACCGTTTAGGAAGAACAGAAAAAAATGGGACTTGCCGACCTGCATTTACACACCATCTACAGTTACGACGGCACAGCCACCGTCCGGGCTGTTTTGCGCCGCGCACGCCAACTCGGTTTGGACGTCATCGCGATCACCGATCATGATGAGATCGCGGGGGCGTTGGAAGCAAAAAAACTCGCTTCGCACTATGGCGTCGACGTGATCGTCGGAAGCGAGGTCACCACCGCCGAAGGCGATTTGCTGGCGTTGTTTATCAAGGATAAAATCCAACCGGGGCTTTCGTTGATCGAAACCTTGTTGAGGGTAAAGGACCAGGGGGGCGTTGCGATTGCCGCGCACCCGATGGCGGGCGGCATGGGCATGAAAAGCCTGACCCCCGCGTCCATTTTGAAAGCATTGAGACACCCCCTCGCCGGAAAAGCCTTGATCGGCATCGAGACCTATAACGGCACGGCCATCGACCGCATGAGCAACCATTACGCGCGCATCTTCGCCAACACGATCAACCTCGCCCACACCGCCAACAGCGATGCGCACATCATAGATACCATCGGCTTCGGCGCAACGGAATTCCCCGGCTCCACTGCCGCGGACCTGCTAACCGCCCTCCATAAGCGCACGACCCGTGTGCGTAAAATGAACGAATGGAGCGCCTGGCGCGTGATGAGCAGTTGGGGATTTCGATATCTGGAAAGTGCATTCACCCGCCTGGTCATAGCTCGCGCATAATCCTTCTTTCGTCTTTTCTCTTTCATCATTACAATAGGGGAAATTTATTGAAAGGCGGCATCCAATGACCAAACGGATCCTTGTCACCAACGATGACGGCGTGCTTGCGCCAGGATTGCTTGCCCTCGCTCAAGAAATGCGCAACCTCGGTGAGGTCACCATTCTCGCGCCGGAACGCAACTGGTCCGGCAGCGGTCATGTCAAAACCCTCGACCGCGCCCTGCGCGTGCGCGAATTCCGCCTCGAAGACGTTTCGCAAGCCTTCGCCAGCGACGGCGCCCCCAGCGACTGCGTGGCGCTTGCCCTGCTTGGTTACTTCAAGGAGAAGTTCGATCTGGTGGTTTCCGGCATCAACGCAGGCGCAAACCTTGGGCACGATGTCACGTACTCGGGAACCGTCACCGCCGCAATGGAAGCCGTCATCATGGGCGTGCCGGGCGTGGCGGTTTCGCTCGAAATTCCCGAAGGCACGCTCGGTCCCATCGACTATTCCGCTTCCACCTACGCCGCGCGCGTGACTGTCGAAAACGTCCTCTCACATGGGCTGCCCGAAGACACGCTGCTCAATGTCAATATTCCTTTCTTGAAAAGGGAAGAGATCAAAGGATTTCGCGTGACACGCCAGGGGTTACGCGTGTATCACAGCCGCCTCGACGAACGCATCGACCCGCGCAACCGTCCTTATTATTGGATCGGCGGCGACGCGCCCACCGGCGTCCCCGAGTCAGGTACCGACGTCGGCGCATTGGCGGAAGGTTTCATCTCCGTCTCGCCGTTGCAGCTCGACCTTACTGCTTATCGCGCTCTATCGGTTGTCAACACATGGGAATGGAAATAATTGCGTAATCGTCGTTGCGAGGGCGGAACCCGAAGCAATCTCATGAAAAATCCCATAGATTGCTTCGCAGGGCTGTCGCCCTCCTCGCAATGACAGCATACTAAACGCTGGCTTTTAGTACACGACTCTCCTTCAACGGCTGGATTTGATAGGCGCCACAACAAGCGGGGATTAACAAGGTCTCGAACTTATTGAGGATAAACGCCTCCCCTGCCGCCGACACCTGAACCCGCCCCTCGATCACGGTCAACCCGTGAAAGGATTCTCCCCCCGTCTCCATGCGGACATTTTTCTTCTCGACCTGAACCGCATCCAATTGAAAATATTGGCATTGGGTCAACGTGATTACCTCGCCATCATCCATATGCGGAGGTTTGACAGGCAGGGAGACAGCATTTGGGTTTACGACTGCAACTGCCTTTTCGATATGCAATTTGCGCGTTTCAGTTTCGGGGCGTCCCCAATCGTAAACGCGATAGGTCAGGTCGGATGTTTGCTGAATTTCGTAAATGAGCAGACCCGGTCCAAGCGCATGGATGGTGCCGGGATTCATGAACAGCGTATCGCCTGGAACCACCTTCACTTTCTCCACCAATTCCAATGTCTTTTCACTTTTACTTTGAATCGCGGAGATTAATTGCCCGGCTGGAACATTGGGCTTGATGCCCGCGATCAACCCGGCATTCGGTTCGGCCTCGAGGATATGCCAGGCTTCGGTCTTGCCAAAGGAGCCTTCACCTTCCAGGCGTTTTGCCTGCTCATCGTTCGGGTGAACCTGCAAAGAAAGCCATTGAGCGCAATCCAAAATCTTCACTAATACAGGAAAACGATTCCCCGTCTCCGCGACGGCTTTTGAACCGAGCAGGTCCAAGCCGAATTCCAGGGCAAGGTCTGAGAGGGCGCGCCCGGCATACGGTCCAGAGGTGATGCGGTTGCCCGCAAAGATGATCCACGCCTCGGCCGTGGGAACGACATCCGGGCGGAGTCTCGATCCACCCCAGACATAATCCCGGTATTCAGGGGCAAGGAAAATCGGGGTTCTGATCATGGAGCAATTGTAACTATCTTTGCGGTCTTTTTATATTAACAGATTTAACACGATGTTAACTTGTCCTTCCATTGACCTTAAGCGCCTCTGGTTATCATTTGTACCGTAGTCAAACAAAATAGGAGAAAAGAGAAATGTCCAAGATTTTTCGTACGTCTATGTTCCTCTTCGTTGCGTTGAGCGTTGCGCTTGCCGCTTGTGGCGCACCCGCCACCGAAGCGGCACCTGCCACCGAGGCTGCCGCAGAAGCCGCCCCGGAAGACCCGATGGCGATGTATGCCCCGGATGCTGTTGAAGGTGATGTGATCACCGCTGGTTCCTCCACCGTTTTTCCGCTCTCTGAGCGCATGGCGGAAGAGTTCCAGAACGAAGGCTTTGCTGGCAACGTCACTGTGGACTCCATCGGTTCCGGCGCGGGGTTCGAACGCTTCTGTGAAGCGGGCGAAACGGATATTGCCAATGCTTCCCGCGCCATCAAGGACTCCGAAGTGGAGGCCTGCGCCGCCATCGGCCGCACTCCAATTGAGTTCCGCGTGGGTACCGATGCCCTCGCCGTGGTTGTGAGCGCCGAGAACGACTTCCTCGCCGGTCTTTCCGTGGAACAACTCGGTCAGATCTTCTCCGGCACTGTCACCACCTGGGATCAGGTCGATGCTTCCTATCCTGCTGAAACCATCCAGGTCTACTCCCCCGGAGCTGACTCCGGCACCTTCGACTACTTCGTCGAGGAAATCATGGAAGATTTCGGCGGTGAAGAAGCTTTGCTCGGCGTCAAAGGCGCTCAATTCTCTGAAGATGATAACGTCCTCGTTCAGGGTGTCGAAGGCAGCCCCTACGCCATCGGTTACTTCGGTTTCGCGTACTATGTCGAGAACCAGGGCGCTTTGAAGGCGATTGCCATAGACGGCGTGGAGCCCAACCAGGATTCCGTCGATGCCGGTGAATATCCTCTCGCCCGACCGCTCTTCATGTACTCCGATGCCGAGATCATCAACGAGAAGCCCCAGGTCGCTGCGTTCCTTTACTTCTACCTGACCAACGTCAACGACAACATCACTGATGTCGGTTACTTCCCGGCTCCTGCTGACGCCCTCCAGGCTTCCATGGATGCCCTGATGACTGCCATTGGTAAGTAACCTGGGAAATCCAGTTTGTCGGGCTGGTCTCCTAGTGAGACCAGCCCTTTCTTCTGAAATCAGCACGATTCTGGCTGCAGGTACTGAAAGCCTGAACCGTATTGGAATTATCGTTGTTATCCGTTATGATTTGCGGCGGGGATGTACAATTCCCCGTTATTCTTGCTCCAATAAAGCGTAACCGAAGAGAGTATGATATGAAGGAAGAGACCCTCAAAAAATGAAACCCCCAGCAGAAGCGCAAAACTTCCGGCACTTCGATTTGAAAAAGAAGTTCAGAATCAGTGAGAGCATCATTCAAGCCCTTCTTTTCCTGGCTGGTATCCTGTCCATTTTCACAACGCTTGCGATCGTGTATGAACTCGGCAAGGAAGCGCTGCTCTTCTTCAACATCCCCGATGTAACCCTCGGGAAGTTCCTCGGCACGACCAAGTGGCAGCCGGGTATTGGTCAATACGGGATCTGGGCGCTGGTTTCGGCAACGTTGGTCACCAGTGCCATAGCCATGTTGATCTCGCTCCCACTGGGGCTTGCTTCGGCAATCTACCTCAGCGAATATGCTTCCCCAAAGATGCGCTCCATCTTAAAACCCATCCTCGAAATTCTTGCAGGCATTCCCACAGTGGTATATGGGTATTTTGCCCTGCTATTCATCACCCCCATCCTCAAATCCTTTCTGGGCGATAATATTCAGGTCTATAACATGCTCTCCGCCGGGTTGGTGATGGGGATTATGATCCTGCCGTTGATCTCCTCCATGAGCGAGGATGCGCTAAGCGCTGTGCCGCGATCTCTGCGCGAAGGTGCGTATGCGATGGGCGCAACCAAACTGGAAACGAGTTTGCAAATCGTGTTGCCCGCTGCGCTTTCCGGCATTGGCGCTGCGATTATTATCGGCATCTCCCGCGCCGTCGGCGAAACGATGATCGTGGCTGTGGCGGCTGGTTCCGGACCTAACTTTTCGTTCAACCCGCTCGAAGCCGCAGAGACCATGACCGGTCACATCGCCCGTATCAGCGGCGGTGACCTCTCCTATAACTCGATCGATTACACCAGCCTCTTCGCCATCGCGTTGATGCTGTTCCTAGTCACCCTCATTCTGAACCTTATCAGCCAGTGGGTGGTCAATAAGTTCCGGGAGCAATACGAATGAGTAACGAAAAAATTTCCTACCCGGAAGGCGCGGATTTTTATTCTGCACTGCGCGCGCGGTATCGTACGGCTGCGATATGGCTGAGCATATTCCTGGGTTCATTGCTAATCGCCATCATTGCGTTGACCGCCCTAATCTTTAATGTGATCGACGGAGCGTTCGGCTACATTGCCTACGAATATAAAAACCCTCCCACAGAATTCACCTCCACACCGGTCAACGAACTGACAAAAGAAGAATTACTGACAGTACTAAAAGACAACCTTTCCTCCGGCGCTTACAAAAAACTCGACTGGGAAAAACCGATGGAAAGCCGCACACAGGCAGATCTGCTGGAGCTTTTCCTCGAACGGCTCGTCCGCATCGACACCAAAGGGACCTGGAAAATGACAGAATCCCTGCTCAACGGCGCGGAGATCCGTGCAGAGGTTGCTGAAAAGTATCCGGATGCCATCCTGGAATTCCGCTCGTGGCTCACGCCGCAATTCCTTGTCTCACCCATGTCGTCGCGGGCTGAATTCGCAGGTGTCCGAACGGCAATTTTAGGTTCCCTCTGGCTGGTCGGCATTGCAATTCTTTTTGCCCTGCCGGTTGGCACCGGCGCGGCAATTTATTTACAGGAATACGCGCCAAAGAACTGGTTTACCCGTGTCATTCAGACCAACATAAACAATCTGGCAGGCGTGCCGAGCATCGTGTATGGCATGTTGGGGCTGGCGCTCTTTGTACGCGTGATGGAGCAATTCACCAGCGGAGCCATGTTTGGCGTGACTGATTCCAACGGGCGCACGGTGTTGTCCGCCGGATTGACGATGGGCATCCTCGTCCTGCCGCTCATCATCATCAACGCGCAGGAAGCCATCAAAGCAGTCCCAGACTCTTTGCGGCAGGCTGCCTTCGGCGTCGGTGCGACGCGCTGGCAGACAATCTGGCATCACGTTTTGCCGAATGCGCTTCCTGGCATCCTGACAGGCAGCATTCTGGCTCTCTCACGCGCCCTTGGTGAAACCGCTCCGCTCATTGTGGTGGGCGCATCCACTTTCATCAGCGTCGACCCGGACAGCCCGTTTTCAAAGTTCACTGCCCTGCCCATCCAGATCTATCAGTGGACGACACGCGCGCAATCGGAATTTCATGCCATTGCCGCAAGTGCGATTATCGTCCTCCTCGTCTTGCTCCTTTCTTTGAACGCCACTGCAATCCTGTTGCGCAACCGGTTCCAACGCAGATGGTAAATAATCGCTTTTTGGAAGTGAATTATGGAAAACAATAACTACGCAATCGAAACGAACGATCTCTCCATCCATTACGGCAGGTTTACTGCTGTAAAAAGCGTGAACATGAAGGTCGAGCGGCAGAAAATCACCGCCATCATCGGTCCTTCCGGCTGTGGAAAATCCACCCTGTTACGCGCATTCAACCGCATGAACGACTTTGTACCGGGCTGCTTTGTCACCGGTGAACTGCTCCTGGACAAACAGAACCTCTATGGCAAAACAATCGACCCTGTGGAAGTGCGCCGCAAGATCGGCATGGTTTTTCAAAAACCCAACCCCTTCCCCAAGTCGATTTATGAAAACATCGCCTGGGGAGCGCGCATCAACGGCTTCAAAGGCAAAATGGACGACCTCGTGGAACAATCTTTGCGCGCCGCAGCCCTGTGGGACGAAGTGAAAGACAAACTGCAAGAAAGCGCCTACGCCCTCTCCGGCGGACAGCAGCAGCGCTTGTGCATCGCCCGGACTATCGCCATCCAGCCTGAGATCATCTTGATGGATGAACCCGCCTCGGCGCTCGACCCGATCTCCACCCTGCGCATCGAAGAGTTGATGCAGGAACTGAAAAAGAACTACACCATCATCATTGTTACCCACAACATGCAGCAGGCGGCACGAGCCTCCGACTACACCGCCATGATGATGATCGACGACAAGCGCGCGGGGAGCGTGATCGAGTTCGACGATACCAAGACCATCTTCATGCGTCCGAGCGACAAGCGTACCGAAGATTATGTGACCGGGCGCTTCGGTTAATTCAGCAGTACAATCAAAACAGCCCAGAGGACTTATGACCAGAAAAGCGTTCGACACCGAAATTCAAAAAATCAAGGACGAAGTGATTCTGCTCGGCAGCATGGTGGAACATGCCCTGCTCGGCTCGGTGGAAGCCCTGAAGAAACGCGATATCAAAGCATCGGAAGCCATCATCGTCGAAGATAAAGCCATCAATAGAAAACGCTTCGATCTTGAAGACCAGCTTGTGACCCTGATCGCCCGCCAGCAACCCATGGCGCAGGACCTGCGCCTCCTCGCCTCCACGCTTGAGATCGTCTCGGAACTCGAGCGCATGGGCGACTACGCCAAGGGCATCGCCAACATCAATGTGCGCATGGGCGACGAAAAATTACTCAAACCGCTCATCGACATCCCGCGCATGGCAAACAAAGGCGTGGACATGCTCCACCGCGCCCTGACCGCCTACGCCAGCAACGACGCCGAAACCGCCGCGGGCATTCCGGTTGAAGACGACGAAGTGGATGCGCTCTACAACCAGATCTACCGCGAGCTGATGGTCTTCATCATCGAAGATCCGAAGAACATCGAACGCGCCAACTGGCTGCTCTGGGTGGCTCACAATCTCGAGCGCTTCGCCGACCGCGTCACCAACATCTGCGAACGGACCATGTACATCGCCCATGGCTCGTTCGAAGAGATCAAACAAAGCGACGATGAGTTCTGGAAGAGCCGGAAGCCATCCGATAATTAATAAAGACTTCTTGCAATAGTCATAATGAGCCTTGCTCAAGGCGGCGTCCGCGCCGCGGAGGACTGCGGCGGGAGGACTTATGCAATTGCATTTGAATGCAAACGAGTGGATGAGGTTATTCTCATCCACTCACTCATTTGGTCGTTACGTTCGAACTACCAGACCCGTTCCAGGTTTTCGTTCCCGCCCACCTTGCGTCCCACCTTCGCCATGTCGATCCATTCGCCGTGGACTTTCACGCGCACCACATCCGCAGTGAAGTCTGTGACCGTCGATCCGTTATTGTTGAAAAGATACGATCCCACAGCGTAAATATCCGCCGGGACGCTCAACTTCTCGAACTTGCGAATCTTATCGGGATTGAACCCCCCAGACACAACGATCTTTACGTTGTGACAGATTCGCCTTGCCGCCTCTTTCCAGGACGCGGGCAGGTCCCAGCGTTCCCAGGCTGAATCCAATGCCGAGCGGACGTTGAACACCAGGCGCGGGTTGACGCCCAGATCCAAAGGCGGGTCTCCCAGCGGTGTGACAGACACATCGCGCAAACTCCCGCTCGTATCGAGGCGCACGCCGTACAACTTGTATTTCTCCGCTTCTTCCTTGTTCCCCGCATCGGTCAGTTCGCGGTATTTGGCGAACATCGCATCCAGCACACGCAGGGTATCCTGAATGGAGTCATTGTTGAAATCCACCAGCGCAATGCGTGGAATGCGCGCAGGCAGGATGTGTGAGAACTGCATCATCGCCTCGGCGGTATCGCCCAGGAAGGAAGCGATCGCGGCGTGAGCCACCGTTCCGCCTCCCGCGCCTCCCCACCAGTCGCCCTGCGCATCGGTCGAGACGAATGCGCCCAACTCGCGGGCATGGTCTTTGTTGAACCGCTGCAACGCAATGTTATAAGCATATCCATCCGCGGCTTGGACTTCATGAACATCAAAGCGCGCCGGGAAGAAAAGTACCGGTTTGCCTTTCGCCGCCACCAGGGTCTCATACACGTTCGTGGCTACGCGACTTGAGCGTGTCAGAATTCCCAAAGTCGGCGTTTCAAGCAATGCAAAATCACGATAGCGTCCCCGCACTTTGATGACCGGTTGAATCCGGGTCGGGTCATCATCGTATTTCACCGTCGTCCCGTCGTGGACCGCCCAAACCTCGAGCTTGTCCGATGTGTCCACAAATGTATCGCCGTCGAAATAACCGGTGCAATGACGCAGCATCGCCAGCGATTTATCCACGCCGACCACCGTGGTCTTGCCCATCCGCCGCGTAAACCACTGCATTTCCACTTCGATATCCCCCACCGCGATCTTCTCGGGCGACATGCCTTCCGGCAAATTATGGTGCTCCCCTGAATAGGTATAGCCCTCCTTCGATAAAGCCGTCAACATGCGGTTGATGTTCTCGAAATATTTATCCGAATACCAGCCGCGGCGCATGCGATCGATATCGAGTTTGAACGTCTCGTTTGTAAGTCGCTTACCGTCAAAAATGGACATAAAGAAACCTTATCAATATAAATGGATTAGAGTGCGTCTGTCGATTTGACGACATGCATCCCCGCTTTTGCAAACCATTCATACGCATCGTTCGCCGCCCCGGTGTGATCCACCACCCCGGGCACCACCACCGCCGATGAACAGTCGTCGAGAACATGGACCTTTTTGGCGAGTTCAGTGTCTGTCTTCAGGATGTCGTCGAGCAAATCCTGGACGGTCCACGCCACGCAGTGACTTTTCGCCTGTCCCGCAATGTAGAGCTTATCCACCTCTTGAAGATGTCGAATGAATTGCGGATCATGTTCGCCGAGCACCTCGCCCATTGGACCCGTCAGCACCTCGGGACCCACCACGGAATAATTTTCGGTAAAGGGCTTATCGCCTTTGACAGCAAAATGCGGCTGGTCGATGCGGGCGTGAGAATGGAAGAATATGGCTTCTTCCACGGCAGGGACGAGCGCGTGACCGATTCCCCCCAGCATGGCGTGATAGGGCCAGATCGTGAGCGCGTATTTGCCGGTTTTTGCGAGAGATTCGGCGTAATGGACCATCGTCTGCTGACCGTATTCCGGCGCAATGCCAAATTGCGGAGCGAGAGCCGGGTTGAAGTTCCATTTGCCGGACTGCAACTCATCCAAATGAATATCGGTGTAAGGCGCAGGGTGATTCCCATCCGCATCGACAAAGAAGATGGGATGAAAGATCTGCTGGGACATATGCGTGTCCATGGTGGCGATGATGCGGGTGATATTCCCGATGTTGCGATAGATGAACTCACACAAGCGGATATTATCATCGACGGCACCCTTGCCGCTTCGCCCGCCAACGAACAACTCAAAGCCGGGGATGCAGAAGGTGTTCTGCACGTCGATCAGCAAAAGGGAAATGCGCTCCATCGAAGCAGAAGCAGGCTTGAGGTTGTGTTGAGCCGCAAATCGGCGGGCGTCTTCGGCGCGGGCGGCGTAATCCACTTTCCAGACTTCGCCCACGCGAGTGGAATCAAAAAAGTCAGGGATGGGTAAGTTGGTCATGCTTCAAGTATACCCATTTCGGGATAAAAAACAGGCTTGCGAGGAAGCCTGTTAACGATAATTTTTCACCCGCCGAAGGGTCATAAAGAGCTCATTTTGACGCATGTCGCTTCTTTGTCAATGACTTTGTCGCCGAAGCGTTCGGTTTTCGGTGGTATTCGTAAACACCGCTTTCCAGCTCAATTCGACCTTGCGCGTGTCAGATGCCTTGGAGAATTGGCGCTTATTAATTGTAGAACGAAAGGTATTAATTTTTCATCTTCCCACGATAAAAAGACTTGTTCTGCACCAGCACGATATAACAATTGGCTAAAGTTCGGTAATTGTATTGTTGGGATTGCGACCAAACGACATCCAGCATGGCGAGCAGAATTTAAACCAACCATTGAATCCTCAAATACCAATTGATTTTTTGGATTGATATTCATGCGGCGAGCTGTTTCATAATAGACATCAGGTGATGGTTTCGGTTTAGGTACATCCTCTTTAGAAACAATTAGGTGTGGCAAGAATTCATTCTCCAAGTTGGCCAGTTTCAAAAGTTGTATAGCGAGGTCTCGTTCTGTCACCGTCCCAATTGATATGCTAACTCCCACACTTTTCACCCAATCAAGAAATTCTCTAAAGCCTTTTCTCGGCTCGATATCTTTCTTGTTGTCCAAGAGAGCACGAAAATAAGCACGTTTTGTCGAAAGAATCTTCTGTACTGTTGTTTCATTCTTTGACAGCATGATTATCTCGGCGGCAACTTCTTCGTCAGGACCACCAACAAAATGAGGTAAGCGTTCTATTGCCTCATGCCATGAAAGATTAACGCCAACATCTGCAGCGGCTCGAAGATGTGCAAGATGGTGAAGGGGTTCCAAATCAATAATAGTTCCCTCCAAATCAAATGCAACACCTTTGACTAGCGTCGCTTTCCCTTCAACAATTTCCATCTTCGTCTCATCTCCTTCTCTGGGGTGAACCATCTTCTGACTCCCATGCCATATACAAATATGATATACAGTGCGCCAAGTATCAAACATACAATCGCACCTCTTATTGGCTCAATCCTTAATGAAAACGAGAACGCCAATAAGAAAGGAAAAGCAGTTGAAAGAATGCCCAATACTAAGAATATGTACGCTTGTGGTTTTGTGTAGCCCATGTAAGTAAATCTTCCTCTATAAGCAGACCAGTCTTTTTCCCAATTTGATGCATTATTTTCATCTAGGTATGTTGTGTAGATTCTCAACATATAAGTAAGATGATGGGCAAGGAGGAAAAGAGAAAACAAAACTACAAGAAGCAAAATTATGGCCGCGTAAATAAAGACCCCAACATCGTTTTCCGCGTTTGGCGGATTCTTGGGAATAATCCATGCTATCAACGCCCCAAAAATTGTGACAGCAAGAGTTGTAAGTGATAATCGTTGATTGACAATCTGATTTACTTCGGCATGGATTTTTGGAATATCTTCCTTTTTCGGACCAAGCATTGAGAATCTCCTTTTATTACCGCGCTACTTCCCCTTCCTAATCCCCGCACCCTTCCCCTTCCCCACCCTTCGATACGGCGGCATGTTGATCGCCACGACACGGCATTTTTCCGGGTCGAGCAGTTTATTCCACAAGTTCGGGTAACTGAGTGCAAAGGATTCGGGGCGGAGCGTGGATGTTATCACGGTCGGCAGGTGCGCGTTGTAGCGGTAATTCAACACGCTGTAGAGTTTATCCTCCGCCCAGGCGGAACCAGCGCCGCTTTCCTTTAGATCATCGAGAATCAACAACGGCGTCGTGCGGATCTCGTGAAAACGCCGGTCGAAAGAAACATCCGAACTGGGGCGGAAGGTCTGTCGCAGGTAATCGAGCAGGGAGGTCACTTCGACGAGCAGAGCCTGCCCGCCCAAGCCGATGCGGTAATTGCCGATCGCAGCGGCGAGATGGGTTTTTCCGCTGAAAGAACCCCCGAGCAAAACCAGCCAACTTTCGGGCTTCTCTGCAAACTCGACCGCCGCATTATGCGCGTCGTGCAACGTTTTCACATCGTCTTTCGATATTTTGATGCGCGTGATCTCTTTATCCTTGACCTTGTTGCCGAATTTATCGGTCTTTTCTGTGGTGGTTGTGGTCACAGCTTCCGTCCCCACTTCGTCATCGCGCGGCTGGAATGTCTTGAAGGTCATCGCCTTCATCTCGGGTAAAGCCAGCATCGAAATTCCCGGGTTGCTCGTCTCCTCGGGGCGGCGGTAATCGGGCGCAAGGATCTTGATGTATTTCACAAAACCCTCGTCCTGCAGGCGTGAGCGGATGCGCCCTTCGATCTCGTCCAGCATCAGGTTGGTCGTGATGACCGTCGGTAGTTTATTGATATAGCGATAGTTGATGATCTGGAATAATTTTTCCTGCGCCCAGGCGGTGGCGTTCTGCGTGCCGAAGTCGTCGAGGATCAACAAGCCTGCGTTGCGAATCTCCTCAAAGCGTTCCTCGAATGTTGTTTCGGGGTCATCAAAAGAAAAGCGCAAAGAATCCAACAAGTCCGGCACGGTGATGAATAACGTAGGCGTTCCCTGATTGACGGCAAAGTTCGCGATCGCCGCCGCGAGGTGGGTCTTGCCGCAGCCATAGCCGCCTTCGAGCAGTAACCAGCCCTTCGGTTGACGCGCAAATTCCCCGCTTGCTTCGAACGCGCCGTGCAAGTTCTCGCGCTCCTGCGCAGACATGAATTTGGCTTTATCGTTCCCCATCGGGCTGAAGTTTTCGAAGGTCAAATGACTCAGCCGGTTCAAATTGCTCAACGTAAATAAACGCGCGCGCGCCGCCTCCGCAACATCCCTGGCGCGGCAGATACAGGTCTCCAACCTTCCAAACTTTTCGTGACCCACCGGCACATCGTAACGCACATAACCCGCGCCGCCGCAATGCGGACAGTTCGGGTCGCCGAGCGGCTTGGTCACGTTAATCGCGTTTGAAGAAATCGGAGAACTCGCCTTCGGTGTATCGTTTTGCATCCTGGATAGAGTCTTTTGAATCTCTTCTTTCATCTTTTCCGTTTTCCTTCCAGCGCGAAAGGATCGCTTGAATATACTTCCAATTCCGCACGTTGCGGCTCACGGCGATCTCGAACGCCTCCTCGAACCATGCCGCCGGGTAAACCTTCTCCGCCTCCTTCAACATGTCCGACAGCAAAGGCGTCAGCGGACCGATGTTCTCTTCATACAACTTGAACACGTTCGACTTGTTCGGCACATACGAAGCGGATGGTTTAACTTGTCCCTTCGAAAACGCCTCGGCGGATAGACGTCCGCGCGGGGAGTTGAGGAAATAAAAAACTTGCGCCTCTTTCTCCGCCCCTTCGACAGGCTCAGGGCAAGCTCGGAGCAGAGTCTGCCTCTCCACAGCTTTCCCCAGCCCGCGCTGAATCTCCTCCACACTCAAGCCCAAAGCCTCTTTCTCGAAATCGCCCTCGCACATCGCGCGGAAGTTTCCCTCCATGTGCTCGATGCGCCAGATGGCATACAGCGTTACCTTCAACTCGGCGATGTCGTCGATGCCGATCATCATCCCCAAAAACGAATCGGGGATCTGCGTGAACGTCTCGGAGGAAGTGAAGCCGGGGAAAGAAGTCATGTCACGTTTTTATGTCGTTGCGAGGAGGGTGTTCTTCCCGACGAAGCAATCTCCTGTAAATGTGAGATTGCTTCGTCCTGCCGCCCTCGCAATGACATATATTACTCGTTCGGTCTGAACACCTTCGTCGCTGCGTTCTCGAACTTCGCCAGCGCGCCGCGGAAGATCAACTCTATCTCGCCGACGGGACCGTTTCGGTGCTTGGAGACAATGATCTGCGCAATGTTCTGTTTGTCGGTGTCTTTCTCATATTGATCGGGGCGGTAGATGAACATGACAATGTCCGAATCTTGTTCCAAAGAACCCGATTCGCGCAAATCCGAAAGGACCGGGCGTTTGTCGGTACGCTGCTCGACGGCGCGGCTCAACTGCGCGGCGGCAAGGACGGGCACATTCAACTCGCGCGCCAGCACTTTGAGATTGCGCGAGATCTGCGAGACTTCCTGCACGCGGTTGTCGTTGCGCGTATCGCCGCTCATCAATTGGAGATAATCGACGATGACCAGGTCGAGCCCGTACTCCATGTGCAGGCGGCGGCATTTCGTCCGCAATTGCAGCGGGGTGATGGCGGGCGTGTCGTCGAGAAAGATGTGCGTGTCTGAAAAGACTTCGATGGCATGGGTAAAAAGGGGCCATTCGTTTTCGAGCAGTTTGCCTGTTCGCAGGCGCTGCGAGTCGATCCCTGTCTCTTGCGCGATCAGGCGTTGAACCACCTGTTCGTTCGACATTTCCAGTGAAAAAATGGCGACATGCTTCTTGTGGGTCAGCCCGGCGTTCTTGGCGACCGAAAGCAGGAAACCGGTCTTGCCTTGACCCGGTCTGCCCGCGATGATGAGCAAATCGGAAGGCTGCAACCCGTTGAGCAGTTTATCGAGGTCGTAAAAACCGGTCGGAACCCCGTGAAAATCTTCGGGGCGTTTCGAGAGGTCGTCGATGCGGTCGTAATAAGTGGATAGGACCGCGCGAATTGGCTGGAGGTCGTGCTTGTTGCGCCGTTCGCTGACCCCGAAGACGGCTTTCTCCGCCTCCCCCATCACGTTGTCAATGGCATCGCCCTTATATGCCAATGACGCAATTTGATTTGCGGCTTGGATCATCCTGCGCCGGAGCGAGTTCTCTTCGACGATGCGGCCATAGGATTCGGCGTTGAGAGAGGTCGGGACCTGGTTAATGAGCGAGGTCAAATAAGCTGAGCCGCCGATCTCGTTCAATTGACCGGTGCGCTCCAAATCTTCGGAGAGGGTTAATAGGTCAATGGGCGTGCGGGCTTCATGCAAACGGATGAAAGCCTCCCAGATCCAGCGGTTGCGATGGATGTAGAAATCGTCCGGGGAGAGGAATTGGGCGATGTCGTAATAGACTTCGGGGTTAATCAACACCGCCCCTACTACTGCTTCTTCGGCTTCCCGGCTGTGCGGTATACCTGGGCTTGAGGGGACGGTGGATTCTTCGGGGTAGGTTTCTGTCATTTGGGCAGATTCAGGTTTTGGCGGGTGGCGAGTCGGGGTTATCCTTGTTGGGGTCGTCGATATCCAGTTTCTCGATGAAATCCTTGAAGACGGAGAGCCGGTCGCTCGCTTCTTCACTTAAAGGAGGCGGAGCGGTTCTTTGGGCGGGGGCGCTGCTCTCCGGCATATCCTGATCCGGCTCGACCGCCGCCGTTTCCATCACGCTGGGATGAACGAGGATCGGGACATGCGCGCGCGCGGCAATGGCGATGGCGTCGGAGGATCGCGAATCGATGTGGATCTCGCGCCCGTCGGCTTCGGCGACGATGTTACCGTAGTAGATGTCGTCCTGCAGTTTAACGATCTCGACGCGGATGATGCGCGCATTGAACGCCTTGAAGACGTTTTTGAGCAGGTCGTGGGTCAACGGGCGCACCATTTCGACTTCCTGCAATGCGACGGTGATCGCTTCGGCTTCGTACGGTCCGACCCAGATGGTGAGATACCGTTCGGCATCGACCTGCTTCAACACCACCACGCGCTGGGGTGCCATTAAATGCACGCGAATGCTGTCAATCATGACCTCTATCATTCCAGACATAGGGGGAACTCCGATGCGCTTATTGTAGCATAAAGGATGTGGGCTGCGCCGAAGATTAAGATAAGAGGAAGATATATTTTGTGTCTGACCGTGGACGATAGAAGATGGAAATATTCACAGTCTACGGTCCATTGTCCATCCTCTGAGACTCAGATTCCATTTGCGTTTATGGGGAATCGAGACTATAATCCGCGTCGCTCAATCGGGGCGTGGCGCAGCCCGGCTAGCGCACTTGCATGGGGTGCAAGGGGTCGGAGGTTCAAATCCTCTCGCCCCGACATTTGGGTACCGATCCGCACTTGACCGTGCGGATCGGTGAAATGAATACGCTTTTGGAGAGAAGCAGAATGAACGGGCACTCACCCGTCGTTTTGCTTTTTTGATTCCAGGAGTCGTATGAAAAGACAACCATTGCTCAAACGCACGCACATCATCAAGCTCGGGCGCCTGCTCGATATGATGTATAAGCCATCCGAGATCGCCGAGGAGATCGGCGTCGCGCAAGACACCGTTTATCGATCCTATCTGCCGGCCGGCTTGCCGCATGAGCGCGATGCGCATGGCAGCGTTTGGATCCACGGTCCCGCGTTCGTGGCGTGGGCGAAGGAGACCGTCGCGAAGCGCAAGTCGAAGCGCAAAGGCTTACCCGATGATCACGCCTGGTGTATGCGCTGCAACCAACCCGTCGTCATGAGCCGCCCGGTCGTCAAACCGATCAATCGCTATCTGGAAGTCTTGCAGGCTCGCTGTCCGCAGTGCGGCACGAAAGTTAATCGCGCCAAAAAAAGACTCCCCTCTCCATTTTGCAAAGATGGAGAGGGGCTGGGGGAGGGGTCATGATCCACCGGCAGAACTGGCTCGACGTGCGCGATTATTTGAGTTACATCGAGCGCGTGCGGCAGAACGATATCGAAACCGTCAAACGCGCGCGCTCGCACCTGCGGCATTTGTTGGAATGGGCGGACGACTCTCCCTTGCATAAAGCGCGCGGGATCGACCCGACCTTTCCTTCCTATTTAGTGGCTGCGCGCTCGATCGCTCACGATCAACCCCTGGCGCCCGCTTCCATTGTCAAATGCCTGGCGAATGCCCGTCAGTTCTTCGTCTTCGCGCGGATGGAGTTCCCGCTTCGTTACAAGCCGATCTCGGACTCGTGGATCGAACTGCTTCAGCCGCCGCGCGCCATCCGCTCCGACGCGCGCCCGCCCGTGCGCCAGATCTTCGACCTCGAAGCGGTGCGCCGGATCGCCGCCGTTTCCACCGAAACGCTGCGCGAGGAACGCGCCCAGGTCGGGGTTTGCATGTTGTTCCTGAGCGGCATGCGTGCGGATGCCCTGGCAAGCCTGCCGATCTCCTGCGTGCATCTCGCGGACCGCGCCCTCCACCAATTCCCGCTGATGGGAGTGCGCACCAAGAACCGCAAGGCAGCGATCACATTTTTGTTGGATATCCCCGATCTCTTCGCGGTCGTCGAGCGTTGGGACCGGCGCGCGCGGGCGGATTTGCCTCCCAACGCGCTTTGGTATGCGACTCTCGCCCGGGACGGCATGACCCTGACCGCCACGACCGCCGCCGCCCATCGTCGCTACGACGTCATCGAGGAGGACGTGCGCTTGATCTGCGAGCGCGCCGGCGTCGAGTATCGATCCCCGCACAAACTGCGGCACGGACACGTGGTCTGGGCGTTGAAGCAAGCCCGCACCCTGGCGGACCTGAAAGCCATCAGCCAGAACGTCATGCACTCCTCGGTGGTGATCACCGACGGCACGTACGGGAAACTGATCGAGGACGACGTGAGCGCCGTCATCACCCGCCTCGGGAAACAAAAAGAGGCGGATACAGCCGAACTGCTCCGCCTCCTCGATGCGCTCAGGGAGAAGATCACCTGATCTTATCGTTCTCATCCAGCATCCCCAGCAATTTCAGCGCCGCAGACAAGGCGTCCTCCAACTCCTTTTTCGTCAGGTTGGAGATCGGTTTCCCCTTATGCCTCCCAACTTCAACCTTTAACGCTTCGCGCTTTTGCTTAACTGCGTCATTCGTAAATACGACCTGCTTGCCATTTTTCTGGATCATAGTGCAGCCACCTCCAAGCTGAACCCGCCCCATTCAACCATAATCAGTCCTGGCGTATCGGTCGCAAGCTCGAACTCGGCGTAGCCATCCGCATTGGTCAACACTTCGAGGGGCTCGCCGTTCAAGAAAACACCTTGCGTTGAGTTTGGTTGTCCGATCAGATATACCATCACGAAATCTACTCCGTCAGCGGTGATGATCGGAGGCGCGTCATCAACAATACCTATTTCCGGCGCGCGCCAAAGGCACGTCTCCTCGTCAAGATAATAATCGCCATCCGGTTGCGGCGGAATAAACGCATCCCGCGCCGGGTCATACGTGTACTCAATCCCTGCAAAATTTTTGCGGAATGGTGTCCCGCCTTCATTATGTACGCCGCCCGTCGTATTGTAGGATGTCCGCTTGCAGGTTTGACCGCGGAAATTCCCGTACCATGTTTCAGGATCGAGACCTTCGATTAACTCTGTTTCGGGAACTCCGACAATCACCTCAGTCACGACATTATTAGCATCCAGGAATGTGTAATATGCCATATTAACTCCAACTCACATTGCCAGTACCAGCCGTGATGGTTGCGTATTTGTAGCCATTGCCGAGATTCGTCTCCGTGCCTGTCAGCCCCGCGCCGATGTTGATGGTATAGGTATCGGGATAACGCAATATCACAACGCCCGACCCGCCTGCCGCCCCACTGCCATCCCACCTGCCGCCTGCGCCATCACCTGTATTCGCGCCGCCCGCTGTTGCCGTTGATGAGCCTGATGTTTGCGCTGTGCCGCCTTTGGCGCGAGTCACCGATGAGCCTGTAATGCTCGACGCCGTGCCTACCCCGCCAGTAACGCCGCTCGGCGCTCCGCCCGAACCGCCGCCGCCCGCAGGATTGTTGCTGTTGGTAGCGCCATCATATCCCTGAGCCGCCGTGCCTGTCCCAGGGGAGTTGACGTTATTGCCAGACCCGCCGCCGCATCCGCCGTTTTGACCGCCGCCGTTATTCGCCCCGCCCTGACCGCCCCCCGTGCTGGTGATAGTGTCAAAATTCGAATTACTGCCATTCGACCCAACAGCGCCGCCGGAGCCGATGGTAACAGCGTAGTTATTACCAACAGTGACATTTTTCTTCGTCTCGGGACTCGATCCTCTGCCGGATGTCTCACCGGTCATTGAGCAGCGATAGCCTCCTCCACCCGACCCGCCGCTGCGTATGCTGGACGATGACCCTGCCCCGCCAGCGACCACAAGCCAATCAACGTCAAATGTTGACGGCGCGGGCGGCGTTCCGTCCAGCCAGTTATCAGCAATGGTCTTCCGGAACAGCGGCGATGCGTTCTGCTGTGACAGCAGCCAAAATCCATCGGGTCTATTGTTCGCCATTATGTCACCTCGATTGCGGCGAGTTCCACGTCAACGTCCGCGCCGGAAAACTCGACCCGGATTTTTTGCTGGTTGGTCAAATTGATGGGACCCGGAATCCGCAATGTATCGGCAGCCGCCAGGGTATAGGTCGAAACAATCTGAGACAGCAGCGTGTTACTGCTGTTCGTCTTTTTGACCTTTATGGTTCTGGATGAGGCATTGCGATTGCAAATGAAGATGCCACCTACGACCGCTTTCGCGCCAGACGCCACCTGGTACAAATCCGTCTCCGTCGCGGCGGTGGGATTGCTTAAACTTTTTTCGATAATTGTCTCTGTCATTTTTGTCTCCTATCCTGCTGTCCAGATGGTTGATAGATTCGCCCCGCCGCCCCCGCCTATACCCAGCGGACCCGTCACGACTCCCGCATCGTCAATGATGTATAAGCCGCCTGCTTTGAAATACACTTTCCACTTATTCGCCGCAGGCGTGCTGGGATCGCTTCCCTGTTCGTCCCATTCGCGCAAACCGTCCTTGGTGAGGTATTGCAGATGATCGTCGTCGCTCAAGCCGGTCAATGCGCCGTGATCGGTGACACCCCCGCCCGGAATGGTTACGAGGGTTTTGCCGATCTCGTCTGTGACCGTCACGCCCGAGCCCGCAAAATCGAGCCGCGGTTTCTGCGGCAGGTCTGAGCCCTCCTCCTGGATGATGTGACCGTCGCGCTCTTCCAGCAGGGCTTCAGTCAGCGCCTCATCCATTTGACCGAGCGGATCATTGAACGTTTGAGCATTCGCCGCCGCGCCTTCGGGGATTGGTGTATGGTAATTACTTGTCATAGTCTCTCCTTATGAGTAAGCCACAGCCTGCACCACGCCGCGCACGGTGATCTGCGCTTCGATGCGCGCGGTCTTGGCTGTGGCTGTGGTGATTGCGATCTCGTTATTCTCTTGCGCCGGGCGGAAGACGGCATCCACCAGTTCGTCGGTGATGTCTAGCTCGTACCAACCATTGCCGATATCCACCACGCTGGAATTCAGATCTGAGCCGCCGTTGAGTTTGATCACCAGGTTGGCTTTCGCAAGCGTGTTCCCGGCGCTCTCCTCGAAGATGCCATATTGCATGGAGATGTTCGGCGTCAGGCTGTGCGTGTGATTGGGCGTGTTATGGCTGTGGTTCGGCGTGCTGTGTGTGTGGGCGGGGATCGAAACCGAATGTGTATGGATAGTTGCTCCAACGCCGTGATAGTGATTTGCGCCATCTGGGATGTCATCGGTTGTATCGCTCTGCGTCCAACTCCCGGGATTCGATGTTTGCGAACTCGACCCGCCGCTCCCGCTCGTAGAGCCGCCGCCGCTCTCCGTCGTCGAACCGCCGCCGCTTTCCGTCGTGGTGGATGATCCAGCCACGCTCTTGACCGTGCTCCTCAACGGCTGGACACGGAAGCGCATCACCGCCCGTTGAATGGAGGTGTACTCATCGCCCAGCCAGAAGCGGAACGACGCGCCTTTAACATTGTCGAGTTCGTCACGGTATGTGAACGTATCCACGCTCGCGCCGAGCTGCTGGTGCGCAGAAAGGACTCTCGCGTTCAGGGATTGCTGTGCCAGGAAATCACTGTCAGACATCGGCATGCGGTCAATGGTCGAGATGACGACCGACGTGGTGGCAATGCCCTCCGCTGTGATCTGCCGTTCCGACTCGACGATGTTGTACGTGCCGTCCAGGTCGTACACGACCGCGCCGTCCACCAGTTTGCGAAAAACGACGCGCAGGGTCGTGCCGGGCTGGAGGATCTGCCCGACCTTGGCGAGACTCACACGATAAAACTTCTGCGGCGTGCCGTAACGCCGTAAATGCTCGACCGACGCCTGCAGGAGCATATTCGCCGCCGCCTGGATATCCGCTGTGGTGTTCGAGAGCGGTCCGATATTCTTGAAATCGATCACGCGCTCGATGCGTCCATAGGTCGTTTCGCTGGCGTCGCGCTTGACGTAATTGCTGGCGGCGTTCAGCGTGTACCCGCTCGGCGCGGAGTCGGTGGCGTGCGCCAGGGTCAGCGCCGCGCCGCCGTTGCCCGATCCGCGCGGGATGACGCGCGAGAGCAGGTCCGCCGCGTCGCTCTCCTCTTCGAGGGCAGTGATCAATGCGACCGCGTCGGCTGTTTCTGCGGCAACGGGATCGTTGAGGTGCTGGACGGCGCGCACGCCCGAAGCGGCGAAGGTCGAGGCGGGCCCGATCCAGGCGATGACGCGCCCGGCGCCCAGCCGCCAATGCTCGCCGATGTGTTCGCCGGTGCCGATCAGCGCGGACTGCACCGACTCGCCGTCGTACCCGGCATAGACGTTGACCAGGGTTGCGCCGTCGGTGATCGTCCACCCGGCGGGCGCGAACGCCATGACCTGGTCGGGCGCATCGCTCACGCCGGCGCCGCCGCCGCCGGTCAGGTCGAGCGCGCCGACGGAGCGGTAGGAGAGCTCGCGCACCAGGTCGTTTCCGGAGACAGCCAGGATCAAACTGCCATCCTCCTGCGCGGTGCGGACGATCTTATCGATCACGCCGCCGCCGAAGGTTTGAAGTGTTCCTGCGCGGTCAATGTATTTGCAGACGGCGACGCGCTTTTCCTGCAAGGCGCTGAGATTGGGGTCCGCCGCCGAAACGACGAACGAAAACTCGCCCGCCGCAGAGAGCCGTCCCTTGTGGCTGAATTGCGAGGCGCGCAACGGTCCCTTGCCGATGCGGCTGCCGGAACTGTCTTCGATATCAACCCAAAAATTACGCGCGATCATGCCCATGCCTCGTAATACTGGAATGCAATGGTCGAACCGGTCCCGCCTCCAGTGTAGGTAACGGTCAGGGCATTGGAGCCCGGCGCGAGCGCGAACCAGGAGGCGAGATCGGCGGTCGGCGAAAGCGTCAAATCATCGTAGGCGTCCACGCCGTCGTTCGTGACCTGCATCGAGCCGGTGTCTATCAACAGCACGTCGCCCGCCGCGATCGACGCGCCGAAGGTCAGCGACTCTCCGCCCGCGCGCGCGATGGTGATGCTGGTGATCGGCGCGCTGCCAGCCGTGACGCGCATCTGCAACGCGCGGGTCGGGGCGCGACCGGCGTCTGTGCCGATGGAAATGGTGATGGCTTTCGGCGAGCCGTCGAGGGTGTAGGTTTCGCCGCTGTCGAATGCCAGACCTGTATCCAGGTATTCGCCGCTGTCGAGATACCAGACCCCGCCCAGGTCGCCGCGCCAGAAGGCTTCCTGCGTAACGAAACGCAGGTCGAGGTCCTGGATGAAGCGGAATTTCGTCTGCTCGAAACTGCGCATGGCAGCGACCTCCACCAGGCGGGCGTATTGCCAATGGATATCGCCGCTGGCGGTGCGCCTGTATAAACGGTCGCGCTTGCCGCGCAGGGCAAGCAGTTGGAAGTACAGCGTTTCGAGCGCGGCTTCGGTATCGCCGCGCAGGCGCAGGGACTTCGTGCGCTCGACCGCGCCGGGGTGGGTTTGCCGATTCCCGAAATGGTCGAGCGCGCCGCCTTCCGGCAGGGTTTGATAAGCGTACGGCGCGGCGCCCGAGCCGATGACATCCACCTGGTTGTAATGCTCGAGCTCGATCAAGCCGAAGCGGATCAGGCGGTACATTACGCGCCGCCTTTCGCGCGCAGGGCTTTGAGGACTCCATCCTGCGCGGCGATTGCGATCTGGTGCGGAGTAGCGGAAGTGCCGGGGATGTTGATGATGATGTCGCCGATGGAGATGGAAGAGCCGCCGCCGACTCCGCCCAGGCCTGGCGCAGCCTGAGATAAACCAACGCCCGGAGCGCTCAAACGTAAATTACTTTCCAGCGCGGGAAGATGCCTGTTCAATTGCGCCATCGCGTCATTGACCCCCAATATCCCGATCTCCCAGGGCGTGGGAGAGCCTGGCGTCATCCAATCGGGAAGTTTCAGGTTGTTCAACTTATCGGCTATTGTGCCAAGCCACGATGTAAGGGTTTTCAAGGTCTCGGTCAAAGACTTGAAAGAAGTTACAGCATTGTTGCCTATGAAATTCGCAACAGCCTCCATGATCGGCTTGAAAACCGCTCCCAAAAAGTCGGATATTTCCTTGAAAACAGGCATCAACTGACCGGCAAGAACACCGAACACACCCGCAAAAGCGGGCTGTAAAATATTTTGCCAAATGCCAGCCATTGCGGTTATGACCACGCCGAACACCGCGCTTATGAATTCGGCAAGCGCTTGCAGAAACGGGAACAAAGTGCCGCTCAAGAATCCCCATACATTCATGATTGCTGGCAGCAGTACCCCTTGCCATATCGCACTAAGAGTTTGCAGCGCAATGGGGATATTAGTAGAAAGCCAGTTAAACAATTCTTGAAGCGGCGGTCTGATTGCTTCCCACACACCCAGGATGAAATCACGAATACCACCCCAGTTCCCCGCCCATGCTGCGGAAAGCAAGCCAACAGCGGCAACAACAGCCGCGATAATCGCCGTGACCGGGTTGAATGCCGAGACTATCCCGGCAATGAGAGCCACAATTCCGGCTGCCGCCAACGCCGCCCCAATGCCTATCAACGCCGCCTTGATCTCTTCTGCATGAGTGGTCACAAATGGGATCAATGTTCCCTGAACAAAATCGCGGATGGTTTTTGCAAATTCCATGATCTTCGAGGCGTTTTCAGCCCCGAACATTTTTGTCAACGCTCCGGCAAAATCGCCTTGCAGTAATTTCGCCACAACATCTCCGATGGCAGTAATGATGGGACGCAGCAACGAGATAAACTCCTGGACGCCCGCCTTGAATTCTTCCGATTTGAATAATGTTTGCAGGGCGTCTGCCACCTGTTTGAAAAGGGGGAGGAATTCCACTGCCAAAGTTCCCATCACGCCTTTAAAACCCGCCTTGATACTGGCTACCGTATCGTCGAACGCCTCCATTGCGGCGACGTCCTCCTCGGACATAACCGCGCCGACTTCGTGCGCCTCCTTGGCAAGGCGAGCCATCTCTTCCGCGCCCGCTTTGATTAGCGGGTTGAGTTCCAGCGCCGATTTGCCGAAGATGGACATGGCGAGCGCGTCGCGCTCAGCTTCGTTGGATACGCCGCCAAGCGCGGTGATGATCTCGTTGAAAACGTCCTGCCGGTCGCGCAGCTGCCCGCTGGAATCGGTAACGCTGATTCCGAGACGCTCGAATGCGGCGGCGGTATCGCCAAGTTGACCATCGAACTCTTTGCCCTCAGCGGCGGCTTCGGCTTGTGCTTCGGCATAATCCTCCCATTGATCTTGCGCGCCAGACATCGAACGGGTCAGTCGCCCCAATGAGCCAGAGATCGTCTCCTGCGATGTTCCTAATTGTTCTCCAACGTATGCCATCTCTTGCAGTTGGGTAGTGGTAAGCCCGGTTTTTGCAGAGAGGTCAACCAAGTCGGCGGATGCGCTGGCGGTCGAGAATACCAATGCGCCAATGGCGACGCCAACGGCGGCAACAGCGGCGGCAAGACCGGCAATGATCGTAATTGCGCCTCCGACTACGCTCCCAATGTCGCCAATCACTTCTGACATGCCGGATACTTTTTCACCGGCTTCTTCGGCGCTTTCGCCCACCTCATCCTGCCCCTGTTCAAGTTCCTCCAGGTCAGCCTGAGATTGCGACATCTCGCCGTTCAGCTTATTGAGCGCCGCAGTTTCATTGTTGAGCTTGACTTCCAGTTTCTCGGCAGCGAGGCTGTTTTCGCCTTGTTCCTTTTTGACCCGTTCCCATTCCTCGCGGGTCACAGCGACCTTTTGCTTTTGGATCTCGATGCGGCTGGTAAGATTTTTGATCTTGCCTTCCAACCCGGTCGCGGTCGTTTCCCAGCCTTTCATCCCGGCAACCGACGCTTTAAAGCCGCTTTCCAGAACCTTCAACTCGCTGTTCATGCGTTTGATGCCGTTCTGGAAATCGTTTGTGTCAATGACAGGCTTCGCGCCTAACGTGTTGGACATTATGCAAAATCCGTTTGATCGCCCGGCACGTATTGGCGCGGGTCGCGTTGTTCGTTCTTCCAGCCGGGGTACTCCATCATGAAATAAAGCACGTCCCGGAAATCAGTCCTTTGAATGTCGCGCAGGCTGCCAAGTCTGCCGGTATCGAGCAGCATGTACTTGACGCGCCGCGCCCAGTTCTTTATGGGGCTGACCGCTTCAGGTTCCTGCGCCTGTTCGCCGCCTGCCCGACCGTAGGGTTTTTTGCCATGATCCCTTCGACCATTGCAAAGACCTGGCGAAATACCGAGAACATATCCACCAGTGCCGCACCTTTTTTCAATTCATCCGCGCTGACGCCTTCGCCAAACACGAACACCACGAATTCCGTCAAACGCTCGATCTGCTCGCGCGCGATATTGACCGGCGACCCGTCATCCGCAACGCCGACATTCGAAAATTCATCCTGCATGTCAATCGCCATTTCGAGGATGCCCCAGGGGATAAACGTCCGCGTCAATGTGCGGACGACTTCATTGTTTTCATCGTAAAGCTTTAGTTCGATTACGTTGTTCATGGTTTACCTTCCTGAAAAGGTGACAGTCACCTGCGAGGTGACTGTCACCTCCGTTACTACGCTGTGGTGAAGTTGTACACCGCGTCGGTCAGCGCCTGACCGTGAATATCCACGACATCGTGAACGATGATCGCGTAATCGGTCGAGGCGGAGAGGTTGCTGTCCGGGTTGAGTGTGACAACCGTCCGCGCGGCGTTGATCGTGCGAGCGACTGCGACCGGCGCCTGGGTGTCCAGGTTGATGAGCGTGATACCGGCTTCGCGTCCGCCTGCCAGGGGATTGCTGAAGGTAAGGGTCATGTTCGAGGAGACCACGACTCCACTCGCGCCATCGGCGGGAACCGGCGTGAGCGTGAACGCGCCCGGCGTGCCAGCGGAGGGCTGCTGTACGGCGTCGAACCAGGTCGCGCCGTCAAAACCGGCGAGGTCTTCGTCGCCATGCACGCGCTTGACTCCCGACATGCGCGAGCCGTCGCCGAGCAGGTCGAACTGATAGGCGGTCTTGACCGCGGTCACCTTGAGCGTGGTGGTCTTGAGATTGACCTTGTCGCTCTCGCTCACGCCTTCTTCCATCGGCTTTTCGGCGCGGCATTTCAAATACCAGCGGTAACGGTATGAGCCGTTGCGCTTCTTGAAGCGGTAGCCGAGCGCGAAGTACGGCGCTTCAGTCGGGTTGGCATCGTCGAAGATGCGCCCGGTCGCCGAGTCGTAAACCGCGCCGAGTAATTCAGCGAGAACTTCCTCGGCAACATTCGGGACGATCATCTCGAGCGTGGTCGGACCTTCGACGGTCACGATGTCATGCTCCATGTTGTCGGCAAACTGGGTCTCACTGGCAGCGGCGGGCGTGCCTTTGATTTCCATCGCCTGGCTGAGCTGCTGCGGGGTTCCCGCAACATATCCGTTTTCGTCGTCCTGGGTGACGAGCGCGTAGTAGACGCTGTCCACACCGACGACACTGTATTGTTTGGTCATGGGTTACTCCTTTGATTCTAGGTACATATAGTCAACCGCCAGCCCGTAGTGATGCGTTTGCGGGTCCTGCGGAAGTAGGACAATGTTGCCTTTCATAAAACCTGCGGCGAGCATGGCGGTATCTATGCCAGACTCTGATGGAACACCTGCCTTGTCCCAGATTGTGACCTGCACGAGGTATGATCGTTCGGTTTCGTTTCCATCCGCGTGTTGTTCCGGGGGCGAAGCAATCAGTTGATGCACGATGAAGCGGTTTGGCAGAGAGCCTTTGTATGGCGCAAGCGAGAACGTCTCAGCAGGGCTGATCGTTCCCAAAGCCGTCTCGACGAGTTCGAAGATGGTAGCCATCAGTCAATCAAATCTTTGGATTTCAACGAGCGGCGGAAGATTTCCAGTATCCGCGAACGGTTTGCAGAAATCGCCGGGCGGATGAACGGTCGAGCCTTCATGCGAACCGAGCCAAACTCAACCGCGCGCGCCTGGATGGATGTTTTCTTGTCCGTGTACGCCAAGTCATAGATAATGCCAATCTCGCGGTAGTTGTAATGACCGGGCGCAGATGGGACTTTGATCGTGATGTGGTTGAGCAAGTTGCCTGTATCCACAGGCACGCGCCGCTTCATATCGGCGACGAGGATTTCACTGGCTTCCTTTAGCGCCTCGCGGGAGATTTGATCAATATCTTCGCCAGCACGTTGGAGCGCGTCCAGGTATTCTTCGAGACCTGTTATCTGAAAGGCTGTTTTCATTACACGGTACCTTCGATGCGCTCGATGCGGAAGACGGTCCAGCGGTTCAGCCCGCGGACGTGATCGGGCGGCGAGATGATCTTGTAGGCGCTGCCGTCCACCAGTACCTGCCATTTATCCGACACGTCGCTGCGATAGCGGATCGTGACCGTGCCGCGCTGTTCCGAGCGTTCGGCGTCGGTCGCGACCACAACGTTCTGCCCGTGATCCCAGACGATCTGCGCCCAGACGGTCGGGTTGGTCGGCACGTTGGCATAGGACTCCGTCTGCGCGCCGCTTGCCGCCTTGCTGATGGTCGGCTGCTGGAAGGTGATGCGATCGCGCATGTCAGCGATTTTGATATCAACGCCAGCCATCAGAACCAACTCCCGCGGTCAGACATCAGCAGCTTCTTCGCGCTGGCTGGCACATCGCCTATTTCACGAAACTCGTACCAGTTCGCCACGGTTTGCAGGATTGCTTGCACGAACACGCCCGGCACATCTGCGGCATCGCCATAGCCCGCGGTGAATTCGACCGCGACCGCGCCGGACTCGAGCAGGCTGTCAGTGGGCAGGCTGTGAAAGATGACCCTGCCCGGTTCGCTGCGGGCGTCCACCGTGAAATCCGTCCAGGCGTGCCCAATGCCGTCCTCGTCGAGGTAGGTAATCTCCTCGACCGACTGCAGCGGCGGGCGCGGCAGTTTCAGGATCAGGCTGGCAGGGAACTCATCCAGCACCAGGCGCAGGGACTGCGTCACGAACGCACGACGCGCCAAGCCTTCGCCCAGTTCGCGCGCGGCGGACAGGTACACGCCGATCAGCGCATCGTCGGCGGAGGTATCCACGCGCAGATGCGCCTTGGCTGTTGCCACAGAAACGGGTTCTTCAACAGGCGGGGTGACGACGGTCAGGTTCATATCAGTCGGGTCTCGATGGGTGTGGGGCGGGCTGGGAAGGTAGGTCAGCCCGCCCCACGTGGATTCAGGCGATGCCAGTTACGCCTGGGACTCCTGCGGGTCGGCGTCGGACAGGGTCGCCGGGTCGGCGCCCGCGTCCGGTTTGTCGCCGGTGCGTCCGCCTTTGCGGGACGCCGTGCGCGGCGCGGAGGCGACCGGTTTGGCTTCAACCTTTTCGGCAGCCCCGGCTTCGATCAACGCCGCGGCTTCGGCGGGCGGCAGGTCATAGACCCTGCCGGGCTGGCGCACGCCGTCCGGTCCCGCCATGAGGGTGAGCATCTTGATCTTCATGGCTCACCTACGCGATCGGGGCTTTGCGCGCGCCCGCCTGCGCCCAGACGGCGGAGAGGAAGGCGTTGCCGGTGTTCCCGGTCGGGGTGATGGTGGCGCGGATGTAGCGTTTGGTGCCGATATAGCCGATCTTGCGGGTCTCGTTGTCGTCGTCGAACTGGAAACCCGCTTCGGCTTCGGTGCCGAGTAGGTCTTCGTCGGCGACGTTGGAGGCGTCGCTGAGGTCGGAGGCGTCGCCTTCCTGCATCAAAACGGCGAACGTTGCATCCGCATCGGCAAACGCGCCGAGCGCGAGAACCAGTTCGTTGTGGAAGAAGTTGGCGGTGTCGAGGATCTGGGTCGTCCAGGCGGTGTTGTCGGTGGTGGCTGCCGCAGGGGAGACAGCGCGGGAATATTTGACATCGTTATGAAGGTCGTACATGGTTTACTCCTTGTTGAAAAGTGGATCATCCCCAGTCACACTAAAGTATGACTGGGAGAGATTCGACTTAGGCAGCCGCCAACTTCACGCGCGCAAACGCCTCGGCGAGGACGGGCATCCCGTCCGTGTACATATTGGCATGGAAGCCGATCTGGTTGGTGCGTGAATACAACTCGACCAGGCGCTGGATGGTCATGGTCAGGCTGTCGGCGATGTGGTAGTAGCGGAACGCGCCGAGAATGCCAACGTACTGGCTGGCGGTGAACGTGTTCGGATTGAACTCGCTCATGTAATACGGAATGCCGCGCAGGGTATCCGGTTCGCCAGCGGCGACCGATTCACTGAGGATCGGGTAGCCGTCCGCGTCTTCGATGGCGGCGAGCTGCTTGACCGCGTCCTGGTGGAAGACCCATTTCGCCTCGCGCCAGTATTTGTTTTTCAACGAATATTTGGCGTTGGTCAGACCTGCGAGCGTGATCGCGGTGGTGGTGTTGCCTGTGGATACGTCGCGGGTGGTCGGGATGCCGTCGTTCGAAGCGGTATAGACGCCCAGCGGCTGCTTCGCGCCGGTGCCGGTGAAGAACGCTTTTTCGGCGGTCACGCCGAACTTGTAGCGCAGGCGGTCGAGGGCGATGTCTTCGGCGGCGGGAGCCAGGCGCAGCAAGTCGTTGGAGAGTTTGATGCCCTTGGCGAGGCGGGTCGGTTTCAACTCGCGCTGACCGAATTCCATCGTCTCGTCGTCGGTCAATTCCCTGACCTCGGTCGTCCATTCGCCGTCGTCGGGATCGGCGTCCAGCGAAGCCATGTAGCCCTCGGTCGAATTGAGGGTGATGACGGTCGCCCAGCCGGGCTGGCGGAAGAACAGATCGGCATCCATCGCCATGAGCAAGCCCGCCACGAACTGCGGAGGAGGCGCGATATAACCGCCTTTGGGTCCCTCGGTAAGCTGCAAGTCGCGCTTGTTGACGTTCGGCAGGATGCCGTCGCGCAGGAAGTCATCCATCACGCCCGCGTATTCCGGCTTCATGCGGAAGTCGCCGCGCTGCTGCAGTTCGCGCATGGCGGGCTGGTAGCGGGCGGGGAACCTGGAAATATCCAAGCCTTTGGCGCGCCCTTCGCCTTCTCCAGGGTCTGCATGGATCGCGCGCCCTTCGCCGGTCTTGATATCCGACTCCATCGCGGCGAGCTGCTCGCGCTCGTCAATGTCCTTTTTGAGCGCGGTCCATTTGTCCATGACCGCATTCCAGTTGTTCTGCTCCTCCTGGGTCATGGCGCGCTTTTCCTTATCGGCGGCGTCCTTGATCGCTTTCGCCTGGTTGAAGAGCGCGACTTTCTGTTGCTTGAGTTCGCGAATTTCAGTCATTGCTTTTTACTCCTTGGTTTGGTCGAGTTCGATTTCCATTGCCATCAACTGCAATGTATGAGCGTCCTGCTCCGCCTTCTGGTCAGATTCTGGACTCTCAATGACCTCGCCTTCTGGTTCGGTCATTTCGTTCTGCTGTTGACGCAATTCGATAATTTTGCTGCGAGCGTTCGCGCTCGCCTGCGGATACGCGGGATAGGTTACGGGTCCCACGTCCATCAGCTGGTCAATTTCTTTCACTCGGCGCAGGGGGATGTCGTCTTGCATTTCCCAAGTCTCGCCGCCCGGCGCGACCGTGAACATGAATGAGGCGCCGTCCACGTCGCCGCGCTGCACCTTGCGGTAGGCGTCCATCGCCTCGGTATCCGCCGCATTGACGAAGATGTCATACTCGATGCCTTTTTCGGTCTTTTGCAGGACGAGCGTGTTGTTCTTGGTACGCCCCAGCACGATCTTATGATCCATTCGCCCGCGCGTATCGGGCGTGCCTTTGGCAAACAGCGCATCGAGCGCGGTCGGTTCGATCACTTCGCGGAAGGGTCCCATCTCGGCATCCACCAATACTTCGCTGATGGCATTGAAGACCGGCGATGTGCCGCGGATGATCGGAATGCCGCCTTCGCCGGTGACGGCTTCGGGCATCAGGTCGAGAAATCGTTTTTCGATATTGTTCATGCTTCACTCCGTTCCGATAATTGCCTGATCCATACACGCGCCAGGTCAGGCTTGCCGCGCAGGGCATCTTCGCAGTATTTGCCTGCCAGGTCTTCCGCCAGGTCGTCGATCTCCGCGCCGATCAACGACTCCTGCCGCAGGGCGGCGTGGGCTTTCAAAGCAGGCGCCAACTGCATGGCGACGAACCTGCGGTGATCGTCGGCGTAGAAACTGCCGCGCCATGCCGCGAAATCCGCAACGTCCGTTTTGAAGCGTTTCTCGGCGGACTCCACATCATGCTGTTCGCGGCGGGCGATGCGCTGGAAGATGTCCTGATAGATCGGCTGCATGATCGCGCGCTGCTGGTCGGGGGTCATGTTCAACTGCACGAGCGGCTCATCGAGTCCTTCGATGGGATTCATGTTCTCGAACGCGCGCGCCTCATTGCGGGTCATCCAGCCGGTGGTGATGCCGCTGTTGTAGCCCGCCGTGCGCGCCGCATAGTCGCCGCGCAGCAGGCCGTTCAAATCGTGTTCACAAAAATATTCGGCGCGCTCCGCTTTGGTCAGCAGGGTGCGATTGCATTCCTGATCCCAGTTCACGGTCCACGGGCGGACGGTGTGAGTGGTGAAACGGATGCCAAACTGCTCGACGCTGGCGTAGGTGGCGGCTTTGTCCGCCAGGTTGAGCATGTCGGAGGAGATGCCCCAGACGCGGCCCACATCCTCGACGCCGAAGCGCATCAGGTCGAGCAGCATAATGTCCTGCGGCGAGAGGCTGATGGGGTTGAATTTCAGCCCCTCTTCGAGGATGGCGAAGCGGTGCTTTTTGTCCAGCCCGCCGTGCTCCCCGATAAAATCCTCTTTGAGCCGGTCATAGGCTTTGTCGCTGAGCGCGTTCGGGGTCTCCAATGCGCCGCGCGGGCTGGCGTCGTTGCTGAAGAAACGCGCCATGAATTCCTGCGCCGCCAGGGAGATGCCCAGAGATTCGCCCGCCAGCTGCACCGGCGACTCTGCCCATAAGCCGTTCTGACTGAGCCATTTGATATGCAGGACGTTGCGGGCAGGCAGCGGTTCTTCATGTCCGTCCGGGACCGTGACCAGGTAATAGAGTTTTTTCGAGACCTTGTCGCGCATCATGCGGACCTTGTCTGTGATCAGCGGCCATAACGCCTTTACCCGTCCGGCGCCGTCGTATTCGATCTCGGACAATCCATTGCCGCGGCTGGCAACCTGGGCGGTCATGGTGCGCCGCCAGGTAAAGGCGGACATCTCCGGGTTGGCTTCGTCATGCAGCAGCGGGTAGAGATAGTGATCGCGGGCTTTGTCCTTGCCGCCGTCCGGCAGGTTGCGATACGTAAAAAAAGGCAGCGAGGCTTCGGTGTCGGCGATGATGCGGATGCACGCCAGGGCGGCGGTGACACGCATGGCGGTGTCGGGGTTGACGGTCACGCCGGAGTTGGTCTCCCAGCCCATGTCGAGGGCATATTGCCGGAACCATTCCGGGGGAGTTTGCGATGGGTGGAAGCGCTGCTGCACCATCGATGGCTTGAGCGGCATTAGTTCTCTTTCTTCACGGCGGGCTGGTCGCGCAGACTCAGCCAGGTTGCCAGGTAGGAGGTAATGATTGATTCGACGATAATTACGGCGCCAATCACGATCAGGGCTGTCGCAGCAGAAACATGAATCGCCAGCCCGACAAAGAGCAGCGCCAGCCCGACCCAGTAGGTCACTTCGTTGCGGTCAATAGGCTCGATTCTGGTCTTCACGATGCCGTCCGATCTTTGCGTAATTCGTCAATTTCCTGCTTGAGTTCGGCGATCAGCTTGTCGCGTTCTGTCATTTGATGATCGCGTTCGGCAAGCTGTGCCTTGAATACCTCGATCTCGATTGCCTGCCTGAAGTTTTTGTCCTTCAGTTCATCCACGCGCTTTTCGAGTCCTTCGATCTTGGCATTGACGGTGCGCGTTTGCTCGCTCGATTTCGAGAACAAGTAGCGGATGACCTCGAGGGTCAACGGCGAAACGATGGCGGTGATGATGATGGGGACAAGATCAGACATAAAATCCTTTGATAATTCGCAACAAAAAAACCGCCCAGCAGACTCTTGCGAGTTCTGCCGGGCGGCTATCAGTCCGGTGGTTCTTTTTTCGCCGCGGACCAGCCGCGACAGCCATGTATTCGGTTTTGAATTTCTGTTCTATTTTACGCCTTCGCAAGGGGATTGTCAAACGAATTAAATGATGAAAGCTATTTTAGAACAAAATTTCAGTTACAACCTGCGAATCCCCCTCTCTTCGTAAACCGATTTAGCCTGGTTGTGGTGGCGGGCGCGCATCATCGCCAGCACCCAGGCGACGGTCAGGTCTATCCGTTTCATACGCGCCTCGCTTTTGCCGCGATGCTCCTTCACGTATTTGATCTGCGCATTGCCATTCTTATGGATGGCGGTATTGCCAAAGCACCAGCGCGCCACCGGATGCGCCTCATGCGTCATGAGCGGTTTGCCGTCACCGGTCTTTGAGCGCAGCAGCACTTCGAGATAATTCATCGGGTCGGTCAGGCTGTTATAACTTTGCAGGTAGCCGGGGACTTCCGCGACCTTCACGCCCTCCTGTTGCAACTCGGTCAACAGCATGGTCGCAAAGGACGGGTCGGCAATGAACTCGATCACGTTGTAGAGTTTATGCAGCTCTAGAATGCGGTCGCGGATGAGGGTATGGTCTATTACATTTCCATCGGTCGCATGAAGCCAGCCCTGCGCCGTCCACTGGTCATAAGGCACATGATCCGCGCGGATGCGCTCCTGCATCGTATCGGCGGGAATCCAGCAATCCCAGATCACGCGCCAATCCTCCAGGTCGGGCTTTCCCTCTGCGGGTCCGGGTTGAGGCGGGAAGACCAGGCAGATCGCCGAGAGGTCGGTCGTCGTCGAAAAATCCCCGCCCATGTAACATTCATAGCCGAGCAAATCTGCGCGGGTCCAGTCTGAGGCGTCTGTCGAATCGAAGAGATCGAGCGGCAGCCAGGTCGTCAACTTGGTGGTGATCCATTGGTTGAGATTCAGCCAGCGGAAGGTGCGCTCGTCGGCGGGGGAAAGTTTCGCTTCAGCGGCGAGTTGCTGTAAATCCTCGACGCGCAAATTATGACCCAGCGACGGATTCGCCAGCGCCCAATTTTTCTCGTTGTAGATGTCCTCGCCCTGGTAGGAATAGATGACCGGATACCAGGCGGGGATGTCCTTGCTCTTATCTCCGCTTCGCCTCGCGGCGAGAATGGTCTCGGCTTTCTGATGGATTTCCCACCCGATGCTGACGCGATCCGGGTCGTCGCCTGCGGTGGTGATCACCCAAAGCAGCGGCTGGCGGCGCGCCAGGAACGAGCCTTTCGTCATCGTGTCCCACAGGTCGCGGTTGGGTTGGACGTGGAGCTCGTCAAAAAGGACGATGCTTGGTCGGTAGCCATGCTTCGTGAAGCTCTCGGCAGATAGCACTTTGTAGGACGTGCCAGTGATGGAGTTCTCGATCAGTTTGTAACTATCGCGGATCTTCACCTTGCCTTTGTCCACCAGTTTGGAAAGCGCCGGGTCTTGCAGGATCATCTCGACCGCCGTGTCATAGATGATGCTGGCTTGCATCCTATCGCCTGCGCAGGAATACATTTCGCCGTTGGATTCGGCTTTGTTGAACAGGTGATAGCAGGCGATGGCGCTGAGTAGTTCGCTCTTGCCGTTCTTTTTCGGGACCTCGATGTAGACGTGGCGATACTGGCGCAGTCCGCGCTCGTTCATCGTCCCGAACACGTCGCTGACGATGCTCCGCTCCCAGGGCAGGAGCGTGAACGGCAAGCCGTGATAATCCCCCGTGTGCTTCAGGAGTTCGATAAAGCGCGTGGCGCGGGAGGCGAGGGCGGTGTCAAACATTTTTCAGAATATGTTCTTTGACGTGCAAAGCAATTGAGCGCATAAAGAGAGGCGGTACGCTGTTGCCAATACGCTCAATTGCCATATTCCAATTTGTAAATTGAAACCTCAAAGGAAATGAACCTAACCTTTTTCTTTCCAATGTACTCAGCGGACGCGGCTCATCAGGATGATAAATTCCTCCATACCCAGATGCTTTTTGAAGCACAAAGGATGGGCGAGACCAAGACAGCCTTTTATGGCTCTGTTGCTTACCTACCACGCCGCCTTGGCCTGCTTTACGCCAATAATCAACATATTTTTCAGACATACCTGGGCAATCCCCTTTATCTTTGATGTTTTGAAAAGCAGTCCAGACATTGATTGGATAAGTTTCAGCCGACGGATGAGAGGGGTTATGCTTCATATCTCTTCTAATCCCGATAAATATCATTCTTTCCCTTGACTGAGGAACTGCAAAATACTTACTGTTCAGAACTTTTGCAGATACTAGATAGCCGCAATCTTTCAACTCTTTCAATATTTCTACGAACAATAGTTTCATAATCCCTCTAACCATCCCTGAAACATTCTCCATAATAAAAGTTCTCGGTTTCAATCCGCGAAGCAAACGAACGTACTCACGAAATAACTGATTGCGCGGATCGTCAAGTTGCCTCTTTCCCGCAGTCGAAAAACCCTGACAGGGCGGAGAACCATCCAGTACGTCCAGTTCTCCTGGTTTCAATCCCGTCATTTTCAAGCATTCTTTTACGGACAGTTTTGCGATGTCTCCATGATAGATAGGTACATCAGGAAAATTTAGTTTGAAAGTTTCAACGGCATTGTCGTCCCATTCGACCGCCAGTAATTCACGAAATCCAGCCATTGAATATCCCAGTGATGAGCCACCTGCGCCAGCGAACAAAGAGATCACGGTCGGGGCTTTTTTCTTGCGCGGCTTGAGGTGCTCCCGCCAACATGCTTCAAGGTAAGCAGGATAATCATTTATTTTTCTTAGCATGTTTATGTCCGCAATCAGGGCATTCACAAACCTCAACGCCGTCCGCGATACTTTCATCATATTCTTTGAAATCGGAAATTTCAAATTCGGCAAAATCTTTTTCATCAAAAAGGTCGGCTGTCAATTCCTTTTTTCGTTCCCGAATTTCTGCGATTAAATCCATGTCCCAATTCAAATCCACTTCGGCGATGCGGTTCGCCTCCAGCGCCAGGCGCACGGCTTTGGGGTCGCTGGCTTTTTTGATGTCGGTGCGCTTGATGATGATCGGGCGCTTGCCGTCCGTCTCGACCACGATGGGGTCGGCGGGCATGGCGGCTTCCACCGTTTCGAGACGCGCAGAACCATCGAAGATTTCGCCATCGTTCGCGGCGGTCATGGCGCCAATCCAGCCGTTCTTGCGGATGGACTTGTCGAGCAGGTCGAGTCCGCGCGAGGTGTGCTTGTTCGCGTTGCGCGTCTGCTTGCGAAATTTACTCAGCGAGTTCTTTTTCTTGGTCATCGTAAATCATTCCTTCGATGTCTTGTCGGGTGACACTGGCGACCGCCATCGCAAATTCGGGAGGGATGGATTCGCCGGGTCCAAATCCCAGGACGGGAAAGCGCATGACGTGGACTCCCGTATGATGCACCCATACGAGCAGGGATAGTCCGCCATGCCGCGCGTGTTCGCCCAGGCGTTCAGGCTGGTGTTCACGCAGGTCACTCCAGCGCAGGTTGCGGTCCAATATCGTTTTGGTCTCCGCCAGGACGGAGCGTCCGCCCGGCAGGATGCCGCGATGGTCGCCGCTCACCTTCTCGCCCCAGATCACTTTGAAATTTGGGTCATGTTTATTCCCGACGGGGATCAGGTGGACGGGCGTTCCGATCTGCTCGACCATCTCGATGCCGAGTTGACGGAGAGCGGCGGCGGCGAGGTCTTGTCCGTGCTTTCCGATCTGCTGCTGTTGTTTCATGGTCTCATCCCGGCGAAAGCGTTCCGCGGTCGGTAAACGCCTGGTCATTGCGGAATATCATCCAGCCGATCTTTTCGCGGTGAAAATACGAGTAGGCTTTGAGAGCCACAGCGCGGGCATGGGATTCGAGGAGCGTAAAGTTGGCGAGTTCCAGGCACGGCTCAATCCTGCCCGGCAAATTATTCTCGACCCAGATCATCCAGCGCGGGTCGGTCAGCGCGAGCGATAAAACCGCATTGCGAAAACGGCGCTTGATGTCGTATCTCAAGGACATGGCGTCGTACTGCATATCGCGCAACAGGGCGCGATGCCCGGCTTTGAGTTTCAAGCGGCTCATGAGATTTCATCCAGCAGTTTCGACATCTCGTCCTTGATCTCTTCCTCGCGTTCGGCTGGCGCGACTCCCGCGCGGCTCCTCGGCGTGAGATATAGCGACTGCCGCAGCGAGTGGATCAACGCCCGCTTGCGGTCAATGCGCCCGTCCAGTTTGATGATCTGCGCCATGATGGTTTCGAGTTTTTCTGTGATCGCCATCTGTTCCGCGAGGATGGTCTTCGCATCTTTTTTCTTGAGTTTGGCGGTCAACGCTTTCAGGCTTTTGACCATCAGCCCATGCGACTCCAACGACCCCGCCCGCAGCCCGTCCAGCTCGATCAACTCCTCGACCGATTTGCAGTAGTCAATCAGGATGCCCTGATCGAACGCCGTGACGATCCGCGCCTCGGTCTCGCCGTAGAGTTTGAGCGTGTGCTTCCAGACCGCAATCGCCCGCGCATGTCCGGTCAACTCCGCAGGCGGCGACGTGGTCAACGCGGTCCGCGGCGTGATGGCAGACTCCGCCCGCTCTCTTGCGGCTTTTTCCGCCGGGAGGTCGTGTCTATTATTCAGAGATTGGGGTTTTCTCGCTGGCATGTCCTATTGGCGGATTCTCCACATTGGGATATTTTTTTGTGCAGAGGTACCCCGCCGGTCTCCAACCCCATAACCTCTGAGATTTAGACCGCCCTGCCCCTACCCCGACTGCCATCATGAGCTGTCTTATAATTGTTGCATTTTGCACACAACGATTGATAGTTTGTTTCATCGTCTTTGCCTCCAGACTTCAAGGGGATGATGTGGTCAACGATCCACAGTGGTATCCGTTGACCTGGGTGAAAACCGAATGGATCGGCGCAGTATGGATGTGTCTTTGCCCAAGCATCACGCTTTACTTTCCACTTGCGACCATAGCCACGCCTCGCCGCAGAGGGACGTGGTGTCTCTCGCTTGCGCCGATCATGTGGTCTTGGATGGCGGGGACATTCATCCCCGCCATAGATCAACTCAGGACATCCAGCCACACGGCATAGACGCGGCGGTTTACGCGGCACGCGCTTTGAATGCAGTCACGCCCAAGCCATAGGTCATGGACTGATGCCAGTACTTGGTGCCTGCCACCTGGACAACAAAGCCGAAGAGCAGGTTGAGGAACTTCGCAATGTCCACGAACTGGGCGTCGAGCTTGGCGAAGTCGAAGGCGGGATTGGACGCGAGCAGGTAGGCAATCAAGCCGAGCCCGCAGAGGTTGAGCGCTGCGCTCCACTTGCCAGCGGTGCCATCGTTCACGACGCCCGCCCATTTGAGAACATTGACGGCGAGGCTGATGAGCAACTGCAAGCCGATCATGGTGACGGCAATGCCGATCACGGTGTTCAGGTCAACGCCGAACAGGTTGAGTACCGCAGCGAATACAGCGATCCACACGACGTTCAAGCCGAGGGATTTGAGTAGTACTTCGAGATCGATCTTCATGAGAATTCTCCTATTGATGATTGACAACGATAGCCGGAAATAAAAACAGCCCAGCGACTCTCTTGTGAGATGTCGCCGGGCTGCATCACTCCGACAGGGTGTCCCGGACAAGCCAGGACTGCAAACAGTATTTAGTTGTTGTGCCTCCTTTCACGTTTTATTATACAACGACTCTGTGCGCTAACGGTTTGCGTTACCTGCATGGGTGGGAGGGCGTGGATAAATTGTCAGATTTTGCCACAGCCCACCCATGTCAGGTGGACGCTTTGTTAGCCTGCGTTACGGCTTGAAATCAACATCGGGAGCAATAACCGACGGCTTGAAGAAAACGCGATAGTGATATGCGTCAACATTTGCCGCGTCAATCTGTTCTGCAAAATAGGTGACATTATCTGACAAGCCGAGATAATGCTTCTTGTACTCAGTCGGCGACACCTTGCAGATTACCGAGAGCGAACCCGCTGGATCGTAATTACCGAGAGAGCAAAACCCTTCGATAACAAGGATGTACTCGCCAGTGATGCCGTTGTAGAACACGATGCGCCGATTGATTTCAAAGTTATCTGCGGCTTTGGACGTATTCTCTGACGCAACATCCGCGTCGGAACAGGCAGACAGCAGAACAGCCAACAACACAATTACGAACAAAACTTTCTTCATGCTAATACCTTTGCTTTCTCTCACGTATTTTGAGCCAGTGAGCAGGCTAACTATCCTTATCAATCTACTGACTGATAATATTCCACTGGGCTAACTCCAACTTATCCAGCGGACTTTCCACACCTTTGCCACCAGGCTGGAGAATATGCAAATAGATCATGGTCGTTTTCACATCATTGTGTCCCATCAACTCTGCCACGGTGCGGATGTCGTACCCTGCAAGGAGTAGATGTGTAGCAAAACAATGACGAAACGTGTGCGGACTGACTCTCTTGGTAATCCCAGCACGTATTGCAGCCGAGCGGATTGCCCGTTGAAGTTCGCTTTCGTGTTGATAGTGCCGCCGGCGTATTTTCGTTTCGGGGTCAATACTGTAGCTTTTTGCAGGGAAGACCCAAAACCAACCCCATTCACATCCGATATTCGGATACTTCCTGTCCAGCGCCGCTGGCACGTAGATCCCAGGCATCCCGCGCTTGATGTCGATCTCGTGAAGATGCCGCGCAATCGCCATTTGATCCATGAGCGGCTTGACCAAAGTTTGCGGAAGGGGAACTGTTCGGTCTTTATCACCCTTCCCTGCGCGGACGGTCACCGTCATCAAGCCAAAGTCAATATCTTTGATGCGTAAGTTCTGGCACTCCTTGAGGCGCAGACCGCAGCCATAGAGCATCCGAGCCATTAGGTTGAATGGCTCATTGTCAACCATGTTCAAAACTTTGGCGGTCTCTTCACGGTTGAGCACAGTCGGCAGCCGCTTGGATTCTTTCGCCGCCAGCCCCTGAATATCGTCAAAGGGAACGCCAAGCACATGAACGTACATGAACTTTAGCGCGTGATAGCACTGGTTCCTGGACGACGCGCTAAGTCGGCATGTGTTTGCCAGATAGTTCAGATATGCTTCGATTTCAGGCTTGCCCATTTCTGACGGATGGCGCTTATTGTGGAACAGGATGTAGTTCCGTGCATGTTTGGCATACGTCTCAGCCGTGCGCGGACTATAGTTCCTTGTCCTGACCTTCTGCTTTATCGTATCAAGCAACTGGCTCATGCTTTTCCTGCCTTTCCTGTTTTTCCAACTCTAGTACCTTATCCTGATATCCCATCCGATCCATCAGGGACAAGAAGCTAGCTCTGCCGATCTCCCAGCGCTGAGACCTGGTGCAGTCAGCATACCTGCACTTGATCAACCGGGCATCGCCGATGATGTAGACCAGGATCACTGGCTTCAACGGCGGGACCGTTCCGGCGCTGACCGGGGTTTCCCACAACGCCAGGGCGGTCACGCGGCGACCCTCATCCGTCATGTAGCGCAGATCGCCAAGGATGTGGCTTTCGGAATATTTGTGCAGGTCGGATAATTTCACACATTGACCCGTGCAAAGAAAAAACCGGCGTTCTTTTGGTTTTGGGTCTGATGGCATTGGTCAGTCCACCGTTTCCACCGCAACATCTGGACACTCGATAATGACGCCATCAATATCCGGTTTGGTCTGCCTTGCCGTCTCCATCCGCCTCTGAGCGTCTGCCAGCCCTGCCACGCGGCCGGCGGCGCTGAGATCTGCCATGACCTGGGACCATGCTACGACATCGAAGCAATCCGCATTCTCCAGGCGCATGATCTCCAGCCGGACGTCGTCGAGATTGCTTCCTGCTAGGGCTTGTGTCATTTTGTCACCTCCAAAGCGTCCATTACTTGTCCAATCGGCAACGCCTTACCGCTGCGTTTTGCCTCGATATAACGCTCCACTTCAGGGATTTCCGCATGGCTTTCCATGACCTTCGCGACCGCCACGTCCCAAGCCTTCAAAAAGTGGGCGCGCGTTACACTGTCATTTATAAAATCACGCGGCCAGCCCAATTGCTGGGCAACTGTTTTCACCAGAGGATGCTTCCACCGGTATTCTTCTCGAACGATCACGTTCCCCTCGAGCCAGACCCGTTCGCCTGACTTGGCGTTGAGCACATCCTCCCAAGCCTCAAAGGCATCCGGCAGACCGTTGACTCTGGTTTGTAGGTGTGCCGCAGCTGCACGAAGCTCCGGGATGGACGGCGCCCATGCCGATTTGGATGTCGATACATGATGCCGTAACGCCATCATCAGCAAGTCATCATCAATATCCGAAAGGTATGCAATCCAGACCTGTGTCATTTCTGGGGTTGGGTTGAAATTCGGGAAACCGCACAGGACAATTTCCGCAAGGATTTTCCCAACTGTATTTGCACTAGCCATTGGATGCCGCCTTTACTCCACGCAAGATTGCCTCTATTTTGTCATCTTGCGATTTGCCTGATTTCTTGGCTGCCGGCTTTTTCGCATTCTTCACCTGGTCTTCCCTGCTGAGTGGATATCCGTTCGCCTCCCATCCGATCAGGATGCTGTCGACATATTTTACGGATCGTGCGTTCTTTGCTTTGGCAAGCTCGATGGCTTTGAGTATCCATTCGTCAGGATGTTTCTCGAGCCAGGTGTTGACCAGATCTGCCGTCAGCGGGTTCAGACCGCCGCCTGTCACAGTTTCCAATTCTTTGCAGATACGCGCGAATCTCTCATCTCTTAAATTCTTAATTGGTTCTTTCTTCCCCTCACGTGGTGAGGGACTACCCTCATGTGGTGAGGGACTGGCTTTTTTGAGTTGACCGGCGATCTGCTCAGCAGAAAACCCGCTGTACTTGGCGAAATTCTCGATCCAGCGATCCACAACCCGCACAATGAAGCGGTATCTGCCTTTGTCCATCGGAACTTTTTGAAGCGTGATCCAGCCATTTTCAGCCAGGGTCTGCCTCGCCTCGCTGACCTTGCCTTCGCTCATGCGGCACTTTTGGGCGGTTGTTTCAAGTCCTTCTGTGCATTCGCCGACACGCTTGTAATGACATAGCAGTCGGTGCTCGTAAACGTCCAACTCGGCGTCGTCGTATAGGTTCGGCAACTCGGTTCGATACTTCTTCAAGTCGGATGGGTCGCTGATGACCTGCTCGTCGCTCACCTCTCACCGTCCTTCTTTGCCGGTAGGAGCAGGCTCTGGTCAATCGCAATCGGCTTCGGATGCTTGTTCTTCATGTGACCCGCCTTCGCGCTCGCCGCCGCAGATCGCGCACTCTTCCCCGCGCGTGCGCTCTCCTCCAGCGCATCTACGGACGGACTCCAACCGCACTCCGCCGCAGTGCAGGCGTACTGCGCCGAAAGTGCGCCGCACTCCTCGCGCACTGCGTCCGCACTGCGGCGCACTCCCTTCCGCACTGCGCCCGCACTCGCCGCACCCCCATCCGCACCTGCGCCGGACTGTGCGCCCGACTGCGGCTTGTCTTCGGCAAGGCTAATCAAGCCCCTGCCGGTGACTGCGCCAGCCAAAACGATGGCGATGTCCGCCACGCCTGCCCAACACACCGCCCACAATGCCCTCAGCCACCACACGCCCAGGAATGTATCCGGCAGGCTGTAAAAAATGACAGGAGCGACCAGCAGGGGCGAAATCAGCAGCATCCCGTAAAACGCAGCCGATGCCTGCCGCGTCCGCGCCGCGCCTTTCAGGGACCCGATCCGGCTTGCCGCAATTGCCAGCGTCACGTTGACGACAACACCGGCGATCAACCCGCCAGGGCTGAAATACCCGCCCTCGCCATGTTCCATATACCCGCCAGCCAGACCGAAGTTATATGCCGCAAAACCAGCCGCCAGCGCAAGCAGAGTTTTCTCGACCGTGATTTTCTTCAACGCTTCAAGCAGTTTCTTGATCATGCCGATTCTCCTTCGCCATCATTACGCCGCGCACCATCGAATAAGTCAAGTTGACCGGGTTCGACCGAACTCACAATATCGAGATCGAACACGATCCCATCCGCAAGCGCCTTGTCCACGCGCCGCTCCAAATCCTTCGACCGGATCAGGTCGCCGCGCAACCGGTTCTTGAACCATGCCTTCTGCGCCTCCCGCATCTCCTTCACGAGCCTGGTAAACTCACTGACGTTCATGTGGCAAATCCTCCAAAATCTGCTACTACTACCCCTCTACTACGCCGGAATCGCCTCAAAAACGCCGTTTTCTGGGCTGTTTTGAGTAGTAGTAGTAGTAGTAGTAGTAGTAATGAGATAAGCCATGACCGCCTTGGTCTTGGCTCCATACGCCCCACCCGTTTGAGGGAAGCCCAACAGCCGCGCCACATCCGCCTGACGCATCTCCGGCGTCCATCGTCCACGGATGCCTTCCGCCATCTGCGCGACCGCATCTATCGGTTGTGTCGCCGCTGGAAGACTCTCCGGCGTCGGCGGCTCAGTGCCACTCTCTGTCACATGCATCTCAAGCCACTTCAACCCGTCTTCTGTCGGCATGGGATAGTCCACATGGAACGCCTGGAATTCCACCAAACGCCCCTCGACCTGGATCAGCCCGCGCCCCGGTTTCTTCGGCAGATTCTGCGCGCCGGTCCTGCCGAGACCCGTCACACTATCCGCCGCAGAAACAACCGGCATGGAAATCCTCGTTTGCAGGTTGCTCTTTGCGATCACAGAACTCTTGGTCGGGTCATTCGTGGCAAAGATCGGGAATAATCCCGCCGCGCGGTTCACTTTCACGTGCCGCATCAATGCCTCCTGGTCGTCAACCTCGGCAACTTCATCGATGACGAGCGCAATCGGCAGCATCGGCTCTGTGGCAGTCTGGTTGTACGCGACGATGTTCGGATGCCCGCTCCGCGCCAAAATACGCCAGCGTTCCTGCATGATCGCTTGCAGCGACTTCAATCCGCTCTGCAAGCCGCCCATCGAAAACAGAGTGAAATTCTCGCGTCCGACATAGCGCAGATACTCGGCATTGTCCTTGCCATCCCAGGCATAGACCAGCGTCTGTCCGCCGTGCAGCAATGCCTGGATGAAGGCGTGGAGCATGGCGCTCTTGCCCATGCCGCTGACCCCTACTACGAAGATGGAAATCGCATCCAGCATGGATCGCCACAACTCGCCGTTATCGGTCATGCCGATCGGCAGGTGATACGGCGTCGACTGTCGGCTCAGGTCAAGAGGCAGGCTTTCCAACTCCGCTTTTACCGGCGGGATCTCATACCCAACTTGCAGGAAAAGCCCGCGCGTGTTCGTGCGCACCACCCGCCTGCCTAAAAGGCGCGTGGACAAGCGGTGAATGAAATCGTCATTGACTTTGCCCGTATCGATCACCGTTGGGTCGAAGATGACCACCGTCCGATCTGAACGCGGCCAGATATAGAACGACGTCCGGTCTGGATATAAACGCGCCCGGCGTTCATCGAGAAGCGCCAGCGTGCGTTCGGCGACGAGCTCATGAAATCTGGTTGTCATTGGCGTCACTCCAATCTTTTTCGATTGCCTTCAACGATTCCGCTTCCAATATTCCTGCCGGAAGCGTATCGCCATCCACGATCTCATAAGGCTTTACCGGTGCGGTCGGCATAAAGTAATTATTGAATGCCTGCGCGCCCTGTGGGGTCGGGTTGACCGGCATAACCGCCAGCGCGCGGATGCCTTGATCGCGCCGCACAATTTCGGACTGTTCCTGCTTGTCCGTCACGTCCGGCATCTCGCCTGATGCCAATTCCAAAATAGGCTTCGGCAATAACGAGGGTCGGATCGCCTTCTCGTTATCGAAAATGATCATTTCCACATCTCCGTCGGAGTTTTTTATCTCGCGCACCTTGAAATAAATGCGGGCGAGAAATAATAAACCGACGGTCATCCCGACAATCACCGAATATTTCACAACCCAATCCAGCGTATTCGTCTGCTGGCGGCGCTTCACATCCAGGTTGGAAATCTCCACAGCGTTCGTGGCAATGATGATGTCCTGCTCGACCGCCTGTTGCGTCCAGTATTGATGCGTCGGCTCGACTACCTGCGTCATCAAGAACGCCGTCGAGGTCGCTTCCGCCTGCTGGGTAGCTTGTAGGTCGAGCCGCGCCTGGTCAGCCGTTGCTTCCGCATCCCGCCGCGCCTGCGCCTGGGTTGCCTCTGCGTCAATCCGCTGTTGGGTCGCTTGCGCATCCCGCCGCGCCTGTTCTGCCGTCGCCTGCGCATCCATGCGCGCCTGAGCGGTGATCGCCTCCTGCGTTATGTATGCTTGCGCTGTGGATGTAGCGTCCACTACCTGCGCCGTCGCCTCGAATTGCAGGGCGACGATCTGTTGGGTTGCCTCTGCCGCCATTTGCTGTTGCACCATCTGCAGGGCGATTTCGCCCGGGTTCGGCGTTTCGGTTGGGACCGCCGTTGGCGCGGGACTCCCGCAAGCCGTCACGATCAGGGCAAGAATCGGAATAAGGATTTTCTTCATAACGTCCTCACTCGAACCGGATCGTCGGCGGCTCGTTCCCCGCCGAGGTCGGCTTCGGCGTGCCGGTACTGGTCTGCCGCTGTAATTGATTCGCCATCCACAATAGCGCCTGGTCTTTATTCAAACGCGGCGCGCGAGGGGCAGTAGACTGCATACCCAATCCCCGGCGTGTCATCTTCTGTTTCTGCCGAAACGTTTGCCGCCTCAGCTTCAACCACGGGCGGATGAATTCCGGCGCGTGATACATCAGCCAGGAAAGGATCGCCAACACCACCGCCTTGAGCGCGAAGGTCATGATGAAATCCACCGCTTCGCCGGGGGTCATGGCGGTGATCCATGCCGCGACGTCCCGCCAAAATACCAGTGCGGTGATCGTGCAAAGCCCAACCAGGAATATCAGCATCTCTTTCTTAATCATCGTCCGTTCTCCTTCCAAACAATCCACAAAAACCAATACTCGTCTCGCTCCACCAGCCAGCAATGCAGACGCTCACTGCTCACTGCCAACTGTCTACTGAAAGCCTCCAGCCATACCTCCACGTCCATCGGCTCGCCCCTCCTGGCAATCACCTTGCGTCGCAGACCGAAGCGACTCGTATCGTCGAGTAGGATGCGGTCCGCACCGACCCAGGCGAGAGGCTGGTCAACCGGACGAACGGATGAATGTCTCGCCGCAGTTGCGGCACTGGTAGATGTCATGCTCGTGATCCACCATCTCCGTATCGTCCGAAAGACACCAGGCGCACGTGATCGTCACCGCCTGCGACTCTGCCGGCATTCCTGCGTCTTCACGCGCCATCGCGGCAAACAAACTCGCCGCCCCACTCGGATACCAGGGATTACTAGTTACTGGCAACTGATCACTCATAGCCTCATCTCCATCTGCGTCAAAGCCTGTTCTCCCTGTTGCAATAACTCTGCGCTCCTGCGCTCGATGCCTTTAGCGGCATCTGCCACTTCCAGCCAAAGCAGGCTGATCGGCAGGCGCATCGGTTTGACAGCGATCCCGTCCACGATCATTTCATGCCCTTCCAGCAGCTTCGGGTTGACGTAAGCCGCTTCCGGGTCGCTTCCGTATTTCCGCTGGTAATACTTCACGGCTTCTTCCACCCGCTCACGCAGCGGTTTCTTGCTGTCGCATTGCCATAACATTCCGGTGTTCATGCTTCCTCCTTCCAGACTTTCTGGACAAACTCTTCGCACCACGAACGTGGCATCGGCGAATCCTTCTCGCGCATGTAATCCATCAAAAGACCGACCGCCTCGTTCGGTTTTCTGCCGCCGCGCTTGACGCGCAGGACGATCTCGCGCTTCTCGTCCGCCGCTCTTTCTGCTTTCTGCCTTCCGCCTTCTGTGTTGACTGTCAACGGCCCTGCTTTCTCCAAACCGTCGAAGACAACCCTGCCCCGCGAGACGCGCCAACGCGCCTTCGGGAATTTCACGCCACTCTTCGCCGCCCCGCCCCGGCACTCGGGTCCCATCCCGACCGCGATGCTGTACGGGTCACTCAGCGGGCGTTTGCAGCGGGAGCATACGGGTGTTTTCATATCTGCATCCTCAATTGCTGGTCGCTAATCGCTTTGTGCGTTCTATGTATCGGTCTGTAGGTCTTTGGCATTGGGATCTCCCAGAACTTGCTGACCGCTTCTGCCTGTTCCTGCATATGCCTGATCCGGCTGTGGAGCTCTGCCAGCATTTTCTCAGCCGCTTCCCTGGAGACATCGAGCCGGTACCCAGGTTTGCCGCTGGTACTCACGATCGGATACAGCCGTTTGCGCATGGCTTCGATCGCTTTGCGGATCTTGCGGTCGTCGGTGTTGCCAGTGAGGCTGACCGGGATGTATCCGTAAATCTTCCCAACCAACTGATAGCGGTCCAGCCCGTCAGGGTTATCGCGTAATAACTCGAAGACTTGCCTTTGAACTCTTGTGAGTTCGCCTGCGGCGAGCTCGTGGAGCAGGTTCTCGTACACGGGGTTGTTCATGGACGACTCCTTCGTTTAGTAAAAGGGAGAGGAACGGCGATCCTTGCAATACGGTCTTCTTGCATGTCGTATGACTGGGCGGGATGCGATAGGTGGCGCCGGTTGGCGAGGCGACCACCTCGAATTCCAGGTCGGGACCTTTGCCGCCGCAGAAGGCGCAGTGTGCTTTCATTTGCTCTTCCCCTTCCCCGCCTTCGCCTGGGCTTTCGTTTCCGCCGCAACAGCCGCGAGCTCCGCATCGAAACCATCCGCCGTCTTGAGGAACGCCGCCGGGACCTTCACGCCCCAGCCTTTGACAGCCTTGACGATGGCGTCCGCATACTCACGCAGGCTCTTCACGTCGTACGTGTCGGGGATATCGTCGCATCGGTCCAGCATTCGGAAGGCGTACTCGCGGCGCAGGAACCCCGCCCATTCCTTGTCGCTTGCCCCCGCTTTCGGTTCGTCGAACGGCGTGTCATCCGATCCCCAGCCGTAATTCGGCGCTTCCGCCAGGCTCTTCATCGCCGTGTCGTTGAAGTTTCCAAAAAGCGTTTGGACGTACAGCGCCGCCTCTGCCAGGAGCGCTTCCGCCTTTTCCTCCTTCATCTCCTCGACGACCGCGCTTGTATCCTCTTTTTTAGCTTCGCGCTTTTCCACTTTTTCTTTCAACAGTTTCTTCAACGTCTCGCCGACGACGCCCACCACCGCCCCGCTCGGAACTCCTTCATACCCGCCCTGGGCACGCTTGCGGTCCGCGTCCTCCATGAACGCCAGGCGCAGGTCTTTGCCCTTCGCGTTGAAGAGTTTCGCGTGCTGCTCGTTATGCCATTTATCCTCGAAGATCAACAGGTCGCCGTCGGCTTCGGGATCGTACAACGCGATGCCGAGAGTCTTGCTGGCATTGTGCAGTTTCTGCCGCGCCCAAGCGCGTTCCTTGCGCGAATAGCAGACGTTCATCCCGCAGTAATGCTCGCTGCCCAGTTTGGTGTAGAACGGGCAGGCTGTGCAGGCGGGCGGATTCGTCAGGTGTTCGATGAATTGGATGTCGCTCTCGGTCATGCCGGCCGTGGAACCGTTTTCAAGGTAAGCCGCGACGCGCTTCTTGAACTCGCCGTCCTGCCCGTCCAAACTGGCTTCCATCGCTTCTTCGACGGTCAACTTCGGCAGCAGTTTGTTCGGAAAGTTCTTCATGTCCAGCGCCCAGCCGTCGTTGCTGCATGCCCGCGGCTTCCCGCCGCGCATGTCATACCACAGGCTTTTTACGTTCCGCTGTTCCTCCAATTTGTCTTTGACCACCTCTTCCGGGAGGCGCTTGCCGCCCCACCGGGTATTCACGGCATCCTGCTCCTCTTCCTTGATCTCCTTCAACGCTTCGATGACGATTTGCGGCGGCGCCACTCTTTGGAGGGAGAGCACGGCTCGCGCCGTCCCCTGGGTGATCTCGCCCTGGTGCAGCGCTTCCTTCGCCTCGGGCGTCAACTTGTCGAAATACAGCAGTCCGCGCACGGTCGCATCGCTCATGCCCGGGTACATTTCGGCGATCTGCTTGCTGGTGTAGCCGAACTCGACCCAGGCTTTCATCTCCTCCATGCGCTCGATCGGGCTGAGGTCTTTGCGCTGATGGTTCTCGATCGTCGCGCCGCGGAACATCTGCTCGTCGCTCAGGTCCTCGATGTCGAGCGGCATGACCGTGTAGCCCTGGTAGCGCTCGGGCAAGCCTTCCTTCTTCCAGTTTTCCGCCAGCCAGCGGAATGCCTGGCAGCGCCGATGACCGAACTTCAACTGGACTCCGGCGCCGTTGGATCTCGCCTTCGGTATCTGCTGCAAGCCGTCCGTTGCGATCGTGCGGGCGAGGTCGGGAATGTCGTTATAGTGATGACGCTTCTGGTAGGGGTTGTTATGGATTGCGTCGAGCTTGATTTCTTGTACTGGCATGTCTTTGCTCCTTCCAAGCAAACTTGCTCACTGGTGACGGATAACTGCTTACTGCTTTCTGCCTTCTGCTTTCTGCCTTCTGCTTTCTTCCCCTCCCCATCCATGCACCCAACTGGCTGGGTCATGGCGGCTATTGGAGAGAGATTCTCCGTCTGCCTGACCCCGACTGCTCCAGGTCAGGGTCAGGCAGAAAGGAGGAGAATGAACAGGGGTTACGCCCTGCTACTCACAAGGTTTTCAAACTGCCGATCAACCCGTGCAGGCGGTTGACGTAATCCGGCAGGTCGTGCAATCGGATCGAATCCGCTTTCGATTTCTCGGCGATCTCATGCGCCAGCGCCGCCAGTTCCATCACCACGTCGTCGCGGATGCGCATGGCGGTATTTCCAAGCGGGCGGCGCTTCTTGTCGTCTTTGCGCGCCACCGTCCGCCGCATCGAGCCGACGATCATCGGCGTGCCGCTCGCCGCGAAACAGCCCAGCAGGATCAGCCCGGATTGGTAGAACGGCATGGAGCGGTCGAACCAAAACACGGCGGGGATCAGAAGCGTGCCGCTGACACCGATCACCACCGACCACGAGACGTGCATCAGGCGGTGTTCCGCCCAGTAGGCGACGACTCCGTTATAGGCAAGCCCGAACAGCAGTTCGATCAGGATGGCTGCGAGAATATCTGTCGGGATAAGGTCGGCTTTCATCGGGATTCGCCCTGCCTGTTATCCTGAACCTATGACAAACGGATCGGGAACGGGAACGTCACTTCGAACGCGTCGCTCGCGGCGGGCTTCATCCCCAACACGGCGCGCACGTCCTCCACCAACCGCAACTCGTCCTCGCGCTTGGCTGGCGCCGGCGTGAAGACCTGCGCAATCGCGTCGCGCACACGCGCCCCGCTTTCGTTCATGCGGCTCATCCATTGCAGGTATTTGGCGTTCCACAGCACGGTGTTGAACATGTAATCGAAACCGAGTTCGATCATGTTGCGCTCCTGGTTGGCAAGATCGTCGAGGTCTTGCGCGATGATCAGCCGGTATTTGTAGACGCAAAGCGTTGGAATCATGCGCTGACAGAGCAAACCCTCATGGCTGACAAAGAGCGGGGTGTACAAATCGCCGCCGAGGGTGATCCGTTCCATCACCTGTATCAGCAGGTCGGCGGGGTCTTTGGCGATGACGATTGTTTGTAATGGTTTCATATCCTTCTCCTTCTCCTCATCCAATCTTGCTCGCGTTCGTAAATCTCAACGGCGCGTTGACATGGCGGATCACGTCGTAATTGGTCTTGCCCCGGCGCTTCAAGGCTTTTTTCACCACCTTGTCAATTCGTTCCTGCAAGAGGTCGCGCTTCTTCGTTCGGCGCGGCACGAAGGCATTTGCCCCGCGCCCCTGCTTTGCGTATTCGGTCATTTTTCTGGAGGAGACCTTGCGGTTTTTTTTGATTGGCTTGCGTTTGACCGTTTTCATCCTGTCACCGCCTTGGATGTTCGCTTCTTGATCGGAGCGGCGGGCGCGACCCAGTGGGCATTGGTCTCAGCCGCCTCCTTCTCGCGGAATTCGCTGATTGCCGCCGCCAACTTATGGCGCGGGTCCTCGATCGGAAAAGCATGTTTCCAGAAGCGCAGTCGGCTGTCGCTCACGCGCTTCGAGCCGTTTCCCCAACTCCACACCGTCTGACGGCTGACCCGCCAAGGATGCTTTTCGCCCAATCCGTTATTGAAAAGATCCGCGCTGGCTTGCGTGCCTGCGCTGATGTCCCCCAGAGCCGCCACGATCAAATACGACTCGTGCGTCTCGGTGATTTCCAAAGGGGTGTTGATGCCTGTCATATCTGCCATTTAGTTCTCCACTGTTTTTTTTTATTACAGTGTCATAATTTACACCTTAGTCATAGATTTGTCAACCCCCATTTACTGAATTACAACGGAGAAATAAAATACAGAAGATGAATTTCCCCACATTTTTAGAACAAAAGTACTTGGAATGGCGAATGTCACAAGGGGAGAAAAAAACTATTCAAGAGTTTGCGAATCATCTCGAAGTAAGCCAGTCCATCCTTTCGCATTGGATGAATGGTAAACGTAAACCTAATACAGAAAATCTTCGACATCTCTCTGGCAAACTTGGCTTTGAAGTCTATGACGTGCTTGGCTTGCCCCGACCCGATGAAGACCTTGCATATATCACGCAGCACTGGGATGAAGTCTCCGAAGAGTTCCGCCGCAAGTTTCGCCAGGAGGTTGAAAATATCCTAGCCCATGAAGAATCTAAACGAGTTCATAAAAATCGAAGAACACGCGAGAGTGGTTAGCGCATGGAAGTACCTGCCCTGGTGGGAGCGTAAATTCATGCGCCTGCGTTTTCAGGTTGAAGTCCTTCGTATAAAGATACCCAAAACACTGCTCAACGCCTTCATGATCTTTTTGGCGTTTATGTTCTTCATCGTCACTCCATTTCCCCGCACCTTCAAAAAATCAACCCGCTAAAAAGAGGGGGTATGAAAACAGCGCTCATCGTTGATGTCGAAACAACCGGTCTCTCGCCGTCCCGCGACGAAATCATAGAATTTGCAGGCTTGGCTTTTTCGTACGATGAAGAAGCGCAAACCATCGGGCAAATCATTGATACGTACAGCGGTTTGCGGCAGCCCGCTTTTCCAATCCCGCTTGAGGCGCAAAAAGTAAACCGCATCACAGACGAAATGGTGCGCGGTCAAAAGCTGGACGATCAACGCATCCTTTCCCTTTTTGCCTCCGCAGACATCGTCATAGCCCATAACGTCAAATTCGACAAAGCCTTTCTTACCCGGCTTTATCCGGCTTGCGCCGAGAAAACATGGCGCTGTTCCATGAACGATATAAACTGGGAAGGCAAAGGTCACAGTTTTATCTCTTTGCAAAAGTTATCCAAAAGCTATTCCATCAAAGTTTCCCGATCTGCGCATCGCGCCCTGGTCGATTGCCAAATCGTTTATCAACTGCTTTCCATCGAGAATTTATTTAAAGAACTACTTGTCGGTCTCACTCCTCGCATCGTAAGTCTTTCGAGCTCCTATGACGATATTTATCCGGTACAAATAGAGGGTGAAAAAACGTATTTCCGCAATCTTGAAAAGATTGTTCAGTACTACGATGACGAAGAAGGCTGTGACGAAGATTGGCACGAAGCATTTTTATTCAATCATGAACAGCCCGACGTTCTGGAGCGTCAGGTTTTTGTCAAAATCGATGATTTGACAGTCGGCTACCTGAAACCGGCAACCGCAAAAAAATACTTGAAACGTCTTGCCGCGCTGGGCGCGCCTGCCAATGCGATTGGGCATTGTTATGCGAGTATTCGCGGCGGGAAAATGATAAATGGCTTCAAGACAAATCTTGGCGTTCGGTTGGATTTTGACCTAAAGGAATTTGAGATCAAACCCTATGCGTCCACCAAAAAAGAGCCGTCAAACGAACCGGTAAGTATGCCGAGCGTGGAATTGCAAACCGAACCGAAAGTACTCCCTACTCCGATATCTACGCCCGCTCAACCAAAACAACCGGAAGCCGTTGCTCCGCCTCCTGCGCCGAAATCTAAACTTCCGCTCATCCCGATCAAAGGCAAAGGATGTCTTTATTTCCTGTTTGTTCTTCCGGTCATTCTGGTTATCAATCTCTACATCCTGCTGTTCGCGGGACTGTGGCAGATTGGAAAATGGCTCTGGAAGATCGGCAACGCCTCGCCGCGAAATCAAAAAATATCGCTTGGCGTCATTGGAGCGACTGTCTTTCTTTGCGTCGTATCTTCGTTTGCGGGCGGAAGTGGAAACCCGACTCCGCCTGCCCCAACCATTGACCTGGTCGCCGTCCAACTCACTGCCCTGGCTGAAGCCTGGCTTCCCTACACCCAAACCGCCCAAGCCGCTATCACAAATACATCATTGCCAACCGCGACTCTCGCTTCCACAGAAACAGCCACACTCGCCCCGCTGCCAACCGCCACGCTTCAGGTCTTCCCGACCGCCACCACCTTCTTGCAGGTACTGCCCATCAACCAAAGTCCCACCAGCCCGCCTGCGGGTCAGTCCGCAGTTTGTTCTTGCGCAGGAGACTCTTACAACTGCACCGACTTTTCAACTCACGCCAGTGCGCAAGCCTGCTTCAACTATTGCCAGTCGCAAGGCGCGGGTGATATCCATCGTCTCGATCAAAACAACGACGGCTCTGCTTGCGAATCTTTACCATGAACATCATTCTGACGCTCTCTCAAAATAGAACAAAAATTCGACGAGTTTCCCGAAGCGATCCGCACCCCAAGGGGTCGGAGGTTCAAATCCTCTCGCCCCGACAGATTGTGAAAGAAACCGTCCTGCCGGGGACGGTTTTGTTTTAAACCACAGGCAAACAAAGTATCCTCGCACTTATTTCTTTCTTAACGCAAGGTCGCCAAGACGCGAAGATCGTAAACTATTATTCCTGCGGCCTTGCGTCTTTTCGTTAAACTCTGAACCATTTACACAAGACGGCAACTCGCATCACTCGTCCGTATGCATCTGTGATTAATTTGACTTCTTGCAAAAGTCACAATTTTATCTTGCTCAAGGCGGCGTCCCCGCTGCCGGGGATTGCTTATGCAAGAGGTCTAATAAGATTTTTATTCCCTACGAGATATCTCATGGAATCAAACGAACCGATCTATCCTTCTCCAAAAACAAATCCACATTCCATCATTAGCCTCATCCTTGGAATGCTCACCCTGCTGGCTTTATGCGGCGGGATGATCCCGATCCCGTTGACCGGCTTCGTTTGTTTTCCGATCAGCTTCCTTCTCGGACTACTCGCCTTGATCTACGGCGCAATCTCGTTGAAGACAATTCGCAGGAATAATGAAGGCGGGAAGACAATGGCATGGACGGGGATCCTGACAGGCGGGTTTGTTTTCCTTTGCATGGTACTCATGCTGGCCGCCATCGTCTCCTTGTTCATCTTTGCGCCCGATTACGTCCCGCCGATATTACCGGGTCGGCAGATATAGATCCAATCCCATTTTTTGCCCTCCGTCAAATTTTCTGTCACGATTCTTTGTAGAACCGGGCAATCAAGATTTCTTGACGCAAAGCCGCCAGGATTTTTCTTTGCGACTCTGCGACTTTGCGTTAAATATTTTTACAGCCTCCTTGCAAGACAGCAACCTGTTTAATTTAGCCCCTCTTAACCTCAAACTTGCAAAACCCATCCCTCTCGGTTATGCTTGCCAATGGGAGTGGTTAGGTCCCGGTGGGCTTCCTGGTCTTCAAAACCTGTGGCGGGCCGCGTTGCGAGCCGCGGTGGGTTCGACTCCCATCCACTCTCGCCTATGATACATTCGGGCGACCCTCCCTTTGCGCAATAAAGTTTTGTCGGGCGTGGATGGACGGGTCGCCCATCGTACTTGAAATATGGAGTAAAGCATGTCCTTTCCCGAACCTGAAGTTTTGAATCAACTTGTCGCGCGTGTCTTCCGCATCGAAGACGTGACCAGCCTGGGTACGCAAGAGGGAGGTCAGCCCGGATTTTTGATGCGCTATCGCGGTCGATTATTGAATGAAGATTCCGCCTCCGCCTACGACCGGTTAGCTGATTCGCTCGCCCCGCACGGACTCTCCCCTCATTTCCGCCACGAAGACGGCAGGCATGTCATCTACCTTGCCCCCAGGCAGCCTGAACCCGCGCGGGAAAAGGTCTCCACCAACATCATTCTTTTCCTTTTAACCATCTTCAGTGTGATGATGGCTGGGGTGCAGATCGAAGGACCCGTTCCGGCGGATTTTTTGGGTCAGATCCTTTTGATCGTCAAGAACATCTTCACCGGCTGGCCCTTCGCGCTCAGCATGCTCGGGATTTTGCTGGCGCATGAACTCGGTCATTATTTCATGAGCCGTTATCACAAGACTCCCGCCACCCTGCCGTATTTCATCCCGTTCCCTTTCAGCCCGCTTGGAACGATGGGCGCGGCGATCCTGATGCGCGGCATACCGAAGAATAAACGGATTCTCTTCGATATCGGTGTGGCGGGACCGATCGCCGGATTGGTGATCGCAATCCCCGTTTTGCTGTATGGATTATCGCTTTCCTCGCTCGGTCCCATCGAACCGAACCCGAATGGGTTTTTGGAAGGCAACTCGATCCTTTATTTCCTTGCAAAGTTCATCGTCTTTAGGCAGCTGCTCCCCGCTCCCGCCGCGCCGCAGGGACTCATTTACTGGCTTCAATATTTCTTTACGGGCCGTCCCGTTCCCTTTGGCGGACTCGATGTCTTCATTCACCCGGTTGCATTTGCAGGCTGGGCGGGGATTCTCGTCACCGCCCTCAACCTCATCCCTGCCGGGACGCTCGACGGCGGTCACATCATCTACTCGCTGTTCGGTGAGAAGGCGAAGAAAGCCTTTCCTTATATTGTCGGATTGCTCATCGTCCTTGGCGTCTTTTGGAGCGGATGGTGGTTGTGGGCGGCTCTGCTCTTCTGGCTCGGCCGCGTCAATGCCCAGCCGATGGACCAGATCACCGAACTCGACCCGAAGCGCAAAGCAGTCGCTTATGCCATGATCGCAGTGTTTATCTTGGTATTCACCCCCGTGCCGTTCATGTTACTGGCTGCCTAGATCAATGCAGAAAATAATTTACTTCCTTCTTACCGTATCCATCTTTTTATCGGCGTGCGGCGCGGGGACAACCCCCTCCGTTGTGGAAGAAACCGAAACGCCCGAGGCGGCACAGGGGACCGAATCCGCTCAAAGCGAGGACTCAACTCCCGATCCCGCGACCCGGCTCGAGGTCGATGCGGAGGCGCTGAACGGGTTGGAGATTCAAGTTTGGACGCCGTGGTACGGCCTGGAGCAAAGTCTGTTCGAGTCGTTCGTCAAGGAATTCAATGAAAGCAACGAGTGGGGCATCAAGGTTGCAGCGGAAAGTCATATCAATTTCACGAATTTATACGAAGAGACGACGGCGTCCCTGCCGACAGAGAACAAACCGGACCTTGTGATCGTCCTGCCTGAACATGCGCAGGAATGGTTTAGAGAAGGCGTGACAAGCGATCTGACGGAATATGCGGAAGACCCATTGTATGGAATTACCGCGGACGACATCCCTTATGCGTTCTGGAATCAGGACCTGGCGGGAAATGCGCGAGTTGCGATTCCTGCACAGCGAACGGCGCGGGTGATGTTGTGGAATCAGACCTGGGCGGAGGAATTGAATTTCGCTGCGGAACCCGAATCTGTTGAAGAATTTCAAGAGCAAGCCTGCCGCGCGCACGGCTCGATGAAGAAGGATGACTTCGCGGAAAATGATCTGATGGGCGGCTGGATCGTGGATACCGAACCGATGACGGTATACTCGTGGATGCTCGCATTCGGGGGCGGCGTGTTGGAGGAGGGCAATTATCGTTTTCTCGCTCCCGAAAATATCAATGCGTTCAAATTCTTGCGCGAACTCGCGGAAGCAAATTGTTCGTGGCAAAGCAATGCCGATCCGATACTATCGTTTGCAGAACGCGAGGCGTTGTTCATCACAGTGAGTTTAAGCGACCTGCCCACTGTGGCGCGCGCCTTCGTCGGCGAGAACAACCGCGACGAGTGGTCTGTGCTTCCGTTCCCGAATCAGAACGGCGGGATCATCGCGGTCTACGGCTCGTCGTATGCGATTCTGAGATCGACGGAAGAGGAGCAGCTTGCAGCGTGGCTTTTCGCGCGCTGGCTTTTGGAAAACGAACAGGATGCCCGCTGGGTGGAGGCGACTCATAACTTCCCGCTTCGCGACTCGACCGTGAGCCTGCTCGGCGACTACGAATTGACCCATCCCCATTGGCAGCAGGCTGTGGGTTTGATCCCGCGCGGCGAATTGCAACCTCAACTCGATTCGTGGCGTACAGTTAAAATAATGCTCGGCGATGGGTTCGAGCACATGTACCGCGTGAACGTTTCGAGCGGGCAGGTGGCGGCGATCCTCGCGCAGATGGAATCGACAGCGAAGGATTTGAGCAAATAATTAACCCCAACCCCTCCCCAACTGGGGAGGGGAGTATC
>JAPKMP010000019.1 GCA_026645935.1 Candidatus Villigracilaceae bacterium | reverse complement strand
GCTCTTCTCTGGGTATCGACCGCAGTTCTACATTCGCACGATGGACGTGACGGGCGACATCAAACTGCCGGACGGCGTGGAGATGGTGATGCCGGGCGACAACGTGAACCTGGAAGTGGAGTTGATCGTGCCGGTGGCGTTGGAGCAGGGCTCGAAGTTCGCCATCCGTGAAGGCGGTCTGACCGTCGGTGCCGGTGTCGTCACCAAGATCATCGCGTAAGGCGGAGAATCATGGCAAAACAGAAAATTCGCATCCGCCTCAAGGCTTACGATCATCGCGTGCTCGACCAATCCGCCAAGCGGATCGTCGAGACCGCGGAACGCACAGGCGCTCATGTGGTTGGTCCCGTGCCCTTGCCAAGCAAGAAGGAACGCTATACAATACGTCGCTCTTCCTTCATTGACAAGGACTCTCATGAGCACTTCGAGATCCGCACACACAATCGTTTGATCGATGTGCTGGACCCGGACTCGAAGACAATCGATATGCTGATGCGGTTGAATTTACCCGCAGGCGTCGACATCGAAATCAAAATCTAGTCTGTCAATATTACGCGCCCAGCGCGTTGCATTGAGACGGCGCAAGAGTCGGCTTGCGCGCGGACAATCGGTCCGCTTCGCAAGCCGTCTGACTGTGCCGCACGGAGATGATGCGGTTGTTGCCCCAACCGGCAGTCTCGTCAATATCTTGTAAAGGAGAAATTTGAGCATGTTGAAAGGGCTGATAGGTCGCAAGATTGGCATGAGCCAGATCTTCGATGAGCAAGGCGTCGCCTATGCGGTGACAATCATCGAAGCTGGCCCATGTTTCGTTACCCAGGTTCGCGCGCCGGAAAAAGAGGGTTATTCCGCCGTACAACTGGGCTTTGGCGAAACAAACCCCAAGCGCCTCACACAAGGCGAAGCCGGGCATTTGAAAGCCAATGAAATTCCCCCCCTGCGTTTCCTCCGCGAATTTCGCGCAAAGGACCACGGCTTGAAAGTCGGCGATAAAGTGACTGTCGGCGATGCGTTTGTGGTTGGCGAGCGCGTGGATGTGATCGGCATAAGCAAGGGGAAGGGCTTTGCCGGGGGCGTGAAGCGCTACCACTTCCACGGTATGAACGCCACCCACGGTACATCCGATCGCAACCGCGCACCGGGTTCGCGCGGCTCCGGTACTACACCGGGCCGTGTGTACAAGGGTTCCCGCGGAGCTGGTCACATGGGCATGGATCGCGTGACGGCACAGAATATCAAGGTTGTGATGGTCGATCCGGAACGCAATTTGATCGCCATCAACGGCGCTGTGCCCGGCGGCAAGGGGAGCGTCGTGATGATCAAGGAATCGCGCAAACAGTAGCGCGCGCAGGATACCGGAGCGATATCATGAAAGTAGATGTTCTTGATTTGAAGGGCAAGAAGGTCCGCGAGATCGAGCTTCCCGCGAAACTTTTCGAAGCCCCAGTAAATATGGATTTGATGCACCAGGCGTATACGCGCCAGATGGCGAATGCGCGCCTTGGAACGCACGATACCAAGGTCCGCGGGGAAGTTCGCGGCGGCGGCCGCAAGCCCTGGAAGCAGAAGGGAACAGGCCGCGCCCGGCAGGGTTCGAGGCGTGCGGCGCAGTGGGTCGGCGGTGGCCGCATCCATACCCCTCATCCCCGAAGCTATGAATTGCGGATGCCCAAAAAGATGCGTCAAGCGGCTCTCCGCTCTGCTCTTTCAGTAAAGGCTTCCGAAGCCTCCATTGTGGTTGTGGACGATCTCACCATTGCCGAGCCAAAAACGAAGCAGGTTGCAGAGACGCTTGGCAACCTTGTCGGCGTCTCCACGGCATTGGTGTTGATGCCCGCCCGCGACCAGAATTATGACCTGATCATGCGGACCGCGAACAACATCGAGAACGCAAAAGTGCTTCTCGCAAGTTATTTGAATGTGCGCGACCTGCTTAATTTCGAAAAAGTCGTCCTGCCCGTCAAGACGATCGATGCGCTGGTTGCGCATCTTGGATAGGAGAGAGACATGACCGATCTTTATAGTGTCCTCGTCCGCCCGCTGGTGACCGAAAAATCAAATGTCCAATCGAGCAAGATGGGCCATTACGTCTTCGTTGTCCGCAACGATGCCACCCGCAGTGTGGTAAAGGATGCGGTCGAGACTCTCTTCGATGTCACCGTGGCGCGCGTGAATATCGTCAACGCCCCGGCGAAGCACGGCCGACGAGGTCGTTCCCGCCGCATGGTGATCCGCCGTCCCGCTTTCAAGAAGGCGATCATCACCCTTGCCGAGGGGAGCAAACCCCTTGAGATCTTTGAAGGGGTGCAATAATGGCAGTCAAAAAATATAAACCGGTAACTCCCGGCATGCGCGACATGACGGGGCATACCTTTGAGGAAATTACAAAATCCACTCCGGAGCGCTCGCTGCTCGTCATCAAGAAACGCTCCGGCGGCCGTAATGCCTATGGACGTGTGACTGTCCGACATCGGGGTGGAGGCGCCCGCCGTTTTATCCGTGTTGTGGATTTCAAACGCGAGAAGCACGGCGTTCCTGCCAAGGTTGCAGCGATCGAATACGATCCCAATCGCACGGCACGCCTCGCTCTCCTTTATTACGTGGATGGTGAAAAACGATACATCGTCTCACCCCTGGACCTGAAGGTTGGCGACACGATCATGTCCGGACCCAACGCTGAAATTCGTTCCGGCAACTCGCTGCCGATCAGCAACATCCCGGTCGGGACGATGATCCATAACATCGAGATGAAACCCGGCAAGGGCGGACAACTTGTCCGTTCGGCGGGAGGCGCGGCGCAATTACTCGCCAAGGAAGGCGACTTCGCGCAGATCCGCATGCCTTCCGGCGAAGTCCGGCTCATTCATCAGGTTTGTTATGCGACGATCGGACAGGTCGGAAACCTCGATCACAGCAATGTGAAACTCGGCAAAGCGGGCCGCAAACGCCATCTCGGCATCCGCCCGACTGTTCGCGGAACCGCGATGAGCCCTCGCGACCATCCACACGGCGGTGGTGAAGGACGTCAACCGGTTGGTCTTCCCGGTCCCAAATCACCGTGGGGTAAACCCACCCTGGGCAAGAAGACCCGCCTTAATAAGAAGACGGATCAATACATTGTGCGTCGTCGCAGCAAGACGAACCGCTAGTTGATGAGGTAAGCAGATATGTCACGTTCATTGAAAAAGGGTCCATACGTTGAAGCGAAGTTGCTCAAGCGTATTGAGGCCATGAACCAGAAAAAAGAAAAGAAAGTGATTCGCACCTGGAGCCGTGCCTCGGTGATCTTCCCGCAGATGGTGGGACACACGATCGCGGTCCATGACGGACGTCGTCATGTGCCGATCTACATCACGGAGAACATGGTCGGTCACCGTTTGGGTGAATTCGCCCCGACGCGCACATTCCGCGGGCATCAGACCGCCGAGAAAGCCGCTGCGACGGCATAAGGAGAAAGCCATGACGGATATTCAAGCACACGTTCGGTTTCTCCCGCAGTCCGCGCAGAAAGTCCGCGCTGTCATCGATCTGGTGCGGGGTAAAAGCGCCATCGAAGCGTTGGAGATTCTCAAATTTGTTAATAAACGCGCGGCGCACCCGGTGCATAAGCTGGTTGCTTCTGCAGTGGCGAATGCCGAGGAAAATTTCGGCGTCAGCCGCGACGATCTGTTCGTCGTAAAGATTACCGCCGACGAAGCGCCGACCCGCAAGTGGAGACGATTTGGAGCACGCGGCCGGTTCAAACCGATATTGCGCCGTAATTCCCACGTGACGGTCGTTTTGCGCGAGCGCGGAGCATAGGAGACATTTATGGGTCGAAAAGTACATCCCGTTGGATTTCGTCTCGGCATCAACCAGCCCTGGGGAGGGCGTTGGTTCGCCGAGGGAAGCACGTACCGCCAGCAACTTCACCAGGACCTCGCGATTCGCGGCCTGTTGATGGGCAAACTTTCAAAAGGGGGCGCCGCTGCAAATGAAAAGATTCGCGAGCTTCGCAAGGACCTTTCCGATGCCATCCGCGACGGCAAGGCAGGTGTCTCCCGCATCGACGTGGAACGCACCCCCGGTAAAATTCGCATCGCCATCCATACTGCCAAGCCCGGTATCCTGATCGGGCGCAAGGGTGAGGGAGTGAAGAAGATCCGCGCTGCGCTTGAATCGCTGGTGGGCAAGAAGGTCGAGTTGGATATCAAGGAGATCTCGAACCCGGACGTGGACGCCAAACTGGTTGCGCGAAACATCGCCGACCAACTGGAGCGCCGCATTGCCTATCGCCGCGCCATGAAACGCGCAATCCAGCAAGCCATGAAGCAGGGTGCCGAGGGAATCAAAATTCTCGTTGGCGGGCGTTTGGGCGGCGCGGAAATGTCCCGCGATGTCTGGCTTCGGGAAGGGCGCGTTCCGCTGCAAACCCTGCGCGCAAACCTGGATTTTGCCACCGACGAAGCGTTGACCACCTATGGTCAGATCGGCGTAAAGGTCTGGATCTATAAGGGCGAAGCGACACCGGAAATCGAAGAGAAGACCGAGGCGACGGAAGGCGTTTACGTCAGCGAATGATCGCGACGTCGCTTGAGATGAGGTTATTGAAATGTTGATGCCTAAAAGAGTAAAGTGGCGCAAGCAGATGCGCGGTCGCATGAGGGGCAAGGCTCTCCGCGGGGCGGAGATCTCCTTCGGCGATTACGGCCTGCAGGCGCTTGAACCGGGCTGGATCACAGCCCGTCAAATCGAAGCTGCCAGACGGTCCATCGTGCGCGAGATGAAACGGCGCGGCAAGATCTGGATCCGGATTTTCCCGGCCAAGCCGTTCACTCATAAACCGCCCGAGACCCGCATGGGTTCCGGCAAAGGGAATGTGGAATATTATGTCGCTGTGGTGAAACCCGGGCGCATCATGTTCGAAGTCAGCGGTTTGTCTGAAGAGATCGCGGTTGCGGCTTTGAAATCAGCCCAGTACAAGTTCTCCATCAAGACCAAGGTCGTGGCTCGCCACGCGGGAGGCGAATAATCATGAAAGCCATGAAGCCCGCAGATATTCGCAAACTTTCACCGGAGGAAATCCGCGCCAAGATCTCTGACGCGCGCGATGAGTTGATGAAACTGCGCTTCCAACAGGTGAGCGGACAGTTGACAGACCCGAGCCGCCTGAACATCCTGCGTAAAGATATCGCCCGCATGGAAACCATCCTGGCGGAAACGCTCCGGGAAGCGGCAGTGGAAGGTGCAAAATGAACAACCGTCGTCGTATGACTGGAGTCGTCACCAGCAACAAAATGACGAAAACCGTCGTGGTGGAGATCACCCGCAAATACCGCCATCCGCTTTACAAGAAAGTGGTGTTCTCGAGCATGCGCGTCAAGGCGCACGACGAGATCGGCTGTCAGATCGGGGATGAGGTCCGCATCGTGGAATCCCGCCCCCTGTCCCGCGAGAAGCGCTGGGCGGTCGAATCTGTCGTGAAGCGTGAAGTCCGCACCGCCGATCAGGGTGTGGGAGAGTAAGCCATGATCCAGCATGAATCCCGATTGAAGGTTGCCGATAACACCGGCGCGCGAGAACTGCTTGTCATTCATATTCTGGGCGGTTCGAAGCGCAAGTACGGGGCGATCGGCGATGTGGTTGTGGCGACGGTCAAGACCGCCACTCCACAGGGCTCTGTGAAAAAGAGCGAGATCGTGAAGGCCGTGATCGTGCGCTGCACCAAGGAATGGCGCCGCGAGGACGGCTCGTATATCCGTTTTGATGATAACGCCGCAGTCATCCTGGACGCAGACGGCGAGAACCCGAGGGGTACACGCATCTTCGGACCAGTGGCGCGCGAACTACGCGACATGGGTTACATGAAGATCGTGTCTTTGGCCCCGGAAGTGTTGTAGGAGCGACGAATGAGAGTCAAGATTCGAAAAGGCGATACCGTTGAAGTGATCAGCGGCCGTCTCGAGGATAAAGGCAAGCGCGGAGAGGTGATCAATGTGATCCTTGACGAGCGCCGTGTGGTGGTGCAGGGTGTCAACATCCGCACCAAGCACCAAAAGCAGGTGCAAACCCAGGGCCGCCGCAACCTTAACCCGGGCCGCATCCAATTCGAAGGTCCTGTCGATATTTCCAACGTGATGCTGGTCTGCCCGAAGTGCGGCGAGGCCACGCGCGTCGGCGTACTTCGTGATGAAGCAGGCGCGCATCGCGTCTGCAAAAATTGCGAAGCCACGATCGACTAGCCGGAAGCAGGAATAACATGAACAGAATGCAGGAACGTTATAACAAGGAAATCGCCCCGGCTCTGCTTAAGTCGTTCGGGTTCAAGAATGTGATGCAGGTTCCGCGGCTGGAAAAGATCGTGGTCAATATCGGGCTCGGCGAAGCGCTGGACAACCCCAAGGCGCTCGAATCTGCTGTTGCCGATTTGACCAGCATCACAGGTCAGAAACCCGTGCAAACGAAGGCGCGCAAGAGCATTGCGAACTTCAAATTGCGCGAAGGCCGGTTGATCGGTACGAAGGTGACCCTGCGCGGTCCGCGTATGTGGGCGTTTTTCGACCGCCTCGTGAACATCGCCCTTCCTCGCGTGCGCGACTTCCGCGGCATCTCGCCGAACGCCTTCGACGGACGCGGGAATTACACGCTTGGCATCAAAGATCAACTGGTCTTTCCGGAGATCGAATACGACAAGATCGATAAACTGCGCGGGATGGAAGTCACCATCGTGACCTCCGCGAAGAACGATGATGAAGCTCGCGCATTGTTAAGACTGCTCGGAATGCCGTTCAGCGGCAAGAAGGAAGCGTAAGGTATGGCAAAGAAATGCATGCAATATCGTGAACAGCGCCGCCGCCATGCGGTGCAGGTCCGCAACCGATGTCAGCGGTGCGGACGCCCCCGCGGGTACATCCGCCGCTTCGGCTTGTGCCGCATTTGTTTCCGTGAACTGGCGTTGAAGGGCCAAATCCCCGGCGTCGTAAAGGCATCCTGGTAATCGCCGGGCTGGAGGTAAATCATGTCATTCACTGATCCAATTGCCGATATGTTGACCCGCATCCGCAATGCCGTGATGGCGGGGCACTCGCAGGTCGCATTGCCGGGCTCGAAGATAAAGCTCGAGATCGCCAAGATCCTCAAGGAAGAGGGTTTCCTCGAGGGATTCGAGGTGGTCGACGGCGAAAACGAAACCCATAAAGTACTGCGCCTTAAGATCAAGTACGTAGGCGAACGCCGCGAGAGGCGCGCTGTCATTTCCGGTTTGGAACGTGTCAGCAAGCCGGGACGTCGGATCTATACAAAGAAGACCGACATCCCGTGGGTGCTCTCGGGAATCGGCGTAGCCATTCTCTCGACCCCCAAAGGCGTCATGACCGGCGCGCGCGCCAGACAGTTGGGCGTGGGCGGCGAGGTCATCTGCAAGGTTTGGTAGGAGGTTATTGTGTCTCGCATTGGTCGTTTAGCCGTAGATATACCCACCGGAGTTCAAGTGGAACTGACGGGTTCGAAGGTTCGCGTGAAGGGACCGAAGGGTGAACTTTCGCGGGAATTTTCCAGCCTGATCGCGATCAAGATGGAAGATAATCAGATAAAGATCGCGCGCAATTCGGACAATCCCGAGGAACGCGCCCTGCATGGAACCACCCGCGCCCTGCTGGCAAATATGGTCCACGGTGTAAGCAAGGGATTCGATGTCGTGCTCGAAGTGGAAGGAGTCGGATATCGCGCTGAAATGGAGGGCAAGAACCTGGCATTGTTCGTGGGATATTCCCACCCCGTCAAGATCGAGCCGCCCGCCGGTATCTCCTTCGAAACCGATGCAAAAACCCGACAGATCAAGGTCTCGGGTTTCGACAAGGAATTGGTCGGGCAGGTGGCGGCAAATGTACGCAACGTCCGCCCGCCGGAGCCTTACCATGGCAAGGGCTTGCGTTATCTCGGCGAGAAGGTTCGCCGCAAAGCTGGTAAAGCAGGGAAAGGAGCCAAGTAATACATGGCTAAAAAGAGTCGCTCGCTGGCTCGCGAACGCCGTCACAGCCGCGTCCGCAAGCAGGTGTTTGGCAATCCCGAACGTCCGCGATTGAACGTGTTCAAGAGCCTGACGGGCATTTATGCACAGATCATCGACGATATGGACGGCAATACCATTGTTTCCGCTTCCACTGTCGACAAGGAACTGCGCGAAAAAGTAAAAGGCATGAAAAAATCCGAACAGGCGAAAGCCGTCGGGAAAGCCATTGCCGAACGCGCGAAGCACAGGGGAATCTCCTCGGTCGTGTTCGACCGCGGCGGTTTCCGTTACACCGGGCGCGTCAAGGCTCTGGCCGACGGCGCACGCGAAGGCGGCCTGCAGTTTTAGGAGAAGCAAATGGCTGATAATCAATTTGATAAACAATTCGAATCCCAGGATGCCTTCGAGGAACGCGTGATCGAGATCGCCCGCGTTGCAAAGGTGGTGAAGGGCGGACGCCGTTTCCGCTTCCGCGTGACGGTTGTGGTTGGAGACAAGAAAGGCAACATCGGAATGGGCGTAGGCAAAGCCAATGCCGTTCCCGATGCGATGCGCAAGGCTTCGGAACGCGCCCGCAAGAACATTCGCACGGTCAACATTTCCGGGACGACCATCCCGCATGAAGCGCTTGGGAAAGTGGCAGGCGCAAAGGTCTTTCTCAAACCGGCCTCTGCCGGGACGGGCGTGATCGCCGCAGGCGGTGTCCGAGCCGTGTTGGAAGTGGCCGGTGTGCGCGACATCCTGACCAAATCCATGGGAAGCGCGAATGTCCTCAATGTGGTGATGGCTACCTTCGACGCGCTGGATGGACTCCGTTCGCCCGCCGTCGAAGCTGCACGCCGCGGAAAACGCGCAGAAGACCTGGCCCCGTTCTGGGAGCGGAGGAAACAACATGCCTAAGAAAGCAACCTCCGGTAAAAGTATCCGCGTAACGTTGGTGCGGAGCGCCATCGGCTATACAAAGGATCAGAAGGCAACTGTAAAAGCGCTCGGTCTGCGCCGGATGCATCAGACCGTCGAACATAAAGATTCGCCCGCCTTGCGCGGGATGTTGAACAAGATCATTCATTTGATCAAGGTTGAAGAGTAGGTCGAACATGAAATTACACGATCTTGCACCCAATCCGGGGTCGAAAAAGAATAGAAAACGCGTCGGGCGTGGAATTTCCGCCGGACAGGGGAAGACAGCGGGTCGCGGCACCAAAGGCGCCGGAGCGCGTTCCGGTGAGGGTGGTCACCTGTACCGCCAGGGCGGCAACCTTCCTTTCTATCGCCGCCTGCCATTCATCCGCGGTGAAGGTTTCACCCCGCCCAACCAAACGGATTACAACGAAGTCAACCTGGATCAACTTTCCGAGGCTTTCAAAGCCAATGCGGAAGTGAATCCTGAATCTCTGGCTGAGGCACGCCTCCTGCGCGATTCCCAAAATCCGATCGTTGTTTTAGGGCGCGGCGAAATGAAGCATGCTCTCAAGGTGCGCGTACATCGGGTCAGCGCGGGCGCAAAAGCCAAGATCGAAAAGGCTGGCGGCTCGGTCGAGTTGATCGCCAAGGAATAAAGGAACCTTCCTCATGAAGACCACCTTTTCAGGCTGGCATTATCTTTGGAAATCGGAAGATATCCGCCGAAAATTGATCATCACCCTTTTGATTTTGGTGATCTATCGGCTTGCGGCGAATGTTCCGGCTCCCGGCGTGGACCATGACATCCTCGCCGCCTTCCGGGCATCCACGACTGGATCAGGAGGCTTTCTCGGCTTCCTGGACCTGCTCTCCGGCGGTACCGTATCGAATTTCTCTTTGCTTTCGATGGGTGTATATCCGTACATCACCGCCCAGATCATCATTCAATTGTTGATTCCCATCATTCCCTCGCTTCAGAAGCGGATCCAGGATGACCCGCGCGAGGGACGACGCTGGCAGGAAAAATGGACCTACTATCTTGCCGTACCGATGGCGGCTCTTTCTGCAATCGGGCAGATCAACATCTTCAACTCGCTCTCCATCCAGGGCATTGGCCAGCCGATTCTTCCCTTTGGATTGTTCGATGCGGAGACATCATTGGCATCATGGTCCGTTCTGATTGCGATGACCGCCGGGACGATGTTCGCCATCTGGCTCGGTGAGTTGATCTCCGAATACGGCATCCGCGGACAGGGACTTTCCCTTGTCATCTTCGCAGGCATAGTGGCTCAGATTCCTGCGAACTTTGCCTCGCTTCTGGCGGACGAACAAAACCGCTGGATCATGCTTGCGCTGACGATTGTCGTCATTGTCCTGACGGTTCTTGCCATTGTCTACGTCCAGCAGGGTCGCCGTAATGTGCCTGTCATGTATCCCGGCCGCCGCGTTGGCAACCGCATGTCCATGCCTGTCAAAGGCACCATGCCGTTGATGGTCAACCTTTCCGGCATGATCCCGCTGATCTTCGCCAGCGCCATCCTGCAATTTCCGGCTATCATCGCCAGTTACTTCACCGCCAGTGAAAATAAAGGCGTGGCAGATTTCTTCCTTGGCGTTCAGAACTTTTTCGGCGCCACCGGCTCGAGCAACTGGGGCTACTGGACGCTTTACTTCCTGATGGTTGTGGTATTTACGTTCTTTTATACAACTGTCATGTTCGACCAGCAGAATTATGGCGAAAACCTCAAGAAGATCGGGGCAAGTGTTCCCGGCGTTCTAACCGGCGCTCCAACACAAAAATATCTGAGCACGGTCCAAAGCCGGATCACCCTTGTCGGGGCTGTCTTCCTTGGAATTGTCGCCATCATGCCATTTCTTCTCGGTCTGTTATTGAGCGCATTCAATATATCAGCCGCCAATAACACAGGAATATTCCTCATCACATCCTCCGGTTTGCTGATCGTGGTGGGCGTCGTGCGCGATACCTTCCAGAACATCGATGCGGAGTTAAAACTGCACGGTTATCAGGATTCGCTTTTGGTCCGCTAAAGGAGACCCGATGGCAACCTACATCGTCCTGCTCGGTCCGCCCGGTGTTGGAAAAGGAACCCAGGCGCGCATCCTTTCCGAAACGAAAAAGCTGGCACATATTTCCTCCGGCGACCTCTTTCGGGAGAACATCAAGAACCAGACCGAGTTGGGAAAGGTAGTCAAGTCTTATCTGGATAAAGGTGAACTTGTCCCCGACGATGTGACCATTGCGATGATCCGCGACCGCCTCTCCCGCCCGGACTGTGAGGCGGGTGCTATTCTCGACGGCTTTCCCCGCACCCCGGCTCAGGCGGAGGCACTCGAGGCCATGCTGAAAGACTTCAAAGGGTCGGTGGACGCAGTCCCATATATCACGGCCGCGGAAAATGTCCTTATCGAGCGCGCGAGCGGCCGCTGGACCTGCAAGGCAAATGGGCATATCTATCACGAGAAGTTCAACCCGCCGAAACAGGCCGGAATCTGCGATATCGATGGCTCCGAAGTCTACCAGCGGGAGGACGATAAAGCAGAAACCGTCTCGAAAAGGATTCACGTTTATCTCGAACAGACCATGCCGCTTGTGGATCACTACCGCAAAGCCGGTAAACTGGTCGAGGTCGACGGGACGCTCGCCGTCGACCAGGTGACAAAAACCCTGTTCGACAAATTGAAGAAATAGATTTTGTGAACGACCAGAGAATTCCTCTGATAACAGGTTTAGATAATGTTTCACGAACGCCGCATCAACATCAAAACCCCTGCCGAGATCAAGATCATGCGCGAGGCAGGGCGCATCAATGCAAGCGTTCACGCGAAAGTTAGGGAACTTTTACAACCAGGTGTGACGACCGCCGACCTCAACGCGGCTGCTGAGGAAGTGCTGAAGTCACACGGATGTGTATCGCCGTTCAAAGGTTACGGCCACCCGCCATTCCCCGCGTCCATCACGGTCAGCATCAACGACGAGATGGTGCATGGAATTCCCCACCCGAAGCGCAAGTTGAAGGAGGGGGATATCGTTTCGATAGATTGCGGGACGGTCTATAAGGGCTTCGTGGCAGACTCAGCTTTTTCTGCCCCGGTGGGGAAGGTCTCTCCCACCGCGAAGAAACTGCTCGAGGTCACCGAATGTGCTTTGAATGTTGGCATCGAACAGATGCGAAAAGGCAAGCGCACGGGAGACATCTCGGCGGCGATACAAAAGTATGTGGAAAGTCATGGATTGCATGTCACCCGGGAATACACCGGGCACGGTGTCGGGAAGGACATGCACGAGGGTCCGCAGGTGCCAAATATCGGCGCGGCGGGAACCGGAATCCTCCTCAAACCGGGGATGACCATTGCCCTCGAACCCATGGTACTTGTCGGGACGTATGAAACGCGCGTCCTGCCGGATAAATGGACGGTTGTTTCCGCAGACGGGTCGTTGACGGCGCATTTCGAACATACCATCGCCGTTACCGAAGGAGAACCTCAAATCCTGACTGTCTTATGACCCTGCGGAAAACCCGTAAGAATATGGACGAATTCGAGAACGACTTGTATAATCAATACTTTGGCTGTGCCGGGAACGGCAAAATGCAAGGAGAATTTTCATGAAAGTATCGCCATCCATTCGTAAACGCTGTGCCAAGTGCCGCATTGTCCGGCGCAAGGGACGCGTGTTCATCATTTGCGAAAATCCTAAACACAAACAGAGACAAGGGTAGTAGACCATGGCAAGAATTGAAGGTGTAGATCTTCCCCGCAACAAGCGGACAGAAGTGGGCCTGACCTACCTTTACGGAATCGGTCCCACCCGCGCCCGAAAAATTTTGACGGAAACCAAAGTCAATCCGGATACGCGCATCAAGGACCTGACGGAATCCGAAGTCGCTTCCATCCGCGAGTACATCGCCAAGCATTACAAAGTGGAAGGCGACCTGCGCCGCGAAGTCCAGATGAACGTCAAGCGATTGATCGAGATCGGCTCGTATCGCGGACTGCGCCATCGCCGCAACCTGCCCGTTCACGGTCAGCGCACCAAGACGAACGCGCGCACCCGCAAAGGCACCAAGAAAACGGTTGCCGGTCGCGGACGCCGACGCGGCGCGAAGAAGTAATCTGCCCGAAAGGTTAATTAGAAAATGGCTCAGAGTGTACGTTCCACCCGCCGCGCCGCCGGCGCGAAAAAAGGCAAACGTTCCCTGTCACGCGGACAGGTGCATATCTTTGCTTCCTTCAATAATACGATCGTTACCGTGACGGATACCGAAGGCAACACCATCGCGTGGGGTTCAGCCGGTTCCGCCGGTTTCAAAGGTTCGCGCAAGAGCACGCCTTTCGCGGCGCGCCTTGCCGCCGAGCAGGCGATCAAATCCGCCCAACAACAGGGTGTGCAGGAAGTCGAGTTATACGTCAAGGGTCCCGGACCCGGACGAGAAAATGCGATCCGCGCTGTGCAGGCGATGGGATTGAAGGTGCTGTCCATCGCAGACGTGACCCCGGTGCCGCATAACGGCTGCCGCCCGCCAAAGCGACGACGCGTGTAAGTGAGGTCCTATATTTATGGCTAAATCATTAAGTCCAGTCTGTAAACTTTGCCGCCGCGAGGGCGAAAAACTTTACCTCAAGGGCGAGCGTTGTTTCACCCCCAAGTGCGCCTTCGAGCGACGCAGCTTCGCGCCGGGCCAGCACGGCAAGACATCCGGCCGCGGCGGCAGCCCCGGTTCCACGGGCCGCGCCTCCGACTTTGCCCGCCAGTTGCGCGCCAAGCAGAAAGCCCGCCGCGTATACGGCGTGCTCGAGCGCCAATTCCGCCGATATTACGATACGGCGATCACCCGCCGCGGTCTCACGGGTTTGAACCTGCTTCAGATCCTTGAATCGCGTCTCGACAATGTTGTCTTTCGGCTTGGGTTTGCGTCCAGCCGCGCGCAGGCGCGCATGCTGGTGACCCACGGTCACTTCACTGTGAACGGCCGCCGCACCGATGTCCCTTCGATGCTTCTTTCCAATGGCGATGTCGTTTCGGTCCGCGAAGGCTCCGGCAAGTTGTCCTACTTCAAGGAGTTGAACGCGTTCGCCGAAAAGCGCAATACCCCGGCCTGGCTCAGCCGCGATCTTAAAGTGATGAGCGGTTCTGTGGCCCGCATGCCGGAACGCGCTGAAATTGACGGAAGTCTCGACGAACAGTTGATCGTCGAATACTATTCCCGAAGATAGTCCTCCGTTCGCTTCGGGTTCGGACGGCAGGTTGGTCCGGCGACCCGGGGCTTGATTCAAAGGGAAAGGTGAACCGTGACGGGTATCATAACGAACATGGTCATGCCCAAGATCGAGCGCGAAGCTGAGGCTCGAAACTACGGCAAATTTATCATCAGTCCGCTGGAAGGCGGCTACGGTGTAACGCTCGGGAACGCCCTGCGGCGCGTCCTGCTTTCTTCATTGGAAGGCACAGCCATCACCTCGGTACGTTTTGCGGATGTGCTGCATGAATTCAGCGACATCCCCGGCGTGCGCGAAGATGTCATCCAGGTGATGCTCCAGATCAAACAGGTGCGCATCAAAATGGACGGCGTGGACAGCGCCCGCATGCACCTCGAAGTCCGCGGCGAGGGAACCGTTACCGCGGCGGATGTTATCACTCCCGCCGAGATCGAGATCGTCAACCCCGATACGTATCTCTTCACGGTGGACAATCCCAAGACCAAACTCGACGTCGAATTCGTCGTCGAACGCGGACGCGGCTATTCGCCCGCCAACGAGCGCTCCGGCCATATGCCCATCGGTGAACTGCCTGTGGATGCGATCTTCAGCCCGGTCAAGCGCGTCAACTGGGAAGTCGCTTCCGCTCGCGTGGGTCAGAGCACGAACTACGATAAATTGAACCTTGAGATCTGGACGGACGGCACGATCTCGCCGGAACGCGCGCTTAGCAATTCCGCCCGCATACTCATCGACCACCTGCGCTACATCGCCGGTGTGAACGAGGAAATGCTGACAGTGGCTGTCGAACGCGAAACTTCCGGAAGCCGCCTGAGCAGCGAATTGGCGGAAACGCCTGTGGAAGCCCTCGACCTTTCGGTACGCGTCTTCAACTCCTTGAAGCGCACTGGAATCACAACAGTGGGTGATGTGTTGGAGCTGCTCGAAAAGGGCGAGTCCGCCGTCATGTCCATCCGCAATTTCGGCGAGAAGAGTCTCGACGAACTGCGCGACAAGATGCGCGAAAAGGGTTTCCTGAAAGACCAACCTTCGGAGAATTAAGAAAATGCGACATTCAGTAGCAGGTTACAAACTGGGACGCACAAAGAGCGCCCGCATCGCTCTGCGCCGCAACCTGATCAAACAATTCTTTACGCACGAGCGCATCCAGACCACCAAGGCGAAGGCCGCCGCCATCCGCGGCGATGCCGAACGCCTGATCACGCTCGCCAAGAGCAGCGCGGATGCCAGCGCCGAGCAGAAAGTTCATGCCCGCCGCCTGGCTGTGTCCAAACTCGGCGATGACCAGGTCATCAAGCGCTTGTTCGATGAGATCGCTCCGCGCTTTGCCTCGCGCAATGGCGGTTATACCCGGGTGACCAAACTTGGACCCCGCCTTGGCGATGCCGCTGAGATGGTTGTCCTCGAACTTGTGGAAGAGTAAGAACAGGAATCAGTATCCAGGAATCGGTGACCAAGTCACTGGTGACTGAACACTGGTCACTGGTTAGTGTAAATGGCACGTTACCAAGTGATCCTAACCTACGACGGCGCCGGGTTTGCCGGAAGCCAGCGGCAGGCGAACATCCGAACCGTGCAGGGCGAACTGGAAGATGCGCTTCGCAAGCTCGGATGGACGGGAAGCTCCGTTCTCCTTGCAGGGAGGACCGACACCGGCGTCCATGCGATGGGACAGGTGGCGGCGTTCGATTTCGATGATTGGACGCACACGGCGGGGAAGTTGCTGCTGGCTCTTAATGCCAAACTCCCCACCGACCTTGCCGTGAAAAAATCAAAAGTTGTGAGCGCGAATTTTCATCCCCGCTTCGATGCGCTCTCGCGGACATATCGATACCGCCTTTTTATTGACCCGATCCGCGACCCGCTGCGTGAACGACTCGCCTGGCGGTTGAACTCTACAGTGGACGCTGAAAGCCTCAAAAGAACGGCGGAAATCTTCCTCGGTACACATGATTTTGCCTCCTTTGGCTCGCCGACCTCTGAAAAGGGGACGACGCTTCGCACGGTGACAAAATCCGAGTGGAAAAAAAAGCCGGATGGCGAGTGGCAGTACGAGGTCCGGGCGGATGCGTTCCTGTATCGCATGGTAAGAAGACTTGTATTCGTCCAGGTCGCTGCATCGCAGGGGAGATGTTCGGTGAAGGAGATCCGACTTGCCCTCAAAGGACAGGCGAGACTCCCGGCCGGGCTGGCTCCTGCGAACGGACTGACTTTGGTGAATGTGGAATATGGATCACATTATGCTTAACTGGCGTTCACTGACGCCAGAGGACGCGCAAGAGAGCGCATTCTACTCAAGAATTAAGAAACGGAGAGACGAAAGTGCAACAGAAGACGTACTATCCGAAAGCCGCTGAGATACAGCGCGAATGGGTTTTGGTGGACGCACAGGGTAAGAACCTTGGGCGCCTTGCCGCACGCATTGCGCACATCCTGCTTGGAAAGCACAAACCATCCTTTACGCCCGGCGTGGAAATGGGCGATTACGTGGTGGTGGTCAACGCTCAGAATGTGACTGTGACCGGCACCAAGACAAAATCGCGCCTGGTTTCCAAGTATTATCACCGCGTTTCGGGTTACCCCGGTGGAATTAAAAGCATCTCCCTGCGGGACCAGCTCGCCACTTATCCCGATCGCGCTTTGCGTGAAGCGGTCTGGGGCATGCTGCCGCATAACCGCATGGGACGCGCCGTGCTCAAGCGCCTGAAGGTTTACGGCGGAGCGGAGCATCCGCACAGCGCGCAAAAACTCAAGGCTTTGGAATAAAAAGGTAGGAAGAAATTATGGCACAGTATTTCGAAGGTATCGGACGCCGCAAGGAAAGCACCGCCCGCGTGCGTGTTTCGGCTGGCAGCGGCAAGTTCACTGTGAACGAAAAGGAAGGCAATGTATTCTTCTCCCGCTACGGCGATGTGCAGGATATTTTGCGTCCCTTCGGTGCGGTGGGCGAAGCAGCCGCCAAGTACGATGTAACCGTGGTGGTCAGCGGCGGCGGCGTGGCGGGTCAGACCGAAGCGGTGCGCCTCGGCGTGGCTCGCGCCCTGCAGGGAATGAACACAGACTGGACCGCCGCCCTGCGTAAAAAAGGACTGCTCACCCGCGACGCCCGCATCAAGGAACGCAAGAAGCCGGGTCTCAAGAAAGCCCGCAAGGCGCCGACCTACACCAAGCGTTAAAATATCTCCATTCAGACACACGAAATGGTGTAATTGGTAATTCGCATCGACGAATTACCAATTGCGTTTTTAAGGAGCCGGCATGGACTTTACCCAGGTATCCGCCATATTTGAGACGCTTCGCCTCACCCCGCCCTCGAAGTTGACCCTGCTCGCTGGGGCGGAATTTACCCTGCGTCATTATCCTCCCACCCCGCCCGATGTGGATACGTTGATCGTGGAGATCGATTCGAGAGAATTGCTCGAACAGGTGAAGGTGGTGTTGCGGGCGGTGTATCCTGCGGAGCATGCGGTGAAAGTTGTGGGACCTTTAGATGCCGCTCAGGGCAAAAGTAAAAAGTGGATAGGGGAAAAGTTGGGCGATCTTGCTGTTGGCGATGATTCATTTCCCGTTACACTTTTCATTCCCGCACTTCCCGAAGGGACATCGTTCGAGGCGTTTGCAGAGATCACCGCCCACCTGCGCGCGCCGGATGGCTGCCCATGGGATAAGGAACAGACCCACCAGACTCTGCGTAAACACCTGCTTGAAGAATCGTATGAATCCCTCTCCGCGTTGGATGCCAGCGATGTGGACGCTATGCGTGAAGAATTCGGAGACCTGTTATTGCAGATCGTCCTGAACTCGCAGATCGCCTATGAAGCCAAGGAATTTAATTTCACCGAAGTTGTCAAGCATATCTACGATAAGATCGTGCGTCGCCATCCTCATGTGTTCGGGGATCTGAAACTCGACGGGGTCGACGGCGTTTTACAGAACTGGGAGAAATTGAAGGAAAGTGAGCGGAAGGGGAAGAGGGAGGAAAAAGGTATTTTGGATGGAGTTCCGACCGTGTTGCCCGCACTATCCCAGGCGCAGGAATACCAGGAGCGCGCCGCTAGGGTGGGATTCGACTGGCCCGAGATAGAAGGTGTGCTGGAAAAGATCCGCGAGGAGATCGAAGAGATCAAAACCGCAAACAACCCGGAACAGGTCAAATCGGAGTTGGGCGACCTGTTCTTCGTGCTGGTGAACCTAGCCCGCTGGCGGGATGTGGATGCCGAGTCGGCACTGCGAGAGGCGAACACCAAATTCAAGCGCCGGTTTGCCCACGTGGAAAAAGGCGCAAAGGCGCAGGGGAGGAATCTCTCGGATATGACGCTGGAGGATATGGATTCCCATTGGAATGAAGCCAAACGGTTGGAGTTGTAATCCCGTGAATGGGCGTCTGTTCTTCGAAAATTTTGTATAATCCTGCCCTGGTCGAATTCAGCACGACATTCGTTAGCTCAAGGAGTTAGGAATCATGCGCATCAATTTCGCCATGTGGCGTAAAGCCTCCTGGCAGTTGATCAAAATGGACGACAAGAAGGAGTGGGATGCCCTCGACGTCGTTTCCAAATGGTTGATTGCCACCCGTTCCGCCGTGACGCTGGTCACGGTTTATTCCTGCGTGATTGCGGGAATCCTCGCCGCCCGCGACGGCTACTTCTCGCTGTCTTCATGGATGCCCTTCCTGATCGTCACCCTCGGTCTGTTCATCGCCCACGGCACGAACAACCTCCTCAACGATTACACAGACTTCAATCGGGGGGTCGACCGGGACAACTACTTCCGCACCCAATATGGTGTGCATCCCCTCGTCCAAAAATTCTGGGATAACAGAACCTCCATCCGCTGGTTCGTTGCAAGCGGAATCCTCGCCTCGCTGGCGGGCCTGTACGCGCTTTTTTACACCGGTTTCAGTGTTGTCACCATCGGGCTCTTCGCGTTCGGCGCCGTGGTATTGCTCGCCTATACCTATCCTTTCAAATATTGGGGACTGGGCGAGTTTGCCATCTTCCTGATCTGGGGACCGATAATGATCGCAGGCGTGTACTTTGTGCTTTCCGGCATTTGGAATTGGAATGTTGTCCTGGCGGGTATTCCGTTCGGGTTGAGCGTTGCCAGTATCAATGTTGCCAAGCACATCGACAAACACGACGACGATAAAGCCAGGGGTGTCGGCACGTTTCCCGTCCGCGTGGGTGAGGCCGCAGCCCGCCGCGTTGACCAGGCCGCGATCGCCCTGATCTATATTGTGATTCTTTACCTCGTGATCGATGGGTATTTCACACCCGCCATGTTGATCGTCCTCCTGGCTTATAGGGAAGCGCTGGCGGTCCTGAAAGTTCTCAATAATCCCAAACCGGCGCAAGCCCCCGAAGGCTGGCCCGCCTGGCCCGTGTGGTTCTCCGGCTTTGCCTTCCAGCACAATCGCAAGTTTGGCGGCTATCTCATCCTGGGTCTCATCGTCGACGCATTGTTGAAAGGCTTCCTGCCAAATTTCTGGTCGGGCTTGTTCTAGTCCTTAATTCGTACCTCGAAATAAATCGGCTTACAAATCGGAGCCTCGTTTCGTTTCACTTATCACCCACACCCAATTCTTCGATTTCCAGCCATTCCTCGTTCCCTTCCAAAACCCCAAAGGAGATTTTCCCTTTCGGCGTAAACGCTGCGAATTGGTTGTCGATCCAGATGACAAGCCCCAGAGGAGGATGCGGACTTACAGGCGACTCGAACACCTGAACATCGTCCACATACCAGGCGACGCGCCTCTGACTCCACTCGAGTCGATAGCTGTGCCATTGAGTGACGTCCACCCCGAGAGCGGATGAATCTTCATCGATGACTTTGCTTAGTAATCTCCTTGTCGTTTTTGGCGAGAAGGGGAGCGCCGCTCCGGCGGGAATCAGCAGTGGATGAAACTTGGGCGAACGAAAGGTCTGCGCGAGAAATCCATTTGCATGAACCGGTGGTTGAGTAGGCGGCTGGTCTCGATACGCGCTTTGCGCTGCTCGACCATCAGCCGCCGTATCGTAACCACCGCGGAATGAAAGATAATTCTCCTTCGACGCCCCGAAGAACCAGACTGCATTTGGGAGAGTCGGCAGGCGAAAGCGATTGCCGCCAAAGCCGAGCGACGTGCCGAAGGGATCATTCCACAAGCCGAAGCCCCAGGTCCCGGGGAGGGAAAGGCTCGAGACTCTGGCTCTCAGGCTCAAGGTCAGGGAATGATGCGGGAATTTCCTCCGGGCCAGACCAAAGTAGTCATCGATCTGCGCGAATCGATAGGAAGATGAATCCCCGGCGGGAATCTTCAACCCGTATCCATTTTCTGTTTTCTCAATCGAAGCGCCTGGAGTCGTTCTCGATTTCATCATTCAACCTTTTTTGTTCACCAGCCAGATACCCAAGATAATGATCGCGCCGCCGATGAGCGTAATGGGGGTGATGGCTTCGTTGATCATGAAAGAGGCGAGGAGGGTGGTCACCAGCGGTTCGACATTGAAGAAGACGCCCAATTGCGAAGCGGGAATTTCCTGCAATGCGTCGTAGAATGCAATGTAAGCCAGCCCGGAACCGAACACGCCCAGCACGATGACCGCACTCCAGCCCGATGACGTGAGATTCGCAACTTCACTTAACCCGGGACCGAAACCGAAGATCCAAATGTTGACGAAAAGCCAGCCGAGCAGCATGACGAAGAACATCATGCGCGCCGCGGGATGACGCGCCAGTTCGCGCCGTGATAGGATGGTGTAGACCGCCCAATTGACCGAACTGATCAGGATGAGCAGATCGCCGAAGGTGCCTTCCTCGCCAGTGAAGAGGGCACTGAAATTCCCCTTGCCGACGATCAGCAGGACGCCAAAGGCGGCGAGAATGATTCCGATGATCTGTAATCCGTTCAATCGTTCCTTGAGCGCCAGCCAGCCAAGAATTGCAATGAAGACCGGCGTGGTCGCCACGATCCATGCGGTGGTGGTGGCTTTGGCGGTTTGAAGACCGGTGGCTTGCAGGATTTGATGAAAGGTCACGCCCAGAAAACCAAGCATGGCGAAGTACAGCCACTCGCTTTTTTCAGGCAGGGCGAATTGTTTTCGGAGGGCGACGGTCGCGCCGAGGATAAGTGTGCCCATGGCGAATCTCAGCCAGACGATGGTGGCGGGAGAGACATCGCGCAGGGCGATCTTGGTGGCGATAAACGTCGCGCCCCAAACAATGACGGTAAAGAGCGCTTCGAGATACGGGAGGGCTTTCGTTTTGGGCATGAGGCGGATTATATCAGTCGGGTATAATACCTTCCCGGAGGCACTCGCAGTATGGAAATCACCTGGTACGGACATTCCTGTTTTCGGCTGACAGAACGCAATTACGCGACCGTCGTCACCGACCCGTTCGATCACAAAGCGGTGGGATACGACGCGCTCAAACTCAAGGCGGATATCGTCACCGTCAGCCACGACGCGCCCGGTCACGCCAATTTGGATGCGGTCAAGGGAACCGAGCACGTCATCGACGGCGCGGGCGAATTCGAGATCGGCGGTGTTTTTATCACGGCGGTCCAGACCGCGGGCGGAGGAAAAAAGGTAAAGGACAAATCCCGCAATACGCTTTATGTGTTCGATTATGAAGGCATCACCGTTGCGCACCTCGGCGACATGCAGGAGGTCCCCACTCAAAGCGAAGTCGAAGCCCTGGGGACGGTCAACGTGCTCCTCCTCCCGGTCGGAGGCGGGAGCAGCCTCAACGCCGCCAAAGCCGCAGAGGTCGTCAGCGTCATCGAGCCGAATCTCGTTGTGCCCATGCATTATTCCACCAACGACACAAAGATCAAACTTGAACCGCTGGGCAAATTTCTCAAGGAGATGGGGCTGGGTAAGATCGAGCCGCAGCCTTCCTTGAAAGCCACACGCTCGTCCCTGCCCGAAGAGACGAAGGTGGTCGTGCTCGATTATCAGCAGGGCTGACATGTCAGTCAAAGTCATCATGACCTGGGACATCGCGGCCGAACGCGACCAGGAATATTTCGAGTTCATCATCGGTGAATTCGTGCCGGGCGTGCAAAGGCTCGGCTTACAGCCTGCTGAGGCATGGGCGACTCTTTACGGTTCATACCCGCAGATCCAGGTCGGCTTGCTTGCCAGTGACGCGCCCGAAGCGCGCCGCGTGCTTGCCTCGGCTGAGTGGGGCTTGCTGCAAGACCGCCTGTTCGGTTACGTCAAGAATTACTCATACAAAGTCGTTCCCGCCCGCCAGGGGTTTCAGTTCTGAATCTGCCGTTGGTCGAGTAGGCGGCGGGTCTCGATACGCGCTTCGCGCTACTCGACCATCGCCGCCGTATCGAGACCAACGATATGGCATCATGCAAACCAAATTCACCAACCTCCTGCCGTGGTATTTTTTCGCCGCGGCATTTCAGTCTCTCCTCGCCATCGCCGCCCTCCTGCGCGTGCCGTCCGAGGGCATCTCGCTCGCGCGCCTTGCACTGCTTGCGGTTATGGCGGTCGTCTTTCTTTCAGGGATTGGATTGGGGCTTTATTCACGCCGAAACCTGATTCGCTTCGAGCGATTTTTCACCACGCCGGTCATTTTATCTTCCGCGCTTCTTTCCTTCGCGTTTGGCTTGACTCTGTTCCTCTTGCGTTATCTCAACCCCGAGCGGCTCCTGCCATACTACGAACGGATCGCTCCTCTCCTCTGGCTTCTCTTCTTCATCACCCTCGAAGCGATTCTCGTCATCCTCCTCATCAAAAACGGATTTCATCCGCAAACATTATCAGACCACACACAGACATTTCGTGCCGCCCTTCCTCCTCTCGTCTTTCTTCTTTTCCTCTTTCTTTTCATTTCATTTACCAAAATCGGTATCACTCCCGATACCGCCTATTGGGGCGAACCCGGCGTTGCCATCCAGGGCTGGCAATTCATTCTCGCCCTGCTCATCGGTCTTACAGTTTTACTACTCACTACTCGCTATTCACTGTTTACTGGTCACTCCTTACTTCTCACTCTTCATCCTTCATCTTTCATCCTTCCGTTTTTCCTCTACCTCTTCGCATCCATCCTCTGGCTCTCCGTCCCTCTTTCCACCCTCGCCGGCAGTTTCTACTCTCCCATCTCCCCGCCGACGAACCTTCCCCTGCCATATTCCGACGCCGGTTTTTACGACTTCACGGCTCAAAGTTTGCAGATCGGTTCAGGCTACTTTGGCGGGATCCCTCCGCGCCCGCTCTATGTGACCTTCCTTGCGATCATGCATTTTCTTTTCGGGCAGAATTATCCCGCCATCATCGCCGCACAAGTTCTCGTTCTTGCTTTGTTTCCTGTCGCTTTGTATTTCCTCGGCAAGAAAATCCACTCGCACGCCGCCGGTGCGACGATTGCCCTCTTCGCCATTTTCCGTGAATATACATCGTTGTGGATCGCTTCGAATACCCGTGTGGTAAATTCAAAGACTTTCACCACCGATTTCCCGACTGCATTCGCTATGGTCTTGATCTGCCTCGTCGTGCTCTGGTGGCTGGAGCGCCGCGGCCTCCGCTCGACGATGATCGCTGGCGGGGCGTTTGGGTTGTTCCTGCTTTTCCGCACACAATCCATGCTGACTTTGCCGTTCTTGTTACTGCTCGTCCTCTTTGTGATGAGGTTCAAATGGGGTGAGTGGGTCAAGTCCGGCATTATTTTCGCCGCGGCGATGTTTCTGACCGTCATGCCGTGGTTGACTCATAACTATACCGTCGCCGGTAAATTCTCCTTTGACGACCCCAATCAGGTCGGCATCATCTTCAACCAATACTCGTTCGACGCCAAAGCCACCCCGGCGGGTTTCGACCCCGCGAAGGAAAGCGTCCGCGAACGCATCATCTCCTTCACGCTCGAGAATCCCGGCTATGTGGCGAATTTCATCGCCTCGCACTTCCTCAATACCGAGATCGGCGGCTTGCTGACCCTGCCTCTCATTAAACCGTTCAACGGTTTCCAGGAACCGATCAATCTCTACTGGGTCGAATGGGATGGGAATCTCGAATGGTATAACGTAATCCTCGTTTTGATTTACCTGCTTGTGATTGCATTGGGTTTGGGTGCGGCATGGAAGAGGCTAGGCTGGCTCTCTCTCGTTCCCCTTGCCTTCAATTTGGGCTATGCCCTCTCGAACGGCATAGCCCGTTTCTCAAGCTGGCGTTACAACCTCCCTGTGGATTGGGTGGTTTATTTCTACTTTGGTATTGGCATCATCGAAATCTTTAGTGCAGTCGCCCAATTATTCGGCGCGAGATCACAGCCAATCACCGATTACCAATCCTTCGATTACACTCAGGGCAAACCTCCAATCTACGATCATCTCCAGTCTCCAATCTCGAATCACGGATCACGCATTACGCCGCCCGCGCGCCTGATTTCCACTTACCTTTTACCAATCACCCTTTTTATTTTCATCGGCTCTCTCCCCTGGCTGGCAAAAGGATTTAGGGAACCGCGATACACGTCCCCGCAAAGTGAATTGATCGCCAGACTCGAATCGAACAATTACAACAGATCGGAAATCGAATCCTTCCTCACCCAGCCAGATGCCGTTTTGCTTGAAGGCAGGCTTCTCTATCCGCGCAAGTATACGAGGGGCGAAGGTCTTTCCTCCGCGAATCCCTGGCCTGCATATGAAGCGAAGGATTTTCCACGCATCGGCTTTTTGCTGATCAATTCCGGTCACCAGAACTTGATCTTTCCCACCAGGGAAATGCTCGATTTCAAACAAGGCGCAGATGCGACCATTTTGGCGTGTTCCGATAACGACCTGCTCACCGTCCGCATCATTGCATTCGACGATTCAACCTACCAAAGCGCCGCACTTTCAGAACCATGTCCTTGAGTAGATGCAAGTAATCAGTGAGCAGTTGACAGTAATCAATAAAACCGATCACCGCTCATTGTTCACTGATCGCTGATTAATTTCCCCTCACCGAACCGGCCTCTTCCCACATCCCGCTACCCACTTTTCACTTCCGACTTTCTACCGCCCACTTTCCACTTACCACGCCCCACTTTCTTTCCTATTTCCTCCTTCACTCATCTCCAATACTCCAATTCTCTAATTCTCTAACCCTCGATGCCCCGCCTCTCCACCCTCCTCCTCGCTTGGTACAAAGCCAACAAACGCTCCCTCCCCTGGCGTGACCATCCCGATCCGTATGCGGTCTGGGTCTCTGAGATCATGTGTCAGCAGACCCGCGTGGAGACGGTCATTCCGTATTTCGAAATATGGATGAAGCAATTTCCCACCGTAAAGGCGTTGGCGTCCGCTTCCGAGCGGGATATCCTCAATGCATGGGAAGGTCTCGGTTACTACAGCCGCGCGCGAAACTTGTATAAAGCCGCGAAAGTCGTCGTTGAAAAATTCGGCGGGAAACTCCCGCGCAATTTGGACGATTTGAAAAGCCTGCCGGGGATCGGTCGTTACACCGTCGGCGCGATTGCTTCGCTTGCCTTCAAAATGGACGAGGCGACTCTGGATGGCAATATTCGGCGAGTCTTTTCACGTCTCTTCGATGCGGAGGAATATGCCGATTCGCCAGCGGGCGAGAAAATTCTCTGGGAACTTGCAGCGAAGAATTTACCCGAAGGGAGGGCGGGCGACTATAACCAGGCGTTGATGGACTTGGGCGCGATGGTCTGCCTGCCGAAGAATCCGCGCTGTTTGTTATGCCCGTTGATGACGTTATGCAAGGCGCGGGAAAATGGCACGCAGGAATTACGCCCGGTGATGAAACCGAAAAAGCAAATCCCAACTTACATCCATGCGGCGGCTGTGATCGTGGAGAGGGGGAGGGTTCTGCTCAGTCAACGCCCACGGGATGGTTTATTGGGCGGGATGTGGGAGTTTCCAAACGTAAGGGTGGTTGGTGACCCAGGAAAGGAGTTGGTCAAAGCCTTGAAGAGGGCAACCAGGATTCAGGTGGAAAGAGGCGAAGGTTTGGGTCAAGTATCACATGCGTATAGCCACTTTAAAGTGATAGCGCATCCATTCCTATGTATGAAGGTTGAGGTTCCAAAAAATAAAAACCTAAAGTGGGTCAAATTGAAAGATTTGGAAGAATACCCGATGGGGAAAGTGGATCGGCAAATTGCAAAAAAATTGTAGGACAGGCTTAAGCCCGTCCTACTTTGCTATGACTTGCTCAATGTGACGAAAACCATCGGCCTGCGTTTGGTTTGCTGGTGCAGGTAACTCTTGACCGTGTTGATGATGTCCTTTTCATCGTCGAAGCCGTCATCGTGGACAGTGCGCATGATGAGTCTGCGAACATCGGGGATCAGGGACTCGGCGTCTTCGGGGGAGACAAAGCCGCGCGTGACGATCTCGGGTTCGTGGAGCAGGCGGCCGTTCTTCCTGTCGATGCTGATATCGATGAGCATGATGCCGCTTCGCGCAAGTTGACTGCGCTCCTTCATCACGTCGTGGTCGATGTCGCCGATGGATTCGCCGGTGACGAAGACGTAATCGCCGGGGATGCGCTCGCCGAGCAGAATCTTTTTGCCGACCAGTTCCACCACCTGTCCGTTCTCGGCGACGATGGTGTTTTCCTCTTCGATGCCCATCTGTTGCGCGATCTCTGCGTGACGGATGAGTTGTCGCAGTTCGCCGTGGATCGGCATGAAGTGCTTGGGGCGCACAAGGTTGATGAGCAATTTTTGCTCCTCCTGCGCCGCGTGACCCGAAACGTGGATGGGGGCGATTCCGTCGTGGATGACCTTCGCGCCTTTTCTCAGCAGGCGGTTGATCGTCGCGCTGATGGATTCTTCGTTGCCGGGGATCGGATGCGAGGAAAGCACGACTGTGTCGCCGTCCTTGAGACCGAACTGGCGGTTCGTCCCCGCCGAGAGCCTCCCGACAATGGACGACGGTTCGCCCTGTGAGCCTGTACACATGATGACCACTTTGTGATCCTGCATGTTCAGCGCCTGTTCGATCGGCACGATCATTTCGTCGGGGATTTCGAGATATTTCATCTTGCGCGCGATCTTGACGTTATCCACCATGCTTGTGCCAGCCAGAGCCATTTTGCGCCCGGTTACTTTGGCGGCATCGGCAACCTGCTGAACCCGCGAAATGAGCGACGCGAACGTCGCAACGATCACACGCCCTTCGGCTTCGGAGAGCACTTTTTCGAACGCTGGACGGATGACAGACTCGGATGGAGTCCAGCCGGGGCGCTCCGCATTCGTCGAATCGGAAAGTAACAAGTCCACGCCTCGATTCGAGAACTCGGAGAGTTTGGCAAAATCGGTGGGCCAGCCGTCCACGGGAGTCTGGTCGAACTTGAAGTCGCTCATGTGGATGACGAGTCCCGCCGGGGTGGTGATGCCGATGCCGACCGCGTCGGGGATCGAGTGGTTGACGTGGAAATATTCCAAAGTGAACGGACCGATGCGGGTCGAATCCCCGGCGTTGATGGTCTTCATCTGCACTTTGTGTTGAGCACCATTGCGATGCAGTTTCGCCTCGATCAATCCGCGGGTGAGAGGGGTGGCATAGACCGGGACGGGGATGTCTTCGGTGAAGTGTTGTACCGCGCCGATGTGGTCTTCGTGCCCATGCGTGATGAACAATCCCAGCACGTGGTTGGATTTTTTCTTTAAATACTCGTAGTCCGGGATGATGTAATCCACACCCAGCATGTCGTTCTTTGGGAACATGATGCCGGCGTCGACCACGATGATGTCCGAGCCGTACTCATACGCCATCATGTTCTTTCCCACTTCGCCCAGCCCCCCGAGCGGGATGATCCTTAATCTATTTTTTTTACTCATATGGTTTTTCTATTTACCTCACTAGCTGTAAGTTTATTAAACCGCCTATGCGGTTAAAGTCAGGGTTTGGGTGTTGAAAGGTCTTTCCCTCAAACAAATAAAAAGACCTTCGCTGACTTGCTCGCGAAGATCGGTCCCAGGCAAAACACGATGTTTCTCAAACAAACGGCGCCTCGGCGCCGGGAAAGTCAACCAACGGCTGGAAGTATAGCAGGGCGGGCGGGATTTGTCAAAAGCAGATTCGTAAAACAAGTTTATAGACTTGTTTTACGTTTCAGCCTGTCCATCAGGATGTTGAATTGCAATTGCCTGTCATGGATGAGTTTTTTGATTTCACCCCGTTTGGCTTCATCTTCCTCAAGTCTCAGTTTTTCTTTTAGAACTGCGACCTCCTGCAATAACTCCACCTCCTGCGATGCGATGCCCGCATTTTTCAACGCCGAGAAGGCAAGGCGCAGTTCCTCCGGCGTTTCGAAGTAAGCGTCAAGGTCGATCGGCTTCCCTTTTCCTTTGAGATTATCGAACTCGCCGCGTTCCATCGCCTCTTTGATGGCGGCTTCAATGGCTTTTTCGAAGCTCATATGCAGCATTATACCCCTGCTTGTAAATCAAAATTGACAACCCTCGCCTTGTCCTGATAAACTCGTCAGATGGACATAGACTTCGACCTCTACCGATACGAAGTTCGCATTTCCTCAGACCCGCTTGTGCGGTTGTCCGCCATCGATGTTTCGCCGGAACGGCCCAAACGGACCATTGTTTTCATCCACGGCTTTGGCGGCAAGGCGGAGCAGTGGCATTACCAGATGCAGAAATTCGCGATGGATAACCGCGTGGTCACTTTCGATCTGCGCGGACATGGACTCTCCGACAAGCCCTCGACCGGCTACGATATGCCGCGCATCCAGCTGGACCTGGAAACTGTCCTGACCCAGTTGAAAGTATCCCCGCCTTTTGTTTTGGTCGGCCACTCCTTCGGCGGTGCGATCGTCACCGATTATGCGCTCAATCATCCGGATCACATCGAAAGGTTGATTCTCATCGCCACGGCGGGCGAGTTCAAGCTGAGTCCGCTTTTCCGATTGGGGCTGGCGCTGCCATCGATAATTCTTCGGTTGATCGGTCCCATTACGCGGAAGTGGCTGCATGCCCCGCCGCACGCTTTGCGCGAGTTCTATAATAACAACATGTCCGGCTGGCGCGGATGGGATAAATTCACAAAAATAACCGTACCAACCCTTGTCATCCGCGGGCATCGCGACATCGTCTTCGACCGTCCGTTGTTCGAAAAAGTGGCCGGGTCCATTCCAGGCGCAGACGATGTCGATATTGGAGTATCCGGTCATATGGTCATGCTCGAGAGGCGCGAGGCAGTGGACCGGGCGATCGTGACCTTTCTCAAAGGTGAGTCGAAAAAATCGTGGCGGGATAAATCCTTTATCCTCCCAACGACACAGCGCGACGATCTAAAGAGCGAGCGGAAGTGGCTTGCGAATTACGAGGAGGGCGTGCCCTACACAGTGGATGTGCCACGGATTCCCGTGCAGCATCTTCTGCGCTCTGCCGTGAGGCGTTTCCCGAACAATCCGGCGGTCTTTTTTGAAGGCGCGAAATTGACCTATCGCGCATTGAATCATGAGGTCAATCGTTTTGCGAATGCGTTGCTGTCCCTGGGAATCGGAAAAGGCGCAAGAGTTGTCCTGCTTATGCCGAACATCCCGCAGATGGTCATCGCTTTTTATGGAACGCTCAAAGCGGGCTGCGCGGCGGTCTTGATCCCGCCCATGACCGAGCCGGAGGAGTTGATCCGTCAGGTCAAAGAGTCGGATGCGAGTGTTTTGGTGACCATGTCCATATGGGCGGGGCTGGCGAAGCAGATTCGAGATGGGGCGGGCGTTCCGCATCTCGTGTTGACCGACCCCGGACAATATCTATCCCTGCCGAAGTATCTTATCTCGCGCTGGCGCAATCGCGGTTTGGACCTTGTCAACGCGCTGCACTGGAACCGCTGGCTTTCACAACAGGATACGAAATCGCCGATGGTGGACGTCCGGCCAGACGACATGGCGGTGATCATATATACCGGCGGGACCACGGCTCAATCGAAAGGCGTGATGCTGTCCCATCGCAACCTCGTCGCGAACGCGTTGCAGACACGCCACTGGCTTCCGGATGCAAAAGAGGGAAGGGAACGGTTGCTGTGCGTCGTGCCGTTCTTTCATAGTTACGGCTTGACCACAGCCATGAACGTGCCGGTCTCGCTGGGGGCGGCGCTGATCCTTAAGCCTCAGTTCAAAACGCTGGACGTGTTGAAATCCATCAAGAAATACAAACCTACGATCTTTCCCGGTTCGCCGAGCATGTATGTTGCCATCAATAACTTCCCAGGCGTGCGCAAATACGGCATCGCTTCGATAAAAGCCTGCATCAGCGGTTCCGCACCATTGCCTGTCGAAGTGCAGGAAGCATTCGAAAAACTTACCAAAGGCAAGCTGGTGGAAGGATATGGCTTGACCGAGGCTTCGCCCGTCACGCACGCCAACCCCATGGGAAAAAAACGCAGGCTCGGCACGATCGGGGTTCCATTGCCATCCACCGAGGCGGCTATCGTCGATCTAAGGTCCGGACGCAAAGAAGTGGAACAGGGACAGATCGGCGAACTCGCCGTGCGGGGTCCGCAGGTGATGATGGGCTATTGGAAGAACGAGTCAGCCACGAAGGAAGTCATCATGGACGACGGCTGGTTGTTGACCGGCGATGTGGCGCAAATGGACGAGGATGGTTTTTGCCGGATCATCGCCCGCAAAGCCGATATGTGGTACCCCGAAAAAGCCGGCAAGGAACCCGCCTTCCCGCGCGACGTGGAGGAAGTGATCTACGAAATCCCGCAGGTGAAGGAAACGGTGGTCGTGGCGGTGGCGGGGCATCCCTTTGCATTTGTCATTGCGGGCAGGGAAAAGCCGAGCGCCGAGTCTGTGATCGCCTATTGCAAGAGGCGCCTGCCCCCGCACCTCGTTCCGCGCTTCGTCATCTTTATGGAAGAATTTCCGCGCACGTTCATCGGCAAAGTGTTGCGGCGTGAACTGGCAAAACGGTACGGCAAACAGATCGCCAGCGAATGATTCACCCTTCATTAATTTAATCACGGTATGATGAATCTCCGGATGCCGCAAATCGGGAAGCGCGGCATCTTTTCAGGTAATAAGACGAGCAAAGCATGAATGTAAAAATAACCAGTGTTGAATATAGAAAAATGCCGCTCCCGAACGGGAACAAGGTGAATTATGTGCATCAAGGGAATGGGGAACCCGTGATCCTGATCCACGGACTGGCGGCGTCATTGCACGATTGGGACGATCTGCTGCCCGAGTTGGAGCGGGCCGGTTATGCCGGTTATGCCCTCGACCTTCTCGGTCACGGCGAGAGCGAAAAGCCCGTCCGCACCCGTGATTACTCCGTCGAAAATGCGTACGCCGATTTTGCCGAATGGCTGGATATGCTGGACTTTCGCGATCCGTTGATCCTGATCGGTCATTCTCTCGGTGCAGGTATATCGATGATGTACGCGCAGCGAAACCCGGAGCGGGTGCGCGCGCTGGTGATCGTCAATCCATTCTATTCGATGAAGCAGCTGCCCCCGGTCTTGCAGAGGGTCTTTCGCAAGCAGCTCATCAACACCGCTTTGATCGACCGCACGCCATATCGGGTTTTTCGCTTTTTTGTGGATATGACGAGTTTCAATTTTTATCTTGGCCATCGCGAGACTCACATCCTGCCGGAACATATCCGATATCAAACCGCGTTGGATTACAAACGCGCTTCTTCCGGGATTTACAACATGCCGCGCACGCTTCCCTCCTCAGACGCAGGCCTTTCAAGCATCCATCAACCGACCCTCCTCTTGTGGGGTGGACGCGATCAAACGCTTGCGCCTGCATCGTTTCCGAAATTGGCGGAGGAATTGCCGAATGTGGTGAAGGCAAAACAGTTTCCCATATGTGGCCATGTCCCGCATCAATGCCACCCGGGCGAACTTAACCCGGTGGTCATGGAGTTTTTGCGCCAGGTCTGACGGTGGATGTCTCCCAAGGGCGAATGTTAACAGGGGAATTGAGTCGATTTTTTAAGATTGCAAAAACATAAGTACCACTTGCAAATGGCGGGGCTCGGTGCTAAAATGCCGCCACATTTAGCCATATATACGGGGATGCAGTGCTGGAACGCCCATATCTGGCTAATTCATTTGTTCTAATAATGGAGCCAGTTTCAGATGCGTTGCCCGTATTGCAAACATCATGACTCGAAGGTGCTGGACACCTCTCACGACAGTCACGGGGGGATCCGCCGCCGCCGCGAATGCCTGAAATGCCGCCAGCGTTTCAGCAGTTATGAACGCCCAATCCTTGCCACACCGCTCATCATCAAACAGGACGGCAATCGCGAAGAGTTCGACCGCGAGAAGATGGCGCGCGGCATCCGCATATCCTGCGCGAAGCGACCCGTTTCCGCCGCCGATATCGAGCGCATGATCGGGCAGGTGGAAGTGAAGTTGACCAAAATGGGCAAGGCTGAAGTTTCTTCGCGTGTAGTCGGCGACCTCGTGATGGAAACACTTAAGGAAGTGGACCAGATCGCCTACATCCGCTATGCGATCGTTTACCTAGGGCTGGACGATCTCCAGTCCATTCGAAAAGAAATAGACCACCTTCTCGTCGACTAATCCCGGGCAAGGACCCTCAAGGGGGGAGTGTCTTTGCCTTTTCGTATCTCATCCCCTCCGCTCCTGGTGGCTCCCCGCCGCCGGGGACGGCGGCAGGAACAACGGTTCAAAATCTTTACAGGAGACTCCAACATGGTCACAAAATCTGCTGAAAATAAAATGGTCAAGAATGGCTTATTGCCCACACCATCGATGGCGAAGGGACTGCCGAAAGCCGCACTGACGGACAACGCCCGCCAGGTTTTGATGAAGCGCTACGTCCGCCGCGGCGATGACGGCAAGCCTGCCGAGAACGTCGAAGAAATGTTCTGGCGTGTGGCATATCATGTCGCCAAAGTGGAGGAGCAATGGGGCGCGGATGTGCAGGAGCGCACCGTGGAGTATTACCATTTACTTTCGAGCAAGAAATTCTTTCCGAATTCGCCGACCTTCACCGGTGCAGGGACTCCGCTTGGGCAGTTGGCGGCCTGTTTCGTTTTGCCGATCACGGACGACATGGGACGCGACAGCGCGGGCATTTTTCAAACCCTGCGGGACGCCGCACTGATTCAGCAGACAGGCGGCGGCAATGGTTTTTCCTTTTCGCGTTTGCGGCCCAAGGGGGCGATGGTGCAAACTTCGGCGGGGCAGGCTACGGGACCAGTCGGTTTCCTGCGTGTCTATGACCATGCCTTCGGTGAGATCGCGCAGGGCGGCACGAGGCGCGGCGCCAATATGGCTGTCCTGCGCGTGGACCACCCCGATGTGGAAGATTTCATCACCTGCAAGATCAACGAAAATCACATTACCAATTTCAATATTTCCGTCGGCATCACGGATGCGTTCATGAAAGCGGTGAAGGAAGACAGGGAATGGGAATTGCGCTTCCCGGACCTGATCGAGATGAAGCAAAAAGGATTCAGCGGCACACTCGAACAGGCGGAAGCAGCCGGGATCAAGATTCATACGTACAGGAAGGTCAATGCGCGCGAGTTGTTCGGCAAGATCGTAAAACAGGCGCATCACAACGGCGAACCGGGGGTATTATTCCTCGATGCTTCAAATCGAAGCAACCCCGTCCCGCATTTGTATCCGCTCGAAGCGACAAACCCTTGCGGCGAGCAATGGTTGGGACCTTATGAAAACTGCTGTCTCGGTTCGGTGAACCTCAACGAACACTGCGGACCAGATGGAACAGTGGATTGGGAGACTCTGCGCAAGAGTGTTGTGACCGCCACCCGCTTCCTCGATGACGTGGTCGAGGCGAACGCGTATGTGCCGGCGGTGCCGCAGTTGAAGGAAGCGGCTCATCGCGCCCGTCGCATCGGACTTGGCATCATGGGTCTCGCCGATTTGATGTATCACGTGGGCGTGCGCTATGGCTCGAAGGAAGGTCAGGAGTTCGGTGCGCAGGTGATGGAATTCGTCCGTTACCACGCGATGATGACCAGCATCGACCTCGCCGAAGAGCGCGGACCGTTCCCTGCCATCCAGGGCTCGATCTACGACATGGACGATATGAAGTGGGAAGCGCCCAAAGCGTTGACAAACTATCAGAATAACTGGGGCAGACCTCCAGTCCAGTGGGAGGCGGTGATGGATGGCATCAAGCAGCACGGCATCCGCAACGCCGCCCAGACCACCGTCGCGCCGACTGGAACCATCGCCACCGTCGCCGGATGTGAAGGCTACGGTTGTGAACCCGTCTTTGCGCTGGCATACATACGCCACGTCAACGATAACGGCAGGGATTTGAAGTTGACATACGCCAGCCCGCGCTTCGATGAGGCGCTCAAGAAATTGGGTTTGGGAGAGGAGAAGCGGCAGGAGATCGTCGAGCAGGTGATGCGCGAAGGGACGTGCCAGCATATTGCCGAACTTCCGCAGAAGATCCGCGATACGTTCGTGGTCTCGGCGGATGTGTCTGCCGAGGAACATGTGTGGATGCAATCGGCTTTGCAAGCCTTCGTGGATAACTCATTGTCGAAGACGGTTAACTTCCCGGAAAGCGCAACGGAAGATGATGTGGCAACCGCGTACATGCTCGCCTGGGAGCTCGGATGCAAAGGCATCACCGTGTATGTGACCGGCTCGCGCGAAACGGTCGTCCTTGAAACGAATGCAACTGCCGAGAAAAAAGTCCCGGCTGCATCCGAACCGAAGACGTCTCCCGCCATATGGCATGCAAGCAAAAAGCAGCGCCCCAAAGCGTTGACCGGGAGAACCTACAACATCGATACGCCCGTTGGCAAAACGTTCATCACGATCAACGAGAATGGCGGTGAACAGCCTTTTGAAACTTTTGTGAATACTGCCAAGGCTGGTTCGGAAACGGCGGCGGTCTCTGAAGCGATCGGGCGCTTGGTCTCGTATATTTTGCGCATGGCGTCGCCCATCGCGCCATTGGACAGGATGCGCGAGGTAGTCGTGCAGTTGATCGGGATCGGCGGCGGGCGTTCGCTTGGTTTTGGCGCGAACCGGGTCAAGTCCCTGCCGGATGGGATCGGTCAGATCTTCGACCAGTATTTGCGCGAGAAGGACGGGACCGTTACCGACGAAGTGAAAGGTAACGGAAACGGCAACGGCGGAGTCCATCACGACCCGCAGCCTGGTGCGGGCGAGCCTGCGGTGATGAAGATCGGCGACCTGTGCCCCGAGTGCGGAGAAGCTGCCGTAGTGAACGAGGAAGGCTGCCGCAAGTGCTATGCATGTGGGTATAGTGAATGTTAGAGAGTTGAAGGTTGTAGGTTGTAGGGGCGGATGAGTTCCATCCGCCCTTATTTACTTAACCGAAAGCATGGACTTTGCTTGGCGGAAAGGTGTAGAGGATGGCGGGCGGGCCGAAGGGGAGGTGAGTTAAGATTTTTTTGCCTGTGCGGGCAGGTGCTTTTGGATCTCGAACCCCAGAAAGAGCAGCAGAAAGATTTCCGCCACCTTGGCAAAGTACCCGATCCACGACGTGGTGGCGAAATTGAAGGCTTTGTCGCCGAGGAAGATCCATAGCATGATCGTCAATAGGATGTACCCGGCGAAGGTCCAATAAACGATGGAACGTCTTTTTTGAAAAAAAGGGATGGGGAGAAAATACATTCCCAGCAATGCCAGCGTCCCGAAGCCGTTTAGAACGATCGAATCCAGCCAGCCAAAGTGCGGGTAGCACATGATGTGTAAAGTGGCTGTGGCAAGGCTGAATGCAACGATGCCATAATGCCAGTAATAAAATCTCATGGATAAAACTCCGCAAATCTGATTTTTGTGTAGACGTATTCTCCGGGTCAGTTATTACGCGTCTCTCCCGCCCCTCCGCTTGAGTGCTTTGATCCAAATATTATTATCTCCAAATTTGATCGGGACGCTGACGAGCGCAGATGGACGCGAAAAAGGAATCAAGAATCTTCGTGTTTCGCGCCAATCCGCGCCCCTTTTGCTTTAAAGAATCTACACACCCGCGAATCCCTGATTTCGTGGTTAGTCATGTTCGCATTTTCATGATCTTATCGAATGGTAAATAACTGTTCGGCAACCTTCACGCCGTCCATGTAGATTTCCACCTTGCATTGGGTCGAAGGGAAACCGTCTGGATGAGAACTCTGAATGAAGGCATGCACTGTCTTGCTGCCGCCGTTGTACGTGTAATTGCTGGTGGTAAAGGGCACAGTCGGATCCATTAGATCGGGCTTATCCAAAACATACCAGCGGGCTTCGAAGTACGTTCCGATCTCCGCCGCATCCGCATCGAAAAAGATGTAGATCGCTTCCTTCGGAGCGAAGACGTTCATCTTGTTAATCCCTTCCGGGTCGTTTGCCAGGTAGACGTTCGATATGGGCGAGACTACGGCTGGGGTTGACTGGTCCCCGCTCAACAATTTGCAAGCCAACGATGTCGCGATCAGCAGGGCAAGCGCGAATAATACCGATGATCTGCTTTTCATTCCATTCTCCTTAAATCTAAAATCTACGCACTGATTTTACCCCTCCGTTCCCAAAATTGCCGCCCCCGGCGGAAGAAGATTAACCAACGGCAGTGCGCATCCGGACAGGCTGCTCTAAATCGTGATCGGCACTTGAATTTCCAGGCGGTCCTTGAGGTTGTGCAGCAGGGTGTAGGCTTCGTGTTCGTTCTGTTTGTAAACGACCGTCTCCGCCAGTTTCCCGATCAGGGGTAATGGAATTTTATAGGCGACCTCGAGATGCACGCGCGCGCCTTCGGCAATATTCTCGAACTCCCAGCAGAAAGTGCATTCGATGCCCTTCTTGCTGCGCGTGATAATGCGTTTGTTGGGAATCAATTCGGTCACTTCGGATGCCCCTTCGAATTTTACACCCGCCATTTTGTATTCCCATTCGAAGTCCATGCCGCCGAGGATGTTCGGGTTCACATTGCGCACCTCCATCATCGCGGGCCAGATCTCCGGCAGGTTAAGCGGGTTCGACAGGAATTTGTATATCTTTTCCAACGGCGCGTGGATGATGATGGTCTGGTCGATTCTTGCCATGACGTTTCACCTCCTTTCGTCTCCAAAGTGAAGGACGGCAATTCTCCGAAATTAAGAGTCCCGCCGCGTCGATTCCATTGTAGACCCCTTGCGGTCGAAATTCAATAGGGTTTACCCACCCCGCAATTCCTCAGCCGCCTGCTTCATCCGGACGTAGTGCGAGCCTTTCCAGTAAACCTGTCCGCAGGCGGGGCATTGATGAAATTCATCATAGTATTTTTTGGTAAGCGGCTCCAGCAGGTGCAGGACCTTCTCCTTCTCCACCGGCTCGAGCGGATGGTTGCATTTCAAACAGCGGTGAAATGGTCGAATTCGCCGCGCCAGATCGAAGCGCAGGATGCACTCCTTGAGTTGTCCCATCGAATCGAGCGAGCGCAGGCAATAGCCGTGCTCCACTTTTTTACGCATCAACAGCCGCCGGTCGCGCGTCAGTAATATCCGCCCTTCAGCTGCAACGATCTCCGCCATGTCCGGGTCGTCGAAGTCGTTTTCGTAGAGACAGTCGAAGCCGAGGGCGCGTAGATGCGCGGTGAGGCGTCCCAGGTGACAGTCCAGCAGGAAGCGCGGCTCGGAGTCGAATCCGTTCGGGATGGGGAACAGATCGACCGAGTCGCCGTCCTGTGTGATGAAGTTCAGCGCCTCAATCCGACCATTGACCCGCACCTCGCCGATCTCCGGGTGCGGCGCCCCGAGCGACTCTGCCAGATGCTTCACCGATTGTTCGCCCTGAAAATCGACGCTCACAATTTGCCCGCGTTTGTCGCGCTCGAGAAAATCGTTCAGCCTGCCGTGAAAGAAAAAATACGCCGTGCTCATCACAATAATAATAGCGGGATATGAATCGCCGCATCCATCCTCGGATTACAGGCTCCAGCCATTGGTTATAATCATCCTCGATGCAAGCATCCCTTTTGGAGATTTGATTCCGCCATGTCGAAATTGATTCCCGCTGCCGACCGCCTCGTCCGCGCCCGCAAGTTGATCCAACAAGCCCGCGACCTTCCCGTCCCGACGGAGGGACTCGGCAAAAACGATTTTTCCTATATTGCCAACGTGCGCGATCTTCTCAGGCAGGCAAAGGATTTGGTGAAATTGATTCCACAAAGGGCGGGGGTCTCCGCGGAAATGAAGGAGGAGGTGAAAAAGATATTCGCTGAGATCGAGGCAGCGGAAAAGGATATTCTTTCCTAAATTTCGTGATGGATGTCGCCCTTTCGGCGACGGATTAAGTTGTACAATAAAATAAAGAGAACTTCCGAATCGAAAGGACCATCCATGAACGACAGGAAACTTGATGCACTGTTGGAAAAAGTCCATAGCGAGCTCCAAAAGGTGGAGAAGGTCGATGCCGAAAATCTAAGACTGCTGCAGGACCTCGAACAGGATGTCCAGGCTCTGCTGAAAAGGTCCGAGGTGGAAACTCCGTCGATCCTTGCGCGCATCCGCAAAGCGATGGACCGCTTTGAAATCGAGCACCCGACCCTCACCGCCCTGCTTTCGGAGGTCTCCACGATCCTGAGCAATGCCGGGATTTGATTTCGAAAAGGAAATAGGCGGTCAATTCCGACCGATTATTTTGTCTGGTCTGCAAACCGCCACCAATGGTATAGTGCGAGAATGCCCATGAGGCTGGTGATCATCAAACCAATATAACTGTGTGTACCAAGCACTTCACTGCGTGGGCCTGCGGCTCCGCTGAACAGACCGGGAATTGCCCAAGGCACCCAATCTCCCCAGCCAAGGATCACCGATAAGTTTGCGATGAAGAGCGTCAGGATCGCCCAACCGAATGGGGCTAAATAGCCGCGCCCGGCACAGGCGATCAACGCCACCAAAGACATCAATGGAATGGTCAGGATCGCTGTGCCAAGTATATTGATAAATGAAGTGCGTAACAATTCATTTGACCAGCCGGGGATGACGATCAATTTACCAATAGCCACCTCGACCCCAAAGATTAGGATCGTGGCTAGGACTGCCCATATGGTGATAACGACGAACTTGGCAGTAACGATCGCTTCGCGTGAAGTGGGCAGCGCCAGCAGTTCTTTGACGGTGTGATCTGAAAATTCACGCCCAAATACCCAGATCGTGACAATGGAAAACAGGATCATCCCACCGGCGGCGACTGCTTGCGCTAGGAAACCAAAAAGAGAGGGCCAGTCGGCTGTGCCGGTCAACAATTGCGCCTTCGCCGTGATCAAGCCAAAGGATTTTGCTGCTTCGGGATTTTTCAGGATGATCATGAATAATCCGCCTGCCAGCGGTGCCATGCAAAAACCAATGGCTGAAACAAGCGGGACTTTTGAGCGGCGCATTTTTAGTATCTCCGCCCAAAGGGCGGCTGTAAAGTTTTTCATTTCGTCAACCTCAAAAAATATTCTTCCAGGTTCTCCTGCTCCACTGCCAGGTGAGTGGGAGGGGTGCCCGCATTCACCAATAGTGTCGCGATCATTTCGGGCTGCCTCACGGCGCGTCGATCTTTGATTGTGATATGGCTGTTAACCGCGGCGGGTTCAAAATCCCGTAGCGCCGCCAGCGCTTTTGCCGGATCGCGCGCTTCGATGACAAGTTGAGTAGACCGCAGCCCCTCCAGCCGCGCCGCGTCCAGTTCTTCGATCAACTCGCCTTTGTGGATGATCCCGATACGATCCGCGAGCAAATCTACTTCGGCGAGAATGTGGCTGGACATGAAAACAGTCACGCCGTGTTCGCGGGCGAGCGAGAGCAGTAACTCGCGGATTTCAACGATTCCCGCCGGGTCTAACGCGTTTGCTGGCTCATCTAAAATCAATAACTCAGGTTTATGGAGGAGCGCCCGCGCCAGCCCAAGACGTTGGAAATTCCCGCTCGAAAGCGTACCCGCCTTCCGGTCCGCGTAAAAAGAGAGGGAGAGCTTTTCGATGACATCATCCACAGCTTTGTGATTTTGAATTTTGTGCATCCGTCTTGCAATCTCCAGATTTTCTTTGACGGTCAGTTCAGGATACGCGGCTGGACTTTCCACCAAATGCCCGATCTTAGCCCACGGTCCGCCTCCACCCGGACTGATAACTTGATCCAGCACTTTGACATTTCCCATGCTCGGGCGGATCATTCCCAACATCGTGCGGATGGCGGTGGTCTTGCCGGCGCCGTTGAGCCCGAGAAAACCATAGACCTCGCCATGCCTGACCCGCAGGTTGACTTTGTGCAAAGCGCGCACCTTGCCGTAGAATTTCGATAAATTGTTTGTTTCGATTGCGTAATTCATTTCTTACTCTCCGACGATATACCCGGCAACCAGGTTTATGAGTACATTCATGGATTCTTCATAGGCGGTGTCGCCCATGTCTTCGCGGTGCAGGCTGAGGAAGAAAAGGCTTTTGATCAGGTTTCCAGTGACCCCTGGCGACACTTTAGCAGCGATAACTTCGCGTTTAATTTTGTTGATGAGTTGCCTGGTAAATTCTTCATCACTTCTTGCGTGCTGTAAGGCACGTTCGGCAGGGATCTTGCGCACGAGATAGTCGAAATCGGCTTTGTTGAAATTCTTCAGGAGGGGATAGGCGTCCCAGGTGAAGAGTAGATCCTTGAGCATGGCGCTAACGTTTTCACGCGCTTTTGCATTGGGCTGGGTAACAAACTCCAGGATGGACGCTTGGATTTCTTTCTCAATTTGTTCCGCAATTTCGAGGAACAGCTCTTCCTTGGATTCATAGAACAAATAGAACGCGCCTTTGGAAATCCCAACCGCTTCGGTGATTTCATCCACGCTGGTCTTTTTCAAACCATGCCCTTCGAAGAGCTTTTTGCCCTTCTCGCGCATTTGTGCGCGGATGGTCTCCTTTTCAGTTTGGGAAAATGCTTTTGGCAAGTGGTATTCCTTTCTGTGACTAAAAATGTAATAATAGTCACAGACGAGATTATACATGGGTTTTAATGAAAGTCAAGCCTCTTTGAGAAGTTCGGATGTCACTTCTCATCTCATGAATATCCCCACTTAAAAAACACAATTTCTTGACAGGAAAATTGCCTCCTTGTTGTACATTAAGTTTGCGCGATGAAAGGAGCTACTTTCCGCGACCAGACAAGGAGCACCAATGAAAAAAACAATTTTGATCGTAGCTATGGCACTAACAGCGCTTGTGTTTGTGGGGGCGGGGGTTGTGTATGCGCAGGATGAGACACCCCCATTTGGCGGTCATGGCATGAGGGACGGACAGGGTCCCCTGCACACCTTTATGGTGATTGAGTGGGCGAAGAAGCTCGACTTGAACGTGAACGACATCAACACCCGCCTCGCATCTGGAGAGACGATGTACGACATCGCCCTCTCGACCAGGGTGACCGCCGAAGAATTCCCCGCACTCATGGAGGAAGTCCGCGGTGCAGCGCTGGATGCGGCTGTGGCAGCGAACGTCATCACACAGGAGCAGGCGGACTGGATGAAGTCACATGGCTTTGGTCACGGCGGGATGCGCGGCAATCGCGGCAATGGCAACTGCGATGGAACCGGTCCGCAGGGACAGGCTGGCAGTGGTGGGCGCGGCATGATAAACGGGGGTCGCGGCTGGCGGAATCAGCAGACCAACCCGTAGCCTGGGCAAATGAAAAAAGAAGAGCCAATCCATCGTTGGCTCTTCTTTGATTCCCCTACCGGACTTTCCAGATATGCACGACGGGTTTTGCGCTGTCGGCATATAACTCCAGGACGAAGAGGAGACCATTCGCCCGGTCGAAGGCGACATCACCGATACGGTTGCGGCGTTGGTCACCCGAACCCAGTTCGAGGATATCCCATTCAGGCGGATCGAGATAGAGATATTCGTCGATGTCGATGACGGCATAAGGCTGCGGCTGCCAGGATTCAAACTGGCCAGTTGCCACTTTCGCCAGATCATTTGGATCGTATAGGATGAACTGCGCGTCAAATCGGGTGGACCACCAGCCGCGGTTGGAAATGCAGGCATCGGTTGCTTCGTTACAGCAACCGGCAAGATCTTTCTGCGGGCAGATCGAGCCATCTGCATTCCGGCAGGTGGGAAAATCTGTAACATTGGCATCGACACAGACGGTTTGTGCGCCATCGGGATGCAGGTATCCATACCAGTATTTATCGCCGGTGCTTTTGGTCCCGGCAAATAGAACGGCACTTTTACCGGATGGGGTTGTAATCCATGCGCCGCCTTCCCATGAGTCTGGATGTTGATACCCATTCATGGCGCGGACGATCTCTTCGGTATTGTAAGCATTCTCGTAAAGCAGGAGGGTGACTTCTTCGAGCCGTGTGCCTGAAGGCGGGGAAGAGCCATCTTCAAGCCAGGGACGATAAGCAAAGAGTGTTGGCCCCATGCCGCCTTGTCCGCCGTCGCGCATTCGCCCGGTGGCAAGTGGACGTCCGCCTGTATACGCATCCGCCCACTCTTGAGGAATCTCCAGCATGTATCCATTAACGCTGTATAGGTCCTGATTTCCGATGAACCATGTGCCTTGAAGGTCGGGATTGGAAAGATCGGGATTAAACCAGCCATGTGATGGAATGTCCTGCGGCTGAAGATGCTGCCCCCAGGCGATATGAATTTTAGGACCAGTTTCGAGGCGGTTGAGATATTGGATGCCAACTTTGGGAATCTCTTCCAGTTCGGTGAAATATCCGGATGTGACGTCCGCAAAGTCTTGAACGAATTCAGCCGTGTTCAGGTCTGCGATATTTCTTGAGATGATCGGCGTTGGGATGCCGACTTCTGCAACCTGGTCTCCATCTGGAACGCCGCCATACGCAACGCGGTCATGCCCTGTGATGAACAGGGTTCCATGGTCGGGATTGTAGGTCATCGCGTTGCCACCGTAGGCAAAGGTCTGAGGAGGTTCGTCGCCGCCCGGCAGGCGAAATGCCCCAATGTATTCGAGGTCGTTTGGGCTTACGGCGTCGGTGGGCGGGAGAGGTTCAGGCTTAGATTCTGCAAGGGAGGTAGGTGCAGACTCAAAGTCGGGTTGAGGCGGAGGGGTTTGTCCGAAAGTACAGGCAAGGGTTATCAGTACAATCGTCAGGAGCAGGGTCGACTTGCGCATGGTATCTTCTCATGGGGCGAACGGGAACAGGTCAAGTTTGACGATGACGTCCAAATATGTCCCCGGAATGGTGATCGCTGAAATCTCCTCGGGTGAAAGCAGGGTTGTGTCCACTGGGTATATCCCCTGGAAGAGGATATCGTCTTCGTCGCGCGCGTCAGCGTCGACGATGCGGGCGCGCAGGGTCAGGTCATCGCCGGGATTTACGAAGATGGTAACGGTATCCGAGGAGGAGGCGTGGAAGTAATGCCCATGGCATGGCAGTCCGGTGCGGCAATCATCCTGCACTTCGTGGACGCGGTCGAGAATCCGTTGAATGGGATATTCACCCGCTGAAAGTTTGAAGCCAAAACAATCTTCGAAGGGTGGGAAGGGGAAGCGCGGACAGTGAATGGCATCGAAGTTGACGGCTTCAAGGTTCGCACCAGATGCGGCAACGAATGAACCAGAAAGTGGACCCGGTTTGCGCTCGCCGCCCTCATCGGCGGGCGGGCTGTGAAGATTGATCGTTTCAAACTGCACTCGGATTTGCATCTGGCATGGCACGCTATCCCAAATGACGCTGTTGCTTTGCGGTGATTCAACATCAGGCGCAAAGGGGTCGGGTCCACCAAATGCCGTCAGGGAGAATTCCCATTCATGCACGCAATAGACGCCGCTGTGCCGCCAGGTCGTATCGCGCACCTCGGGAGGGTAATAACCGATGAAGTTGCCGTTGAGATATAACTTGAAACCCTGTATCGAGCGAATCTCGCCTTCCCAATCCCAATACAAATGGATACGATCTCTGTCGATGGTATGACGGGTGATGACGGGAGGCGCGAACTCGGTCGCTTCGCAAGTGGGGGAGCATAGATGATAACGAACGTTGAAATTGTGCCCTTCGATTTCTTCACCTGTTGATTCGGCTTGGATGACATGTCCGTCCCATTCTTCAGGTACATGGCCGCGGGTGACCGATCCAAGGTAAAAGACACGCGGACCAAAGAGGCTGGTTAGACCATAACATTCCACAAAGACGGCCAAAGGTTCTGCATGCGGAACGAGCAAATGAACGCTGTTCCCTCCACCTAAAACGGCTTCTATATCCCAGGCATATTCCTCGCCGGGGTCGAACTCATAGCGTTCCACATCCCCGCCCGCCAGTTGGGCATAACACCAGATGCGGCGGAAGTCAGATGTCACTTCAAAGTGCATCGCTTCGAACTCCACAAAGGCGGGAATGATCGCTTCGCCAAAAAGAAAATCCGGAATTTCGAGCATCGGACCGGCATCGGCAGGAGCGGGATCGCCCGCTGGTGGTGGGCAGAAATCGTTTTCGAGTGTGCCCGCTTCATCGGGACAGGGATCGACATCATCCGATGCGCCGTCGCCGTCGCGGTCATTTACGCCTCTTTCCGGTGCGACGCTTGATTCCTCAACCGGCGGCAAATCATCGCCGATGACCCCCTCCGGGACAGGACAGCCGCTTTCATCCAGGCCGGGTTCTATGGGGCAAAGATCATCGGCATCAGCGACGAGATCGCCGTCGGTGTCCGGGCAGCCATCGGTTAAGGAGGAGCCGGGTTCTACGGGGCAAAGGTCATCGGTATCGGGTGTGCCGTCACCGTCAAGGTCGGTATCCGTTACAGTTGGGCATCCGCTGGCATCTTGCAGACCTGCAGTATCGGGGCAGGCATCAGTGGAATCAGGAACACCATCGAAGTCGTGGTCCGGACAGCCGCTTGAAAGGTCCATGCCGAACTCGGCGGGACATGCGTCGTTTTCATCTGCGACGCCGTCATTGTCGCTGTCAGTCAATTCGCTTGCTTCCACATAAACGGATGCCTGCGCGCGAAAACCGAGCGAGTTGAAAGCGCGCACGGTGATGGTATGCGAGCCTGGCGATTCTGCCTGCCATTCTGTGAGCAACGGGAATGAAGAGATACCATCGGGCACACTGCTGGTTTCTGATTCTAGCAAGACACCATCCACCCAGAATTCGATGCGCGTGATATTGCGCGAGTCACTTGCCACAGCCTGTACTGTGACGGGTTGACTCATTTCAATCGTCTCTCCATTTTGCGGCTCATGGATCAAGACCAGTATCCCTGCTTCGCCGGTGGAAGTTACAACATAATACCCGCCAAGCGATGCAAAGACGAGGATGACACACAAACCCAACGACGCAAGACAACCGAGCAGGGTCGGGAATTTCTTCCCGCCATGTCCATGATGTGAAACGACCGTGGCATCTTGAGAAGATCTATTGTTCATGACTGCCTCCGCCTCTCAATTGATGTTGATAGAAAAATATGAAGGCGCAGACCAATCGCCGGTATTTCCGGCTCCGTCCTGTGCGCGTACCATCCAGCGATATTGCACGCCGCATTGCACGCTGACATCCACCTGCTTATCGGTGAGCGGACCGTAACCGCCAGCCGATTGCCAATTGTTTTGCGTGACCTGCATTTCCAACTTGACGTAATAGGCTGAGATACCACTTGGGTCGCTTGCCGGCTGCCATGCTAGATTTAGGTTTGATCGACACGATAACGCCAATCCATTCGCAGGGACAGCGGGGGAGGGGACTGGCGGTGGAGTGGTATCTTGTGCGGGTGGCGGTGAGGTGGGTGTCTCGCACACGCCCGTCACAGTGATGTCCACGCGCTGTTTGATTTCTGTGCCGTCCAATTGAACGACGGTCAGCGTGTAGCGCGTACTTTCGCACAGGCAATCTTGATAGGAACCATCGAAGTCCTGATCGATGCCGCCGAACATGACTCGCGACGCGTTTTCCACATGCCAACGGATCGTCGTGCATGTTCCTGCCGCGATTTGAACCGGATCTGCCCAGAATTGAATGACAGCCCCCTGAGGCGGGGTCGGCGTTGCTGTAGTAGTGGGTGCGAGGGTCAGGGTTTCTTCGCCAGTGACCGGGACGGGAGTAATATCAGTTTGCGCTTCTCCCACACGGACGGTGATCGATGCGATGTTGCTTGTCTGCCCTGTGCTGTCGTAGGCTTGCACTTGAATGGCATATGCGCCATCTGCGGGTGGCTGCCAATCCTGGTTGAGCTGCACGTATGTTTCTCCCGGCGATTGTGGTACGTCGCGCCGATAGGCTTCACCGTTAATGGAGAGGACGACTTCCGCAATTCCCTGACGCGCATAAGCATGTGAGGCGACAGTGACAGTCGTGCCGGATGGAATGGGAGCGCCATCCACAGGCGAATCGATCCAGATATTGGGTGAGCTTTCAAGTTGCTGTGTGCATGAACCCGTCCCCGTTGCGAGAATGAGCAAAGCCGTGATGTACGATAGTGCCTTAAACCAATGAGGTCTCTTCATCTTACTGCCTCCTTGCTTTCACGCCGGGATTCGGCAGACGTGAAATGATATTGGTGCGGCGTGTCGCGACACTAAAGATTTATGTGGGTCTTTTTATCTTTTTCAATGACGGTAATACTGCCGCCAGCGGCAGGATCAATACTCCAAAGCAGAAAAAAGGATTCTTTGCGGCCGGTTCCGGATCCTCTGATACCGGTTCGGGTGGCAGCTCCGGTTCAGTGCTTAACAGGCTGAGATCATCCACGCGCAGGGTTCCAGCATTGAGCGTATCGGCTGGCGCGCCAAAGCCGAAGGCGATTCCCGCGACTTCGCCCTGCTTTGCGAATGGGGTGCCTGCATTCTCTTCCCAGGATGCGCGCTGGAAGTCGTCCCAGCGCAGATCGAAGCGTGTCCATTCGCTGGAGGCTGTGAGGGTGGCAAGATAAGTTTCGCGGTTTTCGTTCGGACCTGCATATAGGTCAATATCGAAGGTTGAGCCCGCCGCTCCTGCGCTGGCATAGAATGAGATGCCCTCCGCGGCGCTCCAGTTTTGTGAAGTTTCAAAAAAGCGGGCACAAGTTCCCCAACTGTTGGGCGTGAGATTGAAATTCAGAAGGAGGGAATTACCATTTCGCCCCGTATCTGCTTCGAACTGACAGACCATCGTTGAAGAAGTGGTCTCGTCGTGGAAGGCTTCCCAAGGCGGCTCTCCGCTTTCGAATCCGGCGATCAGGCTCAAGGTCGGTGATAGAGGCGCTGAGTCTGGTTGAATCGGCTGGATGGGTCCGGCTGGTGCGTTTTCCTTCCAGTGATGATAGTAGATATTCAGTAACGGGACGAATTCTTCGGTGGCTTTGCGGCTGCCTTCTTCGGAGGGATGGTCATCGCCGGAGGGATAATACAGTGTGTTGCTCGAAGCAGCGATGTGTTCGACCTGTCCGTTGTGGAAGCGGTGATGTGCGTTTGGGTCGGTTAGGATATTATAGAAATCGAAGACTGCGATGTTATTTAGGGTGTAATTGTTTTCATCCAGCCAATCATTCACCAGCCAGTTGTTGAAGGCGCGTGCGTTTTCGGCGTTGGTGTCATCCGAAAGTGGGGGGGCGGTGATGACGATGAAGAGTTTATCAGGGCGCGTGGCAAAGAATTGAAGGATGGTGTTGTAGACATATTTCGCGCCTGAAACCGATAATTCTTCATAGGTTCCGGGCGGGTCGTTCGGACTGCCTTCGAGCGCGGAGTTCGGGAAGCAGGACTTGAACATGATGATCTCATTCTCGCCGCCCGGATCTGCCAGCGTGCGAGAGTAGGGGACATGTTGGTTACTTTCATTGAACAAGGCGTCCATGTAGATGGGCGAGTTATTACTGGCGAACCATTCCGGCCAATCGGGAATGTCGGTGCGGTCGCCGATGGCATCGGGACCCCAACCGTAGTTCGCATCGCTCACAAAATAGTTATTCTGGGCAAGAGTTTTTCCGAGGCCGCCGTACTCGTCAGCAAGCCAATTTCTCCCGGTGGAATGATGGATGAAGATGAGTTTGACTGTGTTATCGGGCGGTGTTGGGTCTGGTACCTGTGGTATGGGCGCATAAGGTGCAGCGGCGACCAGACCGATGCCAAACAGAACGGTGGCCATTATGAAGGCGCAGTTTCTAAGTTTCATGGTGCCCTCCCAGCAACCCTTGTGATTAATTGTACTATTTATTATTACAATAATCTAGCCGGGAAAACGAATACCTAATGGTTTTACCACGAGGGCGAATCGGCGCCTTATCCTTAGCCAATGGCATACTTCCGTATTGTTGCTGCCGCAGTGGGGGCAGGGACGCATCCAGACATTGCGTTCTGTAACCGTGATTCCGCTTTCTACAACCTGAGCATTGACCTGCTCCCGCATTTTCTGAATCTCCGAAAGTTGGCTTGAAAAGCCCATCTCCACGATGGAGATCAAATCGCTTTCGGTCTTTGCCCGGGAAATTTCTCCCGGCAATACTTCTTTTGCCAGAAACCTTTCAACTCCGTCAACCTGCGTTTCAAGATAACCGCAATTCAGGCAACGCCACCCATCCAGATGTAAATTCCCCCGCGCGGTTCGCAAAACTTTGTTGACTGCGATACGGCTGAAAACACCCCCATTTTTCTTTTTCAGGCATTGCGCCGTTTGAAATGCCAGATGTCTGAAGAGAGACAGTGTTTCGTTTATCCATGACTTCTGTGATTCTGAAAGGACGCGACCATTCCAGGTACTGATCCAGAGATCGTTCAAGGAGCCCATTCCTCCATAGGCATTCAGGTGATGAGAGGCATCGTTTTCCGACTGCCATAACTCAATATCCGCGCGGAGCCAGTCTCGCCATTGAAGTTCTCCCGCTTGATCCAGCAGATATTCCAAAGCCTTTATTACGTGGAAATATGTGATCATGATGGGGCAGACTTGGGTTTGAAAAATCTATTGCGTGTCGTTTTTGCTCTTTCAGCGCTTATGCAATTTCGTGCTGAATCACTTCATACTGTTTTCAAGGTTTGCCAAATCATCTTTTTGAACCGGAAACCCCTGGGAGTTTCCGCCCAAATCTGACTCATTCTTTCTTTCATCAGAGTCAATCGATTCTGAATGAAGAAAAAATTTCGTTCAGTTCTTGAAGGATGGTTTTCCGATCGAATTCAACGACCATTGCGCCAGGGGAAAAGTTTCCGATATTTACAGAATGGATATGGTAGATCACTTCATAGCAGAAGCCGCCATATACCATGCGATAATTCTCCTGCTCACCATAATGACCTGAAGCGATGCCGTCCCTTTCTGTATGAAAGAATTCATAGCCATTTATGACTTCTTTTCCTACAACCTGTTCTGCCATGCCATCCCAATCCGTGTTCAAACATGCGCTGACAACCTGAGCGTCCTTTGTTGAGCCAATGGTCAAGTAAACCGCGCTGAGATTTGTATTCTCGAATGTCTTTGTATCTATCAGGTGTAAAATTAATTCGGGTCGAATTTTATATGCGCCTGTCGAAATATACCCGTCAAGAAAACCACCCGTTGGAGCAAAAGCGTCGTTGTATGTCAGTAAAACGCCGGTTGTTTTGTTCCTGTATTGGAAGTATTGCCTGTCTGTTCCAGGCGCATTGACGGCGACCCGCATCATAAAGCCTGCCGCTCCCCAGTTTGGGTCGGCGGTAAAGATCACAAAATAATTCTGTGTGGAGGGTAAAACGCCCCGCCAGAACAAGCATTGCCGGTTGGCAGTGGGACATAAGGTGCTTCCACTCACTCCCAGGATTCGGATCTGAGGAAGGTAGTTTTCCGTCCCGTCCTGCCGCCAAGTTGAGACAGACATAATCTGCCCCTTCATCGCATTGATGGAGAACGCCTTGGTACCCCCCGCAGGGATATCGTCAACCAAAATATCCTTGTAGGTTCCATTGGCGTCAAATTGAATTGGACTTGAAAAAATGTCGGAGGACAGGGGCGTTGGTATCGGCAACGTGGTTGGGAACGCGGATGGCGCCGTTGATGTCAATGTTACAACTTCTGTGCCTAAGACAATGGGAGATGGTTGCGTAATAGTGGCGGGCGGTTGCTGCGACAATGCCTCGATTGTACCTGCTAAAAAAGTCCGTGGATCGTTTTCGTTCAACTGCTGGTCAGTCGCATTTGATGAACATGCGACAGTCAGCAGAATCATAACCAGCGTCAAAATTATTTTTTTCATAGATCCATGATCCTTGTCTCCTCAACAAGGGTAGTGACCGGGTCATCCTTGTAGCCGCTGAAAACGGATTTCTGCATTATCTTGATCACCTTGAATTTTCATGATTACCTTCCTTCGTGTTGAACGAAGAAGCACCCAACAATGGGGTCACGAACCATCCTGGTTGATTTGCATATACTCGGAGGGATTCAGCGTCTCGCCCTCGACCACAATTGCCGTAATTCCTGTTTCTGTGCCAGCCTCATGCCATTCATTTTCCTCCCAGAACGCAGCTTGATATTGAACAATCGGAATTCTCCCGGAAATATCGCCTCTCACCCAACCATTTCCCTGTACCACCAAAAAGAGTTGCGGAGTGACAGCCTGGTGATATCCAACAATTCCATTTGGGTTGAGGTAAAAGCAGCTCACTTTTGTCTCCGCATTGAAGCGGACGATCTTCGAGAAAATGAATTCGCTATCGAACTTTTCGATCCTTACACCGCGATCCGGTCCGAAGTCATAGATTTTCACGGTCGATTCTCCTTTCGTACTTATCCTATGCTGAAACCGGTCTCAGAAAATCGCTACCGGATTGGACGCCTAACCAGAGCAAACCAGATCAACCAACCGATCAGCATACCGCCAATTACACCGGCAGCAATCGCAAATGGTTTGTATAAAAGCCCATTCGAGATGATAGTCAGCGCGATTCCCCACCCGAGGAGCAAGCCAATGACAGCTCCGGTCAGTTGAGCCGGATCACGAATGGATTTGGATTGGGAACTCACATTAACCGGCTCCCTTAGTGCGGAGGTAATGAAGTCTCCGCGATTTTTTCTTCCCATCGCGGCTTTGTCCAGTCGTAATCCGACAATCCATGAATCTATGACGGCATAAAGGTACATTACCAAATAAAGCGCAAAAGTTACAGTTCCCAATGCCAGAATACGTTCCATCGAAGAGTAACTGGCGGGAACGGAGAAAACAGCAGAAACCGTCAACGATAGGATCAAAAATGAGCCAACCAGAGTCTTGCCTTTCTGTTCCTGATGGTTGTACAACTGTCCCAGCCCTGGCAGGAGGCAGTTGAGAGTTGAAGAGATAAGGGCATATTTATTACGTTCACTCCCTGCACGCGCCCACTCCCAGATCAGGCTGACCAGACTCAGGAATATGACCATCAACAATATCGACCACACAACAGTGAAGACAAAGTAAAGAACTGCATCGCTGCCTGACAATTCACTGATGGCTGTGAAATCTCCTTGAACAAATCGATTCAATATGGCAGACGAAAGTTCTTCGAGGATCAAGGCTGGCAGGAATGAAAAGGCATTATTGAGAATGTGCATAAAGACGCTCCACCGCAGTCCATATTTCATTCTTATATAGCCAAACCCGGCAGCCAGGAATAATTGCGGAATTGTGATCAATGGGGCAAGGATCCAGAGTTCCTTCTCGTAATTCAAGGCGTGTAATAATGCGAACGTCAACAAAGGCAGGTAGAAGACAATACCAAACCTCCGCTGATAAAAGGATGCCAGTCGCTCATCGCCAATCAAAGATAGGAACCGCCAGATGATCATGGTTGCCACGAGCGCAGGGACGACGATCGAAATTATTCCAACTATGGTACCCGGAGAAAACAACCATGAAGGGCGGGGAATTTCCAATACAATCATAATCAGCCTGGCAAAATATATTGCGGCGAAAGCCACCCCAACGCTCAAGTTGATTCGACTGATTCGAAGACCGATTCGGAAAACCATTTCCTCCCAGATGGGGAAAAATAATATCGCTCCCCAAATGACCTGCAGCATGGTGCGATCAGCCGCATACTCGTAACCGGCGTGGTCCGCGAATGAGACGCCAAACAGGTTCGAGATCAATAAGCTAATTGGAACTCCGAATAAGCTTATCAAGAAAGTGAGAGACCAGATGCGAAAGGTGTCCCAGGCGCTCTGTAATCTTCCGTTCGGATCTTTGTCATGAATATATTCGGGTCTAAGCAGGTAGTTAATAAAATCTTTGATCAACATTTTCCCTTTCTCCTTCGATCAGAAAATCCTTCTCAGAAACTGATGTGCCCGTTCGCTGAATTTTTCGGGTTTTTCCATGCTTGCCAGGTGTCCAGCATCTTGAATTACGACCTTCTCCGCGCCGGAAATATTTGATGCCAGGAGATCGCATATTGTATGAATATCCGGCACGTCCAGAGCGCCTACAATGATTTGTGTTGGGATGGATATTTCCTTCAATCTCTTAATCGCAGGCGGCTCGAGTGGACGTTCAGGCAGCCTCTGCACCCAAAGTTTGGCGTTATCCAAATTCATCTGCCGAATCCGATCCCGAAGGCTTGGATTGCTCATGGCAGGAAGCAGGTGAGGGTGTTTCAACCATTCTTCCGTTGCTCCGAGCGCATCGCCCTTCTCGGCAAAGGAAAAGATTTTTCCGATTTGATCTGTGTACTCTTTGGACCATTCGTAACCGCCCAGCCCGGGACCAGAGAGAATCAATCCTTTGGCCATCTCGGGATATTCAAGAGCAAAGTCGATCGCGATCCGCCCGCCGAGTGATTCTCCTATCAGGCAAGTCTTTTCAATACCCAAGTGGATAAGAAGCGCTCGAAGCACACCTGCGTCGGTGAAAGGCTCGGTAGGGACTGTGGATCGCCCGCAAGCGGGGATATCGTATCGAACGACACGATATGAGGATGAAAAAAACTTGAAATGTTCATCCCACATTCGCAGGTCTAATCCGCCAGCGTGGAGAAAGACGAGCGGATTTCCCGATCCGGTCCATTCGTAATAGATTTGCGCACCGCTTGCTTCCATGAAGCCTGAAGTCATGGGAAGTTCGGTTGAAGATTTCAAGTCGGACATGATGTCTCCTGAGTGAAAATGACAATGATTAATTCTTTGATTTGTCGCTGGTTCTTAATAGCTCGTGATCAATCGCATTTTGCAGGCCGCATGATCGGTGCGCTACGATCAAAATACAGGGACGGCAACGATTAGCAATTTTCGCAAAATCTACTTATGCAGTTTGTGCTTCACAAAAATCCAAAATACGAATGTGCGGAAATAAAATTACTGATCATATTCTCTGTTCAGAAACTATGCTTTTTATGAAGGGAATACCGATACATGCGCCTACGATCATGCCGCCTATCCCATTTGCCACGCTCATCATAAGGGCTTGTATGGCTAAATTCCCGCCGAATGTAGAAATCGGGATGGTGAGAGTAAGCCAGTAGATAAAGAGATGGTAGATTGTGAAGCCTGTTATGCCAAAAAAGGCAAATTGGCCCATAAATTTCCACCTTTTCCCAACCAGGCAAATAAACGTTCCCACCAGCGCGCCAACTAATATGGAGCGTATTACAAGACTTCCCAAAAGCATATCGCCCGCGAAAAATTGTTTTCCGATCCTGACAGATAGATATATTGTAAGTAATTCTCCCAGCCCGATTCCCAACGCAGTTGCCAGGGCTGCCGAGAGCCTTTGCCGCAATGGCAGACTCCAACCCAAAAACGCGCCGCCAATCCCGCCGCCGACTGCGCTTTGCAGAGAGATGGCAATTGCCGAGTGCAAAGAGACAAGGGAATATCCCGCGTATTCACTCTGGGATTCTACGAAAGTTATCAATATTGAGATCAATCCTACAACAATGAAGCCAACACCGAAGCCAATCGCCCCACCCATGATCGGATTCGAGAAGTGTCTTGGAAAGTTGTTATCAGGGAATTCCTTCGATGATTTTTGTTGACCAATCATAGTTAATTTTCCTTTCGGTCATATGGATATTACATGCCAGCCTTTTCAGCAATGGCTATTTCCCGTCGTTGCCATAACATCTACTGAACGATTACTATGATCGAATAAAGAATCGACGGCATTCCACATGGAGGCGTGAAGTTCAGGCATTCAGGATTGCCAGTCGTGGTCAAAGTGGCGGTTCCGGCTTCCAAAGCAAAAAGACGATCCTGTGCGCCTGCGAGTACAGCAGGGTTACTGATCGAAAATGCGGACCAGCCATAGCTCAAATCAAGGTTGAGTCTGAGGCTATCCCCTACATTCATGACAAAGGTCTTGCCATTGTCCGCCATGGTGGCTTCGATGGTAATGGCGACAGGTGTAAATTTGATACTCCCCAACATCTGCTGAACGTTTCCGTCGCCGGGTCTGTCGGTAAAGATCAGGAAGAGCCGATCCTGATATGGGATGAAATACTCCACGCGCCCCCAGTTGTAGGTGTATTTGATTCCGGGATAACCGTTGAGTACGGTATTTTCAAGAAAAGCATCCGGCACGTTTTGGGCGTAAAAATCTTCTATCTCGTTTTTTGTTCGAAAATCCAGGCTGATGCTTAAGTATGTAACGAAGGATTCGGCATAGCCCGGGTAAAATATGACCTCCCTGTTCGGGTTGGAAAGCCCGTGTTCATCCACATTCCAACCAGGCGGGATTGTGAGCGAATAGCCCGCTTCGGTATTGGAATAGTTCCTGAAAGGCCCCGGCATGGTGGCAACAGGAGGGATTGGTGTAACTGTGGGTATCGGGATTATCTTCACCCACAGTTCAGGTCCAAAAGGCAGATGATGAACGCCCAATGCCAGATAATCACCCACAGGTTTATCCAACAACACTTCTCCGCCCACTGACAGGTCGATATTAAATTCCGCGAATTCTGTGTTAAGCGGACCGTCGGACTGGTTGATCAATTTGATTCGCAGTGTAGGATTGATTGCAATACAACGTCCTGCCTTCGGCAAGCCGTCCGCGGCGACTCCCAGCACAATATTTACAGGATCGCCCTGTGCGTCCCCGCAGATCCCCGCGGCGGGAAACTCACTATCGGGCGGTTTGAGAGCGCCAGACGAAATAGGCTGTAACGAGTCTAAAACAGGTTTCGCCAGGTCATAATTCCCCTCGACGTTTATTTCGAATTCGGTATTGTTCAAAATGGTCAATACCTGGTGGATGATGCCGCCTGCTCCAGAAACAAGGATTAGATGCACGGCTGGCTGATTTGCGATCAAGAAACGTTCTTCCAAAGAAATTGTCAATTGATTGGCAAGGGCAGCCTGCTTGTGGATTTCCAGCCAATTTTCAAATGAATTGGGGCGCGTCCCAATGGGCTGACCGCGAAATTGCATGCTGATGGTTTGTTCGGTCCATTCCAATTTGTGGGGAGGATTGGCAGGCTCGAAGGAGGTCAACAGGATGGACGGAACCAGCGTTGGCACGCCAAAAATATCCTTGCTGTCGGCGAATTCATTCAAATACCAGACTTCAGGGTAACTGAACTGGATGCCCAAGCTAGAGCTTTTGTAAGTAGCCAGAGCGATGGGAAAACCCAAGGGTGTGGAAACAGCAGTCGCACCGGCGGGAGAAGCGGTTTGAGTCAATGTGTCCGATACAATCGTTACCACCTGTGCAGATTGATCCGATCCAGGCACACAGGACGACAGAAAAATGGCGAGCACAATAATAGGCAGGAGGTCCATCTTCATCCTAATCACTGAACCTTTCATTTACAAGTGTCCATGAGATTGAAAAGGTAGTTACTTTGCAGTCCTCAAATACGAATTGATCCGGGTTTTGGTTCCGGGAGGAGAACTGACATCCAAACAAAGGGATGCCGACACGTCAAACCCGCCTCGAGTCCCCGTTCGAGGCTGTTTCACCCTCCGAAAAAGCAGCCACACGCTGATGCCGATGCGCTAATGACCGGCGCGCATTTTCAAATTTGCGAGTCGTTCCGGTTCGTTCTTTACGAACCATTCATCCTTGCCGAGTTCCAAATATGCCAGTTCAAAGTATGATATTGCTTCCTCGTTCCTACCCAGCAAGGCAAGGTTTTCCGCAATTTCCTCAAAAACGTATCCATCCGTGGTGCCTGCCTCTTTATGCTCAGTTTCGAGGGCGCGCTGGATAGCCAACGCTTCGTCATACCGCTTTAGAGAACGCAGGCAGCGCGCTACCGACCATTTTGCAATTTGGATTCGTTCAGGCTTGCCGCGCGAGGTCCATTCAACCTGCGCCTCCTCGAATAACGACAGGGCTTCTTCAAAGCGTCCCATTTGGTGCAAATCCCACGCGCTGTTATTGAGCATGGCAGGGATCAAGCCTTTGGCTTTCGGGTCCCGCGAGCCGCGCGCGATCGTCAATCCGCGTTGATTCCAATCAACGGCTTCGGCGCTGCCCGAATATGTGATGGCAACCATGTGCGCCGCGTCCACGGCAAGACCTTCCAACTGCGCTTTCCGCGCCTGCACCCATGCCCCGATGAAGAGGTCACGCGCCTTTTCCTTTTCGCCGTTTGAGTTGAAGGTCCGGCCGCGCTCAAGCAGATAGCGCACCTTTGGACGCGCTCCCGCATTTGAGAGTTGTTTCTCCACATCGTTCAAGACCTCGTGGGCTTCATCAAATCGCCCACGGAGGGAGAAGGTGCGTGCAATTTGCGTGAGCAATTCCAACCGTAGATCTCCCTGCGTTGCATCCAACGCGGCGCGAAAACGTTCCTCACTCACGGCAGGATCGGAATACTCCCAGAATTCATCAATATCAAGGTTATCTTCGGATATCGTCATGATTTCCCTTTCGATATTTATCTTGGTTAACAAATCAGATTTCAGCAATCAACCGGTCTGTATCCGGCTGGCTCAATCTCAAGAGAGAATCAGGTTTCAATGCCAACCGGTCATCAGCAGCACATTACATGACTTCCCATCGGTCTCGGCTCGATTAAAGCCCTGTCGACCGAGTCTATTGAGGGAACGATCAATTGCCATCGTCTGGTATTCTTCTCCTTGAATTAATGCCCGAATCAGGGTCAAAAGGTTGGGTCTGAAATCCGCTGGAACCACCGAGATTCAGTAATTCATATTTTCTTCCTATTTCAAGACCTTGAATCTAGTGACTTTCACCGCCAATCATAAACTCTCCCACAATGGGAGAGTCAAGGTTAATATTTGGTTATGGAAAACCCATCAATGAATCTTCTGATATCATAGTTAGACTTCCGTATCAGCGCGGAAATCACAAAAGGTTGGGTCTGATATGCACTTGAGCCCATTCCAATTTCTTTGGATAGCTGATAGGGTGCGCTTCTATCAGGAAATCATTCTAAAATTTGAGCAAAACAACCGGAGCAAGCGCCGCAAGGGCGGCACCACCTTGTAAAGCCAATACTGCCAAAGCCTGTATTGGCTTTTTGGGCAACCATTTAAAAATGAATATTGCAATAATTGGTAACTGTGCAGCCATTAAGATTTGCCATATATGTGCGGCAGTTCCTTCATCTGCCTGGGGGGCAAATCCGGAGATAGCCACATGGGCAATTAAAGTGACAAGAGCGGCAAACGACAGTACCGGTGGAAGAAAAGCGCTGGGATTTTTCATTAGTATTTTCATGAATAGCTCCTTAACTATTATAGAGACGGTTGCTCTGAGAGATGCGGCTAGACCCATCTGTGAATCGAGCCTACCTCCATTTTCGGCGCTTTCCATGATGTCAACAACTGTGGAATACCCTAGGTTTTTGGATTCCAGCTCACCTGCGGCTTTGCCCAGTTCTAAAATCAACTCAACCCTGGAGCTTACTTGAAACTTGGCGTAAATATTCTTCAGATGAAATTCAACCGTGCGGTCTGAAATGCCGAGAGACCAGGCAATCAACTTGTTGCTTTTGCCTTGCAGAAGTAGTTTTACCACTTCCTGTTCACGGGCACTCAATTTATCGATTTGTGGCATTGTGAATGTCCTTTTGAAAAGTTACGCTATTATCAATCATGGTTGGGTATTCAGCGACTGGCAACCCTATGATGGTCCTGCTGATGTAATCGATAGGATCTTATATCAATGCGGCAGCGTGTTTACACGATCGATCACTTTTTCGAGCCAGTCGATTTCAAACTCGTAATAGTCAATTCCATGATCGAGAGTGATCTGCCACAATTGTTTGGCGCGTTCGACCCCAACCCTTTCTGCGTTCTGGGTGATAACATCCTGCACGACGGTGCGATAGATATCCAATCTTTCGCCTATCGTTTTCCTCCGCGCTTCCAGCAGTGTCACGATTTCTTCATTTGAACTTTTATGGGAAAAGAACACCTGAATCAACCAGCCTTCACGGAGTTGTCCAGGTGGCAATGGCGAGGTCAGCCAGCGGCGCAGTTCGGCGCGCCCTGTTTCGGTAATTTGATATTCCCTTCGATTTGGTTTGCCTTCCTGGGGGATTATTTGTGATGAGACCAGTCCATCCTTCTCGAGTTTTTCGAGTGCCTGGTAGATATGACTTTTTGTAGCAGACCAAAAATGCGCAATGGATTGGTCGAAGTATTTTTTGAGGTCGTATCCGGTCAGCGGGCGAAATTCTAAAAAACCGAGAATTGCGTGCGAGAGCGGCATGGCTAACACTCCTATTCATTCCGAATGGCTTGGTACGCTTTTCCGAGATCACCGGATGGCCGCGTTTCAGCGATGATCGAACTTAATTGCCAGATCATGTTGAAGATCAACAACGTGGATCCACCCGGTACTTCCGCGCGGTATGCCAAAAACGATGCAAAAGTGCAGAAAGTGACAGTGCCTGCGATACCTGCGGCAAACATCAATGCTTTCGCATATCGCGACGCTTTTTTCATGGATGAAGGGTCGGTATGTGCTGAAAAAAATGGAAGACGTTCAAATATGCTTCTTAGGACGGGGAGATAAGATGAAGCGTGAGATGAACCCCCGATCGAATAGTGTTTGAAGTCTATGCCGATCAGTCTTCCGATTATAAAGTGCGTCAAGGAATGTGAATTAAAATATATTAGCAGATAACCTCCAACCATTGCAGGCGTGCGCACACCCGTATCGACCGGTTGCATACTGAACCACAACAATAAAGAGCCTAGAACAGTCCCGACAATCTGAATCGCGTTGCCCGAAAGGACGGAAATGATCCTTCGTGGACGGCGTGCTTTCCGAGTTTGGTTGTTTTGCATGAAATTACCTGGGGCAAATCAATGGTGGAGGTTTAAGCAAATCGTGCCGAGGGACGATCCCAAAAATTAAAACGCAGGTTTGGCGATCATCAAGAAGATAATTACCAGAACCACGATGTTTAAGGCAATGCTTATGGTATTTGTGCGATGTGCGATTTTTTTGTAATTGGCTGTGTCACACCCTTCAATTTCAGCAGTTTTTATTTGTTTTTTGAGGGCAGGGGTGAAGATTGCCAGCCCGACAATAGAAAGAAGGGTATATAAAACGAGCGAGATGAATATCCAGGGTGTGGTCAATGGCCAGCCCGCAATGGCGGCAAGCCACCACCCGGATGGTAAAAGAAGGACGTAAGCAGGTACTGCGATCCATTCGTCGATGATTTTTATCGTCCGGAGCGTGAAGACAAGTGCTTCTCTTTGATTTCGGGTGCGGAAAAACCATAAAGGGTAGGTGATATTTACCCCAAGTGCCGCAATGGCTGAAACGATGTGAACGTATTTGAGAATTGTATAGAGCATTTTTTATATATCGCTAATTTATAGTATATAATAGGAATGGTACTATATAGGATTATTATTGTCAATAGGAATGGCTCCACAAAAAGGCGGCTGCTTCAGGCAGCCGCCTTTTTATCCTTGAGTCGTTATTCGCCGAGTTTCCTGTTCACGATGAAGAAAGCGATCCAGAAAATGATCGCCACACCGAAAAACAGAAACGGTGCGAGTGGATCTTCATCTCGTAGTGAGATTGTGCCCGGAACTGCGAATAACGTGGAAAATACAGCCAGTCCCAGAAAAACATTGTGTTGGATCATGAGTTTTCTTGCCTTCTTGAACGCTTCCATTTCAGTCTCCTTATTGGTTGGCGCAGGGATCTCCTGCAAGGATGTCGCAATCTTCGCCTGCTTTGCGAGAGTTGCCAATTGGGGGTCCGTCTTTAGATATTCTTCGATCAGATTCCGAGTCTCGTCGCTCACTTCATCAGAAAGATAAAGAGGCAATAAGTCAAGAATCAGGTGTTGGGGAATTTTTTCCTTCATTTGTTTCTCCAATCTCTCGGGCGGCCAGTTTCAATCTTGTTCGATGTATCTTCACTTTGACTGTAGTTGGTGGTAATTGCAGGATGCGGGCGATCTCTTCATAGGGCAATTCGTGTTGTACCCGTAACAGGAACGCTGTCCGGTCGACCTCATTCAACGACCGCAAGGTATTCATGGCGCGCTCCAACTCCTGACGGGATTCAACTTGATGGTCGGGACCGGGATGCGGATCGACATGCTCGGAACTTAAATCCACGTGGCGTTTCTCGCGTCGTCTTTGGTTCAAATACAAGTTCCGGGCGATTGCCAGGAGAAATGCCTTGACCGTTTCCGTGCGGATTTTATCGCGCCCCACCCAGGCGCGAATGAAGGTTTCAGAGGTAATATCGTCGGCATCCTCCGCGCTTCCTGAAAGCCAGAAGGAATAGCGATAGACATCCCTGGAATATCGCTCATAGATCTTGTGGAATGTAAGCATCTGCCTATCTCTAATCAACATTACACATATCAACCGAAAAAGTTACATTGGAATCAACAAAAGCTGCAATTGATCTGCCTCAGCGGCATCGAACCAGGTTTCTGATTTTGTGGCAATTCACTCTGAAAAAGAACATTGCCCTGATATATGACCTTTGGGGTAAATATGAAAACAACGAGAATGTATGCGTTTATTGACGCACTGTCCCCTATAATTCGAAATTTTAATTACCTAAATAATCAATCCCCGACTCCTGTGCTCCAAATAACACCAAGATTCGGTGATAAGTTCCTCATTCCCTTCCAGGGATCAGGAAAGGTTTGACGTCTGCGCCGCTCCAAAGCCCGTTCATGACGATATCGTTGCTCCCCATGCCCTTTATTTCATCATACATATCCGACATTTTTGCAAGCAGGGATCGAAAGACGGACGGACCATAACTTACGCGATTAATGCCGAGTTCTTGCAGCTCTTTCAGGCTGGCTGTCTTTGTTGAAGCCAACACATTGATTGGAGCGGAGATGCGATTCCGTAAGATGGAGAGTGTTTCCCTGTCGCCGCGCCCGATGGGGTAAACGCAATCCGCCCCAGCCTGGATGTAGGCATTCGAACGGGTGATGACATCTTCGATTCGTTCTTCGTCGGTGGAGAACCCTTCGGCGAAGAAGCTATCGGCTCTGGCGTTGACGACGAGGTGGATTCCCTTCCGAGACGCTGCTTCGCGGACAGCTTTGATGCGCTCCACTTGTTCAGGGACGGGGCGGAGCCGCGAGCTGTGATCGAAGCTGTCTTCGAAATTGATGCCCACAGCGCCGGTATCGAGAAGCAGGGATATATTCTGCTGAAGACCTTCAATGGAACTGGAATATCCCGCCTCAAAATCCGCAGTGACGGGAATTTCAACGCTGCGGACTATGCGGGCGACCATTTCCAGCATCGTGCTCAATTTGATCTGTTCTCCATCGCCATAGCCAAGAGACTTGGCGATGGCTGCGCTGGCCGTCGCAACGGGGGAATAACCTTTCGCCTGAAGCATTCGTGCGCCGATGGGATTCCAGACATTGGGTAGTATCAACAGTCTTCCGTTGTTATGGAGTGAAAGAAGGGTTTGAGCTTTTTTCGCCTGCTCGTTCATAACATCCTCGCTTTTGCATTTTGGACAATGATGTTTTACGGGAAAGATGTTCCATTATATGCTGGTTGTTGTATCAGTGCTATGCAGGAAAGCCCCGGAATTTGTTTGTTTTCCAATCATCGAAGCGTTTTACGCCAATTATTGATAGCAACAGCGTCATTCCAAAACCGATAAGTACGTTGGTGATGAAAAAGAAAAGGACTTCTTCCAATGGCAGGATATTGAAGGAGAGGATACCGGTGGTCTGTTGCCTGGAGATTGACCAGGTGGTGTCTGTGAGCGCGATGATATCCATAAACGACAGATATAACCCAGGGACAAAGATCGCAGTGAAGACCAGCTTGCGATAATGCCAAAGGATATCAGCGCCAAAAAGCATTTGCGGGAAGATGGCAGGCAGCGCCCAGAACAGAATGATGGAGAGATAGGTCAGATCGACGCCACCAAAGAAGAACAGGTAGGTGAAGATGACCCAGAGGACGAACAGAACACCAAACGAAATTATGCGTCCGGTTTTACTGGGCTTGAACTCGTTTGTCGGTTCGGGGATGCGCCGTGCGAGGAACCACCACCATAAACCGGCAAGGATTGTTTCCAGCACAAAGAAGGTATATTCTTCGATGGGCACATAACCGATCACGATGCCGGTCACGAGGTCTGGGTTGTAATACCAAACACCGGTGGCAACCAGATAGTTGTCCCACGGTGTTGTGTATGCCACCGCAAGGATGATGTGAATGAGAATACCAATCCATACCGCTTTGCCATTCTTGAAGCCTAATGTCGGGCGGTTGTTTTTATTGTCCCACCATGCGATGGCGAGAAAGACAAGGATGGGGATTACGAGAAAGCGTAAGAGAAAACCAAAGTAAGTCATGATGGTTTAAAGAGCACGCTTACAGCGTGCCATGTGTGTTATTCCGTTTATTCATCACGCTCCGAGCGCGACCTACGGAAAACCTTCATCAGTACGCCCGGTCTGGGTTCCAATGTTGCGCCCATGTGCGCGTGGATGGGGTGACCGGTAAATTCAAAGCGAAAGTTCTTGAGCAGGTGAGCGAGGACGAGTCGCGCTTCGACCTGACCGAACGCCGCGCCGATGCATGCCCGCGGACCACCACCGAACGGAATATAGCTCATTGGCGGAGTTTTCCGTCCGTGGGCGAAACGTTCCGGGCAGAACTGCTCAGCATTCTCCCAAATTTCCGGGTCGCGATGGGTGAGGTAGATGGAGTAGAACATGCGCTCTTCGGCAGGGATTTTGCCCTCCGCAAATTCAATTTCCTCTGCCACCCGGCGGTTGCCAATGTGAATGGGCGGATACAACCGCAGCGACTCTTTGATGACGTTATCCAGCAATTGATATTTACCTTCTGCACGGTCAATTTCCTGTATCACTTTTTCATGGATTTCAGGGTGTTGACCGAGCAGGGCAAATGTCCATGCGAACAAAGCGGTGGATGTATCGTGCCCGGCGATGAGCATGGTCAACATCTGGTCGCGGATGTTGTCATCGCTCAACCCGGCGTCGATCAAATGTTGTAGAAAATCGTTTGTCTTTCTTTCGTCTTTCCTTCTTTCATCAATGATTCCATACATATAATTATCGATCACCTTCAACGACCTTCCATATCCCAACCTCGGCATCTTTCGCCAAAGGATCCATGCCCCCGGTGAGATGTATTGAATGGTCTTGAGGATCGGATTCCATATCTTTGAAATGTCATTCCACGCGTCTTTATTGAATAAAGTCTGCATGATGATGAGCAGGGCGATCTTACGCCCTTCGACCAGCATATCCACGGTCTGACCGTCCTGCCAGGTGGATATAACGCGTTCGGTCTGTTGAATCATCATCTCATTGTATTTCGATAACTGCGATGGATGAAACGGAGTTTCCATCAAACTGCGGTAGCGATCGTGCTCTTCGCCGTCGGTCACCAGCACGCCGCGCCGTAGCAGGTCGGTCACCGGGTCGGTGTTGCGCCACAACAATTTGTTTCTATCGGTCACCAACACTTTTCGCGCCGCTTCGGGACCGAAGACCACATACGGGCGAAAGCCGGGAATCGGAATTTGGAAGAAACGCCCAACGTATTTTGCCATCACCTTTAGCGGACCAAGTGGCGAGCCTTCCTGTATCAATGAGCGCAGTGCGGCGCGACCGAGTTCGGGGGAAATGTTTTGCTTCATGCCTTGCCTTTTGAAATGCTGTACGCCGTCAACGTTTGTTCTTTTACAATGTCCCGGTTCACGATCGGACTGGTTGGATATCCTGCAATCTTCAGATCGAATTCCCACGGCGCATGGATTTGTTTTGCGTTCAATCCGCGCAGTTCCGGCACCCATTTGCGGATGTAATCGCCGTTCGGGTCGAACTTTTGCGATTGCAGCACGGGATTGAAGATACGGAAGTACGGCGCGGCGTCGGTTCCCGTTCCCGCCGTCCATTGCCAGCCGCCGTTATTGGGAGCAATGTCGCCGTCGAGTAAATTCTCCATGAACCATGCTTCGCCCCAGCGCCAGTCGATCAGTAAATCTTTGACGAGAAAGGATGCGACGATCATGCGGGCGCGGTTGTGCATCCAACCAGACTCTTTGAGTTGACGCATCGCCGCATCCACCACCGGGACGCCTGTTTCGCCCCTCTTCCACGCTTCGAACTCTGACGTTTTGTTCCGCCACGGAATGTTCGCCAGCGAGCGGTTGAAGGCGGTCTTTGCGACCTGCGGGAAGTGATGCAAAATTTGAATGTAAAACTCGCGCCAGATGAGTTCGTTGAGCCAGATTTCTGCGCCTTTAGAATCTGCGTGATGCGTAACATGTGAGGCGTGGACAGCTTGACGCAAGCCAACCATGCCAAAGCGGATGTACGGCGAGAGGGAGGAGGTGCCGTCGAGGTCAAGGCGGTTGCGGTGGTCTGAGTAATTGCTGATTGGTAAATTGGTAAACTGGTCGAGGCGTTGCATTGCCTCTGCTTCGCCTGCTGGAAAAAGCAGATTGTGTGTGAAATCGGGTAGCGGCTCTGAGCGGATTCCCCTGGGTGTGTTGATATTCTCCGGTGCAGGATGCAGTTTTATCATCGCAAACTGCGCCTTCCACACTTTGGAATATGGCGTGTACACTGTGTAGGGCCTGCCATCCTGCTTGAGTATGTTTTTGGGGTGATGTACGGTCTGACCTTGAATCAGATTCAGCGGCAGGAGTTTTTGGATCAGTGCATCGCGTTTGCGGGCGTAGGGCGTGAAATCCTCCTCGGCGTAAATGGCCTCGGCTTTGACTTCATCAAAGAGATCGCGCAGCGCGTCAATTGGCTTTCCTTTACGAATTACGAGATATGAATTGCGCTTTCGCAGTTCCCCCCCCAATGCAGATAAGCCTTCGTACAGGAAACTCTTTCGGCGAGGAGATGAGTCATCGAATGCCGGGTCGAGGATAAAGACCGGAAGCGCTGGACCCTTTGCGAGCGCAGCTTGAAGCGCAGGGTTATCCGCGAGCCGCAAGTCGCGCCGAATCCACCAGATCGCGGTCATATCGTTTGCGGAGCGGGTTTCGGTTCATCCAGCCATATCACACGGACGAGGGCGTTTGTGACGGCGGGCTTGTCGTTGACGCGCAGTGTGACATATCCCTGACGGTTCAGGTCGAGATGACCATTGTTGCCAGCCGAGTCGCTGAAATCGAGCGAGCCGTACGCGCGGATCTTGGTATTGCCGAAAAGCGAAAGAGCCAGTTCGCTGGTGAGTGTGCCTTTCAATTCGGCTTCATAGGCTTTTGATCGGAAGGTGAAGTTGGAAGGGGCCGGCATACCCAAACCGCGCAAGCCGATGGTGGTTCCGAGGATGGTTTCAGCGCCTTCGAAGATGTCGTTATTGCTCATTTCGGCGGAGTATGTGATACGGTAGGCGGGCGAACTGCTGATCAATTTTGCCGAGACGGTTGCGCCTGTGAACGGGTCGCGCTCGCTGACAGCTTCGCCGACATTGTTGAAGTTCGGCTGGTAATAGGCGCGTCCGAACGAGGTGGCGGAAGCGACGGCATACATTGCAACCGCTTCGAGAGTGTTGGCGGTCTCGTTCGCTTCGAGCATTTTCGCGGCTTTGACCAGCCACTCGGTCTTGTGCATTCGCCGGACGATGTATCCCAATAGCGTGATGCCTTCGGGCGGTAATTCGTAGCGCAGGGTGTCCATTAACATGGCGGTTCCTTAATTATGTGGGGAAAACTAAAGGATAAGCAGTATGCCGAAGACGATCTCAACGGCGAGGCTGATCCAGTTGGATCGTTCGGAGGCTTTATCCACAAATATCGAAACGAGCCGCACGACAGCGATGGCGAGGTAGGTGATGCCGAGCATCTGGTAGGTTTGCTGAGTGCCGAGGATGAAGACCGCAATGCCAAGACCGATAAAGACTCCGCCAAGGATGGAGCGGATTTCAGAAATGCCGCGCGGACCCGGGGCTTCAAGCCCCGTAAAACCAAAGACACTGCGCGGCGCGATCAGGGAGATAAGTCCCGTTACGATGGTGAGGACGACAGCGGCAACTTGAAGGATCTTGAGGATGTTCATGGCTTCCCTCACTTCCACAATTTGGGAATCAACACAGGTGTGTTCTTTTTGTAGGATTCATAATCCGCCTGACCGCCCCAATTCCTGTCGGCTTTCTTTTGGAGCAGGGGAATGCCGCTGATGCGCGTAAGCAGGATCGCGACGAAGAGCGGCGAGATCAGCGCGATCCACGCCCAGCCTTGCAGGACGGGCAATGCGATGATGGCGATGCCGATCCATAAAACGATCTCGCCGAAGTAGTTGGGATGACGCGAACGGGACCACAACCCGGTTTGAATGAATTTGCCTTTGTTGGCTGGGTCGGCGTTGAAGCGGCTTTTCTGCGCGTCGGCAACGACCTCGATGATGAAGCCGAGGAGCCAGACCATAACACCGACGAAGGCGAAGATATCCAAATCTTTGTGTGTTGTGGTGGTGATGGCGACCAGCGCGGCTGCAAGGGTGAACGTGACCCACAAGCCTTGGATCGTCCACACGTTGAGGAAGCGGAAGAAGGAGGGTTTCAACTCGTCGAAGCGGTCGTCCTTGCCCGCTTTTTGAATGCGGCTGAAGAGGAATGTCCCAAGCCGGATCGCCCAAACGACGACCAACACCGCAAGCAGAATCGAACGCGCATCCAACGGAACGCTGTAGCGGCTATAACAAAGCGCGACGCCAGTTACGGTAATGTAGGTGATGCTTCCCGTCAGGTCGAAGTATTTTTCGGTCTGGAAGATGAAGGCGGGAATGAACACCAGCCACTGAATTAGGAATGCCAGTCCGACCGCGATGGCGAAGACGGGAACGCCGCCAAGGGCGACGCTTCCCTGACTCCCTGCCAGCGCGACAAGCCAGCCGATCAGGATCAAAATTGGGAATATGACGAGCGAGGTGCGGTCTGTTGATTTCATGTTTTCCTTGTTTGGCGCAATGACTACTATGCGCTGAGTTTTACAACTTCATCTGCAAGCCAGCGCTTGATCGGTCCGCCTGAGCCGTTGATGTGACGATCCACCGCTTGTGCGTAACTCCGCATGAAGTGGATCAGTTCGGAGGCGGGGCGGTTATGGGATTGAAGAAGGGTTTTGAGCCAATCCATCTCTCCGGAGACGTAGCTTACATCGCCAAGCTGCAGGGCGGCGGCGATGTTGTCTCCGAGATGTTGGATGCCCGTTTCCAATCCGCCTGGGCTGACGGTGAGCGACGGGACGAGTTGTTTGAGCGTGAGTTCGATCTCGGCGCGTTTGCTGGTGAAGGACTGATGCGCGGCGAGATGTTCCTGGGAGGGAGCTTTTATGGTCTCAGAGACCTTTATGTTTTTATGTTGAATCAACCGTTCCGCTTCGAGGAGCGAGACTTCGATACTTTCGCCCAGGAACCGCGCGGGGATTTTCACCGCGAGTGAGGGATGCAGGTTGAAGATGCGTCCGCCGTATGCTACACGGACGTTTTGCACGGCGAGACCCTGGGCGGCGAGTTGGAGCGAAGCAGCAGCGACAAGCGTCTGCGCCACGAGGATGACGAGGTCGGCTTTGACGGCTTGGGCGGTTTCAGCGAAGCGGTCATTGGGAACGTTCGCACCGAGATAGACAACATTCCAGCCGCGGCGGCGCAGAAGCAAAGAAAGAAGCAGGGGAGTGAAGGCGTGCCACTCGTCCGCGACGCAGCCGATGAGCGCGGTGCCATTTCGCGTGGGAGCGGGGGCAGCGGAGAGGAGTGAGTCGAGTCTGCGCATGGCGAGGGCGGATGCGAAATGCTCCTGCTGTACACTGGCGCTGTTCCCGTACCACTTCGCGCCGATCTCCACCACTCCACGCTGGAGCAGGTCAGTGCAAACAAGTTCGACAGGATACATTGAAAACGCCTGATTGAGAGTTTGCTCGGCGCGGGGTTCATCGAAGCGCAGGCAGGCGTCGAGCCACTGGTCACGCAAGGCTTCGAGGTTTGAGTCGGGGGCGGCGGCTTGGGCGGGGAAAATCCCTGATGAGGCCGCGCCAGCCAGCGGGTCCGAGCCGGAGGCGATTTGTTCGTTCCACAGATCCACGGCGCGGGAGATGGATAGTCCTTCTGTCTGGCGTGCGATCAACCATTTGATGGTCTCGATGTCGTATTGTGAGTACAAGCGGTGTCCGCCTGCCGTGCGTTGCGGGGCAGGGAGTCCATAACGGCGTTCCCAGGCACGGAGAGTGTCTGCAGCGAGACCGGTTTCGTGCAATACGGCTTTCAGGTTGAAGGCAGGGGATTTGCTGAGCATTTTTTCCTCGTTATGCAGGGTTTAAAGTTGGCTTAACCACTTTTTGCACAGCTATTGTACCCTTTTCTTTGAGGATTCGCTCAGTTGTCAGACGAGCCGAAAGTAGGACGATCGGCAGTCCGGTGCCGGGGTGGGTGGATGCGCCAGCGAAATACATGTTCTTGTATTTGGCGTGACGATTCTGCGGGCGGAGATAACCGACCTGCCAGAAGTTGTGACTGAGCCCGAACGCGGCTCCCTTTTCGAGGTTGAAGCGCTCCTTCCAGACTTTGGGCTGGTACACGATCTCGAACTTGATATGCTCTTTGAGGTCGGTGATGCCCATCTCTTTTTCGATGCGGGTGAAGACGGTTTCGCGCGCGCGGTTCACCAATGCGTCCCAATCTTGTTCACTGCGGGCATCCAGGTGACCGACAGGAACGAGGACGTACAACGTTTCCTGTCCTTCGGGCGCGGCGGCAGCGTCGGTGCGGGCGGGCGCATGGACGTAGAACGAAGGCACTTCCGGCAGAGTGTGGTCTTCGAAGATCTGGTCGAACGAAGCCTTGTAATCACCGCCGAGGAAAACGTTGTGATGCGCGATCTGCGGATATTGCTTGTCCACGCCCCAGTAGAACATGATGGTGGAGCAGGTGTAGAGTTTTTCGTCGAGCTTCTTGGCTTCTTTTGCATCGGGCAAAAGTTCTTTGTAGATGTATGGCAGGTCTGCGTTGCCGACAAAGATGTCTGCGGTGTAAGTCTTGTCATCGGCGGTGATGACACTTTCCACTTTCAACTTTCCAGCGTTGATCTTTTTTACCGGCGAGTTATATACAAACTTCACGCCGAGCTTTTCAGCAACCTTGGTCAATGCTTGAATACCAGCGTACATCCCGCCCATGGGATACCACACGCCTTCTGCCAACTCGGTGTATTGCAAGAGGGAGTAGGTGGCGGGAGCGTCGTAAGGGCTGAGTCCCAGATACATATTCTGGAATGTGAAGGCAGCCTTCAAGCGTTCATCCTTGAAGAAGCGGCTGGTGTTGGTGTAGTGCTTCTGCAAGGCTTTGAGGTTAAAGATCAACGGTAAATTCTTGAGGCTGAAATATTCGAAGATATTGTAGAAGTTGCGACCGACGAATTTTTCAACCGATATTTTGTAATGCTTCGAACCTTCAGCAATGTAGCCGAGGAAACCGGTAAAGGCGGTCTTGTCCACGGCTTCAAGCTGGGTTTGCATCTTGCCGATGTCTGAGGTTAATTCAAGGCGCAGACCGTCGTCGAAGTGGACTTTATAGGTCGGGTCGATGCGCTTCAAATCGAGGTGGTCGCTCATTTTTTCGCCGAGAGAGGCAAAGGTTTCCTCCCAAATTTCGGGCATGAGAAACAGGGTCGGGCCAATGTCGAAGCGGTGCCCGTCCCGAACGATCTGATTACAGCGTCCGCCCGGGGTGGATTCCTTTTCCAGCACGGTCACGTCATATCCATTTTTTGCAAGACGGGCGGCGGTGGCAATTCCACCGATTCCAGCGCCGATCACGAGAGCGGTAGGTTTCATAGACTTTCTCCTTTTTGGGTCAGTGGCTGTATTGTACACGTTGTCTAATATTTGTCAAGGTTTAAAATATATATTTGCAAAACCTTGACAAAACGGATTTTTTCTGTAAAATGCTCATATCAGCCGATGAAAAGGAGAGAGAACATGCAAGCAAATGCGAATTGGGAAAATCTACTATTATCACTCGCGGGGCATATTCCACATCCGTCCACGCGACCTTTCTTTTCCTACTGGGCAGGAGACGCTTCTCTGCGTGCCGCCTACAAGCAGGCAGAGGTCATTACGGCTGCGCATAGCAAATCATTTCATTTCGCCTCTGGTTTGCTCCCGGAAGAAAAGCGCTCCGCCGTCCGCGCCTTGTACGCCTTCTGTCGTACCGTGGATGATATTGTGGATGAAGTGGAATTGAAGAAAGACCGCGACTTTGAACTGGATTACTGGCGGAAAGTGGTCGAAACCGCCTCCGCTTCGACCGATGACCTGGTTGCCTCCGCCTGGGCAGATACCCTCACCCGATACCATATCCCGCGTCATTACGCCTTGCAGTTGATCGATGGCGTCGCCCGCGACCTTTCCCAGAGTCGTTATCAAACCTTCGACGACCTCGCGACCTATTGTTACGGCGTCGCCTCCACGGTCGGGTTGATGAGCATGTACATCGTCGGTTTCAAGAACAACGATGCCGTACCCTATGCCATCAAACTAGGCGTGGCTCTGCAAATGACAAACATCCTGCGCGATGTGGGGGAGGATTATCTCAACGGTCGCCTTTACCTGCCGCGCGAAGAACTCATCACCTACGGCATCCGCGAAGAAGACATCGCCGAAGGTCGCGTCACCGATAATTGGCGTCAGTTCATGAAATTCCAAATTGAACGGACGCGCCAACTGTATGCCGAATCTTGGGCTGGCGTGAAATTCCTCGAGCGCGAAGGGCAGCTTGCCATTGGCGCCGCCTCGACCTTCTATTGCGGCATCCTCGATGAGATCGAAAAGAACGATTACGACGTCTTCTCCCGTCGTGCTTCCCTGAGTGCCCTGGGCAAGGTTGCCAAACTGCCCGCGCTCTGGATGAAAGTCCGCTCTCTGTAACTCTCCATAACATGTCCAGCACCACTTAATGACTCACGGGAACATCCCGAAGGTTCCCTCAAAATAAACGTGCCTTCGATCAAATCCTTCGGGACGGTGCGTATCATCAGTTAATGATAGGAATCTCTCCATGAAAGATACTCTGCGTCAATCCGCAAATTTGTTTTCCGTCCTGATCGCTTTGGCGGTCAATGTCCTTGCCTCAACCCTGCCGCTCAACGGGCAAAACACCGGTGAGATTTCAGACCGCTTTCCAGTGTATTTCGTACCTACCGGGTATGTCTTCGCAATTTGGAGTGTGATTTTCATTGGCTGGATCGCGTTCGCCATATATCAGTTTCAACCCTCCCAAAAGGAAAGCCCGAGGCTGCGGCGGTTGGGTTACCTTTTCGCCCTGAGCGGGCTTGCCAATGCGGGCTGGCTTTTTTGCTGGCACTACAACCAGTTCGGTCTGAGTGTGCTGGTCATGCTTTTGCTTTTGGGACTACTCATCGCCAGTTACCTGCGTTTGGATGTGAACCGGCTCCCAGTCTCTGCAGCCGAGCGCTGGTCTGTGGATATTCCGATCAGCGTTTATCTCGGCTGGATCACGGTTGCAACCGTTGCCAACATCACAGCCTGGCTGTATCTCATCGAATGGAATGGCTTTGGCATTTCCGACCCTGCCTGGGCTGTCATCATGCTTGTGGTGGCCTCCGTGCTGGGTGTGGCAATGGCGATCACCCGCCGGGATGCGGGTTACCTCTCTGTGATGGTCTGGGCGTTCATTGGAATCGCGGTGAAGCAAACTTCCGCCCCGATGGTCGTGAACACCGCATGGATAGCCGCTGCGCTTATGGCTGGATTGATCGTTTATAGTCTTATTCGCCGCACCCGCTCTGGGTGATAAAAAAACCGTTTATCGGTCAATATCTCCTCCTTTTGAAAGCAAGGGCGTGACAACAGTCATGCCCTTGCCTATTTAAGACCATCGTCCATCTTCTTTTGATATACTTGCGCTCGTGAAGAAATTCGCGATCTTGTTTTGTCTGCTTCTCATCAGTTGTTCCACCAAACCAGTTCCCGTACCGGAGAATTCGATGAACCTTCGATATTTAGCGTTGGGCGATTCCTATACCATCGGTGAAAGTGTGGAGGAAGCCGAACGGTTCCCAAATCAACTTGCGGCATTGCTTGCCAATGAAGGCTTGACCGTCGAGGTGAAGATCATCGCCCGCACCGGCTGGACGACCGACGAACTCTGGCAAGGCATTCAAGCAGAGAATGTCACCCCGCCGTACGATATGGTCTCGTTGCTGATCGGGGTCAACAACCAATATCGCGGACGGGATATCGAAGAATATCGTGAAGGCTTTGTCTTTCTACTTAATAAAGCCATCGAATATGCCGGGGGGGACGTAAAACGCGTTATCGTCTTTTCCATCCCCGATTGGGGCGTGACGCCCTTTGCAGCTGGGCGAAATACCACGCAAATTGCCAGCGAAATCGACGCTTTCAATCAGGTCAATTTGGAGGAATCACAAATAGCAGGCGCGCATTATGTCGATGTGACGCCTGTTTCACGCATGGCAGAAGAAGACCCAACCCTGGTGGCCGGAGATGGTTTGCATCCTTCCGGCAAAATGTATGCGGAGTGGGCGAAGTCCGCTTTGCCGATTGCGTTAGGTATCTCGAAGTAGAATCCTTTCATAAATCAAAATTGGAGAGCGAATGCCTCAGATCAAAGCCATCAACCATGTAGCCGTTGTCGTGGAAGATATGGAAAAGTCGCTAGCATTCTGGCGCGATGCGTTGGGTATTGAGCTGCATGAACTGCGGGATGTGCCAGCGGAGAAATCGCAGGTGGCGTTTTTACCCCTGGCTGGAGCCGAAGTGGAACTGGTCATGCCGACCACCGATGATTCCGGTATCGCCAAGTACCTCGCCAAACGCGGACAAGGCATGCACCATCTCTGTCTTGAAGTGGACGATATCGAAGCCATGATGGTGCATCTGAAGGGCAAAAATATCCGCCTCATCAATGAAGAAGCACGAACGGCGGCAGATGGAAAGAAATATGCCTTCATTCATCCCGAATCCTCCGGCGGGGTATTAGTCGAACTCTATCAAATCTAAATGCCTGCAAATATCGAATCGATTCTGACGGAGGAATGCGGTCTTGTAAAAGATCGACCCGTCATTGCGGGCGTTTCCGGCGGACCGGACAGTCTTTGCCTCATGGAGACGATGCGGCGGGCGGGTTATCATCTGATTGTTGCGTATTTCGACCATCAGCTCCGCCCGGAATCTGCCGATGATGCGAGCATGGTTGAGAAGACCGCTTCCAAGATTGGTATCGTTGTTGAAATGGGGGCGGGTGACGTACGCAAGTATGCAGACGAGAAAAAATTATCCATCGAAGATGCCGCGCGGACCCTTCGTTACCGTTTTCTTTTCGACCTGGCGCGCAAACAAAAAGCACAGGCAGTTGCGACCGGTCATACTGCCGATGACCAGATCGAAACGGTTCTCATGCACTTCCTGCGCGGGAGCGGGATTTCCGGGCTGAAGGGCATGTCGTACCGCTCGGTCATCAAATCGTTCGACCCTGATATTCCCGTGGTACGTCCACTGCTCGATATGTGGCGTGAAGAGACGGTTTTGTTTTGCGCAGTGAACGGTTTGCGCCCGCGTTACGACTCCAGCAACGAGTCGTTGAACTTTCAGCGCAATCGCATTCGCCATCTGCTGATTCCCAATCTTGAAACCTACAATCCAAAATTCCGGGAAACCGTTTTGAGGATGTCCCATTCCTTGAAAGGCGACTATGCCTTTTTGATGGAAACGCTGGAGCACGCCTGGGGAAATGTTGTAGTTTCTGCAAACGATGAGATCGTTGCCTTCGACATCCTTCGCCTGACCTCCATGCCGATCGGACTCCAACGCAATTTGATTCGCCACGCCATGCAGGTCCTCCATCCGGGCGTGGATATCGGTTATCAAACCCTGAAACGGGCATGCGCCTTCGTCAATTCACCCGAAGCAACCATCCCGCGGATCGACCTGAAGGCGGGTTTGCGAATGTTCCGTGAAGCGGGGTTGATCCATATCTGTGCGCCGCATGCTGAACTGCCTTCCGACAGGTGGCCCCAACTACAGGATGAGAATCCAATTTCCATAGGGCTGGGTGAGCAAATCTCTTTGGCGGGCGGTTGGAAAGTAAGTTGTGAACGTTGGAGACTCCCGGCTCTGGCGAAGGAACAGGCTGAAGAAAACGAAGACCAGTTCCAGGTCTGGTTGGATGCGGCGAAACTTCCCGCAGCGTTTCAAATACGGGCACGCCAGCCAGGCGATCAATTTTCCCCGTTGGGCATGGATGGGCATTCTCAAAAACTCTCCGACTTTTTTGTTAATGAGAAATTACCCCAGCGCGCGAGGGATCACTGGCCCCTCGTGTGCGCCGGGGACGAGATCGTGTGGGTGCCTGGGTTTCGCCCCGCACACCGTCACCGTTTGAAAGATACGACGAGTGATGTGCTGTATTTTTCCATTCAGCACTCGCATGAGAAAGCGGACGAAAATCCCCAGTCGTGATCAACTGGGGATTTTGATTTACTTTATTTCGCCGTTCAATTGTTTTAGTTTGATGAACAACTCGCGCCATTGGATCTTTGAAACGCCCAGTTTCTGGCGGATCTTATCCGGCTCGATGCCGCTCTGGTAATCACGCAGGGCTGATGTCCACCGGCACATGTCGAAGGAGAGATGTTTTTCCAACCCTGCTTCTTCGCCGATATCTTCCAGCAAATATTCCAGGCGGCGCGGAGACCAGGGGAATGCCTGATCGACAGGCTGGTATTGGGTGAGATACTCATTATAGGAGGCGACCCAATCATCGTTCAATTCGATCTTGCGTTCCTTGTAGCGGTTTGCTGGGCTGGCATAGCGGACGAATAAAAAAGTGCCATTTTTGCTGTTCAGTTCGATATGATTGACATGAATGCCAAGACACTCGCTTTTTTTGATGGCGGTGTTCAGTAGAAGCGCCACCAGCGTATAGGGGCGCGCATCGGGCTTTTTGTTGCGGCGTTGACGGTCGGCTGCCAATAGCACGGCTTCATATTCGTCGTCGGTCAGGACCTGCGGAAGCGGGCTGATGGCCGAGCGCTGCAAAACTTTCTCAGCCGGGTCGATACTCAACGTGCCATGCTGATGTAACCAGCGAAAGAATGATTTTACCGAGGTGATCCGGCGTGAGAGTGTCTTCGGACTGCAAGCCACGCCGCGACCCTTTTCCATCCATTCGAAGAATCTATTTAGGTCTTCGGTTGTTACCGCGCCGATCGATTGATCGGGTGGAAGAAATTTGGTCAGCAGGCGCACATCCGAGAGAAAAGCCTTGATGGTATTGGGGGAGCGTCCCTGGTCGAGCAGGAACATTTCCCACCCGTTGATGGCTGCTGGCAGCAACGTTTTAGCGTTGATATGAGCGGGAACAGAGGATTTTGCCATGGTTTGCCCTTGCGTGTAGTCTTGCGTATAGTTTAGCGAATTTAAAGGGCGTTGTCAACTGGCAGATTGGCTTCAGAGTTGTGGATAAAACGGCCTCAGATTAATTCCATCATGATGAAAAACCGGATCAACCTTACGGCGGCGGGAGGTAATCCCAGGGGTTGACTTTTACACCTGCCATGATCTCAAAATGCAAATGCGAACCGGACGATCGACCCGTCGAACCGATGGCGCCGATCACCTCGCCCTGCCCAACGCTTTGGCCGCATCCCACATTGATCGCGCTCAGGTGGGCATACAGGGATTGAAATCCGTTGCCATGGTCGATCATCGCCATGTTGCCGTAACCGTAATCGTTCCATCCTGAATAGACGATCACGCCCGCATCCGAAGCGTAAACGGCCTCGCCTGTCTGACCGGCGAAATCCAGGCCATTATGGTTGGTCTGCGGCGAAAAATCGAACCCGGATAAGTAATGCTTGTTGGTCGGGTAGATGAAATACCCGTATCCCACCGCGCCGCCGCTGATCGGGTCGCAGGCGCCCGCCCCAAGGACGCGCGCCGAAGCGGGGTTTTCCCGCGTCACACCGAGGGGGGCGCTCCAACTTACAAAATCGCGTTTCCCGCCGGGAATGATCAGCCATGTGCCGGGTTTGATATTTGCGTTTTCATAATCGCCGACCGTATTTGGATCGATATTGTTGCCGGGATATTCGATCACGTCCGCCGCCGAAACGCCATAAAAACGTGCCCACTCTCCAAATGGAATTCCGCCCAGCCATTCCCAATACACGCCATTCACTGGCAGGATGTTCAACTCCTGGCCGGGTTGCAGCGAGTGCGGATCGTCCAGCAAAGTATTGTAGTTGCCCCAAAGAATCGTCTCGGGTTTCAAGCCGAATTTTTCCGCGATACCGAAAACAGTATCGCCATCCTGAACCGTATAGATCGTCAATTCGTTTCGAGGCCGGCTTGGGATATTCGTATGCAGTTGCGCAGAGCGGTTGATTCCCACCCCAGTAGGCGACTCCGAATCAATGGCTGGACTCTCCTGCACCACCGCTTCGATCGAGACCGGCGGCTGGTCGGCCTCATTGGATGTTACCTGCGCCTGACGATAAAACGTCCGCGCCAGGAGAACAACCGAGACGATCACGACGATCGAAAACAGGTTCGTGCCAAGTTTGACTAGGGGTTCGCCCAGCCCGATATCCATGAGATTGACGATCCACCTGGCAATAACGGATCGGCGCTGCGGGGCGGGGGTTTCCTTCGATGGAATCTGCGGGTCTTCCTTGAATTCGTTTTGCATATTTATCATAATATCACGGCAAAAAAATCGCGGTCAAGCGGGCTGTGAATTCCCTTAGTTATCCCTAATCCGCGGGATTGTTTTTTCGCATAAAGATCAATTGGACGAGAGCAACCCCGAACAGGCAGGCAATTCCACCCGTTATGATGGCGTTTTGCACCGTCCAGGTTTGGGCGATCCACCCGATCAGGAGGCTGCCGAAGGGAGCCACGCCCTGCAATCCCCAAAAATAGACGCTGAACACGCGCCCGCGCAGTTCGTTCGGCACGCGCACCTGGATCATTGTGTTCATGCTGATGAGCTGCACCACGGTCCCCCATCCGATAAAGATCAACAGGAAGAAAGCCAGTGAATTATCGGTGACGAGCCCAAGAGCGATGATTGGCAGGATGAATGATATCTGTCCCCACAGGAGGGTGGTCCCTTTGTTGGCTGTGGCAAAATACGCCATCATGAATGCCGCGGCCACCGCGCCTATGCCTTGGGCGGTGTAAAGGTTGCTCGTACGAGCCGCGATCGCCGCTTCGGTAGTCAATATGGGTTGAAGAATGTCGCGTGCAATGGCAGGGAGTTGTTGAACGAGCGGAATGCCGAAGAAGCCCAGCAAGGCGGACATCAAGATGGCGGACATGACCACGGCATTGGATCGGATATATCGCAATCCTTCCCTGAACTCCCTGCCCATCCCCTGTGATGCTTCTGCGCCTTTTTCGAATTTATAACGGGTTCGCGCGAAGAACAACCCTATGATCACGAAAATGTAGCTAATGCCATTTGAAAGAAAGACTGCGCCTTCATTTTTGAAAGTGGTGATCAGCCAGGCAGAGCATAATGGACCGATCACCCTGCCTAGATTGAAAGCCGTGGTTTGAAGTGCGATCGCGCTCGGGAGGGCTTCCTTCCCGGCGAGTTCTATCAGCATGGCTTGGCGCGCAGTCACTTCCACCGCAATGGCGGAGCCGTAGATGAATGCGAGGATGAGGATTTGCCAGATTTGAATCTGGCCGCTGTAGGCAAGAAAGGTCAACCCAAACGCCTGCACCGACATCACGGCTTGGAGCAAAATAACCGCCTTGCGCTTGTCCAATCGTTCGACAAGGACACCAGCGGGAAGGGCGAACAACAATGTGGGGAGGGTGTTTGCGAAACCGATCAATCCCAGGTCGAGCGGGCGGCCTGAGATGCGATAGGCAAGATACGGGAGCGCTGTCGCTTGCATCCATGTGCCGATGACGGATACGAATTGACCGATGAGGAATAAAACATAATCTCGTGAACCAAGCGCAGGGAAGCGGCTGATGAGAGCAAATCGAAATGCATCCATTTTCTACGATGCGGGTACGATGCATTCAGGGCGGTCATTGATAGGTTTATTGACAAGCGTTGAAACAGGATAAGCGGACATAGCGTCGGCGTGGAAGGGCTTGATGAGGTGGGTCAATTTATCGGGAGTCTGAGGCGCCGGGTCCAGCCACAGGTCGTAATCCTTCGGATCCAGGATCACGGGCATCCGGTTATGCAAGGAGGACATCAACTCGTTCGGCTCGGTCGTGATGATGGTGCATGTGCGCAGGCTGCCATCGGGTGACTGCCATTCATCCCATAACCCGGCGAACGCGAACGGTTTGCGATCCTTCATATGAATGAAGAACGGGATTTTTGTCTTCGCCCCGCCGGGGGATTTCCATTCATAAAATCCATCCGCAAGGATGAGGCAGCGTTTGTATTTGAATCCGCCACGAAACGACGGTTTTTCCGCAAGCGTTTCGCCGCGCGCATTGATATGCTTGTTCCCGATGGATGGGTCTTTCGCCCATGATGGGATCAATCCCCAAATGAAAAAATCCGCTTTATTCTTTGCGTCATTTGGGATGGCGAGGACAGGCTGTGTGGGGGCGATGTTATACCGGGAGGCAAACTGGGTGGGGAAGGTGAAATCCCCAAAGGCATCCTGGATTTCAGCCGGGTCGACGGTAAGAGTAAAACGTCCGCACATGATTTCTCCTTTTATTTTATCCAGAGACGGGGAGCGTGAAAAAGAATGTAGTGCCCTTGCCGGGCTGCGAATCGAGCCATATCGCTCCATCATGGACCTCGATAATGCGCTTTACGAGTGCGAGCCCGATCCCGGAGCCCTCGGTGCTTGGATCCAGCTTGTTGAAAAGACCGAAGATGCGGTCCTGGTATTGAGGTTCGATCCCCATGCCATTATCCTGCACAAAAAAGACCGGTTTTTCGTGTTCATCGCGAAATGAACCGATTTTGATGCCGGGATTGGGTTGGTTCCCCATGAATTTGATCGCATTCTCGACAAGATTTTGCACAACTTCCAATAACCGGGTGCGATCCCCGATCACTTTATGACCTTCGTCATGGAATTCGATTTGCACTTTTCGGGCTAAGATCGGGCCGTCGAGCATGGAAAGAGCGTCGCGGACGATGGCGGCAAACTCCGCCTCCACCGGCTCGTTCATCATCCGCCCGATGCGGGATAACTCAAGCAGGTCGTTAAGCAGGGTTTGCATTTTTTTCACGGCTTGACGGATGCGCGCCAGGTCGTTTCGAAACGATTCGAAATTGCCGGCCAGCCCATCCCGTTCGATGTAACCGATAAATCCGTTAATCGTTACAAGCGGCGCTTTTAGGTCATGCGATACCGTATAGGTAAACCGTTCCAATTCGGCATTTTTGGCGCCGAGTTCTGAGATCAACCGTTCGCGTTCCAATTCCGCCCGTTTTCTTTCCGTGATATCGCGCGCGATCCCTGTCGTGCCGACCACTTCGCCGTGATCGTTGCGGATCGGGGTCTTTGTCGTTTCCACCCAATATTCCCTGCCATATTTGTCTCTCTGTCTTTCTTCGACGGTCTTCCGTTTGCCGGTGTGGATGACCTCGAGATCATCCATCCGGTAATAATCTGCATAGGGCTGCTCCCAGACATCGTTATCTGTTTTCCCAATGACTTCCTCCTCAGTTTTACCGCTGATAGTTAGAAACTGCTCATTGACAGCAATATACCGGTTGTCCAGGTCTTTCAACCATGCCATGTCCGGGATATTGTTCAGGATTGCAGCTTGTTGGAGCAGGGTTTTTTGCGCTCTTTCCTCAGCC